>CAMKLV010000157.1:0-2580 GCA_946413695.1 uncultured Ruminococcus sp. | reverse complement strand
TGCTGAGGCGATCCTGTTCTTTTACAACAGAAAAATGAAGTATCCTCTTGATATTCTGAAACTTCATAAAACCAAAGGTCGTAAACCTGTTATGTACTCCGAGGACGATGAAGCTGAAAACATGGAAGAGTATATCAACGGAACAGATAATTCATCGCAGGATGATGAAACAGATGAGCAGCAGAGCTTCTTTGCGTCGGTTGTCTCTGAAGAAATTATCCGCACCCATAATCTTAGTGAGAATGATGATCTTATCTAACAAAAACCACGCTGACAAAATGAGTTCTTTGTCAGCGTGGTTTTTTACGATATATTCATCTGTCTTATTCTAATTTGGACAACTAATGGTCAACTGGGTTACAACAAATTGCACCGGATTACGCTGGGCAGATTTGCCGTGATGCGCTGTATTGTGCGATTCTACGCGATTTTCTCCGGAATATGCAGAGTGGCGACATAGCGACTTTTTAATAACACATTTTTCTGCAAAAAGCAAGAGAAGCGGCGTTCCGGTACAAACCTGCACCGGAACGCCGCTTCCTTTCTGACCGGAATTTGTATTCTGATTTGCATTCGTTTTCTGTGCGGGGCTTGATTTCTGCTCCGACGCTGAAGCCGCATTTCTCCGCGATCCCGCGGATTGTCATCAGATAGGCACGCAGGCTGACGGGGCGTGTCGGCGGGATAGAATGCCACACCCGCAGCAGCAGGGCGATACCGATTCCGAGCGCTTTTTCCTCTCCATGATGGATGCGGTCAATCATCAGCTTGCAGGCGGCATCCCGACAGACCGCGAGCGCTTTGAAGCGGTCAGCCGCTTCATTGCAGATCACGCGCCGCGCAATAAGCTGAACCTGATCATCTATGACGGCGATCTACTCTATGTCCACAAGAACCTGAAAAATACGCTGTGCTTCCGGCGGCTGGAAAACGGGATTGTGTTTTCGACCAAACCGCTTGACAGCGGCGTCTGGGTGCCGTTCCCGATGACGCAGGTCATTGCATACCGCAGCAGGCAGGAGGTCTTCCGCGGCGACCGGCACAAGGGCGTTTTTGTTCCGCCGCTGGATTATATTACTGTCAACGATGCGATGTATATATGAAGAACGGTGATCCCCCGATCAAAGTGCATACAGAGAAACCGCCGTCTGCGAAATTGCAGGCGGCGGTTTGTGATATTATGCTTTGGGCAGCTTCACAACTTTGCAGAGTTCAATCCGATGATTGCAGACCTTCTGCAATTCGATATGCAGCCCGTCACTGTCAAATTCCGTTTTGCTGTTATCATCCGGAATGGAGCCGAGTTTGCTGATGACATATCCGCCGAAGGTATCGTATTCATCCGAGGGCAGTGTGATGTCCAGCGCTTCACATACATCCGTCAGCGGCATCAGTCCGGGAACAGTCCATGTATCATCGCTGAGCTTCATCAACACCGGTTTATCTTCAGAACCGTCGAAATCGCCGACGATTTCCTCCAGCAAATCTGTCATGGTCAGGATGCCGGACATTCCGCCGTATTCATCGAGAATCACGGCAAAATGCGATGCACCGCGCTTTCGCATCAGCTCGAACAGCTTATCCGCTTTCATGGATTCCGGAACAAAGAACGGTGAATGAACCGCATCTCTGTAGACAGCATCGCGGCTGCTGCGGTCTGTCCGGAAGTAATCGCGTGCGCTGAGAACGCCTTTGATTGTGTCTATCCGCTCTCCGCAGACCGGATAGAAGGAATGCGGCTCCTGCTCCAGCGTTTCATGCCAGACAGAAAGGTCATCCTCCTCCCAGAGGACTGTGACATCCGTTCTGTGCGTGCAGATCTGTCCTGCCGTCAGATCATCAAAAGCAAAGACATTTTTGATGATCCGGTTTTCGGTTGCATCAATCGTACCTTTTTCTGCGCCGGCATCGGTCATCATGAGGATTTCCTCCTCTGTGACGGCATCATCCTCTTTGTTCGGATCAATCCCGAACAGCCGCAGAACTGCGTTTGTGGAAATGTTCAGCAGCCAGACAAGCGGCGCAAAGACCGTCTGCACAATGCGGATCATTTTCGCCATGTTCAATGCAAGGCTCTCAGCATATTTCATACCGATGCGCTTCGGTACCAGTTCACCGAATACAAGCGTCAGATAGGAAAGCAGCAGCGTGATAATCACCACACAAACCGGCCGCAGCACGGATTCCGAAACGGAAATACCGGTTTTCTGAATCAGGAGCATGAGCCTGTCTGCAAAATTATCGGATGCAAATGCGGCGCCGATAAATCCGGAAAGCGTGATCGCAACCTGAATGGTTGCAAGAAACCGTGCAGGCTGTGAGGTGAGTTTTTTCAGCGTAACCGCTTTTTTGTTGCCGGATGCAGCCATTTTCTCCAGCTTTGTGTCATTCATGGAAATCGTTGCAATTTCCGCACATGCGAAGACTGCATTCAGCGCAATCAGAATCAACTGAAGCAATAATTGCCAGCCCATATTATCAATCGTCCTCCGTCAATGTAGATTATGGAACTATTGATGTACCAGTTAAATCTTGAAGAATAGATGCGCAGGATTTTTGTCATGAGACAAGGCAGAAAGC
>CAMKLV010000156.1:0-2619 GCA_946413695.1 uncultured Ruminococcus sp. | reverse complement strand
GTTATCACGCATAAAAATGGGGTCTGGGGATAATATCCCCAGCGAGGGGTTTGGGTGAGTTTGCTTTGCAAACTCATAACGTAGTGTGGCGAGATAGCCCCCATTACAAATCCGTCGGAGACACCTTAATACGCCGCACGGTCAGCGGAGATGACATCGCGGACGGTGCGCAGGCGGTTCAGGAGCGTATCAAGCTGCTCCGCGGAGCTGACCGAAACCGTTGCGTGAATCATCGCATTTCCGTCTTTTTTCATGTGCAGATTGAAATTCGACACCGGCAGATGTGCCTCGCCGATCACCTGCGAAACATCGTTCAGCAGGTTCATGCTGTTGACGCAGAGAATCTCGATATTCGCCTTCATCTCGGCAGCAGGCGCGTTCGATGCCCATGTCGCCGCGACCCATCGCTGCATCTCCGCGGGATCGTTCTTCGCCAAAGCCTCCTGATACTTCCGGCACTGCTGCGTGTGGATCGTAATGCCGTGTCCCATTGTGGTGAAGCCGACAATCTTCTCGCCCTGCAGCGGCGAACAGCACCGCGCAAGCTTCACTTCCAGATTGTTAATGCCGTCCACGATGATGCCCGTGCTGCTCTTGACAGGCTTGCGCATCTCCGTGAGCTGCTCCTGTGTGAGATTCGGCGTCTCGGCGGGCGCAAACCGCTTGATGTAATACTCGCGGATGCGCGGCATGGTCTTGGTCAGCGAAAGGCCGCCGTATCCCACTGCTGCATAAAAATCGTCGAGCGATTCGCAGTTCGGCTGGTGCAGATCCTCGCGGACGATCGCCGAAAGCTGCTCCGGTGTGATCTGGATATGCATGCGGCGGCATTCGTGCTCGATGCTCGCCTTTCCGGCTGCGATGTTCTCCGGTCTGCGCTCGCGCTTGAACCACGAACGAATCTTTGCGCGCGCTTCATTTGTCCGGACAATATCGAGCCAGTTGCGGTTCGGGCCCTTGTTCGGGTCCTTGCTCGTCTGAATCTCGCAGATTTCGCCCGTATTCAGGCGGTAGGAGAGCGGCACGATCTTGCCGTCCACCTTTGCGCCCGTACATTTGTGGCCGATCTGCGTGTGAATGTGATATGCAAAGTCGATGACCGTTGAGCCGATCGGCAGGCTGATCGAATCGCCCTTCGGCGTCATGACGACGACGTCCTCCGGCGCAATATCGTTCTTAATCGTTGCGACAAGCTCCTCGGGATCATCACTCGCCTGCTGCGTCTCGAGCACCTGACGAATCCACGCAATGCGCGTATCCATGACCGAATTGCCCTCAATCCGCTCCTTGTACTTCCAGTGCGCTGCAACGCCGTATTCCGCATTTGCGTGCATTTCCCATGTACGGATCTGCACCTCGAACGGGATACCCTCCTTGCCGAGCACGGATGTGTGCAGCGATTGATAGCCGTTTGCCTTCGAGTTCGCAATATAATCCTTAAAGCGGTTCGGAATCGGGCGGAACATATCGTGAATCATGCCGAGCACGCTGTAGCACTCGTTGACCGTTGTCACGATCACGCGGACTGCGTATTTATCGTAGATTTCGTCGATGGATTTGTGGTTGATGTAGACCTTTTTGTAGATGCCGTAAATGCTCTTGACACGCCCGTCGATCTGCGGCGGCGCGACAAAATCCAGCGAGCGGAACCGCTCGGCAATCCGCTGCTTAATGCTCTCAATAAACGCCTCGCGCTCCTCTTTTTTGTTGTTGAGCAGGCTCTCGATCTCCTCATAGGCGTAGGGGTCGAGATAGTAGAAGGACAAATCCTCGAGCTCCTCCTGCACGGAGGTGATGCCGAGACGGTGCGCGATCGGCGCATAGACATTCATCGTCTCGAAGGCGGTGTTGTGCTGCTTGTGCAGCGGACGGTACTGCAGGGTACGCATATTGTGCAGACGGTCCGCGAGCTTGATGATCATGACGCGGATATCCTGCGACATCGCAAGCAGAATCTTCATCACGTTTTCCGCCTGCTGCTGCTCCTTTGTAAAGGTCGGGACTTTGGCAAGCTTTGTCACGCCCTCGACCAGCATCGCGACATCGTGACCGAAGCGCTTTTGCACATCCTCGCGCGTGGCGGCAGTATCCTCGACCACATCGTGCAGGAGCGCCGCACAGAGCGTGTCGGTATCCATGCCGAGCTCCAGCAGGATATACGCAACCGTGACCGGATGAATGATATACGGCTCGCCGGAGGAACGAACCTGTCCCTCGTGACACTGCGCCGCATATTCATACGCCGCGATCAGCTTGCTGATATCATACTGTCTGTCATCGGTCAGAATCTTCGCGATGATCATATCAATTGTATATGTCTCATTATGAAATTCCGGCATAGAAATATCTCCTTTCTGTCTCAGTCCTCATGACCCTCTGTCATATCCGTTATCGGTATCGCTGTGCGATGATTTTTGGCAGTCTGTGAATTGCTTTGCAATTCGCTTAGGGGCGCCCTCTATCGCAGGGCTCCCCTCTCCGAAAAACGATCCGCCGGATCGTTTTCTCGGATTCACCCCTGCGGAGCTCTTTGCACGCGAAGGAGTTTCGATGCCTGCGGGCATCGACCAGAGGCTCCTCGCCTCTGGACTCATCGCAAACTTTTGAAAAAGTTTGATC
>CAMKLV010000155.1:0-2664 GCA_946413695.1 uncultured Ruminococcus sp. | reverse complement strand
AGCAATACGGAGCCGCGCACGGCGCGGTGAAAAAGCTCGACCAAAACTTTTATTTTGGCTTCGCCGTGTGCGCCTTAAGTTGTTAGCATTGTGCCCCCAACCCCCCGCTTCTCCGGGAGGGCATGGAGCGGAGCACCATTTGTAATCCATCGGAGATACCGAATCAATCAACGTTGCCAGAATCGACGAAACAGGAGGATAGTATGGAAACACCAATCACCGCAAAAACAATCTACAGTCAGCTCCGCAGCAACTATATGCTCGGCATTGTGCTGCTCGGAATCGTCGCGCTCGGCTGCGGCGGAGGCGGCATCTATTTCGGTATGTCGCTCGGCTGGAGCAATCTCATCACGATCATCATGCTGCTCATCGCGGCAGTCTGCCTGTTCTTCACGATTGTCTGTATCGTGAAGGCGGCGCGCGTCAAACAGCATCCGGCATTTATCCGGTACGGCTCTGCAGGGATGATCGCGGACAGAATCAATGCGGGGCTGCAGCAGCCGCGCTATACCGCGCATGCCGTGGACGGCAGTCACAAGCTCGTCACGCTGATCGGACAGGATTTCATCGTATCATGTCTGGATTATGTCTCGTTCACTGAAATCGCGGATATCCGCAGAATTCAGGCAACCTACATGCCGGAGACCTTCATCGTTGCGGTAGGCAATCCGCTGGCAACGGCTGCCTCGCTCGCAATGCAGCACGCAGGCGACCGCTACTGGGAATCCAAAGGGCTCAACGAGAACACCCGCTTCGACTACCTGATCGTCACCAATTCCACAGGCAAAACCGTGCGCTTCGGTGTGCATCATCAGGATGTGGCGCAGGTGCTCACGATGCTGTATCAGGCAAATCCGAACATGCAGATCGACACAACCGCCTACCGGATGTAATCCGCGGCAGAAAGGACATCAGAATGCCGAACATCACGAAAGAGACCGTTCAGATGCAGCTCCGGCGCACGTTTTTTCCGGCGCTCGGCTCGCTCATCGTCATGCTGCTGATCTTTTCCGGTGCGACGAGATTCATGGCAAAGACCTTCGGCGCGGGGCATTTTCTCACATGCGTGTTTTATGTCATGCTTGCGCTGCTGATCCTGTTCCTTGCCATGCTGATCGCGCGGATTGTGCTGATCGAGAAGCATCCGGCGCTCAAGCCGTTCGGTTCTTCCGATGCACTTGCGGACCGCATCAGCAGCGGCATGCAGAACCCGCCCTATGAAGCGGATTCCGCGGACGGCAAATCGCTCGTCACGCTGATTGCGCAGGATTTCATCGTCGGCGGCGAGGATTTCACAGGTCTGACTGAACTGAAGGACATCAAAAAACTGCACGCGACCTTTGTTCCGGAAGCTTTTGCGCTTGCGCACGGCGGTCAGGATGCGGTGCAGAAAAACCGCGCACGGGTCGCTTCCCATGCACCCGGCGCGATCCCGAATGCAGCGTTTGACTATATCATCATCACAAAAACCGATGGCAAGATGAAACGATTTTCAATTCCGCACGGCGACATGGAAAAAGTGCTCAGCTTCTTTGACACAGCCGCGCCGCACATCGAAATTGATCCGGTTGCCCGGAACATCTGAGCCGGCGCCGCGGATTGATCATTTGTTTTTATGAAACGCACCGGATACTACTGATTCAATAATACACGCAGTAAAAATATTACCACAAAGCCGCTCCAAATCACCGCCAAACGCGGGCACGGGCGGCTTTTCTGCGCACTGTTCTCCCGCTGATTTTGGGTTATCTTGCACCGCGAAAAAATGGTGCACATTACTGGAATATTGCATAAATGCGTCTGTTTCTGATTGTTTATGTCAACGATTTTTACAGGAAACGCCGGATTATATTGACAGCTTGTCCGGCTTGTGATATAATATTTATAACACCATTATTTAATGGGGGAAGCCTACGACCGAAAGGAAGAACTAAAATGAAAAAGAAAAATCAAAAGCTGCTTGTGACGGCTGTTGTCGCGCTCGTTGTGCTGATTGCACTCGCTGTTCCGGTGACCATTCACCACTATCAGAAGACCCTTTTGCGGAGAATCTCCGATTCCTACACCGAGAGTGCAAGCGCCACTTCGGAGAAGTACGATGGCAAGAAAATTACATTTTTGGCAGAGGTCGCAACCGTGGACATCTCTGAGAAACAGATGACCGTGGAACTGCGCGGATTCTCCAAGGATTCCTTCAAGAATGCCAATGTCGGATGCGTCACCACCTGCCACTGCTCCAATGACAAAGACCTCAAACTTCTGGCAAAGCTCAAGAATGCCGATAATGTCAAGGTCACCGGTACCGCACATCTCAAGCCCTCGAACGGCATGCTGCTCATTGATGTCGATGTCGATAAGCTTTCTTAAGCGGGGGCAGCGGTATCTCCGATGGATTTATAATGGGTACTCCGTCCCCAAACCCCTGCTGGGGATATTATCCCCAGACCCCATGTTTATACTGAAATAGAACAAAGCCGCTCCGGTCAGCTGATTGGAGCGGCTTCGTCTGTGGTGCACAGCATATCGAAAGTTTTGATCAAACCTTTTCACCGCGCCGTGCGCGGCTCCGTATTGCTAAAGCATTCCGGTTTCGCATTACGCCGCCGGAGCGTCAATATAAAAGTTTTGATCAAACTTTTTCAAAAGTTTGCGATGAGTCCAGAG
>CAMKLV010000154.1:0-2745 GCA_946413695.1 uncultured Ruminococcus sp. | reverse complement strand
AGGAGAGAGGGAGCGCGAGGGGGAGAACCTTAGGGAGAGGGGAGACCCGAGCGCAAGCGAGGACTTCCCTCTCTCTATGGTTCTTCCCCTCGCATTCGCGCCCCGCGCCCAGTAAAAATAAATATCGGACAAAGGATAAGAACAAGAAAACAAAAGCGATATCATCCGCACCAGTTTCAAAGTGAATAGTGAATCGTGAAAAACGAAAATTGAAAAATAATCGCCGCCCAGTCTGCGCACAACGCAAATCTGAGCGGCTTTCTTCTATCTATTCATAAAAATGGGATTCCAAAGGGTCAGTGACCCTTTGGCAGGGCTTGGGGCAGAGCCCCATTATAGATCCATCGGAGATACCTCTCACCGCTAACTCGCAGGCTCGAAATCATCCTCTTTGATGCCGTCCAGAATGCGCCGCGCCACATATGTCTCATCGCGCTCAAAACAATTAAACAGCGCATAATACCGCAGCCCGACCCTGCCGCCGGTCTGTCCGTTCCGGTTCTTCAGAATCTTCAGCTCAACATTCCGGATCGCATGCTCCTTGCATTCCTCAATCTTCCGCAGATTGTCCTGCGCATTCAGCTTTCTGCCCGCGCCCTGCACCTGCAATCCGATCAGCACATCCGAGCCGTATTCAATCGCGCCCGATTCCTTGAACGCCCGCATCTCAATCTCACCGCTGCCGTAGCTGTCGCGGTTCAGGCTCGAGATCACCACAACCGGCAGCCTACAGTCCCGGCTCAGACGCTTAAGCTCCAGAACCGCCTTGTCCGTGTTCTGCTTGTCGCTCGCCCGCAGATCATACGGCGCGACAATCTGTAAATAGTCAATCATCACAACCGGCGTGCGGCCGGTCAGCCGGATATGATCGGTCACGCGCTTCCTGATCTGCGCAATGCCGATATCGCCGATGCCCTCATAATAATACAGATGCCCCGCGTATCGCTGATAGGCAAGCACTGCGGCGTCTATCAGTTTCAGCTCCGCCGCCGAATAATTCGCATACCGACTCTTTGTGGTGATGCCGCGGACGGTCTTTGCGCGCTTTGTATCGTTCTCACAAAGCAGATAGGTCTGCCGGCTGATGCTCTTTGCAATCAGCTCGTTCGCGGACATCTCCATTGAAAAATACAGCACATCCGTGCCCGCTGCGGCGATCTGATCGGCGGTCTGCAGCAGAAAGGTTGTCTTGCCCAGCGACGAGACCGCGCCGAGGATATAAAGCCCCGCGAACAATCCGCCGTCAAGCTCCTTGTCGAGATCGGCAAACCCCGTCGGGACGGCTTCCATCGCGCCCGCCCCGTGGATGCTGTCGAGAAATTCCGCGAGCCTGCCCGCACCGGTGCAGCTCTCATTCGTGCTGCGCTCCTCTGCCTGCACCGCCGCGCTGCTGCGCTCGAGCGATTCGGCAATCTGGGCGATCTGCGCAGAAAACGCCTGCGGATTGCCGCGGTAAAAATCGTTTGCATCCTTGCGCATATTCTCCGGAAAGACGCTGAGGTCAAAATCCGCGACCGCAAACGAGACCGCGCGTTTCAGGAGCTCCGCGCTGAGATCGGCGGCGGCTTTTCTGCCGGGCTCGTCCTCATCAAAGCAGAGGATCAGCGGGCAGAGCGGCGGTTTCTCGTCGATCGCGGCAAGCAGCTTGCGCGAACCGGTGCCGCCGACGGCAATCGCGGGATACTCCCCCGCCGCCATAACGGAGATCGCGTCGATCGGCGACTCGCAGACAAAGCAGGGCTTTGCCGCCTGATAGAGCGCGGCGCGGTGATAGATCGGCTCCTCCCCTGCCTCAATGCTCTTGGGCTTGCGGAAGGATTTGCCGCGCACGCTGCGGGTCAGATAATAGGTGTGGCTGCTGTCATAGGGGATCACAACAACCTGTTTTTCGGCATCAAACCCGAGCTGAAAGCGCCGGACGGTCTCGGGCGAAAAGCCGCGGATTTTTGTCCAGTAGTCGGTTTTGGTGACAGCGTCCATGCACGCCTGAATATAGGCATGATAATCTTTTTTCGGCGCAGATACGTGCTTTTCGGATGTATCCGGCGCTGCATCCTCTGCGGATTTCGCAGATTTGGCAGATTTCTGCGGCGCAGTCTGCACGGGGACGCCGAACAGTTCCGCGGCGAATGCGAGCTGCTGCGGGAAGCTTTCGAGGTGCTCGACCAGCCCGATCAGCGTAAAGATATCGCCGCTTTCGCCGCAGGCAAAGCAGTGCCAGCGGGTGCCGTTCTCATAGACCGAGAAGGCGCCGTCGGAATCCTTGCCGCGGTGGGTGCCGCTGCCGCAGAGCGGGCAGTGATACAGACCGGAGCGTTCCCGCACGGTAATGCGCGCGAGATATTCGGGCAGTTTTGCTTTCAGGATATCGTGCTGCATAATTCCCCCACCTAAAAACACGGATCTGCCCTCTGCTTTTTCATCAGCGCTGTAATTCACACCAGAACGCAGAATGATTCAGATCCATTCCATTCATACATAAAAACGGGAGTCCAGAGGGATAATATCCCTCTGGCGGAGTTTGAGGCACAGTTTGCGCAGCAACACTGTAAGCCTCACATTATAAATCCGTCGGAGACACATAATTTGCATCTCTATTTTTGATTGTATCATGAAAACAGGGGGCTGTCAAGGTTTCGGGGGCAGTGCGGGATCAAATTTAGCAGCAAAACGCAATTTCCGATTTTGGTAAAAATGCGTTTAGGTGCTAAAAACGGGGCATAAAATTAGCAGCAAAACGCAATT
>CAMKLV010000153.1:0-2790 GCA_946413695.1 uncultured Ruminococcus sp. | reverse complement strand
TAATATCCCCAGCAGGGGTTTGGGGACGGAGTCCCCATTATCAATCCGTCGGAGATACACCTATTACCTCTGTCACTCGATTGTAAACGGGGCATATGCCATGCGGATCTGATAATCTCCGGGACCGTAGGACTTACCGACCTCCTTGCCGATGCGGTATTCACCGGCAGGCAGCGCGCCGTAAAGCCATTCCCAGTTTATTTCAAGCGGTCGGCTCTCATTTTTGAAAATGATGATCGCTTCAGCGGTCCATGCCAGCTCGCTTTTCGGCACAAGCGTTTCGACATCTTCCCAGCCCTGACCGCTGCGCTTCTGAATGACATAATAGCTGCCGGTTGTCAGCTCCGCAGCATCGGAGCCGCCGGACTGCGTAAACACAACCGTCAGACCGGTCGGCGTGACATTGGTTGCGGAGAGCGACACGCCCCAGTCAGCAGGTGTTGCAGATTCGCGGCTTGCGATTTTTGCATCACATGATTCCGCGAGCGCATTATAGCAGCTTTTCCAGTCGCCGCCTTCGGGATCGGCGTCGGGGAAATCCGCATGAAACCGCTGCATAATCTCATCTCTCCTGCCCTCGTAGCGCGGTGCCGTTGTCACAAGATTGAGATCATCATAGCCGTTCAGCCAGTCTTCCTTAAAGATCATCTGAACCGGTGCAAAGGTCTCCTGCGCCAGTGTCAGGATGCCGTCCTGCTTTTTGTACTCCCGAAGCAGAATTGCGACATAATAGCTGCCGACTTTCCTCGATGCCAGTTTCGGATTATAGTATTTGTCCAGAATCTGATATGCGCAGACATTGATATTGGAGCCCGTGACACGCGAATGCTCCAGAATCTCGCGCTCAAATACTTCCTGCGGCGGCATATAATGCTTTGCGATTTTTGTATTACATGCCTGCGCGAGCGCGTCATAGCAGTTTTTCCATTCACCGTCTTTTGGATCGGTGTCGGGGAAATATTCACGAAACCGTTGATTGACCGTTTCCGTGGTTACCTCGGGATAAAGCGTCAGATCATTATACCAGAGCTCCCGATCCTTCTTGAACGCAAGACAGACAGGCAGAAATTCCTCGCGGACGACCGTCTGAACGCCGTCCTGCGCATTATACTCGCGCACCATCACCGCAGCATAATAATAACCCACACGGCGGAGATCGTAAAACGGCTCAAAATGCGAATTGAGAATCTGATACGCGCAAACTCTCGTGCTGTGATCGTCAAGATTTGAATTCTCGAGAATCACGCGCTCAAATACTTCCTGCGGCGGCATATAATGCGGATCGGTCAGGAAGCAGATGCCCGTAACCGGCAGGGACACGGCGGCAAGCAGCAGCTTCCAGACTGCCGGTGTCTTGAATTTTGCAACGGATGCGATCCGAGCCTTAACCGATGTCTCCCCGAATGCCAGCGGACAGGCGGCGCGCGGCAGCGTCAGCAGACTGCAGTGCAGCAGCGCCTCGGCATATGCTTTTTTGCCTGCGGGATCCATTTTGCCGATCACGCGCTCATCGCAGGCGAACTCGACATCCTTTGAGAACAGATGATACCCGAGCCAGACCAGCGGATCAAACCAGTAGACCGCCGCGATCGCAAAGCCGAGCAGCTTCCAGATGTGATCTCCGCAGCGGATATGCGCGCGCTCATGGAGCAGAACGGCGTTCCGGTCGGCATCCGGAAGATTCTCCGGCAGATAGATGCGCGGCGCAAACACACCGAGGATAAACGGTGTCGGGCAGGCATTGCTCATGTAAACGCGCTTTTCCGCCGCGTCCTGCTTTGCCGTGCGAAGCCGCAGCCGCAGCCGGACCGTGCTGACCGCCGCATACAGCGCAATCAGCAGAATGCCGCATGCCCAGATGATCGAGGCGATATATTCCGCGGACATCAGCGGCGTGATGCTGTCCGCACCGTCCGTATTAAAATTCGCAAGGACGCTGTTGACGGAGCTGTCCAACGGCGCGACACCGAGATCGACCTGCGGTTCGTATTCATAGACGATGCTGTGCGGCACGGGCTCAGCGCGCGGCACCAGCGAAAAATTGGAAGGGAGATGCAGCGTCGGCAGCAGCAGCCCCAGCGCCGCAACGCCCCAGAGCCAGACATGCGCTTTTTTCGGCAGGCGCTTCATCACAAGCCGCAGCAGCAGAATCGCAAGGATCAGCGGAACCGTTTTGATTGCTTTATTAAGTGCGGCGTTGAATAATATACACAGTGTTTCAAACATCGTATCATCACGCTCCCATGTTGTCGATCATCGCGCGAATCTCGTCGATCTCCGACTGAGACAGCGCTTTTTTCTTCGTAAATGCGGCGAGAAACGCGGGCAGCGAGCCGCTGAAATTCTCCTCAACAAACTGCGTGCTCTGCATCGCGTCATATTCTGCGCGGGAAATCAGCGGCGTGACCGTTCCGTTTTCGTTGCGGAACAGCCCGCGTGTGCAGAGCTTTTTCAGCACGGTATAGGTTGTGGATTTTTTCCAGCCGAGCTGTTCTGCGCAGAGCGTCACGAGCGTGCCGGAGCTGAGCGGCGCATTTGCCCAGATGATCTCCGCAAACTGCATCTCGACTGTGCCGAGTTTTGTATCATGCATTCTGAACACCTCCTGTTCATTTGGTCTATCGCGAATCGACCTCTGTATATAGTCTATCACAAATAGACCGATTTGTCAACCTCTTTTTCAAATTTTTTTCGCGGGAGTGAGGGAACGCTGCGCAAATCGTTCGACCCTATATTTATTGATGTACCAATTAAATCTTGAAGAATAGATGCGCAGGATTTTTGTCATGA
>CAMKLV010000152.1:0-2824 GCA_946413695.1 uncultured Ruminococcus sp. | reverse complement strand
ATCATGGCAAAAAGACAAGCAGATATCTTCAAGAGATAGTTGGGACATCAATATCTGTGATATCCGGAAAGGGGTGAGTGCATGCGATCTCAGGGACAATGGAGCGCGGTGCAGGGTGCCGCGATGATGATTCTGCTGCGGCTGTTTCCGTTTTTCTGCTGCGGTGCGCCGTTTTCGGCGGCGCGAGCAAAACAAATGCTGCTGACGGCAATCCTGCACGCCGCGCTGATCCTGCCGCTGCTGTACTTCCGGCACAGGCTGCGGATTTCGGCGCTGCTGCTGCGGGGATTCCGGCTCTGCGCGGCATTCGAGGGCGCATATCTGACCGTGCTGCTCCGGCGGCTCTGTCTGCAGCTGCGGCTGGAACACACCGCGGCGCTTTTGCTGATGCTGCCCGTGATGCTGCTTTACACCGTCTCGCTGCATGACCGTGCCGCCGCAAGAACCGCGATGCTGCTGCTCTGCCTTGCCGCAGCGGGATTTCTGCTGCTCCCCGTCAGCGGCATCGGGACAGCACAGCGGATTCTGCTGCACACGCCTGATCCGGCACCGCATTTTGCATCGGAATGGGCGGATGCCTGCGAACTGCCGCTGATTCCGCTGATCTGGCAGAAGCAGACTGAATCCGCGGCAAAGCGCAGTGCGATTGTATGGGCGGCGTTCCGGATGCTTTTTCTGCCCGCGCTCGTGCTGTTCGGGACAATGCAGAACGGCAGACTGCTGCGCTTTCATGGCAATCCGTTTTTTCTGCTGCGCGCGCGCACGCCCCTCTCGGACGCCGTCCGGACAGACGGCTTCTGGATGCTTCTCGCATTCGGCTGCGGCGCGCTCTGCATCACGTTCTGTCTGCAGACGGCAAAGCCGCATCTGCGCACACAGCGCCGGATGCTTGCCGCGGCATTTCTGCCGTATCTGTTTCTGCTTGCGCTGCTCTGGCTGCTGCCGGAATCTGCGGCGGCATCTGGGCTGCTGCATCTGCTGTTCGGGATTCTGCTCCCGTGGGGCATTGTGCTGATACACCGGAGGGACACTGCATGAAGCGATTGATGATCTTGTTTTGCGGCATTCTGCTGCTGACCGGCTGTACGGATATCCGCACGCGCCTGCTGCCGGAATCTGCGGCGGCATCTGGGCTGCTGCATCTGCTGTTCGGGATTCTGCTCCCGTGGGGCATTGTGCTGATACACCGGAGGGACACTGCATGAAGCGATTGATGATTCTGATTTGCGGCACGCTGCTGCTGACCGGCTGTACGGATATCCGCACGCGCCTGCTGCCGGATATCCTCGCGGTTGATTTTGCGGAGCAGGTGCAGTTTGCCGCGCACACCTCGCAGGAGACGGGCATCATTTCCGCGGCGGCAGAGACCGCGCTGCAAATGCCCGAGGCGCTCCGGAATGCCGCAGGCGCGGAGATTTCAACCGGTCACCTGACGATGCTTGCGGTCTCGGGGAATCCCTGCGCCGTGCTCGAGGCATATTTTCAGGCGCAGATGCTCGCCCCGACCTGCGCAGTGCTTTCCGTTCCGGCGGATGCCTGCGGTCAGCTCAGGGCGGGGGAGCTGCCTGCGCCCGCGCAGCTTGCGGCAGCCGCAGAGACCGGTCTGCTGCCTGACCGCACCGCAGATGCCGTCCTCGCCGATCTCTGGGGCGGCTCCGGTGTGACCGCAGTCTGCACGGCGGCGGAGGCGGGTCTGACGCTCACGCTCTGGACTGCATCCGGCTGCTGCGGCACGCTCTCCGGTGATGCCTGCCGCGGGCTTGCGCTGCTCGGCAAGCGGAAGAAATCCTTTGCGTTTGCAGCGGAAGGCATCACCTACCGGCTCGTCTCCGATGCACTCGCGCTGCAGGTCACGGAGCGGGAGACGCTGCACATCGCGGTCACGGGGACAATCCGCACCGAGCCGCCCCTGACCGATGCCGCCGCGCACCGCCTGACAGAGATGCTCACTGCCGCCGTCACCGAAACCGCCTGCGCACACGGCGCCGACCTGCTGTTCCTGCGCGAGCATGCAATCCGGAGCGGGATTTCTGCGGCGCGGAGCTGTTCGCAGGAAGAATGGCGCAGTCTGCTGCGGTCCACGGATTGTTCGGTGACGCTGAATCATCAGAAACCGCGCAGATTCGTCACATTTTGATGCTGATTGTGCAAACTGCCAAAAACAGATTCGCTTTTGTTCTGCAAGTTTTACGCCGAATTTTGCCAAAAGATATTGACCTTTTCTCTGCAAACGGATATACTATAAACGATGTGACCGGCAGAACTGGCTGCATGTGTGCACAGAAATAAATCACATACAGAGAGGAGCGGATTACATGGTATTTGAAAAGCTCAAGGATATCATCCTCGATCAGCTCGATGTGGATGAGGACGAGATCACGATGGAAGCAGATTTCGTGGATGATCTTCAGGCAGATTCCCTCGACATCACCCTGCTGATGAAGACGATCTCCGAGGAATTCGATATCGCAATCGAGGACGATGCCGTTGACAAGATCAGCACCGTCGGCGATGCCGTTGAGTTCATTGAAGCCTATATCAATGAATAACCGACAACAGAAAAGCACAAGGAGCGCAGCGATGACTGCGCTCCTTTTTTCGGCACATTGTGAAATGAGAAATTTCGGTGTGCCCTTCGGGCACGGATCAAAAATAGCGCTAACAACATAAGGAATACACGGCGAAGCCGAAATAAAAGTTTTGATCAAACTTTTTCACCGCGCCGTGCGCGGCTCCGTATTGCGAAAGCATTCCGGTCACGCACTGTGCTGCCGGAGCACAACATATCAGAAGTTTTGGTCGAGCTTTTTCAAAAGCTCGCAGG
>CAMKLV010000151.1:0-2881 GCA_946413695.1 uncultured Ruminococcus sp. | reverse complement strand
GGGGCAGAGCACGGAACTCCCCTGCGTGAGCGGGGTATCTTCCCTCATTACAAAACAGCATCCGCGCAGCGGATACATCTTTTATCGGTATCTCCGATGAATCAGAAATGGGGGCGGCTTCGTTTAGGTCGCACAGCCTATCAAAAGTTTTGGTTGAGCTTTTTTAAAAGCTCGCGGGGTCGAGGGGCAGAGCCCTCGCCGCACTCCGCAGAGTGCGGAACTCCCCAGCGAAGGAGCTCCGCAGGGGTGAATCCGATAAAACGATCCGGTGGATCGTTTTTCGGAGAGGGGCGCCCTGCGATAGAGGGCGCCCCTGAGTGAATTGCAACGCAATTCACAGACTACTGTATCTGCTTTAGTTGTTAGCATTGCGAGGGGCAGAGCACGGAACTCCCCTGCGTGAGCGGGGTATCTTCCCTCATTACAAAATAGCATCCGCGCAGCGGATACATCTTTTCAAAAAATAGCCGCTCCGGTCAATCATGATCGAAGCGGCTTTGTAATCTTGAATTGTCGGGCAGTTAATCCTGCACCTCTGCAAATGCCTGTGCGATGTCCTCGGAAAGCGGCTCATAGAACTGATTGCCAAAGTCTACGCGATAGGTGCCGAGCACCGCCTCCTTGCCGTTCTCATCGTTAAAGAGCTTCGCCTGATACTCTGCGGTACCCTCGCCCTCCATGCTGATCGAGGTGACACCGGCTGCGGCTTCCGGATCGAACTGTCCGCCGATTGCTGCTGCCACACCGTCCGCATAAAGTCCGATGTGATATTTGCCGGTGATGTCTGCCGGAATATTGAACGTAATCCGGACAGCATTCGACACCGCCTCGCCGGAAGAAACTGTCAGCTCGATCTCGGTACCTTCGGAGACCACCTCATTCGGCTGCACATTCTGGCTCAGAACTGTGCCTGCCAGTGCTGCATCCGGAACCTCTTTTTTGCTGAGCATAATGTGCATTGCCTCTGCGACTGACTGCGCCATTTCCCAATTCATATTGCTGAAATTCGGAACCGCTATCCCATCGTCGTTTTTGCCGAGGCTGACCGTCACGCGGATATAGCTGCCGGGTTCCACCTCGATCGGTCCTACCGGATCCGTGCTGATGACCTTGCCCTCTACGACCTCCGGATCGTAGGCTGAGCGCTTGTCTATATACAGCCCCAGACCGACAATCGTCGATTTGGCAGTTTCAAACTCCCAGTTGGTGACATCCGGCATCAGCACCTTTTTGGGACCGATTGAAACCCTGACATGAACTGTGTCGCCTTTTTTGAGCAGCTCATCAGGCATCACATCCTGCGTGAAGATTTTGCCCGCCTCATAGTCGGAATATTCCTCCGATTCACATACAATCTGAAGCACATCGCCGTACATCAGCACGGCTTCTTCGTAGTCCATGCCGATGAGATTGGGGGTTTTGTATTCGCCGCTTTCTTCCGCACTCGAAATCTGCGTGCCCGGCGTGATGCCGGAATCTGTATCTGATTTCATCTTGTGGATGCCGTAGAAAATTGCGACATTCAGCCCGAGACAAAGTGCAACCGCTGCCGCAGCCGCGCCCATATGGATGCGGAACGGTTTTTTCTTTGTCTGCGTGATGCTGCCTGCGAAATCTTCGGATGTATCCGCCGTGCCCAGCGATTTGGCATCCGGAAGCGCATATTTTTCCACGGTCTCATCCGAGACCTGACCGACTGCATCCAGCAGATCATGCTCTTTCATAAAAGTTCCTCCTTTTCTAAGAATACCTGCAGCTTTTCGCGTGTCCGCCGCAATGTGCTCCGAACAGTATTCTCACTGACGGACAGCTCGGCTGCGATCTCTCCCGCTTCCAGCATCGTGAAATAGCGCCGCATGAAAATCTGCGCATGCTGCTTCGGGAGCGATGCGAGGAACCGTTCCAGTGCATCCGTGAGCGCCATGCGGTCAAGCACCTGCTCCGTATCAGACTGCGATGAGATGCATTCTGCAAGCTCCTCCAGCACAACCGGTACGGCACCGCCGCCGCGCTTTGCCGCATGCTCCTCCGCATAGCGGTTGAGTGCGAGATTGCGCGTCAGTTTTGCAAGAAACGCCGAAAAATATTTCGGCTTCTGCGGCGGGATCGTGTTCCACGCTTTCAGCATCGTATCGTTGACGCATTCCTCGGCGTCGCGGCTGTCGTGCAGGATGTGCATGGCGATCGTGTGCAGCAAGCCGCCGTACGCACGGTTTGCTTCTGCGATGCCCTGCTCATTCCGCTGCTCGAACAGCGCGATCATGGATTTGTCATTCACGGATTGACACCGTCCTTTCATGTTCCTCTGCCTATTTAGACAGGAAACAGAATCGAAATTGTGCAGGGAGAGTGAAATATTATTCGGAATCTCCGATGGATTTGAAACGGCAGTCATGTCAGCAGACTGCCGCTTACACATCAATACACATCAATCTGTGAATTGCTGCGCAATTCACTCAGGGGCGTCCTCTATCGCAGGCGCACCAAGCCCCCGAGCTCTTACTACGCTAAGGGATTCCGTGCTCTGCGGAGCACGGCTTAGGGCTCTGCCCCTCGCAATGCTAACAACTTAAGCAGATACAGTAGTCTGTGAATTGCTGCGCAATTCACTCAGGGGCGCCCTCTATCGCAGGGCGCCCCTCTCCGAAAAACGATCCACCGGATCGTTTTATCGGATTCACCCCTGCGGAGCTCTTGACGCTGGGGAGTTTCGCGCTCTGCGGAGCGCGACCAGAGGCGCTGCCTCTGGACTCCGCGAGCTTTTAAAAAAGCTCGACCAAAACTTTTATTTTGACGCTCCGGCGGCGTAATGCGTAGCCGCTCCCGTTTACGAAAACAGGAGCGGCTTACTTTTATCCACACATAAACATGGGGTCTGGGG
>CAMKLV010000150.1:0-2886 GCA_946413695.1 uncultured Ruminococcus sp. | reverse complement strand
GCGTTTTCTGAAGGAGAAATCAGGAAAACTAAAAACCATGCAGTACAGCGGTGTGAGGTCAAAAGGGCTTCACACCGCTTTTTTGCATGTAAAACTTTGGGAGGTATCATCATGAAAATCTGTTTTTCCACGCTGGGCTGTCCGGATTTTGAATGGCCGGATGTCTACTCCATGGCAAAGGACTTAGGATTTGACGGCATCGAGCTGCGTACCTACGGTCTGCCGGCGGATCCTTACCGCAGCAAGCCGTTCACCGGCGCACAGCTCCCCAAGACTGTTGAAAAGCTCCGCGCACTCAAACTCGAGATTCCCTGCGTCAGCTCGAACTGCTGCCTGAACGAAAAGGATAACGAGGAGCAGAACCGCAAGGAACTGACCGCATGTATGGAGCTTGCAAAGGCAGTCGGCGCACCGTATGTCCGCGTGCTCGGCGACCGCTACTCCGAGGTGACCGGCGCTGTTGACGATGAGTATGTCGCTTCTGTGCTGACCTCGCTGATTCCGGAGGCAGAGGCAAATGATGTCACCCTGCTCGTTGAGACAAACGGTGTGTTCAGTGATACCAAGCGCCTGAAGGCAATGCTCGACAAGATCGGCAACATCCATGTTGCAGCGCTCTGGGATATGCACCACCCCTACCGCTACGGCGGCGAATCCCCTGCCGAGACCGTTGCAAACCTCGGCAGCCTGATCAAGTATGTCCAGACGAAGGACAGCTCCTTCCGGAACGGCATTCTCCGCTATGAGCTGATGGGCAGAGGCGATCTGCCGCTGGATGACATGATGGCTGCACTCGCAGGCATCAACTACACGGGCTTCATCTCCCTCGAGTGGGTCAAGCGCTGGATGCCCGAGCTCTCCGATGCCGGCATTGTTTTCCCGCAGTTTGCCGACTACATGGCAAAATATCACACCAAGTATAAGCATGACCTGCAGGTCAGCCGCCGCGGCACCGGTTTCTATCCGTGGCCGAAGGAGCGCCTGATCGACTACACCTTCCCGGATGTGCTCGACCGCATCTGCGAGCAGTTCCCGAATCAGTACGCTTTCCGCTACACCGAGCTCGATTATACCCGCACCTATCCGCAGTTCCGCGACGATGTCGATACCTTCGCACGCGCCCTGATCGCGATGGGCGTCGGCGCAGGCGACAAGGTCGCAATCTGGGCGACGAATGTGCCGGCATGGTACATCACCTTCTGGGCAACCACCAAGATCGGCGCAATCCTTGTGACGGTCAACACCGGCAACAAGATCCACGAGACCGAATATCTGCTCAAGCAGTCCGATACACACACGCTCGTCATGATCGACGCCTACAAGGGCACCGATTACAACGAGATCATCCGCACGCTGATTCCGGAGCTCGCCGATTCCGAGCCGGGCAAGCTGGAATCCGCAAAGTTCCCGTTCCTCAAGAATATCATCACGATCGAGAGCCGTCAGCCGGGCTGCTTCACCTGGGATGAAGCCGTTGCAAAGCACACTGAGGTGCCGCTGACCGAGGTCGAGCGCCGCCGACGTGCAATCAAAAAGGATGACGTCGCGAACATGCAGTATACCTCCGGCACCACCGGTTTCCCGAAGGGCGTCATGCTGACACATTATAATGTGATCAACAACGGCAAGGCAATCGGCGACTGCATGGACCTCTCCTCTGAGGACCGCATGATGATTCAGGTGCCGATGTTCCACTGCTTCGGCATGGTTCTGGCTATGACCGCATCCGTTACGCATGCTGTCACGATGTCTCCGATCACGGCATTCTCACCGCGCAAGGGTCTGCACTGCATCAATCAGGAAAAGATCACCTGTTTCCACGGTGTTCCGACCATGTTCATCGCAATGCTCGGCCACGAGAACTTCGACAAGACCGATTTCTCCCACATGCGCACCGGCATCATGGCAGGCTCCCCCTGCCCGATCAAGACGATGCAGGAAGTCATCGAGAAGATGCACATGCCGGAAATCTGCATCACCTACGGTCAGACTGAGGCATCGCCTGCAACCACCATGTCCAAGACAACCGATTCCATTGAAGCGCGCGTCAACACCGTCGGCGGCCCGATCTTCGGCGTCGAGTGCAAGATCGTCGATCCCGAGACCGGCGAGGAGGTTCCGGACGGCGTGGACGGCGAGTTCTGCGCACGCGGCTACAACATCATGAAGGGCTACTACAAGATGCCTGAGGCAACTGCTGCCGTCATTGATGAGGACGGCTGGCTGCACTCCGGCGACCTCGCCCGCAGACTGCCCGACAGCGGCTACTTCAAGATCACCGGCAGAATCAAGGATATGATCATCCGCGGCGGCGAGAACCTCTATCCGAAGGAGATCGAGGACTTCCTCTATACGCATCCGGATGTCCGCGATGTGCAGGTCATCGGCGTGCCGGATAAGCAGTACGGCGAGGAGGCAATGGCGTGCGTCATCCGCAATGACGGCGCAACCTGCACCGAGGATGACCTCAAGGAGTTTGTCCGCTCGCATATGGATAAAACCAAGGTGCCGCGCTATGTCCGCTTTGTCGATTCGTTCCCGATGAACGCGGCAGGCAAAATCCTCAAGTATAAGATGCGCGAGGAGGCCGTCGATTACCTCAACCTCCACGAAGCTAACAGCATCGTGACCGCATAAGAGGTGTCTCCGACGGATTGAAAATGGGGCGCTGCCCCAAACCCTGCCAAAGGGTCAGTGACCCTTTGGAATCCCATTTTGAATAACAGAAAAGCCGCTCGATTACGCATTCTGCATAATTGAGCGGCTTTTTCTGATTCTGATGCAAAGGGGATATCCCTCCGACGGGGTTGGAGCAGCAATGCGAACAACTGCCGCACTCTGCGGAGTGCGGCGAGGGCTCTGCCCCTCGACCCCGCGAGCTTTTGA
>CAMKLV010000149.1:0-2938 GCA_946413695.1 uncultured Ruminococcus sp. | reverse complement strand
GACAAAAATCCTGCGCATCTATTCTTCAAGATTTAATTGGTACATCAATATAACAAAACGACGGCAAGTTTGGAGTCTGCGCAAAATACACACAACTTCCAATATGCCGTATATACATTTTACCATAGAATGCCGGAACTTTCAAGCTTTTTTGCAATTTTACAAAAATTTCGGAGTTTCAGACAATTTCGCCCTTGTTTTTTGTGCAAGCTAACAATAAGCAAGGGCTGATTTCGCAAAAAATATGCGTATAATCACGGAATCAGTGCTCAATATACTCCCAGTTTTCCTGCAATATCCGCCATTATTCGTCCACGGCGGTATCTGTGATTGCGGCTGCCAGCACGGTGACATCATCGCGCGGCGCACCCTTCGATTCGCGCTGTGCTTTTGCACAAACCGTATGCGCGAGCGTCTGCAGATCGCCGCCCTGCCGCAGCTTCATCCGGATGTACGGAAAGAGCGCATCATCGAGCCCGTCCGTCAGCAGAAAGAGCATGTCGCCGCGCTCGAGCTTGAGCACGGTGGTATAGGGTTCGGCGTTCGGCATAATCCCGATGGGGTTTGTCGCCGCCTGACAAAGCGTGATCTGCCCGCCGTGCCGGATAAAAGTCGGACCGGCGCCGTATTTATAAAGCGTGACGGCAGCGGTGTCCGTGCTGATCTTTGCGACATCGAGCGTTGCAAAGCGCTCCTCGCCGGATTTTGTCAGCATGATTGCGTTGATCATCCGCGCGGCGTCCTTGCAGTCCATGCCGGATTGCACAAGCTGCCGGAAGTTTGAGAGCACAATCCGCGCATCGACGGCGGCATGTCTGCCGGAGCCCATGCCGTCCGAGACCGCCAGATAGACTGCGCCCTCGCCGTCCGAGAAGGTATCCCAGCAGTCGCCGCAGGGTTCGTCCTCATGCACCGCGCACTGCGCAGCCGCCGTCCGGACACCGTAGCCGCCGGAAGTCTGCAGAATCATGCGCTGCTCGTCGCCTGCCTTCTCCACGCCGCAGCACGCGACCGGTCTTTGCAGCGCATCGCAGAGGCACTCGGAAATCAGCGCCGGATCGAGCTTTGCCTCTGCGGGCGCATAAAGCTCGATCAGCATGCGGTGATGCTCCCCTGTCGAGACTGCCGCCGCCAGCACGGGGACATCATATTTTGCGAGCACATCCGAGACATAGCGCGTCAGCTCGCGGTGATAGGTTTTCCGCGACTGCTTTCCCGCGCCGTGCAGAAGCTCCTCGGTGATGCGCATCTGCGTGAACAGCATCTTCTGCGATTCGCGCAGCCGCGCCGCCAGCGACTTTGTCACCGCGTTCTGCCGCTTGGTACGCGAAAAAGCAGCCGTCACAAGATCGGGCTGCACACATCCGAACGGTGCCTTGAGCTTCTCCGAAAGATCCGCCTCGGAAAGCTGCCGGAAGCATTCGCGTGCTTCGCGGTCGCCGTTCTCCCAGCAGAGGGCTCGGCTCCGGCATCGGCTGCAGACCGTCTCGCAGACTGTCTGCGACTGATCGGCGGCAGGCTCGGATTTGTTCATCATGTTTGCGATGCGCTCCGCATTGCCGCGGACACCGGCAATCGAATGCGAGAGGAATTCCAGCCGCGCTTCGGTCAGCGCCGCAAGATCCGCCTCTGAATCGCTCCACTGCATCAGCTGATCTGCCGCGTGAACCGCGGGCAGCAGCAGGAAAATCAATCCGCCGATGACGCCGCTGACCAGCGCATTTGCGGCTGCAGAATCCCACTTTACGAGCATCAGCCCGACCGCGCCGAACAGCTGAAACACCAGATAGCTGACCGCTGCCGGTCTGCCGGAGAGCATACCGACGGCAAATCCGGCGGCGGGGAGCATCACGGCATAGGGTGAGACTTTGCCGTCTGCAAGCACGATTGCCAGCGCGGAGAGTGCGCCGCAGATCACGCCGCCCGTTGTGCGGTAGCGCTTCGCCGCGGTCAGGATCACAGCCGCCGCAAGCATCACGCCGAAGCTGATCTGCATCAGCCGCAGACTGCACAGCGCTGTCAATCCGGTGACATAGCACACCGAAAACGCCAGTGTGTCACCCGCATGCAGCCGGACGGGCAGATCGGTGCCGAAGCGCAGAATCACCTGCCGGATGCAGTATGCAAGCCCCGCCGCCGCAAGGCTGAAAATCAGCCAGAGCACCCATTCGCGGCTGTTTGTCAGGCGCGCGATTGCAAAGATCACCGCCGCTGCACATGTGCTGCATCCCGCGAGCAGGGCAGCCGCGCGCGGCGTCTGTTTGACGTTGAGCAGCCAGCGAATGATTGTCACGAGGGCTGTTGCGCAGAGCAGGAGCGGCTGCTTTTGCAGGTTTCCGGTCAGGAAATCCGCGGAGGCGCTGCCCGCAAGCACCGCAATGCCCCCTGCCGGTGAAAGTGCCGCCGCCAGCGCTGCATTCAGCGGGAACTGCAGCCCGCCGAAGCGTGCCAGTGAAAGCAGGCATGCCGTCAGGGCACAGAGCAGCAGTGTCCCGATGCGCCGGATATGCGGATTTTCGCGCAGATGCGTCCATTCGATCATCAGAATCATCCTTTCTTTTGTCTCTGGGCAGCATGTCCTTCTGCACAGAGCCTCTTTCTCAGCGCATCTATTATACCGCAAATTTCCCGCGAAAAATGTCGGGATTAAGCAGGCTGTGCCTGCATTCATTTGCGAAAGGCATATTTTGGGGATTTCTTGTTCTTTATCTTTAGTCCGATGTTTCATTTTACTGGGGGCGAATAGTGGGGCTTGTGTTTTTTGTTCTTTATCCTTTCGTCTGATTGTTTAATTCCGCTGGGCGCGGGGCGGTCGGCAGTGCCGACATCCAATTTGCTAAAGCTGATTTTGGGTTTATTGTTCTTATCCAGTGTCCGAGTGTCAGATTCCGCTGGGCGCGGGGCGCGAATGCGAGGGAACAACCCAAAGAGGACAGGG
>CAMKLV010000148.1:0-2965 GCA_946413695.1 uncultured Ruminococcus sp. | reverse complement strand
GAGAGGGGAGCCCTGCGATAGAGGGCTCCCCTAAGTGAATTGCAGCGCAATTCACGATTGACAGGATGAGGTAAAAATACATGTGGCTGCGTGGGAGGATCATGAAATTCGGACCGCTTTTTGTTACAGACTGATGCGGGCAGAAGATCGAGCTGCGGAGTGCGGCACATTTCCGCGGAATGCAAAATATGCAGACGGCAGCTATGATTCCGCATACTGGATGATGAAAGAATTGTAAACCGCCGTCTTTACAGGAGAAAAATTATGCTGAAGATTCAAAAACTGCCCGTCGGAGAGCTGGAGGCAAACTGCTTTCTGGTCTTTGACGGGGAAAACAATGCTGTGATCATTGATCCGGGCGCAGAGCCGGATTATATTCTCTCGGAGATCGAATCGCTTGGGTTGAAGCCGCTTGCGATTCTGCTGACGCACGCGCATTTCGATCATTTCGGCGCGGCTGCGGAGGTCATCGAGAAATATCAGATTCCGCTTTATGTCCACATGCTTGACCGCCCGCTGGTCACCTCTGCGGAATATTCGCTCGCGGTGCATCTGGGATTCGGCGCGATGTACCGCCGACCGGATGAGAACTTCATCCGCACATTCGAGGATAACGAAACGCTGAAATTTTCGGAGGAACTGGAATTTCTCGTGATTCATACTCCGGGGCACTCACCGGGCAGCTCGTGCTTCCGGCACGGGGACATCCTCTTTTCCGGCGACACGCTGTTCCGCGACGGCGTCGGCAGAGTGGATTTTCAGGGCGGCAACATCCGCGATATGCGCAAGTCGCTCGCCCGCCTCGGCGCATTGGAGGGCGACTGCAAGGTCTATACCGGTCACTACGCCGAGACAACGCTCGAGCATGAGCGCACATTCGGGCATTATCTGATCCCGAGAAAGCTGTGAGCGCGGTCACACTGCAGCGCGCAGATGCATCCGGTGCGGAACAGATTTTGCAGATGCAGAAGGCGGCCTTTGCACCGCTGCTCGAACGCTATCAGGATTATGATCTGAATCCGGCGAATGAAACGGCTGACCGTGTCAGAGCGCGTCTGATGCAAAAGGAAACATACTACTATTATATTACGGTGAACGGCGAAGCAGTCGGCGCGATCCGCATTGTCGATGCAAAGGACGGCAGCCGCAAGCGCATCTCGCCGCTTTTTGTCCTGCCGCAGCATCAGAACCGCGGCTATGCACAGGCAGCGATCCGCGAAGCGGAGCGTCTGCACGGCGCAGAAAACTGGGCGCTGTCCACGATCATGCAGGAGCAGGGCAACTGTCATCTGTATGAGAAAATGGGCTATCACCGCACCGGCGCGCCGCAAATTGTCAGCGAACGCATGACGCTTGTGCAGTACGAAAAAGACTGACGCTTCAGCGCACAAAAGATTTGAAAGAACGGAGGGCGGACTGCCTTGGTCATTCACACATACGGACACAGCCGCACCTATGAAATGGAGGCGCTGCTCAAGCTGTTCCGTCCGGCGGAGAAATTCGCGTTTTCGACGGAGCCGCAGCCGCCTTCTGAGGATGAATATTTTTCTGCGATGCTGCTGTCTGCGGAGGACGGTCAGCGCCTTTCGTGCGCGGTGAAGATCGGCGGAGAAACGCGCAGCAGCGAAAAAAATCTGCCGCCCGATATCCCGAACAATATTCTTGACCGCGAAATCTCCGGTCTGCTTTACCCGATGCTCTGCGATCTGACGGGGCTGCGTCCTGCGTGGGGCATGCTGACGGGTATCCGGCCGGTGAATCTGCTGCGGAAATTTTCGGAGCGCACCGGCAGCATCGAACAGGCAAAGGATGACTTCCGGAACATCTGGCATGTGACGGAGGAGAAAACGCAGCTTGCCGCGGAGATTCTCGCGGTGCAGCAGCCGATTCTCACCGCCGCGCCGAAGGGCAGCGTTGCGGTTTATGTCTCGGTTCCGTTCTGCCCGACGCGCTGCAAATACTGTTCATTCGTCAGCAACTCCGTTTCGCAGATGGGCAGGCTCGTCGATGATTATTACGCCTGTCTCGCAAAGGAGATCGACCTTGTCGGCGATATTGTTCTGGATTACGGTCTGACCGTTGACAGCATCTACATCGGCGGCGGCACCCCGACCGCAATCGACCTGTATCAGCCGCTGGACTGGCTGCACAGGAACTTTGTGAACGGTCAGCCGCTCCGTGAATACACGATTGAAGCGGGCAGACCGGACACGATCACGCGGGAGAGCATCGGCTTTTTCCGGCAGTTCGGCGTGACGCGCATCTCGGTCAATCCGCAGAGCTTTCAGGATGAAGTTCTGCGTGCGGCGGGGCGTCCGCACACCGCGCAGGATGCCGTGGATAAATTTCATCTGGCGCGGGAACTGGGCTTTGACAATATCAATATGGATTTTATTGCGGGGCTGCCTGCGGATACGGTGCAGGGATTCCGCGAGAGCATCGACCGCGCGGTTGAGCTCGATCCGGAGAGCATCACGGTGCACTGCCTGTCGCTGAAAAAGGCGGCGGATTTCTACCAGAGCCTTTCGATGCCGGATGCGGAGGATGTTGCGGAAATGGTCGATTATGCGCAGAAAACGCTGACCGCCGCAGGCTACCGCCCGTATTATCTCTATCGGCAGAAGAACATGGCGGCGAATCTTGAGAATGTCGGCTATGCAAAGCCGGGATTCGAGAGCGCGTATAATGTGATGATGATGGACGATTCGCAGACGATTCTCGGCATCGGAGCAGGGGCATCGACGAAGGTGCTCGGCGGCAGACGCGGCATTGAGCGCCTGACCGAGTGCAAATATCCCTATGACTATCTTGCGCGGTTCGATGAACTGATGCAGGAAAAAGAAAAGCAGCTCCGTGAACTGCTGGGGGAATGAGGTGTCTCCGACGGATTTATAATGGGGGCTGCTCGCCCCCAAACCCCTCGCTGGGGATATTATCCCCAGACCCCATTTTTATGCGTGATAAC
>CAMKLV010000147.1:0-3117 GCA_946413695.1 uncultured Ruminococcus sp. | reverse complement strand
CCTGCGATAGAGGGCGCCCCTAAGTGAATTGCAGCGCAATTCACTGGGGAACGCACATCTTAAGTTGTTGGCATTGTTCAAGGCGCGCATAATCGTTCCCCTCTAGTATAGCATATCTGCGCTGGAAAAGCAACAAAAAAGCGGCACCTGCGCTGTGCATGCACCGCTTTTGCAGATCAGGCAGTCTGTTCGCTCCCTGCCAGATTGCTGATCCAGATGCCCTTGCGCACCAGAATCAGCCCGATCGCGATTTTGATGAGGTCCGCCGCCTGCACCAACACATACACCGCACCGATCGGGAGCGCGGTTTTGAAGCAGAGCAGCATCGCCAGCGGCAGCATGATCGTCCACGAAAACACGCTGTCAAAGAGGAATGTGACGAGCGTTTTGCCGCCGGAGCGCAGTGTGAAATAGAGCGCATTCAGAACACCCTGCACTGGGAAGAACAGCGCCGTCAGCCGGATGAACATCGTTGCCAGCCCGCGGACATTCTCCGTTGTATCGTAAACACGCGGAAAGACGCCGGAGAGCAGCATCAGAATCACCGTCAGCCCGACGCAGAGCAGCCCGCTGAACCATGTCAGCGAAAACGCATCGCGCTTTGCCTGCTCATATTTTCCTGCACCGAGCGTCTGCCCGATCAGGATGCCGACCGCATGCCCGAGCGCGACAAAGACCACATTCAGCAGATTGCAGAGCGCATTCGAGATATTGAGCCCTGCGACAATGTGCAGCCCGCGCACCGAATAGCACTGCGTCAGCGCGGCGACACCGCCCGCCCACAGGAACTCATTGCAGAAAATCGGGATGCTCTTGCGCAGCATTTTTCCGCAGACATCCGCGGGGATGCGCAGCGTCTTCCAGATGCCCGCAAGGAACGGATGCATCTCCGATTTTGCATGCGCCCAGATCACCAGCACGCCCATCTCGATGAATCTTGCAATGACCGTCGCGATTGCCGCACCGGAGACACCGAGCGCCGGAAACCCGAATTTGCCGTAGATCAGCAGATAGTTGAGCACAACATCCGTCACAACCGAGGCAATGCCCGCGACCATCGGCTTGACGCTGTCGCCGGTTTCGCGCAGCGTGCTTGCATAGGTCTGCGTGATGCCGTTTGCAGGCAGTCCGAGCAGCATAATCGCAAGATACTGCAGCGCATAGTCCGTTGTCAGCGCCGGATCGACCTCGCTGCTTTCGCCGTGCAGATACAGTCCGATGAGCTGCATGCGCAAAAGCCAGAGAATCAGCATGCCGCCGACGGTGCAGACAGCGGAAATCAGCGCCTTGAGCCGGAAGCTGTGCCGCACGCCCTCGAGGTCGCCGGAGCCGTAGAACTGCGCCGTATAGATGCCGGGACCGGAAAGCCCGCCGAAGATTGCGAGATAAAACACAAACAACAGCTGACTGATAATCGAGACAGCGGTCATCGCCTCGGTGCCGCGGCTGCCGACCATCACATGATCGACCAGCCCGACGGCGTTCGAGATGCCGTTCTGAATCATGATCGGGACAGCGAGCGTCAGCGCACGCTTGTAAACGGGGTTTTGCTTCATAAAATCACCTTTTGAATAAAATCGTACAGTCTCTATTAAACCATAAAACCGCGAAAAAGTCAACCGCAAAAAATAGAAATGAGAAATGAGCAATGAGAAATTATCGTGTCCGCTTGCGCGGACAATTTTATAAATCATCGCCGCAGGCGATACCGCAATTTCTAATTTCTAATTTCACATTTCTCATTTTCATCCATTGCGTTTTACGCTGCAATGTGATATAATAAGGCATCAAGCGAAGGGAGAAAACTATGCGCAGAATACTGATTACCAACGATGACGGCATCGCAGCAGACGGTCTCATCCGGCTTGCGGCAGCCGCACAGAAATACGGCGAGGTGTGGGTGGTCGCGCCGGATTCGCAGCGCAGCGCCGCCTCACACAGCATCACGCTGCATACTTATATCGACGTCTTTCCGCATGATTTTCCGGTGGCGGGCGTGCATGCATTTGCGTGCAGCGGCACCCCCGGCGACTGCGTCCGCGTCGGCAGCCTGAACATCATGCCGCAAAAGCCCGATCTCGTGCTCTCCGGCATCAATTACGGCTACAACGTCGCTTCGGATATCCAGTATTCCGCGACGGCAGGCGGCGCGTTTGAGGGCTCATTTCAGGGCTATCCCTCGATTGCGCTCTCCGAGCAGGCATGCCCCTGTCACGAGGTCACGGACGCCTATCTCGATGCGGTGCTGGAAGAACTGATCGGGCTGCATCCGGCAGAGGGCGAAATCCTCAATGTCAACTTTCCGGGCTGCAGGCTCGCGGAATGCAAGGGGATTCTCCGGAACCGCAAGGTCTCGCGCGGCATGTTCTACCGCGATCATTACAACGTGCAGGCGCAGCTCCCGAACGGCGGTCTCCGACTGATGGTCGAGGGCGATTACAACGAGGACGCCGAGCCCGATACCGATTTCCGCGCCGTTGTCGAGAATTTTATCTCAATCGGCATTGCTGCGAATATTCAATGAGCATAAAAACGTGTCAGGCGCAAAACCTGACACGTTCTTTTTATTTCCGGAACACAATGCTGCCGCATTTGACCGGATGATCGAAAATCCGGACATCCTTGCCGATGTAGCGCAGCAGGCGCAGTACAATCGTCAGATCACCGGATGCAATGAGGATGCTGAGAATCCCGAACAGAAAGACCTCCGGCAGATTCGCCGCAATCGCGATGACGGAAGGAATCAGCCCGAGCACCGTGCAGGGGAGCAGCACACCGAACAGATACGAGCCGATACCGAGCGCCTCTTTGCAGCAGCAATAGGGCATCAGCGCTTTGAGCTGAAACCCGAAGCCGATGCTTTTCCACTTCTCGCGGCACGCCCCGACAAACCCGAGCCCGTGCAGAAATTCATGCACCGGAACCGAAATCAGCAGCGCCAGCAGCACCAGCTTCCAGTTGCAGGTAAAAACATTCAGCGCATTTTTCCGCTGCACCAGCAGATACACCACGCCCAGCAATATGCTGAGCGGCACGCCCTACGCATCACCTTATCAACACTAAAAAAATACCGAAATTCCGCACTTTTTCAAATGCTGAATTTCACCTCAATACCTG
>CAMKLV010000146.1:0-3138 GCA_946413695.1 uncultured Ruminococcus sp. | reverse complement strand
CGGAATGCCCCTGCTTTAGGAGCTCCGCAGGGGTGAATCCGATAAAACGATCCGGCGGATCGTTTTTCGGAGAGGGGAGCCCTGCGATAGAGGGCTCCCCTAAGTGAATTGCAAAGCAATTCACAGACTACTGTTTAGCATTGTTGAGGGCGGAGCCCTCAGTATAAATCCGCCGGAGGCACTTTTAGTTCTCATTTCTGATTTACAGGATGATGTAGGCGAGGGCGAGGAGCAGCTTGCGGTCGGCGTGCTCCTGCCAGAGAATCCAGAGGAGCGCGAGCAGCAGCATGGTCTCGGGGTCGGTGTGCCGGATGCGGTCTGTCAGCGAGCTGATCGCATCGCGGAGCTGTGCATCTGCGCCGACGGGAGGTTTCTGCGGCGGCTCCGGTGGGAGCTCCGGCAGCGGTTCCGGTTCGGGCTCCGGCTGTTTGGGCGGCGGGCAGCGGCTGCCGCACATCCACCACATCGGGATGCTCTTTGCCATGCGTGCCCTCCTTTCAGGAATCGCCGCCGAACAGATCGTTCAGCATGCCGTTTTCGCGCAGGATACCGGCAGCCGCATAGAGCCGGAGCATCCGCGCCGCCTTGTCTGCACGTTTGGCGCGTTCCGGCGAGAGATAAGGTTTCAGCGCACGGAGCAGATCGGCGGTCTCATCCTGCTGCACGGCGGAAAGCGCCTGCCCGACGGCGAGCAGCTTTGCAAAATCAAAGGGCGGCGCTTCGGATTCCGTTTGCGGAGTGCCGGTGCTTTCATCCGGAACCGGTGCGGCGGCATCCTCCGGCGGCGCATCTGCCTGCATCATGGCGGCAAGCTCGGAGAGATTCTTCATGCTTTCCGGATCGGAGAGCAGCGCCTGCAGCTTCTGCGTCAGATCATCCAAGGTTTGCCGCCTCCTTTGCAGTGCGGGATATCAGGATCCCTTTGTCAACTTTTCATAGAGCGCTTTTGCCTGCTTGCTGCCGAGCATCTGATTGAGCTTTTGCGGATTGGCGAGTGCCTGTTTGAATTTTGCGGCGTCCTGCGGCTGCATGCCTGCAATCGCCTGATCAAATTTGCCGGATTCCAGCTGCTGCCGGAGCACTTCGGGCGGCATCCCGAGCTTTTCGCCGACGACCTTGAGCATCGCCTGCAGCTGCGGACTGTTTTTCGGTCTCTCCATAGGAATCTCCTCTCAAAAAATCATTGACGCTGTTTCATTTCTATGCTATAATGGAACAAAACAGAACGGAGGCGCTGCGCATGCAGATACTTGTGATTTCGGATACCCACGGCAGATATGACATTCTGCGGAAGGTGGTGTACGAACATCTTAATGCAGATATGATCATCCACTGCGGCGACGGTCAGATCGAAACGGACCGCCTGCTTTCGGAGCATCCGGAGTTGAAGGAGAAGATGCTCCGCGTGCGCGGCAACTGCGATTACAGCCGCGAAATCCCGCTGCTGCAGGAGGTGCCGCTGCCGTTCGGACATAAGGCGGTCGCCGTACACGGGCATAAGTATACATACGGCGATTTTCAGCAGAATCTGATTGACCTTGCAAGAGAGCACGGCGCGGATATTGTCCTGTTCGGACATCTGCATGTGCGGATTGACCGGAATGTCGAGGGCATCCGGCTGTTCAATCCGGGGAGTGCCGCACTGCCGCGTGATCAGTTTCCGCCGGGATTCGGTCTGCTGGATGTCATGGAAGGCGGCATCCTGACCTCGCACGGCAATCTTTCCCGTTCCTTTCTGGATTCTATGCCGGAGTGGTGAAAAATGTGCATGACAGCAAAGAAAAGGAGGCGGCAGAATGCATCGCGGACTTCGCAGCCGGTTTTTTATAATCAGCTGGATTTTGCTGCTGGTGCTGCTCGGCGCGATCTGCGCGGGCGTCAGCTATTATATGTATCAGTCGGCGGCGGATGACACCATGAAAGCGCTGCGGCTTGCCGTCGAGACGCACAGCCTGCCGGACGGCACACGCGGCATGGCAAGCATCCGTCTGGATGAAAACGGCAGGATTCAGGAGGACGAGATCAGGCAGCGGCATCTCAGTCTGAGCAATGAGACGCTCAGCGCGCTTGCCGCGGAGATCGACTTTACCGGCGAGCAGAGTGCCGGCAAAATCGAACAGGGCGACATGCAGTATCGCTATCTGTCCGTCCTGCAGGAGGGCGGCGCATGGGCGGTGCTCGCGGAGTGCTCGCAGGAGCAGACGCTCGCAAAAACGCTGCGGCGAAACTCGATCCTGTTTACATTGCTCGGCGCATTTCTGCTGATACCGGTCTGCGCCGTGCTGACAAAATGGGTGAGCAAACCGATCGAGACCGCGTGGGAGCAGCAGAATGACTTTGTCTCTGACGCGACCCACGAACTCAAAACGCCGCTGACGGTCATTGCGACCAACACGGAGGCGGTCATGGCGAATCCGGATGCAACGATCGAAAGTCAGGAGAAATGGCTCGACAGCATTCAGGGCGAGACAACGCGCATGGCAGGGCTTGTTGCGGATCTGCTGTTTCTTGCGAAGATCGACGCAAACGAGATTCACCCCGATCCGGAGGAGCTGGAGATCACGGACATGCTCGAGGAAATGTGCATGGATCGCGAATCGCGGATTTTCGAGGAAGGCAGGATGTTCGATTACGAAATGACGCCGGGACTGAAATACCGCGGCGACCGCAGGCTGATCCGCAGGATGGTGGATGTGCTGCTGGACAATGCGGAGAAGTATACCCCCGAGGGCGGCAATATCCGGATGGTAGTCAACCGCGACCGGAAAATGCATCTGCGCATTGTGATTTCCAATACGGGTGACACAATCCCGCCGGAGGCGCTGCAGAAGATTTTTGAGCGGTTCTATCGGGTGGATCCGGCGCGCTCGCGTGATACAGGCGGCTACGGGCTCGGGCTTTGCGTGGCAAAGAGCATCGCAGAGCTCCACGGAGGAGCCATAACGGCGTCCTCAGAGAACGGAATCAACGTATTTACGGTGATTTTAGGAGATGTCAAAACAGAGGATGTCAAAAATTGACAAAAAACGCGTGAAAATATGCGGTTTGTTTTACGCGAAAAGGGGTTGACTTTTCTGCCGGAATGTGGTATTATATACAAGTCGCCGCGAGAGAGCAGCGACCGGCGAGAAAAAAGTT
>CAMKLV010000145.1:0-3213 GCA_946413695.1 uncultured Ruminococcus sp. | reverse complement strand
ATTCTTATATCTTGCTAAGCAAGTCATAGAGGTATCCAAACCTCTACGGCTTGCTTTTTCTTTTGTTTTAATATCGAAATATGGCTGTTTGATTCTGACTGTATCCATTAGATGATGTTTCCGAAGATACCCCGCTCGCGCAGGGGTCTTCCCTCAAACTCCTAGGAGCATGTCATTTAGTGAAACTGTCTAAACAACCAACAGCGCGAAAATAAATATCTATTTTTTTGAACTCTGACCGCTTGGAAACAGCGTTGTCATCATGTTTCATATCGTGAATCAGAATCTTGTCGATGAAGTGCAGTAGCAACTGCTGTGTGACTTCGTTCACATCAGTATCGCGGTATTGTTGCAGCACTTCGATAAACGATTGGATCTGCGCGGATGAATTTCGGAGTGTCTCGATTTCCTTTTCAAACTGTGAGTTATACCGGTCAACAACACCTTGCCAGGATATATCTTTCGGTGTTGCCATGATACAGGCTTCGATTGCATATCCTTTCGGAGACAGTAACCCGTGATTCGCAAATGCAGTATGAGGGGATTTCATGCTGCTTTGCTCTGCACTTTGCAAGCCCTAAATCAAAAGCCCCCATATTGTCCTCCTTTTTCTGCTCGATCATTGCCACAATCAGATCAGGCATATAATCGGCAGGCTGCCTGGTGCCGGTTTCCCAATTTCCGATTGTTCTTGCGGGAATACCGGTGATGTTTGCAAGCTGATTCTGCGTAAGACCATAGTGTTCACGGATTTCCTTGATATTCATAGCACAGCCTCCTTTGAGTGAGCCGTCAAGGCGTTTCCGTACTTTTTTATATCATATCCTTTTTATTTATGTCAATGTTTATCACAAAAAACAGAGGACAGCCGGAACTGTCCCCTGTTCAGACCGGCAGTCAAATGGATCATTGCAGGGGCGGTGACCGGCACATTTATCGGCACTCTGGCACTGGCAGGCATCATACCCGGCGATAAACTGCTGCCGATATGCAGAATTGTCATAAAAGCAGGCATCGGGATGATCATTCTGATTTGAAATCAGTGAACACGAATCATAAAAATGAAAAGCAGCCCCGAAGGACTGCTTTTTTCTTGTCTATCCGGTTTTTGCACCAAGCAGATCCGAGAGCAGCTTCCTTGCATCCAGAATGGTGATCATGTTATCTTTGTCATAATCAGCGGCCGGGAAGCTCTTCTCCGTCAGCGGAATATCCGCGCAGGGATCCTCTGCGGCAATCCGGCTGAGCAGAACTGCATCCGCAGCGGAAACGGTGCCGTCACAGTTGACATCGCCCAAAAGCGGTTCCGCTGAGGGCGGCGCAGCCGTTGTCTTTTTCTCCCCCAGAATTTTAATATATCCGTTGTAGATTCCCTTTGTGAACAGATATGTCATCTGGAGTTTTCCGGCTTCATCCTTTTCCGAATTGATAAAGCAATCGCTCACAATGCCGTCATCCACATATGAAATGCCGATCGGATACAGCTCGCCCTGCTCTGCATTTTCGGGGAGGGTGAAATCAATCGTGAACAGGCAGCTGTGCGGAATCTGCACGGCTTCATCGGAATAAGCATAGAAAGCAAGCTGTCCTTCATTGACCATTGCGGAGCCTGTTGTGAAGCCGGTTGTTCCTTTGCCGGCCGTCGCAGGTTCGCCCTTTGTATTGTTTTTGACGGTCAGCCGGGTGTCATAAAAAATATGGAATTTGATGTAATTGACGGGATCTTCTGCACCGGTGATGCTGAAATAAACGCGCTGTGTCTTGCCCGGTGCATAGGAAGGCTCCAGTCCGATTTTGTCAATATAAAACATGATGCCGCCTTCATAATCTTTGGGATTTATTGTGGGCGTGTTCCAGTCCTCCGGCTGAATCCAGCGCGAACCGTCATAACGAACCTCTTTATCATCCTGTTTGTTGCAGGGATTCTCCAATGCGCCGGAATCTTCCGTTCCCTGTGCTTCCGCAGATGCAGATGAACGGGACAGATTCTCTGCTGCGCAAACTGTTCCGCAGGTCAGCGCACATGACAGCAATGCGGCAATGATCTTTTTCAGATTCATAAAGTGCTTCCTCCGCTCCGGAATTGAGACAGATCCATAGCAGCATCAGTCTCTATCAGGAATTATAACACAGCTGCAAAGGAAAGTCAAGCGGACGGATGACGGAATACACAATCAGATTGATTCTAAATGTTGACAAAAAGCGCGAATCATACTATAATGAGAGAAACCATACGGACGGCAAACAGGCTGTAAAACGCGGAAAGAGCAGGTGCGGAGATGAGAAAAACGAACAAACAGAACAGGCGCACGCTGATTTTTATCTGCTTTCTGCTGCTGGGCGGTGCCTGCCATACTGCGGATAAAATCACGCACGGTGCCGGACATTTCGCTGTGAGTGCGCTGATGTTCTGTGCGGTTCTGCTGATCTACTCGGGCTTGATTATGTTCTGGATTCAGTCTGTCCGCCGCCGGCTGCTGCCTTCCGGTGCCGGAAACTGCGTAATTGCCGCCGGAAGGCTGATGCTGCTGTTTCTGGCGGTCAGAGCGTTCAAATACCGGATGGTGTCTGCCTCCGCCGCATGGCTGATCCGCCTGAGCTGGTATGCATACTACATTCCGATTATCATGATTCCGACGCTGTTCCTGATGACCTGTCTGTCCTTCGGGGATCACGGCGGTCAGCACGGCAAAGTCAGGCGGTTGCCGCTGATCATCGGCGGAATGCTGACGCTCGGCATCCTGACAAATGACCTGCATCATCTGGCTTTCGTGCCGAATATCGCGGATTTGCTGTTTGTCGGCGGTGATACCTCATATACATACGGACCGCTGTTCTATGCGGCGTATATCTGGGCAGGCTGCATGATCGCCGCCGGTGTGGTCAATCAGATTGCGGTCTCCCGTAAAACAGGCAGCCTGAAAAAAGCGGTCAGCCCGTTTCTCTGTGTGCTGCTGATCCCCCTCCTGACGGCTGTCAACAATTTTATGCATATCATCATGCTCCCCGAGCCCTATAAAATGCCGGAGATCCTGATTTTCTGCATGATCGGCGTATTTGAGGCATGCATCCGGAACCGGCTGCTGCCGCATAACGAGCAATACGATGTATTTTTCTCCCGGCTTGCACTGCCGGTCAGTATTACGGATAAATCGCTGACAACGCGGTATCAGTCGGCGATTCCTGTCACTGCGGATCCGGCGCAGATGTCGC
>CAMKLV010000144.1:0-3335 GCA_946413695.1 uncultured Ruminococcus sp. | reverse complement strand
TTTACGAAAACAGGAGCGGCTTACTTTTATCCACACATAAACATGGGGTCTGGGGTCAATGACCCCAGCGAGGGGTTTGGGGGCGAGCAGCCCCCATTACAAATCCATCGGAGATACCTTATTCTTCGATCAGGGTCTTGCCGGTCATTTCCTTCGGCTGCTCGATGCCCATGAGCTGGAGCAGTGTCGGAGCGAGATCAGCAAGCACACCGCCGGAACGGATCTTCTTCGCATCGCTGCCGATCACGATTGCCGGAACCGGATTCGTGGTGTGTGCGGTGAACGGCGAGCCGTCATCCTCCATCATCTTATCCGCGTTGCCGTGGTCAGCGGTGATGATGACCTTGCCGCCCTTTGCAAGAATCGCCTCGGTCACCTGTCCGATGCAGTCATCGACCGCTTCAACCGCCTTGACTGCTGCATCGAAAATGCCCGTGTGACCGACCATATCGCAGTTTGCATAGTTCAGGATGATCGCATCGAACTTATCTGCGGCGATCTCCTTGAGCACTGCCTCGGTGACCTCATATGCGCTCATTTCCGGCTTCATATCAAAGGTCTCGACATCCGGCGACTTGATCAGGATGCGCTCCTCACCGTCGAAGGTCTTTTCCTCGCCGCCGTTGAAGAAGAACGTCACATGTGCATATTTCTGCGTCTCCGCAATACGGAGCTGGGTCTTGCCCTGCTTTGCAAGCACCTCGCCGAAGGTCATGGTCAGCTCCTCGGGCGGGAATGCAACGGAGACATTCGGCATGGTTGCATCATACTGCGCCATGCAGACGAAATGTACCGGAAAATATCCCCGCTTGCGCTCGAAGCCCTTGAACTCCGGATCGACAAATGCACGGGTGATCTGGCGTGCGCGGTCGGGGCGGAAGTTGAAGAACACAACGCTGTCATTCTCCTGAATCTTCGCATCCTTTGCGACAACTGCCGGAATCATGAACTCATCCGTGACGCCGTTTGCATAGGAATTCTTAATCGCCTGAACCGGATCATCCTCCTGCACGCCCTCGCCGTAAACGAGTGCTGCATATGCCTTTTCGACACGGTCCCATGCATTGTCTCTGTCCATTGCGTAGAATCTGCCGGAGATTACGCCGACCTTGCCCAGCCCGATCTTCTTGAGCTCAGCAACTGCCTCCTCCATGTACTCCGCTGCCGAGGAAGGCGGAACGTCTCTGCCATCGAGGAAAGCGTGGATATAGACCTTTTCCAGTCCGAAGCGCTTTGCCATCTCGACAAGACCGTACATATGCGTCATGTGGCTGTGGACGCCGCCCGGCGAGAGCAGTCCCATCAGGTGCAGTGCGGTGCCCTTGTCCTTTGCGTTCTGCATTGCGGCAGTCAGCGCAGGGTTCTCAAAGAAATCGCCGTCCTGAATGGATTTTGTGATCTTGACGAGCTGCTGATAGACGATTCTGCCGGCACCGATGTTCGTATGACCGACCTCCGAGTTGCCCATCTGACCGTCCGGCAGACCGACGTCGAGACCGGATGCGCCGATGATGTTGTTCGGATACTCCTTGAAATAGCGGTCAAGATTCGGGGTGTTGGCGGCTTTGATCGCGTTGCCGTATTCGCTCGGGTTGATGCCGAAGCCGTCCATAATCAACAGTGCCACAGGTGCTTTGCTCATGAAAATTTCTCCTTTTCAGTATAGATATTGGGTGTGCGTTCCGCAGGGGATTCATCCCGGCATCAGAAAGGCAAAAACGGCAGCCCCGTTTTGCTGAAGCGGCTGATGCCCCTCAGCACAAGCATGACGCCGATGCCGATGATCCCGAGGACGATGCCGACCGCTGCCATGGTGTCGGCGCTCTCCTGCTTCTTTTTTGCGATGATGCCGCAGATAACCGCCGCCGCGCCGAATACGCCGCAGATGTAGCCGGTGCAGAGCGTCAGAACCGAGACAATTCCGAGCAGCAGCGATGCCATTGCGAATTTGCCGTCATTCTGCGCAGGCTCCGGCTGATCCTTTTCCAGCGGGTCACGCCATTCGGAAACGCCGCTCCATTCGCGCCGCTCCTCCTCGGAAAGATAGCGCAGACGCTTTTCCTCTGCGGTTTCCTGCCGGTCCTCCGGCTGCGGGATGTTTCTCTGCGTATCCATCGCGCTTATTTTGCCTTGCCGAGGAATGCTGCGCCGATGATGCCGGCATCGTTGCCGAGCTTTGCAATGACGATCTCGGTATTCTTCTCGGAATTCTTGGTGTAGATTTCCTTTGCAACCAGTTCCTTCATCGGCAGGAGCAGTGCGTCGCCCTCATTGCAGACGCCGCCGCCGATGCAGAGGATATCCGGCTGGAAGATGTTGATCGTATTGGTGATGCCGGCAGCCAGTGCCTTGATGTAGAAATCGACGACTTCCTTTGCGGCTTTGTCGCCCTTGCGCATGCAGTCAAACGCGGTGCGCGCGGAGACCTTGCCCTGCTCGGCAGCCATCTTTGCCATTTCGCAGTCCGGATGTGCCTCGATTGCCTCTTTCGTCATGCGGATGAGACCCGTCGCAGAGGAATAGACCTCGAAGCAGCCCTTTCTGCCGCAGGTACATTGCGGGCCGTCCATATTCAGTACGGTATGACCGATCTCTGCGCCTGCAAAGTTCGAGCCTGCGTAGATTTTGCCGTCAATGACGATGCCGCCGCCGACGCCCGTTCCGAGCGTGATGCAGACTGCATTCGTTGCGCCCTTTGCCGCGCCCGCGACATATTCGCCGTATGCGGCTGCGTTTGCGTCATTCTCGACAAATGCCGGAAGTCCGGTCGCCTCGGAAATCCACTTGACCATCGGGACATTGTGGAAATCGAGGTTGTTGGAATATTCGATGATGCCGGTCGCAGCATTTGCGATGCCCGGTGTGCCGATGCCGATCCACTCGACCTGATCCTTTGTCAGGCCTGCCTCCTTGATCGCATCGAGTGCGCAGGCAGCCATGTCAGCGGCGATTTCCTCTGCCGGACGCGGACGGTTTGTCTTGCGCGAGACCTTCTTCAGAATCTGATAATTCTCGTCCACAAGTCCGGCGACAATGTTCGTGCCGCCGAGGTCAATGCCAATGTAATATTTCATAAGTTCCTCCATATTTTTACACCCGTTTGGTGGGTTAATCGAAATTGATTTGTTCAGGATTCCACTGCTGACAACGTAAGCCGCAGCAGCAATCTGTGAATTGCGCTGCAATTCACTTAGGGGCGCCCTCTATCGCAGGGCTCCCCTCTCCGAAAAACGATCCACCGGATCGTTTTATCGGATTCACCCCTGCGGAGCTCCTAAAGCAGGGGCATTCCGCACTCTGCGGAGTGCGGCGAGGGCTCTGCCCCTCGACCCCGC
>CAMKLV010000143.1:0-3362 GCA_946413695.1 uncultured Ruminococcus sp. | reverse complement strand
GGTACGTCCCCACGGCCGACCGCCCCGCGCCCAGCGGAATCCATCATTTTGACAAAAGAAAAAGAACATTAACACAAAATAATCCTTTAGCAATATGGATGTCGGCACTGCCGACCGCCCCGCGCCCAGTAAAAATAAACATTTGAACGAAAGGATAAAGAACATCAACGCAGAATATACATTTCGCAAAATAAAAAACCGCCGCCAAATCAGCACATTTGCGTCGATTTGGCGGCTTCATCCAATTCATACACCATATAGGTTCGGGAGAACGCCCGATTGTCACGCCGCAGAAGATACTGAAATCATCGGGCGGAGACGTCCGGCAATCAAAGTCGCGAGAATCAGCTTCACAACATCCGGAATCACAAACGGCAGCACACACCATGAGAGCACCGTCCCGAGCCCCACAGCCCCGTTTGCCTTCGTATACAAATGCAGGAACCACACCGTCCCGAATGCATAGCACACCGCCAGCCCGATCGCCAGCGCCGCAATCCGGACAGGCAGCTTCTCACCGAGCAGCTTCGTCATCACAATATAAATCACGCCCGTGAGCAGAAACCCGAGGAGATAGCCGCCCGTGTTGCCGAGCAATATGCCAATCCCCGAGCTGAACCCCGCAAACACCGGCATACCGACCGCGCCGAGCAGCAGATACACCAGCACCGAGCATGTGCCGCGCTTGCCCCCGAGCGCCGAGAGTACAAAAAAGACGCCGAATGTCTGCATCGTGAACGGCACCGTCAGCGGAATGCTGATCCATGCGCAAATCGCGATCAGCGCCGCGCCCACGGCAATATATACCAGATCAATCGTTCGGATTTTCTTCGCTGTTGCTGTGTTTTCCATATTCTTCTCCTAACTGTTTGCATAAATGATACCACTCGCAGGCGGCACAGATCGCATCGAATTCCGCCGTTTGCAGGATGCTTGTGCGTGCAAGCGCCGTCAGCTCTGCCCATGTGCCGGAAGAATCCGCCGCAAGCCCTGCCGCAGCGCAGACACCGGCATCCAGCCGCGCGACCTTCTCCGCAGAATCGCACACGCCGCATGCATTGTGCGGACAGACAGCGCAGAGATCATCGCAGCCGCCGACGAGCCGGACAACCGTCTCCGGATGCGCCGCAAGCGATTGCAGCAGTGCCGTCATATGCGCCGTGAACGCCGCGCTGTAGCCGTGACCGGTAAAGTTCTGCATACAGAGCAGATGATGCGCCCGAAGCTTCATGCATATCCACCGCCTTGGTTTGGATTCGTCTGCCATTATAACACAAAAAAGCCCGATTGTCAACCCCACAGCATCAAGAAAGGTGACAATCAGGCTTCTTTTCATATATAGAGCGGGTGAGTTTGGAGATAGGAGTGAGGAGTGAGAAGATGCGGTGTCGCTTCGCGACGATTTATAAACTGACATAATCCGGTTTCATAATCATGCGCGCAGCGCACACCTTAACTCCTAACTCCTCTCTCCTCACTCCTAACTCATTTATGCGTCAGCGAAAGTGAAATCTCGCCCGCGGAGAGCGTGCGGCGGGTGCCGTCCGGAGATTGCAGAATCAGGTGACCGGCATCGTCGAGGTCAACCGCAAGCGCCTGATATGAACGCTCGCCCTCATGCACCGTCACGGTCTGCCCGAGCATCATCAGGCGGGCACGGTAGGCTGCCATGACATCCCGCTCCTGCGGCGGCGCCTGCAGCCCTGCGGTACGGTTGAGGATTTCCGCGGCGAGCCTGCACCGGCTGCCGCGCACGGGAGCGCCGTCCGGATAGAGCGCGCCCGCGATTTCCCGCAGCTCCGGCGGAAAATCGGCAGTCCGCGTGTTGACGTTGATCCCGATGCCGAGGACGATCCAGCCGAGCGAACCGCTCTCGATATCCGTGACCGCCTCTGTCAGGATGCCGCAGACCTTTCTGCCGCCGAGGAACAGATCGTTGACCCATTTGATCTGCGGTGACAGACCCGTGACCTGCTCGATTGCTTCGCAGACGGCGACTGCCGCAAATGCCGTCACGGCAGTGATATGCGCAAACTGCAGCCGCTCCGGATGCAGAATCACACTGAGATAGAGTCCGCCCTCGGGCGAGACGAATCTGCGTGCATAGCGCCCTCTGCCGCCGGTCTGCTCCGCGGCGATCACCGCCGTACCGTGCGGCGCACCGGAGAGCGCAAGCTCCTTTGCGGTCTGATTGGTCGAGGGCAGCGTCGGAAAGACCTGTATCCGCTCCGGCACGGTCTCCGGCGCAAGATACGGCAGCATACCCGCGAGCGAGAGCGTATCGGCGTCCGCAGGGATGCAGTATCCGCGGTTGGTCGCCGCATCAATCTGATGCCCCGCACTGCGCAGGTCACGGATCGCCTTCCAGACCGCATTCCGCGAGACCGCCAGCCTCTGCGCCAGCTGCTCGCCGGAAAGATATGTACCGCGCTGCGCTTCGAGCATCTGCAGCACATGTTCCTTTGTGTTCATCGCAATCACACTCCTGCCCCCATTGTACCACATCCGCGCCGGATTCGTCAAGCGGAGGAAAATGAGAAATGAGAAATTGCGGTATCGCTTCGCGATATTTTTATAGAATGATGCGCCCTCAAACGCCGTGTTGATTTTTTACAATTCGCGCCGTGTGCCGCGCTGTCTATCTGTATCAATCGCTGAAAATTTATGACAATTTTGTAATTGTTGTACGTATTCGTACAACTTTCACCCATTTTGGCACCCCTTTATAGAAGAACTTGCAAATTCTTCGTTCCGCTTTATTATAAATCATCCGCGAAGCGGACACCGCAACTCCTCACTTCTCGCTCCTATCTCCTCACTTGATAGATTCATGCGTGAAGCGCATACCGCAATTTCTCATTTCTAATTTCTCATTTCTAATTGGTAATAGACGGGTGCTGCGAACCGGACAAGAAGACAAAATGACCGGTTTGGCAAAGGTGTTGGTCGGTACGTGAATTCAACCTTGTACAGGCGATGGGATTCATGCCGGCGGTACAGGATTGCAGGCATGCACTTAGAACCTTGACAAGTGAATAGCAGTGTCAGTCGCAGGGCAAAGCGAGGGGCACTGCAAGTATATTTGTGTTTATATTCATGTTAGATTTAGCTTGATGTTCTTCATCCTTTTGTCCGATTATTATTTTTCACTGTGGCGCGAATGGTGCGGATTGGTTTTCTGCTTTTTATCCTTTCGTCAAATAGATTTTTTCACTGGGCGCGGGGCGGTCGGCAGTGCCGACATCCATTTTGCTAAAGGAATAATCTGCGTCGATATTCTTATCCTGTGTCCGAATGATTATTTCCGCTGGGCGCGGGGCGCAAGTGCGAGGGAACAACCCAAAGAGGACAGGGGGAAGGTT
>CAMKLV010000142.1:0-3621 GCA_946413695.1 uncultured Ruminococcus sp. | reverse complement strand
TGTACCGTCGGCATGAACCCCATCGCCTGTACAAGGTTGAATTCACGTACCGACCTACACCTTTGCCAAACCGGTCATTCTGTCTTGTTGTCCGGTTCGCAGCACCCGTCTATTACCAATTAGAAATGAGAAATTAGAAATGAGAAGTTGCGGTGTCCGCTGCGCGGACATATTTGAAAAAGAGGGAGAGAGGAAATATCTTTGCCGTTTCTGTTGACCATATGAATCCGCGCCTAGATCGGGAAATTCTATAAAATTTACATTTTGAATTATTCGGACTTTAGCCTCTCGGATGCGGGCACTGCCCGCCCCTCTACTAAGGGGTGCCAAAACGGGTGAAAGTTGTACAGGTGCGTGCAACCTTTCAAAAAGTTTGCACAAAGATTTATGTTTTATACTGCTTTTTGTGCAAATAGCGCTCAAATGGGCTTTTTCACTCGTTCAGCAGCTTTTATAATTATATATATTTACTTGATTGGGACAATCGCCTTTATCCTTTTGTTTGACCGATTCGGACTTTAGCCTATCGGATGCAGGCACTGCCTGCTGCGCGCTGCAAAAGCCGCTGAATGAGCTTTTTTCACTCGTTCAGCGGCTTTCGCTTATCTAAGCATAAAAATGGGATTCTTAAGGGCTAATAGCCCTAAGCGGGTTTGGACAGAGCCCATTATAGATCATCGCGGAGCAATACCGCAATCAGTGCCCGTGCGGAACCTGATCGAGCTGGGCGCGCTCATAGGAACGGTCTGCATAAGCAAGCCGAATGAAAATCACCAGCAGAATCACACCGCTGCCCCAGATCGCCCGATACGCAAATATCCCGCAGCAGATCGCGGAAATCACCGCGCCAAGCGCAAAAAACAAAATCAGCAGCCCGTGGACACGCACCTTTTTCCCCGATGCCGCATCCCTGTGCCGGATATACTTTGCTAGATTCGAGCCGACCTCGCGGATATGATTCGTCACAAATGTAGTTGCGGCGGGGATGCCCTCTACCTGCCGGAATGTGTTGAACTGCATCGAGCAGATGAAGTTCAGCGCGATCTGGCAGACCTGATCCGGCACGCGCGCGGGGAGCAGACCCAGCACCAGTACCACGAAAATCTCAATCCCGATCAAGATGGTATCCCAGCGGAGAAACCGGAACCGCTTGACCGTTTTTCCAAGCAGCTCCGAGAAAAATGCGCCTGCAAAATATGCCGTGATCGGGATCAGCAGGTAGGCGGCGGAATGCCAGTTCCGCTGCCCGAGCGCAATGCCGAACAGCACGATGTTCGCCGTCTGCGCATTGCAGAAGACGCCGCCGCGCTGGATGAATGTGTATCCGCCGAACCAGCCCGCCGCCATAATCAGCAGCCAATAGACCCACGGCTTTTCACATTCGAGATAATCAGTTTTCCGGTTCATGTTTCGCCTTTCATCAGCCGATGCTCCAATCCAGCAGCCGCAGCAGATTGCCGTTCAAAAGCTGCATTTCATGATTGCGCATCGGGTAGCCGCCGGTCAGAAGCGCCTGTACATAGAGAATCTCCAGACAGCAGCGGAGCTTTTCGCTGTCTGCAACATCCATCAGCCGCCGGATCAGCGGGTTATCCGTATTGAGATAGAGCTTTGCGACCGCCTCCTCGTGATATTCCTCGGCAAAGGCATCGAGCATGCCGCGGAACAGATCAGCGGTCTGCTCCATTGAATGCCGGATATCACGCAGCAGCAGCGCCTCCTCATTGACCGTATACAGCACGGGGAGCTCTGCCGGTGCAAAGCGCTTGAGTGCTGCGCTGCAATCGTAATCCGCGAGCATCTGGTTGCACTCCGCAAGCAGGCGCAGCGCTGCCGCCGTATCATCCAGCTCCGGCTTTTCGAGCAGCGCATCAAGCCGCTCCGGCTTCATCTGCATGACCGCAATATCCGGACGGAACAGCGGCATCCGCTCGAGCAGCTGCGCAACATATGTATATCCCGCGTTGACAAGCAGCGTGTTCCGTGCTGCGGAGATCGCCGCGACCTGCCGGTATTCGTCGATGAACGGCGAATAGTAGACAGGCGTATCCGCATGCAGCAGGTCGCTGCCGGTCAGTGTGCCGAACGAGGTCTCAAAGCTCAGATACGGGAAAAATGCCCGGTAGAGCGCATCATCCTCAACCGCAACGGACTGCACCGCAAGCCGGTGAATCCGCACGATGCGCTGCAGCATCGGGTCCTGCTTCTCCGCAAGCTGCCGCAGATAATCCGTGATGCAGCGGGCAAGCTCCTCCCTCGCACGGAACAGCGCGCCGTTCTCGTAGAAGTCCTCACGCGATGCGGTCGGCTGCAGCCCGTTCGTATTGAGAAAGCAGCGCAGGAAAAATGCCCACTTCGGGAGCAGTCTGCCGCCGTCCTCGGTCAGCAGCATGTTTTTCAGATAGATGCGGTGCGAATGCTTTGCCGTCGGGGCGGTCTCGTTCGCGAGGATATACGCCACGCCGGAGAACAGCCCGCTCGGGGAATCCAGCGGAATATATCCGAGGAAATTCGTCGAAAAGAGCGATTCGCCGAGTGCCATGATCTGCGCATACTGCGTTTCGCCGCTCGGGAACGGCGGATTGAGCAGCGTGCGGCTTTCACCCTGCACCAGATAGATCGGCTCCGGCAGCGGCAGGCCGTAATACTGCACGAGCGATGTCATCTTTTCCGGCGTGAAATAGGCTTCGGCGCCGGATTTCGGTGTCAGCAGGATGCGCGTGCCGATTGCAGGGAGCGGCGCACAGGGCGCAATCGTATAGGTTCCGTCCGGATTGCCGCACCATTCCAGCGACTGCTCCGGCGTCTGATAGGAGCGCGTCTGCACGCGGATCACATCGGAGACGAGAAAGCAGGAGAGCAGCCCGATGCCGAATCTGCCGATGTAATCCTCCTGCACGGCGCCGTTTTGCAGATCGTGCTTTGAGGATTGCCCGATCACCGCGAGAAAGCGGTGAATCTCCGCCTCGGTCAGTCCGGTTCCCGTATCGGTAAAGCAGAGCTGCGGTCTGCCGTTTTCCTCTGTGAGAATCAGGCAGATTTCATCCCTGCCGCCCTGCTGCTGTTTCCGCTTTGCTGCAATCGCATCCACGGCGTTCTGCAGCAGCTCGCGCACAAAGACATCGGGGGAGCTGTAAAGATGATTCGAGAGAATGTCGATCATTCCGCCGAGATTCACCTGAAATACATAATTTTCCTGCGGCATGTTTTCTGCCTCCTTGATTTTGATGACCTGATATGCGCATTATATCACATTCTCCCGCAAAAAGCAACTGTTTCCAGATAGTTAGGAGAGAGGAGTTAGAAGTGAGGAGTTAAGGTATCGCTGCGCGATGATTATAATGGGGCGCTGCCCCATACCCCGCCAAAGGGATGCTATCCCTTTGGAATCCCACTATAAGAAAAGTAATGTAAATGCGTTGAAATTCTCAACTTACAAAATAAGGGATTCTTAAGGGCTAGTAGCCCTTAAGCGGGAGTTTGAGGCACAGTTTGCGCAGCAACACTGTAAGCCCCCAATATAAATCCGTCGGAGACACTTTATCTACAGACTGTGTGAATTGCTTTGCAATTCACTTAGGGGCGCCCTCTATCGCAGGGCTCCCCTCTCCGAAAAACGAT
>CAMKLV010000141.1:0-3819 GCA_946413695.1 uncultured Ruminococcus sp. | reverse complement strand
TGAATTGCAGCGCAATTCACTGGGAAACGCAACATCTTAAGTTGTTGGCATTGGTTTGGGCGGAGCCCATTATAGATCATCGCGGAGCGATACCTTAATTCCTCATGTCTCATTTCTCACTTCTAATTATTTCAAACTGCCCATTGAAATTTCCGCCGATGTGTGGTATAATAAAGCAGTATGTAATTGTAAATGCCGTGTGAAAGGAAATGAGTATCATGAAAAAGAAAAGCCTTGCCTTTGACAACGCCCAGTATCTCAAAACGCAGTCGGCGCACATCCGCGAACGCATCGCGCAGTTCGGCGGCAGACTGTATCTTGAATTCGGCGGAAAGCTCTATGACGATTATCATGCTTCCCGCGTGCTGCCGGGATTCCAGCCGGACAGCAAGCTGCGCATGCTGCTGCAGATGAAGAAAGAGGTTGAGATTGTCATCGCGATCAACGCTTCCGACATCGAGCAGAACCGGATTCGCGGCGACCTCGGCATTACCTACGATACCGATGTGCTCCGCCTGATCGGTCTGTTCCGCAAAAAGGGACTTTATGTCGGCAGCGTGGTCATGACGCGCTACACCGGCGAGCCCGCCGCAGATAAGTTCCAGAAGCGTCTCGAGGCACTCGGCATCCGTGTTTACCGGCATTATCCGATCGAGGGCTATCCCTCGAACCTTTCGCTGATTCTCTCGGAGGAGGGCTTCGGCAAGAATGAATATATCGAGGTCAGCCGTCAGCTTGTGGTTGTGACGGCGCCCGGCCCCGGCAGCGGTAAAATGGCAGTCTGCCTCTCGCAGATTTATCAGGAGCACCAGCGCGGCAAAGAGGCGGGCTATGCAAAATTCGAGACCTTCCCGATCTGGAATGTCCCGCTCAAGCATCCGGTCAATGTCGCATATGAGGCGGCAACCGCAGACCTCAACGATATCAATATGATCGACCCGTTCCACCTCGAAGCTTACGGCAAGACCGCGGTCAACTACAACCGTGACGTCGAAGTGTTCCCGGTGCTGCGCTCGATGTTCGACCAGATTTACGGCACTTCGCCCTATCAGTCCCCGACGGACATGGGCGTCAATATGGCAGGCTTCTGCATCATCGACGATGAAGCGGCAAAGGCTGCATCGCGGCAGGAGATCATCCGGCGCTATTTCAGTGAGCGCTGCGACCTGCGGCAGGGCAAATCCGATGCGGAAACGGTCAATAAGCTCGAACTGCTGATGCAGCAGATGAAGCTGACCGAGGAGGAGCGTCCGGTGATTGCAAAGGCGCGCGAGGTCGCGGAAAAGACCGGCGAACCGGCTGCGGCTCTCCAGCTCCCGAACGGCAAAATCGTCACCGGCAAGACCACCGATCTCATGGGCGCATGCTCGACGATGCTGCTCAACGCACTGAAATCCCTCGGCAGAATCAATGACGCGATTCTGCTGCTCTCCCCGACGGTCATCGAGCCGATTCAGCATCTCAAGGTCGATCACCTCGGCAACGAGAACCCGCGTCTGCACACGGATGAAACCCTCGTCGCGCTTTCGATCTCCGCGGCGACGAACCCGACCGCAGAGCGCGCCATGACGCAGCTTGCAAAGCTCCGCGGCTGCGAGATGCATTCGACCGTTATTCTTTCGCAGGTCGATGAGCGGACGCTGAAGCGTCTGGGCGTAAATGTCACCTGTGATCCGCAGTTCCAGAGCAACAGGCTCTATCAGCGCTGATCCGGTATCGAAGCAGCCCGCCCTTGATTGACAGCAAAGGAGAATCACAATGGATAGAGAAGCATTTTTGAAGGAATATGAAGCATATAACCTCGAGGACCTGAACACGATCTATGTTGATCAGGCGGACCGGTTTACACCCGAGGAGCGCGACCTGATCTTTGAGCTGATTCAGAAGAAAGAGCACCCGATCGTTCCGGAGCCGGAAAAGAGTTATCTGTGGCTGTATCTGCTGAGCTTTCTGTTCTTTCCGATCGGAATTCTGGCGGGAATCATTCTGGCTGTGAAGCGGAACAAGACGCTGGAGAAGGTCTCGGTTCGCTGTTCACTCTGTGCATCGCTCGGGATCATCGCGTTTGTTGTGTTCTTTTCGATTGTGCATTAAAATGACCGGGAACGCTTCGGACATGAAAGAGAGGCCTGACATATGCAGAACGAGACATTTGAAGCTGAACTCAGCAGGTACTCGCAGGAGGAACTGCGGCTGATTTACGATACGCAAAAGGATCTCTACTCCGAGGATGAGCTTGCGATGATCGCGGAGCGGCTGGAACCGCAGCCGGAGAAGAAAAAGGCGAACCGGGGATATGTGCTCTGCTGTATCATTTGCTGCATTGTGCCGGTGCTCGGCATCATCCTCTGGCTGATGATGCGAAAGAACAGCGATCCCATGCGCCGCAGGCGCGGCGAAGATTATCTGGTGTGCAGCTGCTTTATCACGCTCGGGTTCGATCTGCCCATCAGCCTGATACTGCTGTGCTCCGACAATCCGGAGAACAAATCGCTCGGCAAGCATTGCCTGCTGACCTCGTTCATCTCGGTACTGCTGTTTCTCTTTCTGCAGGCAGGCGGCTTTACAATCTAAAACAAAAGGTATGTAACTTTTCGGCGGTTGGCAAATTGCAGTTCAAACAAATTGTTTGAATGGCGCCCATATCAAAAGTTTGCGGGGTCGAGGGGCAGAGCCCTCGCCGCACTCCGCAGAGTGCGGAATTCCCCCGGCGTTCAAGCGTTCGCGGGCTTGGGTGCCTGCAAGTGAGGCACCCATTCAAAATCGCATCGCGAAGCGATACCTTATTCATTTTCACCATTCTGAATGACCTTTTTTAAGAGAATTTACCTAAAACTTTATTAGCCCAAACAAAAGAGACTGCTTCGGAACATGGGGCAGTCTCTCTTATATCAGGAGAAAACAATGGAAAAAGAACGCATCTGCGCGATTCTGGCAGGCGGGCCGGAGCAGGGGACTCCCTGCGAGCCGGTGCCGGATTCGGCATTTATTCTCTGTGCGGACAGCGGTCTGCATCTGGCGGAGCGCCTGAACCGCAAGCCCGATCTGGTGCTCGGCGATTTTGATTCGCTGGGCGCTGTGCCGGAGCATCTGCCGCACATGACCGTTCCGGTCGAGAAGGATGATACCGATACGCTGCTCGCGGTGCGCGTCGCATTGGAGAAGGGCTATCGGGATATCCGCATTTACGGCGCATTCGGCGGCAGGCTTGATCACACGCTTGCAAATCTTGCAACGCTGGAGTTTCTCCGGCAGCAGGGCGCAGAGGGTTTTCTTGCCGGTGTGCGGGACTGTGCGCGGATGCTTCTGGGCGGCGAGACGCTGCATCTGAAAAAGCGTCCGGATTGGTCGCTCTCGCTGTTTGCGTGGTCGGAGTGCTGCACGGATGTCTGCGAGCGCGGCGTTTATTATCCGCTCGAGCACGGCAGCCTGACGCGCAGCTTTCCGCTCGGTGTCAGCAATCACATTACAGCGGAGACAGCCGAGATTTCCTGCGGCACCGGCACGCTCCTCGTGATGCAGTCCGCGCTGTGAAGATGTATCTCCGATGGATTTATAATGGGGCGCTGCCCCAAACCCTGCCAAAGGGATGCTATCCCTTTGGAATCCCATTTTTATGTGTGATTAGAATAAAGCCGCTCGATTCACTTTTCTTAGTACGCGCGCATAATAAAAGTTTTGGGCGAGCTTTTCCACCGCGCCGTGCGCGGCTCCGTCTTGCTAAAGCAATCGGTTACGCAACACGCTGAATGCGCGTCAAAATAAAAAGTTTTGGTCGAGCTTTTTCAAAAGCTCGCAGGTTTCCAAAGGGCGGCGCCC
>CAMKLV010000140.1:0-3878 GCA_946413695.1 uncultured Ruminococcus sp. | reverse complement strand
GAGAGGGGCGCCCTGCGATAGAGGGCGCCCCTAAGTGAATTGCAGCGCAATTCACAGATTGATATGCAAGATCAGGCTTTTGTCCGTTCTGAAATCATCAAAAGGATGTGAACACGCAGCATATGGCAAATATTTTCAGCGTCCGGCGCAGCGATCCGCCGGAAGAACAGATCAGCATTTCCGATCAGGGCACCGATGTCCTCATTCAGATTTTAGTGCTGGCAGCCTCAGCGCTCGCGGAGACCGATTCGCAGAAGCGCATGGCAGTCTGGCTGGCAGAGCATGACGCAACGCGCGGCACGGGCAGCATCGGCTTCTGCATTGCCGATATGCCGTGGGACCCCGCATCCTTCGAGGCAGACCGTCTGTTCTGGGTGCGCGTGACGGATGCCGCCTCACAGAAAACCGGCTGGGACACACTGAATTTCCGCCCGAATGCGGAGCGCCTGATGCCGATGCTCGGGTGGTTCCGCAAGCGGTTCTTCCGGCTCAAAGCGGCGGATATCAACCCTGATGCGCTCGCGGACTGGTGTGACGAAATGGATGATGACGATCCGGCGCTGAACGGATTTCCGCGCTGCAAGCGGCACGGCGCCTATCTGACATGGTGCGGCTGCCGCATCTGCGGAAACTGATGCGGGGCGCATGACATGAGCCTTCCGGTTCCGTATCATCTGCGCGGCATTGCGGAGGAAACCGCCTGCACAAAGGATACTTTGACCTTGCAGCTCCGGTGCCCCTGCGGCTGTGCGCAGTTCCGCATCTTTCAGAATACTTTGACCGCAGAGGAGCAGGCGCAGTGCAAGCCCTATGCGGATGCGGTCGCCGCAATGACATCCGGTACAGGCTGGGCGCGTCTGGCGGATTACATGCAGACAGGGGATCTGCGCGATTTCCGCCTGCCGGAAAAACCGGCGTTTGCCGATCTGAAGCGCATTGCGGTACAGTGTACGGCATGCGGCGCAGAGACCGTGATTTTCGATAACCGGTATCACGGCTATGACGGAGCTGTCTGCGGCACGGCAATCCCCGCGGACTACGAGCCGCAGACGGAACAGGTGCATGCCGCCTGCACCGTCCGGATTCAGCTCGGCTGCACGGTCAGCGAATCCGAATTTCTCGAGATCACCGACGGCGCGCCCTTTACCGAAGCGCTGTTCTCGGAATGCTTCACGCAGATCGACATTGCCGCCCGTGACCGTGACGGTGTGCTGCATCCGGTTTTATAGGCGGAAATACAGGGGGTGACTGCTGTGGAAAAACTGTTTTCTGTCAAGCATATTATCTGTCTGCTCGGAAACCGGAACTATGAAGATTTTGACTTCCGGAACGGCTGTGCGTATGTGTATTCCCGTGAAGCAGGAGAGATTGTCATAGAAGCGCCGGACGGTCAGATTCCGGATCAAACTGCGAATCAGATGCTTGATGTGCTGAACAATCTGGAGGACTGCACCGAAAAGGCACACCGCCTGCTCAAAGATGTGAAAATCGACCTTGACGCCTATCCGCATGCACTGGACAAAGGCTTTGCAGTCTGCGGCATCTATTTCGGGCATTTTCGCCGGGTACATAATCCGGATGAAAACGGCTTCGTGATGACCTTCACAACAGTCGAATATTATCCTCTGGATTTTTCCGTAAAGTTTCATTACCCCGACAGGCATCCGTTTACGCTCGAAGTATGGGGATGTGAATAAGGAGTGACTGCTGTGTATGAATATGATTCCATAGAAGATGTCATCGCCCTTTTGAAAAACAGGGATCTTTCGCATTTTCACTTTGCGGACGGCAAAGCATTTGCGGAGTTTTATACGGAGGAATGGGATGCGGTCGAAATCTGTGCGGATGCGCCCGACCGTACGATTCCTGCGGAAACAGTCAAACGGATGCTTGATGTACTGAACAATCTTGATGCATACATCCGGAAGGCATACGGCTGGCTGAAAAATCTGAATACCAATGATAAATTGCTTGCACACAAGTATCCGCAGTGGTTTCCGGATGAAATGGATCAAATCTATGAGAAAGAACTGATATTATACGGGCTTCATTTCGGAAAAATCCGCCGGGGACATGATCCGAATCCGGTTGCAGACGGCTTTATGATTTCTCTTATGGAGCGCGATTGCGAGGGCTGGACATGGGTTTATACCGTGAAGTTTGTTCAGGAAGATATGCGTCCGGCTGCGGTCGAACGATGGATCAAAATATTCTAACCGCCAATTCACAGGATCACCCGATCCTGAAAACCATATAAAGGAGTATCAATTATGCTTCAGCAGCTCAGAAAAACAAAAATCGTATGTACGATCGGTCCGGCGACCGACAAGGACGAGGTTCTGCGCCAGATGATGCAGGCAGGCATGAATGTCGCCCGCTTCAACTTCTCGCACGCCGACTACGAAAAGGATCAGAAGCGCTTTGAGCAGGTCAAGCGCCTGCGCGAGGAGCTCGGTCTCCCGATCGCAACGATGCTGGATACGAAAGGTCCGGAGGTGCGTCTGCGCACATTTCCGGAGGGCTCCGTCGAAATCCACGACGGCGATATGTACACACTGACCACGCGCGACGTTCCCTGCGATGAGAAAATCGGTAGCGTCAACTATCCGCGCCTGACAAAGGACGTCAAGCCCGGCGACACGGTCATGATCAATGACGGTCTGGTAGAAATGCGCATTGAGCATGTCTCCGCAACCGATATCGAGTGCCGGATCATCCACGGCGGCACGCTCTCGAACCACAAATCCTGCAACTTCCCGGATGTCCACCTCTCGATGCCGTATCTCAGCGATGCGGATATGGAGGATCTGGAATTCGGCGCAAAGCTCGGCTTTGATTTCATCGCAGCGAGCTTTGCCAGAACCGGCGCGGATATCCGCTATCTGCGCAAATTCACGCAGAGCCTCGGCTGGTACGGTGTCCGCATCATCGCAAAGATCGAGAACCGCGAGGGTGTCAACAACATTGATGAAATCCTCGAAGCGGCGGACGGCATCATGGTCGCACGCGGCGATATGGGCGTCGAGATTCCGTTCGAGCAGATTCCCGATATCCAGAAGAAGCTGATCCGCAAGGGCTACGAAGCAGGCAAGCAGGTGATCACCGCAACGCAGATGCTGGAATCCATGATCAACAACCCACGCCCGACGCGAGCGGAGATTACGGACGTTGCAAACGCGATCTATGACGGCACCAGCGCAATCATGACCTCCGGCGAGACAGCCGCAGGTCAGCATCCGGTCGAGACGGTGCAGACAATGGCGCGCGTCGCCCTGACCACCGAGAGCAGCATCGACTACAAGAGCGAATTTCTCGCGCGCATCGACGCAAAAGCGACCATCGCGGATGCAATCGCGCATGCAACCGTCACAACCGCGCATGACCTCGACGCAACGGCGATTGTCACCGTGACAAAGGGCGGCGAGACAGCGCGTCTGCTCTCGAAATACCGCCCGATGTTCCCGATCATCTCCTGCACGACGGATGAAATGGTGCAGCGTCAGATGAACATGTCATGGGGCGTGCACCCGCTTGTGATCGACGAGGAAAGCAGCACCGATGCGCTGTTCAAGCACGCGGTCGAAGCGACCTGCAAGGCAGGCTATGCAGAGCCCGGCGATCTGGTTGTCATTACGGCAGGCGTCCCGCTCGGCGTCTCCGGCACAACGAATCTCCTCAAGGTCGAAGCGATTGAATAAGGTATCTCCGATGGATTTGTAATGGGGGCTGCTCGCCCCCAGACCCCATGTTTATGTGTGGATAAAAGTAAGCCGCTCCTGTTTTCGTAAATGGGGGCGGCTTCGTTTAGGTCGCACAGCCTATCAAAAGTTTTGGTCGAGCTTTTTTAAAAGCTCGCGGAGTCCAGAGGCAGCGCCTCT
>CAMKLV010000139.1:0-3975 GCA_946413695.1 uncultured Ruminococcus sp. | reverse complement strand
ATTTACGTATTACGCAGAATTGAGCGGCTTACTTTTATACACATATAAACATGGGATTCCAAAGGGATCATCCCTTTGGCAGGGGTTTGGGGCACAGTTTGCGCAGCAACACTGTAAGCCCCCATTCTTGATCCATCGGAGATACCGCTAACGCTTACGAAAGCGCTTCGACGAGTCTGACGAGGCGTTCCCGCAGGACGGCACGGCGTTCGCGGGCTGCGCGGACAACATGCTCCGGCGCCTTTTCCGCAAATCCCGGCTGATGCAGAAGTGTCTGCACCTGTTCGGCATCTCTGCGCAGCACCTCGGCTTCCTCCATGAGAAGCGCGTGCTGCCGGTCTCGGATCAGCGGCTGCTCAAACGGAATCGCGATGTGCGCGCGGCCGGTGACCACATGCATCGCATTCCGGAAACGGTAATCCTGCCCGAATTCAAGTTCCTTTGCTCCGGCAAGCTGCTCGAAAAAGAGGCTGCTCGCCGAGAACAGATCCACATCCATTGTCTCAAAATAGAATTTGGCACGGAGCGTATTCGGGATATGCAGTGCCTTTCTGCTCCGGCGGACTGCCCGCAGCGCTTCCAGCACATGCTCGAAATCCCCGGCTGCCTGCGAAAAATCAAGCGATGATTCATAGACCGGATATTCCGCGCTGATCACAGAGCTTTCGCAGTCGGTCAATGCCTGCCAGATTTCCTCCGTGACAAACGGCATGAACGGATGCAGCATGCAGAGCATCCGGCGAAGAACCCAGCAGAGCACCTGCTCAGATGCGGCTCTGCCGTTCACATCCGCGCGAAGACGCGCCCCTGCAAGTGCCAGATATGTGCCGCTGAACGTCTGCCGGATGAAATGCGCAATGCGTTCCGCAGCCGCACCGAATGCGCCGCGTTCCATATCCGCATCGACATCGCCCGCCAGCTGATTGCAGCGCGCAACGATCCACTGCTCCTCAATCCGCAGCGTCTCCGGCAGTCCGGTATACCGGAACGTGCCCGGTAAACTGCCGAGCACAAACCGCGCACAGTTCCAGAGCTTTTCTGCAAGCCGCTTTGCCGCGATCACCTGCGTTTCGCTCAGCCTGATATCCTTGCCGGCGGCAGAACGGGAAATCAGCGCAAACCGCACCGCATCTGCGCCGTGATCTTCAATCAGCGCCAGCGGATCGTATCCGTTTCGGCGCGCTGCCGTGATCTTTCTGCCGGAAGAATCGCGCACGAGACCGTGCAGCACAACCTGCCGGAACGGCATCTGATCGGTCTGGCGCATGGCGGCTGCCAGCATGCCGGAAACCCACGGCGTCACGAGATCATAGCCGGTGACAAGCGTATCCGCGGGATAGTAATACTGCAGATCGTCCGTGCGTTCGGGATAGCCGAGCAGCGCAAACGGCAGCAGCGATGCCGCAAATCCGGTCTCAAGGGTATCCGGATCGGGCTGCATGGCCTTGCCGCATTTCGGGCAGACTGCGCTTTTCTCCTCCGTAACGAGCATCTCGCCGCAATCCGCGCAATGGAACGCAGGGACGGGAATCCCGTGCCGCGCATGCCGCGAAATCCGCTGATCGTGCGCGTCGGTCAGGCGCTCGAGACAGCGTGCGGTGTATTGCGCCGGAATGATGCGGATATCGCCGGATTTCAGCGCCTCGGCAGCCGGTTCTGCAAATTCGGTGCTCCGCAGATACCACTGTGCTGCAATGCGCTTGGTGACTTCTGTTCCGCAGCGGCGGCAGACCGTCTTCCGGATGCTGCACGGCTCGGATTTGACCAGAAATCCGCCGTCCTTCAGATCGCGCAGGATTGCTTCACGCAGCTCTGTCAGCGATTTTCCGGCGTAGGCTGCGTATTCTGCTAAGACGGTTCCCTCCGCTGTCAGCAGCTCCGGAACCGGCAGTCCGCGCTTCACGGCAATCTCATAGGAATGCGCATCAAATGCGGGCGTCACACGGCGGACGCCTGTGCCGCTGTCCATTGACACGGCGCTGTCCGCAAGGACGGGAATCGCGCGCCCGCTCAGCGGCAGGAGCACGGTTTTCCCGATGATATTCTGATAGCGGATGTCCTTCTGATTGACCGCAGCGGCTGCATCCGCGAGCAGCGTTTCGGGCTCGGTCGTCATGAGAAAGAGATAGCCGGTGCCGTCTGCAAAGGGAAAGCGCAGATGCCAGCTTGTCCCCTGCTCCGTGCTGCCTGTGACATCAACCGCGGAAAGCGGCGCACGGCACTGCGGACACCAATCCGCAACGTGACTGCCGCGATAGAGAAAGCCGTCCTCGTAATCATTGACGAATGCGGTCTTGGCAGCGGCTCTGCATGCGGCGCCGGCGGTGTTCTGAATATTCGACCAGTCGCAGGAGCATCCGAGCTTCATCATCTGCCGGAACAAGGGCAGATCGGTCGGTTCGGCGGGCGCGGTGCCCTCTGCAAACGTCAGCGCGGCGGTATCTGCACACGGGAGCCAGCGCGCACTGCATCCGAGCATGCGCATCCGGCGGATCAGGACGTCCTGCACCGTGAAGCTGAACGCCTGACCAAGATGCATCTGTGCGGAGGCCTCCGGCGGCGGCATGACCAGTGCAAACGGCATCCGTTTCGGATCTGTATCCGCGCAGAAGCTGTGATCTCTCATCCACTTCTGATAAATCCTGCCCTCATAGGCATCCGGCTCACAATGTGCTGCGAGCATCCGCATACAAATCCCTCCCCATGCGCGTGCGCCGGGCGCACTGCCGTTTTTCAGCATTTGCTCTTTTCCGTGTTTATTCCCTATTATATATGTATCGCATATTGCAGCCGGAGCGCTCCGACTGTCAAAATTGCATAATATGACAACATAATTATAACAGTGATTTTGCGAATCGTCAAGCAATTTGCCGATATTCAGCAGATTGCACAATCTGATGCCGAAAAAAACCGTGCCGCAGGCAGTTGACAAATTTTGCAGATTGTGGTACTATTGTAGAAAGATAGATGTATTCTCAAAAAGAATACACAAAAGGAGGCTTTCATTATGTATGAACTGATGACACAGGCAGCGGCACTCCCGCTGGGCGATGACACGCCGATCGGGCTCTATGCGGTGCTCGGAATCGTGGCGCTCGGGCTCGTGATCGCATCCGTTCTGATGAGCAAAAAGGCAAAGCAGAACGAAAACAAAGACAAGACGGATAAGAAGCAATGAGCAGCAAGATCATCGCCCTGACCTTTGATGACGGGCCTGCTCCCGACACAACGCTCCCGATTCTCGAACTGCTGCGTGAATATCATGCAGCAGCATCGTTTTTTGTGCTCGGCAAGCATATCACGCGGAAAACCGTGCCGATTCTGCAGCAGGCGGATGCGCAGGGCTGCGAAATCTGCTCGCATTCCTTTTCGCATTCCGATATGATGCAGCTTTCTGCGGAGGAGATCCGCGCGGAGATCACCGAGACTGCAAAGCGCATCACCGATGCACTCGGGAAGCCGCCGCGCTTTTTCCGCCCGCCGTACATCGCCGTCAAGGACGAGATGTTCGATGTGATTCCGCTGCCCTTTATCGAGGGCTACGGCGTCCGCGATTTTGACGATGCCGTCAGCACAGAGGCGCGGATCGAGGGCGTACTGCAGAAAGCCGGTGACGGCAGAATCATCCTGCTGCACGATTTCACCGGCAATGCGCAGACCGTCGAGGCGCTGCGGGAACTGCTCCCTGCGCTCAAAGCGGAGCATTATGAATTCGTCACCGTATCGCAGCTGTTCACGGAAAAGGACATCATCCCGAAACCGCACAACCGGATTTTGTATTCCTGCGCAGAGCAGACGCAGATGTATGCGCCTGACCGCTAAGGAACCGCATAAGGTGTCTCCGGCGGATTTATAATGGGGGCTTACAGTGTTGCTGCGCAAACTGTGCCCCCAAACAATGCTAACAACTTAAGATGTTACGTTCCCCAGTGAATTGCGCTGCAATTCACTTAGGGGCGCCCTCTATCGCAGGGC
>CAMKLV010000138.1:0-4072 GCA_946413695.1 uncultured Ruminococcus sp. | reverse complement strand
CCATTATAGCACGTCATCTATGCACTGTCAATAGAAACGCCATAGTACTTCTGACCTAAGATCAGAAATACTATGGCTTAATACTTCTATACGATTACCGACTTTAAAGGCTCGTGGCTTTTTTATGATTCTAAAAAAGGACACTGATATCTGATCCGCGGCTTGCCTTCCGGCAAACTTTAGATCAATTCAGCCGGGCGTTGCCCGGCGGCGGACTTTAGATCAATACCTGTGGGCGCTGCCCACCGCTTAAATCTGCGCAGAGTAGTTCGGGGCTTCCTTGGTGATATAGATATCGTGCGGGTGGCTCTCCTTGAGACCTGCGCCGGTGATGCGGACGAACTTTGCCTTCTCGTGCAGCGTCGGGATGTCGGGGCAGCCGCAGTAACCCATACCGGAGCGGATGCCGCCGCAGAGCTGGAAGACGGTCTCAGCAACGAGCCCCTTGTAGGGCACTCTGCCCTCGACGCCTTCCGGAACGAGCTTCTTTGCGCCCTCCTGGAAGTAGCGGTCCTTGGAGCCAGCCTCCATTGCGCCGAGCGAGCCCATGCCGCGGTAGACCTTGAACTGTCTGCCCTGATAGATTTCGGTTGCGCCCGGAGCCTCGTCACAGCCCGCAAACAGGCTGCCGAGCATGACAACGTTTGCGCCTGCCGCCAGTGCCTTGACGATATCGCCAGAATACTTGATGCCGCCGTCTGCGATCACCGGAATGTTATACTTTTCCGCAACACATGCAGCATCATAAACAGCGGTGACCTGCGGCACGCCGATACCTGCAACAACGCGCGTGGTGCAGATCGAGCCCGGACCGATGCCGACCTTGATCGCATCTGCGCCCGCCTGAATCAGCGCCTCAGCGCCCTCAGCGGTAGCAATGTTGCCCGCGATCACCGGCGTATTCGGGTATGCCTCCTTGACCTTCTTGAGGCTGTTGATGATATTTGCACTGTGACCGTGTGCGCTGTCGAGCACGAGGACATCCGCCTTTGCGTCGATCAGAGCGCCCGCGCGGTCGAGCAGATCCTTCGTCACGCCGATTGCCGCGCCGCAGAGCAGTCTGCCGCCGGAATCACGCGCAGAATTCGGATACTTGACAGATTTCTCGATATCCTTGATCGTGATCAGACCGCGCAGAATGCCGTTCTCATCGACGATCGGGAGTTTCTCGATCTTGTTGGAGCGCAGGATATCCTGTGCCTCGGAGAGCGTTGTGCCGACCGGAGCGGTGATGAGGTTCTCCTTCGTCATGACCTCGCTGATGCGGATATTGAAGTCCGTCAGGAAGCGCATATCGCGGTTTGTGATGATGCCGACGAGGTGACCGGATTTGTCCACGATCGGCACACCGGAGATTTTATATTTACCCATGAGCTCATCTGCATCATAGACGAAGCGGTCCTCGGTCAGCGAGAACGGATTGACAATAACGCCGTTCTCCGAGCGCTTGACCTTATCGACCTCATCGCACTGCTGCTCAATGGTCATATTCTTGTGGATGATACCGATGCCGCCCTCACGCGCAATCGCGATCGCCATTTTAGATTCGGTGACCGTGTCCATTGCGGAGGTCATGATCGGCGTGTTCAGCATGATATCGCCTGCGAGCCGTGTCGCAAGACGGATCTGGTTCGGTGTGACATTCGATTCTGCCGGGATCAGCAGCACATCATCGAAAGTCAGTCCTTCTTTCTGGAATTTGCCTGCATTCTGAATCATACTTTTCCTCTCCTTTTCCGTCACTCGGTTTCCTTTGTCAGCAGCTGACAAAGCGTCTGCAAATCTTCCTTATTGTAAAATTCCAAAGTGAGCGTACCCTTCTTCTTGCTGCCGGATACCTTCACTTTTCTGCCGAGATGACTGCCGAGACTGATCTCCATTTCCTCATAGTAGATCTGATCGGCTGTTTTCTGCTTTTCCGCGGGTTTTGCCTCCGCCGATTCTTTCTGCACGAGCGCTTCAATCTCGCGCACGGTGATGTTATCCTCCGCAGCCTTTGCAGCACAGCGCAGCAGCAGCGATTCGTCCTTGATTCCGGCAAGTGCCTTGGCATGTCCGGCAGAGATTTTCCCCTTTTCGAGATAATCCTGCACGAGCACCGGCAGATTCAGCAGCCGCAGACTGTTCGCAACGGTCGGACGGGAGCGCCCGACTGTTTTTGCGACCTCCTCCTGCGTCATGCCGAACTGCTGCATCAGCGCCTGATAGCCCATTGCTTCTTCGATCGGGTTGAGGTTTTCGCGCTGGAGGTTCTCGATCAGTGCGATCTGACTTGCCTCATGGTCGGTCAGCTCACGGATAATCACGGGAACCTCAGAAAGCCCGATGCGCTTTGCAGCGCGCCAGCGGCGTTCGCCCGCAACGATCTGATAGCGGCGCTCCCCGATCGGTCTGACGACAATCGGCTGAAGCATGCCGTGTGCCTGTATGGATTCCGCGAGCTCCGTCAGTGCCTCATCATCGAAGCGCTTGCGGGGTTGCGAACGGTTCTGCTCAATTTCGGTGATCCGGACTGTCTGCACACCGCCCGCCGGATCCGCCGCGTTCTGTTCAAACAGCGAACCGAGTCCGCTGCCGAGTCCAAGTCCGCCCTTTGCCATGTTCTCGCCTGCTTTCTTTATTTATGTGATGTTGTCTCCTTGCGGGATTATTTCCGGCTGAAAATAAACCGCTTCGGCTTGATATCGGGGACAAGCGGTTCCCCGAGCATTTCGTGCGCGAGCATTTCATATGTCTCCGAGCCTTTGGAGGTGCGGTCATAATAGAAGACCGGCTTGCCGTGGCTCGGCGCCTCCGAGAGGCGTACATTCCGCGGGATCTTCGTCTGGAAGACCTGATTCGGAAAATATTTTTCGACCTCAGCGACAACCTGCTCCGAAAGATTGAGTCTGCCGTCGTACATGGTAAAGAGGATGCCCTCGATATTGAGTCCCGCGTTATACTTGCTCTTGACGATCTTGATGGTCTCATAGAGCTGTGAGAGACCCTCGAGCGCGAGATATTCCGCGGTCATCGGGATGAGAACGGAATCCGCCGCAACGAGACTGTTGATGGTCACGAGGCTCAGCGAAGGCGGGCAGTCGATGAGGATATAGTCATAAGAGAGGCGGCATGTGACGAGTGCCATCTTGAGCCGTTCGGCGCGGTTGTCGAGCTCGATCAGTTCGATCTCGGCGCCTGCGAGTGCAGAGACAGCAGGCAGCAGGCTGACATTCTCGAAATTGGTTTCGATGATGGCATCCTGAATGCGGCACTTTCCGATGAGCACCTCATAGCTGGAGAACAGCAGTTCACGCTTTGCGACACCGAAGCCCGTTGTGGTATTGCCCTGTGAATCGACATCGACGCAGAGCACTTTTTTCCCGCGCATTCCGAGGTAGGCGCCGAGGCTGACAACAGTAGTTGATTTGCCGACGCCGCCCTTTTGATTCGCAAATGCGATGATTTTGCCCATAGTAGAGGGACGCCTCCTTTTCACATCCGGTCGGAGAAATATACGGTTTGTTCTTATCATTATACCATATTCAAAGCCAATTGTAAAGGGGTAACCGCGGTGAAAAAGGGGGCGGGGGGCAAAAGGGGATCGGAGAAAATTCGGCAGTCAGCGGGGTGATTTCCGTGCATTTTGACAACCGGTGATAAGAGGGTCGGCAGAGCTGACATTCATTTTGTGCAAGCCATATTTTGCGTTGATGTTCTGATTCTTTGTCCGAGCGTGTAATTTTACCGGAATGTGAATGGTACGGCTTTTGTTTCTCGTTCTTTATCCTCAGTTCAATTGTAAATTTCACTGGGCGCGGGGCGGTCGGCCGTGCCGACATCCATTTTACTAAAGGCATATTTTGCGTTGATGTTCTGATTCTTTGTCCGAGCGGTTGATTTTACCGGATGTGAATGGTGCGGCTTTTGTTTCTTGTTCTTTATCCTCAGTTCAATTGTATATTTCGCTGGGCGCGGGGCGCGAATGCGAGGGGAAGAACCATAGAGAGAGGGAAGTCCTCGCTTACGCTCGGGTCTCCCCTCTCCCTAAGGTTCTCCCCCGCACCGTTACGCCGGTGCTGCGCTCACCTCT
>CAMKLV010000137.1:0-4281 GCA_946413695.1 uncultured Ruminococcus sp. | reverse complement strand
AGGGCGGCGCCCTTTGGTCGCACTCCGCAGAGTGCGAAATGCCACTGCGCAAGGAACTCCCCCGGCGTTCAAGCGTTCGCGATACTTCTTTTAACCGTTCTTATCCACCGAAAACTTTATCAGCCCGTAAAAACGTGTCTCCTTACGGATTTGCCGGAGATGCATCTTCTCCGTGATCAAGCTTGGGCTTGCGGTAACGGCAGACGCCGCATGCAATGAGCACAGCACCGGCAGCGAGATACAGCAGGCGGGTGCAGAGCCAGAGCGGAACAATCCGGAAAGCGGGCTCTCCGTCCGCCCCGACAGGCAGCTTAAGGGGATACTCCGAGAAAAACGCACTGCCGAACAGATCGCAGGCGACTGCCGGCTGTATCATGCTCAGCGCGAAAAGCAGAACTGCCAGTACATAGATCAGCTTATTCTGCAGCTTGCCGAGTACACCGCCGAGCGCGAGCGACAGAATCACCGCGGGCAGCATGTGCAGCAGACCGGTGAGCGGATAGGCGAGCACGGCGATTTTGCCGAAATACAGAACATTCGGCACCGCAAAGAACGCAAACTCCAGCACAAAGAGAATCAGGAAGCAGACCGCCAGTGCCGCAATCCGCACAAGCATCAGTGCGCCCGCTGTATAGGGGGAGGCAAGCGGCAGGATATCCGCCTTCTGCTGCCGGTCGCTGTAATAATTTGCCTGCAGAAGCAGCAGCGTCAGGATCGCGGCGGGCAGCATCGCGCCGCAATAGGCAAGGTAGGTCCATTGGGAAAAGGGTGCTGTCCCGCCGGTGCCCGAGATTCCGGTCTGTCCCATCCAGATGGTTGCATAGATCAGATTGCAGAGCAGCATGATCGGGAACAGCCTGCCAAGCCGGATGCGCTTCAACTCATATCGTAAAATTTTCATCAACCTGCAGTTCCTCCTCCGTCAGCCCGCTGTCACGCAGAAAATCATCAAAGGCATAGTCCGTCAGTTTCTCTCCGGCTTCCAGACGATCCGTGACCTGCTCTTTATAGATCCGGCTCAGCAGCGCATCCATTTCCGCCTCACCGCCGAGCAGCTGTTCTGCTTTGAGCAGCATCAGCGGCATTCTGTTGTACTGATTGACGCCCTTGTTACTCTCCCGAATCTTGTTTTTCATCGCTTCCGGCAGGCGATCAAGATACTCCGGATGCCGGTTATAGAAGTTGCGGTCCTGCTGCCTGACCGCTTCGATCCACTTTTCAACGTAGTATTTTTTTGCATATTCCTCGCCGTAAAGCTCCTTGACAAGCCGGTAGGTTGAATAGACCGTCATTCCCTCGCAGCCCCAGATTTCCTCCTCCTCAAAGGAGACGCCGTATCCGCCCCACCAGTGGTGGATCAGCTCGTGAATAAAGACCTCTTTTGCAGATGCGCCGCGTTTTTCGTCCTTCAGCGTTTCCGGCGTCAGGATGTTTTCCATCCATGTTGCAGCGCCCGGGAATGCCCATCCGCCGGTAATCAGCGCACTGGTCTGCAGCAGCGAGAGCGTATCATCTTCGGTATAGATCAGCGGACCGTAATGCGATGAACAATAGTCGATCACAGCCGTGACAGCACCGCAGATATCATTCTTCTCCACAACAGAATCGTATATATCACCGTATGTAAAGTCAATGTGAATTCCTCCTGCTTCAAATTTTCGTGTGACAAATCTGCCTGCCTGCAGATTGAAGATATAATCAGAATCCGCTTTGACATGCCAGATATTATGACCGTCACCGGTCGGCTCCTTGTCAGTGACCGGCTTATATTCCCAGAGCAGCTGCATATCCTCCGGCAGGATGATGCTGTAGTCCGCGCCGTATGATGTGGATTTGATGTTCAGCATCATCGGCATGACGGATTTGTGGTAGAGCGAAACATAGTCCGGATCAACCGTGCTCATGACCAGAAGCGGCAGCATCGAGCGCCGCTGTGTGGGCATGCCGTGATACATGATCTTGAGATGTCCCACGCAGGGCTGCGGCAGTGTGAATTTTGTCTGACGCTGTTCAGTCATCACGGTCGGCAGCGTTTCAAACGACACCGGATTTTCATCGAGTGTGATTGCCTCGATCGTATATCCGGGGTTCAGTAAAAATGAAAATTCGTTGTTTTCGACCTTGTATCCGCTGTTGTTTTTCAGATCATACTCCGCAGTGCCGGAGACGGTTCCCGTTGTCAGATGCGGCGCAATCGTGTAGTGGATATTGACCGCAGAGATGACAAACCGCTGATCTGAATACTCTTTCCAGAAAAACTCGTCATCCTCATCCAGATAGCTTTTCGGGCCGTGATCGACAAACGGCTGATAGGCACCCATCACCGCTGCGAGCGCGATCAGCAGAGCAGCGCTGACCGGCAGAACGATCTGTTTGCAGCCGCGCAGAAATGACACAAGCAGTCCGCGCTGATGCTTGCGCACCGCAGCCAGCGACAGCAGATACAGCGCCAGCCCCAGCGAAAGCCAGATGATCCGCGCCCAGAGCCCGACACGCAGCGGCCAGTAGGTCGGGAATGCATCGGAATAGGTCACAACCGACGGGCAGATCCAACGCAGCGAGTAGCTGAGCATGACCCCCGGCAGGAAGCAGCATCCGACCGCGAGCGCAAAGATCAGCGCAGCGGCTTCGGTCTTCCGCGTGAACTGATAGAGCCCCTCCATTATCAGCATACAGAGCCACCAGCCCGGCACAAGCATGACCGCAATATTTGCAAGATAGAATTTCAGCGAGAACAGATATTCCATCTTATGCGCGATGTAGGGCATCCAGAGCAGCGTGCAGAGGAGCGCGGTTCCGGTCGCGAGGATGATCTGCGCCGCCATTCTTGCAGCAGGCAGCAGCGCCGGTGCGGAGACCGCATCCGTCAGGACATCCGTGCCGGTGCGGTGAACTCTGCTCGCCTCCAGCAGGCTGAGCACCGCCCAGATGATGCCGCCCGCAGCGGTTGCCGCAATCACAGGATTTGCGATGTACTTATTGGAGAGGATGTCATTGCTGAGCGTCAGCGGCAGAACCCCGAGCAGCGGCGTGCAGCAGCAGAGAATCACGCAGAGCCAGAAGCTCTTTTTGCACAGAAGCCGCCGCATCTCCACAAAACACAGTCTTGAATATTTCATGCTTGTGCTCCTTCGTGTATGCAGCAGAGATAGGCGTCCTCCAGCGTCGGGCGGACGGGTTCAGCGTAATCCGGCAGATTTTCGCCGGTGATGCGGCAGAGCACACCCTCCGAGACATTGACCTTTGAGACAACGCGGCAGCCTTCCGGTGCGGCATCGCCGGTCTGCGCGACATAGACGCCGACCTTGCCCTCGGTCTGCTCGATCAGTGCAGAGGGCTCGCCGTCATAGAGGATTCTGCCGCCGTCGATGATCAGCACGCGGCTGCAGACCGCCTGCACATCGTCGATGATATGCGTCGAGAGCAGCACAATCTTATCCTGCGCGAGCTCCGAGAAGATATTGCGGAACCGCACGCGCTCCTCGGGATCGAGCCCGACCGTCGGCTCATCGAGGATCATCAGCTGCGGATTGCCGAGCAGTGCCTGCGCAATGCCGACCCGCTGCCGCTGTCCGCCGGAGAGCTGCCGGATCAGTGTTTTGCGCTGCTCGGTCAGCCCCGTGCAGCTGATAACGCGCTGAATTTCATCCTTGCCGCGGATGCCCTTGAGCGCTGCCATGTAGTCCAGAAATTCCGTGACCTTCAGCTCATCAAAGAGCCCGAAGCTCTGCGGCAGATAGCCGAGCTGCGCTTTGAGTTCCTTCTCCTGCGGGAGCAGCGGCTTGCCGTTCAGCAGAATCTCGCCTTTTGTCGGGACAAGTCCGGCAATGAGCAGCTTCATCAGTGTCGTTTTGCCCGCGCCGTTCGGCCCGAGAATGCCGATGAATCCCGGACTGACCGCGTGGAAGGATACATCCGAGAGCGCTTTTTTTCCGGAAGGATAGATCATTGTGATGTTTTCGATATCAATTTGCATGTGAAAACTCCTTTCCCTGCGTGTGAATCTATTATAGCATATTTCGCTGCGGATGTATCTGGAGATTGTGTGAAGTTTTCCTGTTCTTTTTGCAAAGATAGCGTATCGCACAGTGTCAGGAGAAACCGGCGGCAGATGATCGTTTGCTCAGTCGGCGGAACAGAATGAAGCCGCTCAAATTTACGTTCTGCGTAAAAAAGAGCGGCTTTCTTTATCCATGTATCAATATGAGGTCAGGGGATGTGGGGAACCAATGCTAACAACTTAAGGCGCACACGGCGAAGCCGAAATAAAAGTTTTGGTCG
>CAMKLV010000136.1:0-4313 GCA_946413695.1 uncultured Ruminococcus sp. | reverse complement strand
GTGAATGCGATATGATGTGCAAAGTCGATCAGCACCGATTCTCCGGCAAGATGCCCGCCCTTGCCCTCATAGAGTTCAAAATGCAGCTCACCGAAATCAAAGAAACCGGTCTGTTCCAGCATTTGCCGGCTCTCCCTTTCCGCACCGATCACCGTTAATTTTTCCGGATGCACCGGCGCATACGATGTCAGCACCTTGCAGATACGGACATATGGCTTATGCAGCGGATTCTGTTCGCGGAATCCGTCCCCGCCGCTGCTTTCGGCGCGCAGACATTCTGCCGTTTTTGCGCTCGCATAGACCGTATCGAAAAGCGGCAGAAGACCGCAGTGGTCAACATCCGCATGCGTAATCAGGCATTTCTTTTCCATGCGGTCAAATTCAGGGATCAGCGTTCTGAATAATGACAGCATTTCGTCCTGATAACAGGCATAGCCCGTGTCGATAAACAGATACAATCCGCCGCTTCTGATGATCGCGGTATTGCTCCCGCACGGCGGTTCGATCAGCGTAATGAGCGTATCATCCGTGATCTGGTGTGTGCTGATTCTGGGAACAAAGTTTGCCGCCCGCGATGCAGCCAGCAGCTCTGCAAACCGGCTGATGCTGTCAAAGGTGCGGTACGGCGAAACCCCCGATTCATCGAGGATCTGCATGGCGAGATTGGTGTTGACGATCAGTTCGTTTTTCGCAGCCGCGGAAATGTGCATCGCCTGGGAGATCTCATTGACAAATGTACTGTAGAAAAAGCTGTTGTCATAGATTTTGTCGGCGTGATTGTAGTCGATCACACGGACGCTGCACAGCTTTTTTGCCTCGTCAAGAAAGGCATTCAGCCTCTCCGGATCATCCGCGATCAGTCCCATTTTGAAAAGCTGATATTCCGTGCCGTTTTCCTGCGAGCTGATATAGGAGATATTGAAGCTGTGCGCAGAGATCAGCTCCAGAACAGCCGTTACGCTGCCGGGTTCGTCCTTCAGACGAAACTCCAGCAGCACAACGTGACGGTTTTCCTCATCGCATTGGAGATAGCCGATCGCAGTCAGTTCTTCGGTCGCTTTCGCAAGCTGCTGCGGTGTTCCCTCTGCGTCGATAAACAGCATATGGGAATCCACTGCTTTGTTATAGCTGACTCTGGTGATATTGATGCCGAGTGCGGCAAAGCATCTGCTGGCTTTCAGGAAAGCGCCGATGTGATTCGGCATTTTCGTGACGAAGGTCTTGTTCATTTCTGATACTTTGCCTTGTCCATCTCGCGGATCGCCGCGCGGCGGATCTTGCCGCTGCCGACTGTCTTCGGGAGTTCCTCCACAAATTCGACAACACGCGGATACTTATACGGCGCGGTGCCCTTTTTGACATACTCCTGGATATCCCTGACAAGCTGCTCAGAAGGTGTTGTGCCCTTAGTCAGGACGATTGTTGCCTTGACAACCTGTCCGCGTGTTTCATCCGGCACGCCGGTCACGGCGCATTCCAGCACATACGGCAGCTCCATAAGCACGGATTCGATCTCAAACGGTCCGATGCGGTAGCCGGAGGATTTGATGACATCATCGACACGGCCGACATACCAGAAATAACCGTCCTCATCGACCCATGCGGTATCGCCGGTGTGATAGTAGCCGTCACGCCATGTCTCGGCGGTGGTTTCCTCATCGCCGTAGTAGCAGAGTGCAAGTCCCGGAACGCCCTCCTCTTTCAGCTTCACGCAGATTTCGCCGGTCTCACCGACAGCCGCCGGTGTGCCGTCCGGCAGAAGCACCTGCACATCATACTGCGGATTCGGTCTGCCCATACTGCCGGGCTTTGGCTCCATGCCGACGACATTGGCAATGGTCAGCGTGGTCTCGGTCTGCCCGAAGCCTTCCATCAGCTTGATGCCGGTCGCACGCTGGAACTGGTAGAACACTTCCGGATTGAGTGCCTCACCTGCGATGCAGGCATATTTCAGAGAAGAAAGGTCATATCTGCCGAGATCCTCTTTGATGAAGAAGCGGTACATGGTCGGCAGCGCACAGAAACTTGTGACATGATACTTCTTGAACATCGGCAGGATATCATCTGCGTGGAAGCGGTCGAAATCATACACGAATACAGCAGATTCGCACATCCATTGGCCGTAGAGCTTGCCCCAGAGTGCCTTGCCCCAGCCGGTATCGGAGATTGTAAAATGCAGGCCGTTCGGATCGGCGTTCTGCCAGTAGCGGGCAGTCACATAATGTCCCAGCGGATACTGATAGCTGTGCAGCACGAGCTTCGGGTTGCCCGACGTACCGGAGCTGAAGAAAATCAGCATCGGGTCAGTGCCGCAGGGCGTTTCAGCAGTACGCTCGAAGTGGGAGCTGTAAGCGGAAAGCTCTGCATTGAAATCATGCCACCCCTCGCGCTGCCCGTTGACCAGCACTTTCGTTTTCAGCGAAGGGCAGTTTGCCTGTGCAAGATCGACCTCATTTGCGACATCGCCGTCCGCGGTGCAGACGATCGCCGAGACCTCCGCGGAATTAAAGCGGTACTCAAAATCATGCTTTTTCAGCATATTCGATGCCGGAATGACAAGCGCGCCGATGCGGTGCAGTGCGATGATCGAAAACCAGAACTGATAATGCCGCTTCAGAACGAGCATCACGCGGTCGCCTTTTTTGATGCCCAGCGATTTGAAATAGTTTGCGGTCTGGCAGGAATACTTTTTTATGTCTTTGAATGTAAAGCGACGCTCGTTGTGGTCTCTGTCCACATAGATCATCGCAGTTTTATCCGGACATTTCTCCGCCATCGCATCGACAATGTCATAGGCAAAATTGAATTCATCCTGATGCGAAAAATGCACGCCGGAGAGCACGCCGCTTTCGTCGGTCTCACAGTTCACAAATTTCTCTGCGACCGGATGCAGCAGACCTGCCTTGTCCACATTTGTTGCATGATGCTCCAGCACCGTTTCCTTATACTCCGAAACGCCGTTTCCGTGCGGTGCCATGACAAACGCATAGATCTCGCAGTCCTCGCCGCCGAGTGCGACCTCATCGTGCGGCATGGAGCTGTCGTAGTAGATGCAGTCACCCTCATGCAGGATTTCGGTATGTGAGCCGACGATCATGCGGAGCGTGCCTTTCAGGACGATATCCATTTCCTGTCCCGCGTGGCTTGCGAGATGCAGCGGCTTGGAGAGTGCTTCCTCAGAATACGGGACAACCACATGGAACGGCTCAACGGTCTTGTTCTTGAACTTTGACGCAAGACGGTTGTAAACAAAGCCCTCTCTGCGGACGATCGGGACACCCTCGCCTTTTCTGGTGACCGTATAACCTTTCAGCTCCGGAGAACTGCCTTCCATGAGCTCCGAGATCTCAACATGAAACACATTCGCGCATTTGTAGATAAACGTGAAGCTGAAATCCTTTTCACCTGATTCAAATTTCCTGTAGTCCTCCACTGAGTAGTCCGTCTTGGCTGCCATGTCCTCAACCGAGATGCCGAGATCTTCGCGCAGACGCATAATGCGCTCTGCAACCTCCCGGATTCTGGTCTCAGCGTTCATTTCCTGTGTCTGCTTGCTCATTGTAATCGCTCCTTTATAAAAATAATAAAATAAAAAACTCGCCTCAAAGATAGACTTTGAGACGAGCATTTTTCACAAATACCCGCGGTACCACTCAAATTGTGCCGCTATTGCGTAACACCGCTTCAGGCTCCAGCAAGCCCTATTCCTTAACGCAGAATCACGGGAGCACTTACTGTATTTTTCGGCACTCCGGCTCAGAAGGGATACATCGCATTGCTTGTCACCGGCTCACACCACCCGCCGGCTCTCTGCTAGACATTGGCAATCCGCTGCGTGTCTTCCTCACAGCTTTATGTTCCGGATTATAGCACATATTTTTTCGTTTGTCAAGCCCTTTTTGAAAATTTTTTCGGCGATATTCAAAAGTCAAATGCGGAAACGGGCAGTTCATGATGTGAATAATATAGCAGATATGCATTTTATATTCACTCCGGTGCTTCATTCTGTTCTGCCGTAAAAACGGGAATTATGCCGCTGCACAAACACCGCCGGATATCCGTCTTTCATGTTTCTCCGATGCACCTTTCCGCAGCCGATTCTACGCCCATGCAGAACCGGATATCCTGTGTCAATGTTTTCAGTGAGGGGTCGCCCTCCCGGATACGCATTGTTCTGCGAATCTCCTTTGGTATCACGACGCGCCCGAGATCGTCAATTCTTCTCACAATACCGGTTGCTTTCATCTTGTGCCTCCTGTTATGGTTTCGCTATTTTGGGATAGCTTCGCTTTTTCAAAGCTACCGGTATTGTT
>CAMKLV010000135.1:0-4332 GCA_946413695.1 uncultured Ruminococcus sp. | reverse complement strand
TGCGGAAAAGCCGAAGCGCACCCGCGCAAAGAAGGCGGAGACCCCTGCGGAAACCGTCACCGCGGAAAAGCCGAAGCGCGGCAGACCGAAGAAAACCGAGGAACCGTCTGCAGAACCGGCACCGAAGAAAACCCGGAAGACGACACCGAAAAAATAACGAGGCATAATTTGAAGGAGGCGTTTGACGCAATGAATACAAAAAAAGAAGTTGTCGCAATGCTGCTGGCAGGCGGACAGGGAAGCCGTCTTTATGCACTGACGAAGGATATGGCAAAGCCTGCCGTTCCGTTCGGCGGAAAATACAGACTGATTGATTTTCCGCTCTCCAACTGCACGAATTCCGGCATCGACACCGTCGGCGTGCTGACACAGTATCAGCCGCTGGTGCTCAATGATTATATCGGCAACGGGCAGCCGTGGGATCTCGATAAAATGAACGGCGGTGTGCATGTTCTGCCGCCTTACGAGAGCAGTTCCGGTGCATCGTGGTATGAGGGCACCGCAAATGCAATCTACCAGAATATCAGCTTCATCGAGCGCTACGATCCGGAATATGTTGTTGTGCTCGGCGGCGACCATATCTACAAGATGGATTATTCCAAAATGGTCGATTATCACAAGGCGCAGAAAGCCGATCTGACGATCGCCGTGCTCGATGTGCCGCGCTCCGAAGCTTCGCGCATGGGCATCATGATCTGTGACGATGAAATGCGCGTCACGGATTTCGTTGAGAAGCCTGCAGAGCCGAAATCCACGCTCGCATCCATGGGCATTTATGTGTTCACATGGGCAAAGCTCAAGAAGTATCTGATTGAGAATGAAAATGCGAATACCGGCTCCAAGGACTTCGGCAAGGATATCATTCCTTCGATGCTCCAGAACGGCGAGCGGCTCTTTGCCTACACCTTTGAGGGCTACTGGAAGGATGTCGGCACGCTGGATTCGCTCTGGGATGCCAATATGGACCTGCTCGCTCCGGCGGAGCAGCTCAATCTCTATGATAAATCGTGGCGGATCTACTCGCGGCACAGCAACTTCCCGCCGCAGTATATCGGTGCAAGTGCGGAGATCGAAAACTCCATGATCACCGAGGGCTCCGTCATTCACGGCAAGGTTGATTTCTCCGTCATCTTCGGCGGCGTGACCATCGAGGAGGGCGCAAAGGTGCAGTACAGCGTCGTGATGCCGGGTACGGTCATCAAGGCGGGCGCGGTTGTCGAATATGCAATCGTCGGCGAGGACTGCGTCATTGAACAGAATGCGCATGTCGGCAGAAGCCCCGAGGAATATGAGGGCGACGCACGCGAGAACTGGGGCATCGCCGTGACGGGACATAAGATCACAGTCGGCGAGGGCATGCAGGTCGCACCGAAGCAGATCCTGTCTGAATCAATCTGAGCGCGGCTGGAAACGGAGGACTATCAATGGGAATCAATCAGAATGTTCTTGGACTGGTTTTCGCCAGCATCCATGATGAAGTAATTTTCGATCTCACAAAGAACCGTACAATGGGCTCTGTGCCGTTCGGCGGCAGATACCGGCTCATCGACTTTCCGCTCTCGAACTTCGTGAACTCCGGCATTTCGCAGGTCGGTGTCATCACAAAGAGCAATTACGGCTCTCTGCTCGACCATGTCGGCTCCGGCAGAGAATGGGATCTCGCACGCAAAAAGGGCGGTCTGCACCTGCTGCCGCCGTATGCACACACCAGCTCGACGGTCTATCACGGCAAGCTCGATGCGCTCGGCAATATCTGGAGCTTTGTGGAGCATTCCAGCGCGGAATATGTTGTTCTGACCGACTGCAATGTTGTGACGAACATCGACTACCGCAAGGCAGTTGAGGCGCATATCGAATCCGGCGCGGATATCACCGCAATCTATGCGAAAGGCTACTACGATCAGACGGCGGGCTCCTCGGCAACGATCTTCGGCATCGGCGGCGACGGCTTTGTCAATGATGTCATGATCAATCCGCCGATGACCGGCAGCTGCAGCCTCGGTCTTGATATGTATATCATGAGCAAGGATTTCCTGCGGCGCATCGTCAAGGAATCCATGAGCCGCAACCGCAACAGCCTGCGCAGAGATATTTTGCTCGACCGCAGCAACAAGTATAAGATCCTTGCCTATGAGCACACGGGCTACTTCTCGAAGATCGACTCGCTCGCAAGCTATTTTGCCGCGAACCTTGCGCTGCTCGATACCGAAAAGCGCGATGCACTCTTTGCAAAGAATGCTCCGATCTTCACCAAGACCAAGGATGAGGCGCCGGTACACTTCGGGCTTGCGTCCCATATCAAGAACTCCATGATCGCAGACGGCTGCATCATCGAGGGCAAGGTCGAGAACTGCGTGCTGTTCCGCGGCGTCAAGATCGGCAAGGGCTCCGTGATCCGCGACAGCATCATTACACAGGATACCGTGATCGGCGAGCGCTGCTCGATCCGCAATGTCATTACGGATAAGAACGTCATCATCGCAGACGAGCGTCAGCTGACCGGTTCCGCAGGCTATCCGCTGTTTATCGGCAAGGGTGCGGAAATCTGAGACAACGAACGGAGGAGGCAAGGTATGAATATTCTATATGCAGCAAGTGAAGCAAGACCTTATGTCGCATCCGGCGGCCTTGCAGACGTTGCAGGCGCTCTGCCGCATGCACTGAACAAAAAAGGCCATGACTGCCGCGTTGTCATTCCGCTCTATAAGGCGATCGGGGATGACATGCGCAAGGATATGACCTTTATCACCTCGATCACGGTCGATGTGGCATGGAGAAAGCAGTATTGCGGCATCTTCTCCGCCGTGCATCAGGGCGTGACCTATTACTTCATCGACAATGAGTATTATTTCAAGCGCGACGGCATCTACGGCTTCTATGATGACTGCGAACGCTTCGTATTCTTCAGCCGTGCGATCCTCGAAATGCTGCGCGTGATTGACTTCAAGCCGACTGTCATCAACTGCAATGACTGGCAGACCGCGCTGACACCGGTGTATTATCAGATCTTCTATAAGTATCAGGAGGGCTTCGATAATATCCACACCGTGTTCACGATCCACAACATTGCATATCAGGGCAAATACGGCAAGGAAGTGCTCAATGAGGTCATGGGCATTCCGATGTACCACGCAAATCTGCTGGAATATGACGGCAATGTCAACATGATGAAGGGCGCCATCGAGACCGCGGACAAGATCACGACGGTTTCCCCGAGCTATGCCTGGGAGATTCTCGATCCGTGGTATTCGCACGGGCTCGACCGCGCACTGACCAACAAGCAGTATAAGCTGACCGGCTTCCTCAACGGCATCGACGTCGAGAGCTACAATCCCGCAACGGATGACGCACTCGCGCCGCCCTATGCGCACTACAGCGCAGAGGATCCTTCCGGCAAGCTGACCTGCAAGCGTGCACTGCAGGCAGAGCTCGGATTGCCGCAGGACGATCAGCCGCTGATCGGTATCTGCACACGGTTTGTCGCACACAAGGGCATCGACCTCATCCGCTATGTCTTTGAGGAAATGGTGCATGACGGCTTCCACTTTGCCGTGCTCGGCAGCGGTGAGCGCGTTTATGAGGACTTCTTCAAAGAGATGGCATGGCGCTATCCGCAGGCTGTCAGCGTGACGCTCGGATTCTATCCGCAGCTTTCGCGCCGCATCTATGCAGGCTGCGATATGTTCCTGATGCCTTCGCAGAGCGAGCCCTGCGGTCTGGCGCAGATGTATGCAATGCGCTACGGCACCATGCCGATTGTCCGCGAGACAGGCGGTCTGCGCGACTCTGTCCGTGATGCAGGCGGCGAAAACGGCACCGGCTTCACTTTCAAGACCTATAACGCGCATGATATGCTCGGAGCGTGCCTGCGTGCAAAGGGCGCATACGAGAATAAGCCGTTCTGGGCACAGATTCAGAAGCAGGCGATGGACGCCGACTTCAGCTGGGCATCCTCTGCGGAGCTGTATCTCGGGCTCTATAAGGAGCTGGAGAGCTGGAATCAGTAAGCAGGAGACCATGAAGATACTGAAATAGAACAAAGCCGCCCGAATTTGCGTGATGCAGATTCGGGCGGCTTTTGTTGCTCATGATTTTCTATTCGGGCGGCAAAAGATGTGTTTTTGTTTGCTTGTTCTTTCTCTTTTGTCCGAATGTTTATTTTTACTGGGCGCGGGGCGGTCGGCAGTGCCGACATCCATTTTGCTAAAGGAATATTTAGCGTTGATGTTCTTCATCTTTTGTCCGAGTGTTAGATTCCGCTGGGCGCGGGGCGCGAATGCGAGGGAACAACCCAAAGAGGACAGGGGGAAGGTTCGCGAGCTCACATTCCCC
>CAMKLV010000134.1:0-4556 GCA_946413695.1 uncultured Ruminococcus sp. | reverse complement strand
ATCGGATTCACCCCTGCGGAGCTCCTTGCGCAGGGGCATTTCGCACTCTGCGGAGTGCGACCAAAGGGCGCCGCCCTTTGGAAACCTGCGAGCTTTTGAAAAAGCTCGACCAAAACTTTTATTTTGGCTTCGCCGTGTGCGAATCATGCGGCGAAAGTCCGCATACGATATATCAAAACGCCGGAAAGGAGCCTGCCATGATCCGCACCGCACACCGCCCATCCATCCGCACTGCCGCACCCGCACTGCTGCCGCTGATCCTGTTCATCCTGCTCGCGCTGCATGCAGAGACGACGGCTGCTGTCACGGCGGATCGCTTGCAGCTCTGCCTTGAGACGCTGATTCCCTCGCTGTTCGGGTGCATGGCGGCGGCAAATCTCCTGACCGGAACGGGCGCGGCGGCGTGGCTCGGCACACGGCTCTCATGGCTCGCGCGGCTGCTGCATCTGCCGCCGGAGCTGCTGACCGTTTTTCTCGTCAGTCAGATTGCGGGCTATCCGGTCGGGACGGTGCTGCTCCGGCAGATGGTCAGGGCGGGGCGTCTGGATGCAAAGTCCGCGGCACGGTATGCATGCGTATGCTTCGGCGGCGGCCCTGCCTTTGCAGTCGGGTTCGCGGGGGGACGGATGTTCGGGCGCGCTGCAATCGGCTGGATGATGCTGGGCGGATGCATCCTTGCAAATGTCATGCTGCTGCTTCTGCTCCCAAAACCCGAAGTGCCGGAATCCGGAACGCCGCAGGTACATCTCAGTGCCGAAGCGCTGCCGGATGCGGTCTCTGCGGCAATGCGCAGTCTCGCGGCGATCTGCGGCATGGTGCTGCTGTTCGGGCTGCTGATGCTCCTCTGCGACCTGATCGGCATCACGGGGCTGCTCGTGCGGCTCGGCGGCGTATGCGGACTTTCAGAGCAGCGTGTCCGCGCTCTGATGCTTGCGGTCTCGGACGTCACGCAGCTGCAGGGACTGCTCCGCTGCGGATTCCCCTGCCGCCTGCTGATATCGCTCACGGGGGCGCTGCTCTCCTTCGGTGGAATATGTGTCCATTTGCAGTGCAGAGTGCTCTCGGCCGGCTTTATCCGGATGCGGAATCTGCTGACCGCCAGGCTCTCGGCTGCCGCACTGACCTTTTTGATTTTGTACGTATTATCTGCATTTTTCGATACCGATGAAGCTGCCGCGGTGCTCGCCTATCCGGCGGCGGTCTCCCGCAGCGGATCACCGCTTCCGGCGATCCTGATTTTTTGTACCGGATTTCCATTTCTTATAAAAAAGGACTAGACAAACTCAAAAAAATATGTTATAATGGAGAAAACATAGGGCCAAAACGCGCAGAATCAACCCGATCCTGCGGTCAAGCCGATTGAACGAGGTGACCAATATGGGACTTTTTGATGTATTCTCCAAAGGCGGAAAGTATTTTGGAAAGGCGATTGAGCCGAAATGTGAATACTGTGAACACGGCAAGCGTTCCAGCGACGGAAACAAGGTGCTATGTACAAAGAAGGGCATGGTCGATGCCGGATATCACTGCACCAAGTTCCTGTATTCTCCGCTCAAGCGCATTCCGGTCAAGCAGCTCGAGCGCGTCGGCTGGCTCGATGGCGATTACGAAGAAAAGGATTTCGCTGAAATCTCGAAAAAGAAAGCGGAGGAAGCAAAGGCTGCTGCAAAAGAAGCAGCAAAGGCTCCCGCACCCGCTCCGAAGCCTGTGACTCCCGCCGCGCCTTCTGTGGCGCCTGCTCCGGCTCCGAAGCCTGCGACGCCGGTCACGCCTTCCGTGACACCTGCTCCGGCTCCGAAGCCCGTGACGCCGGTTACACCTTCCGTGACACCTGCTCCGGCTCAGAAGCCCGTGACACCGGCTGCACCTTCCGCGGCACCTGCTCCGGCAGCTCCGAAGCCCGCGATGGGCGGCGATCTGGCTTCGCTTGCGGCTATGGCTGAGGCGGCCGGCGAATACAATCCGGAACCTGCTCCGGCTGCGGATGCTCCGCAGAAAAATGACGGCATGAATGCGCTGAGCAGCATGTAAAAAAGGGGATAAATAAACCACGGTCAAGCAGCCTGAGAGCCTCGCGCTTTCAGGCTGTTCCCGTCCGCGCAGGGCGCGGTGCCGTTTCGGGAATATCAGTTGACCCTTTTTGCTGCCTGACTGCCCGACCGCTGACGTAATATGACGGGCAGTGACCGGTGCCGTTTCGGGAATGTCAGCTGACCGATTGTGCTGCCTGACTGCCCGACCGCTGACGTAATATGACGGGCAGTGACCGACGCCGTTTCGGGAATGTCAGCTAACCCTTTTTGCTGCCTGACTGCCCGACCGCTGACGTAATCAGAATAACAGTATTTACAGGTGTTTGCTATGAAAAAAGCTTTGAAACTGATACGAAAAATCCTCACATGTATCGGGATCATCATGCTTGGTCTGACCGTCATACTCCTCACTGTCCGCCTGATCGGAAAGCTGTATAACAGAAGAACACCCGAAGGCGGCATCAGCGAAACCATGTATGCGGATATCAACGGTGCCAAACAGTGGATCAGTATTTACGGACAGAATCGTGACAATCCGGTGCTGCTGTATATCCACGGCGGTCCGTTTGCCCCGACAAGCTGGGCGGACTGGGTCGTCTGGAAAAAGCTCAGTGCGGATTACACGGTCGTAAACTGGGATCAGCGCGGCTACGGACATAATTATCCGAAATACAAAGCAACGGAACCGATCTCGGCGGACGATATGATCGCTGACGGAAAAGCGCTGACGGATTTCCTGTGCGATTATCTGGGCAAGGAGAAAACCACTGTGTTCGGACACTCTATGGGTTCTATCTACGCGGCAAATCTTGCACTGGATTATCCTGAAAAATATGATGCCGTCATTGTGGGCGCGCTGATCGTTGATGAACAGGAAAGCCGCAGAAGCTATAAAGAATATCAGCTTGCACGGACGGTAAATGATCCGGAGATGCACGCTGCTGTGCTGTGATCAGCTTGCTGCATTTGCACATCAGATTGCACAAAAGAATCATTCTGCCTGAGAAAGGACAAACACCTATGATCGTACTGGATTTTGGAAACTGCTGCTTTAACGGCAACAGAGAAGAATATATCATGATTGTCATTGCACCGAAAACGGATTTCGCCTCGAAGGATGCATTTCTGGACGGGGCAATCCGGTTTCTCAATGCAGATGAAAACGGCGATTTCTTCGATGATTACGAGGAACTCTATCAGGAGCGCAGCTATGAGCCGGTCAATATTGACATCGACGCGGATTTCAAGAATATGAGTCAGCGCGTCGGATTTCTGCACGAACCGGTTTTGCAGGCGTTCAGCATCGGCAAAGATGAATGGAATGACTGGTCTGCGATCCTCGAAACAAAATCGGAATACATCCTCTATCGCTGGGCTACAAGCGCCTGACCGATCGGATATTCATTCTTTCAAACCTCAAAAAATCAAGACTAAATTCAGAAAGGAGCAGTATGATCCTGTTATGGGATCATGCGCAAATCTATGGACATTCAGAACAACAGTATCGACGGCGGAAAGGCATTCGACTGGGGACGCACCTCGGGCGACTACGCAAAATTCCGTGATATCTACCCCGAAGCATTCTACAGGGCAATCCTCGACCGCGGATTCTGCAAAGACGGTCAGCGCTGCCTCGATCTCGGCACCGGAACCGGCGTGCTGCCGCGCAATCTCTATCACGCAGGGGCGCAGTGGTGCGGCACGGATATCTCGCCGGAACAGATCGAACAGGCAAAGCGGCTCGCCGCAGATGCCGGTATGCAGATCGACTTTCGCGCCGCCTCTGCGGAGACAACCGACTATCCCGATGACAGCTTCGACACCGTCACGGCATGTCAGTGCTACTGGTATTTCGATGCGGCAAAAGCATATCCCAATATCGCAAGAATGCTCAAAAAGAACGGCTCACTCGTGCTGCTCTATATGGGCTGGCTCGCGGAGGAGGACAAAATCGCGGATGCAAGCGAAAAGCTTGTGCTGCAATATAATCCCAAATGGACCGGCGGAGGCGACAGACGGCATCTGATTCAGCCGCCCGAGGAAATCGCGGAGCTGTTTGACATCACCGAACAGACCATGTTCGATCTGCCGGTGCACTTTACCCGCGAAAACTGGCACGGCAGAATGCGCGCCTGCAGAGGCGTCGGGGCTTCGCTCGATGCACAGCAGCTCAAGGCGTGGGACGCCGATCACAGAGCGATGCTCGAATCCCTCGCGCCCGCGGAATTCGATATCCTGCACTATGCTGCCCTGACGGTACTCAAGGTCAAAAAGTAATTTGAAATTAGAAATGAGAAATGAGAAATTGCGGTATGCGCTGCGCGCATGATTCATAATGGGGCGCTGCCCCATCAACGCTAACAACTTAAGGAATACACGGCGAAGCCGAAATAAAAGTTTTGATCAAACTTTTTCACCGCGCCGTGCGCGGCTCCGTATTGCTAAAGCATTCCGGTCACGCACTGTGTTGCCGGAGCACAACATATCAGAAGTTTTGGTCGAGCTTTTTCAAAAGCTCGCAGG
>CAMKLV010000133.1:0-4694 GCA_946413695.1 uncultured Ruminococcus sp. | reverse complement strand
TATCGCAGACGAGGGCACCGAGACTGTTGAGAAAACCGTCGAAGAAGCCGCTGACGAGATTCCGTCCGCTGAGCCTGCACTTGATTCGCTCGAGGATATCGCAGACGAAGTCACCGAGACCGTTGAGAAAACCGTCGAGGAAGTTGCTGACGAGATTCCGTCTGTTGAGCCTGCGCTTGATACGCTTGAGGATATCGGCGACAAGGCAATTGACAATGTTGAGGAAACCGTCGAGGAAGTCACTGACGAGATTCCGGATCTGTCCGCGCTTACCGATGCCGCACAGACCGAAACACATGCGGAATCCTTTGCAGAACCGGGTCTCCCTGAGCTGGAAATCCCTGCACCTGCTGCAGAAATGCCGCAGAAAACTGAGCTGCCGCCGCTGGAAGGCATGGCGCCGCTCGGCGAGGATTCGCTGCCGGTTCTCTCCGCATTCGATGATGACTTCCAGTCCGCGCCGCGTGTTTCGGCATGGCGCAGACATAACTTTGATGCTGCTGCGTTGTCTGCACTGGGCGTTCTATCCGAGTCCGGCGAATCACGATTGGCGCCTGCACCCGCCGCTGCGCCTACATCCGCACCGGCAGCTGCGAAGCCTGCAGGAGATATTCCGAAGGACGGCAAATTTACCGCCAAGGAGCGCAACAAGTGTTATCACGGTGAACCTGTGCTGGAAATTCCGGCGGGATACCTTGAAATCCGTGCCGGTGCCTGCGCCGGTCTTGAGAATCTGGAGACTGCAATTCTCCCGAATACGATTGTCAAAATCGGCAGCGGCGCATTCTCTGATTCGACATTGCTGAAAAATGTCACAATCCCGCTTTCCGTTAAGGAAATTGCCTCGGATGCGTTCGAGGGCTGCGATGCACTGGAATCCGTTACGATGCCGCGAGAGCTGGAATGGCTTGCCGGTGAGCTGTTCGGAGAAAATGTCGCAATTACGTGGCTTGAGGAGCAGAAAGAGGAGGTGGCTGCGGTGGATGTCGGTGACGGAAGATTCACCAGACATGTCCGCAGAGAGATTTATCACGGTGAGCCGGTTCTGACGATTCCGGAGGGCTATACCGAGATTCGTCCGGGTGCCTGCGCCGGCCTTGATTCAATCACGGAGGTCCGGTTCCCGAGCACACTGCAAAAGATCTGCTCCGGTGCGTTCTCCGAATGCACATCGCTGCATGTGCTGGATATTCCGGCAAGCGTGACTGTGCTTGAGGAAGATGCTTTCGAGGACTGCGATGCGCTCAGCTTGGTGGCAGTACCGTCACATCTTGCAAAAGAAGCGAAAGCTGCTTTCCCGAACGTGGATCTCACAATTCTTGACTGATCATCTGTATAAACGCCGCGGAACACACGCTGTTTCGCGGCGTTTTCCGTTGAATTCTTATAAAAACCTGAATTCTTTGAAAAAGTGAAGCTTTCCTCTTGTATTTTTTTTCGCTTTGTGCTATAATATAATATGACTTTTAAGAAAGGGGTGCCCTATATGATCGTGATTGAAAACCATATCGGCAGTATTCGCGTGACCAAAACATATCTCTACTCTCTGATAGAGCATACAGTCACGAACTGCTTTGGCGTTGCCGACCTGAATGATTCCTCGCCGATCGAGACTCTGAAAACGAAGCTGTTTCCGAGTGATATCCGCCGCGGAATCCGTCTGCGTACAAGGCAGAATCAACTCGTAGTCGATTTGCATATTGTGACCGGACTCGGCGCAAACATGACAGCGATCACCGACAGCATCCGTAATAAGGTGCGCTACGCGATCGAACAGGCAACCGGATTTCAACCGGCTGCGATCAATGTATATATTGACGGCATTCGCGCCTGAGAATTGGAGGAGCAAGTTTTGATTAGCGGTAAACAACTGAAAGCAGCGATCATTCATGCTGCGATTCTGATTACAAACCAGAGACGCTCTGTGGATGAGCTGAATGTATATCCGGTGCCGGACGGCGATACCGGAACCAATATGTCCATGACGATCAGTGCTGCAAAGCGCGAGCTTGAACTGCTCTCCGACGATGCCACTGTATCGGAGGTTGCGGATGTCACGGCATCCTCGATGCTGCGCGGCGCAAGAGGCAACTCCGGTGTAATTACATCTTTGCTGTTCCGCGGCTTTTCCAAAGGTCTTGCCGGTCTGACAACAGCGGAAAACGCTGATTTTGCCAATGCACTTGAGCTCGGTGTCGCAGGCGCATATAAGGCTGTTATGAAGCCGACCGAGGGCACAATCCTGACAGTTTCCCGTATGGCTGCGAACAAGGCGCAGGAGCTTGCAAAGGCGGATCTTGATCCGGTTTCGTTCTGGCAGGGCATCCTTGATGAGGCAAATGCTGTTCTGAAGCAGACCACCGAGATGCTGCCGGCACTGAAGAAAGCAAATGTTGTCGATGCAGGCGGACAGGGCTTCTGCATTATCATCGGCGGTATGCTGGATTCGTTCCGCGGCGCCGCACTTCCGGAGGAGGCTGCTGAGACAAAGGCAGCTGCGCCGGATCCGAAGATTGACTTCAACGCAGCGGTTGCACAGTATGACGAGGAAATCAACTTCACATACTGCACCGAATACATCATCGAGAAGAATGATGCATCCGTTGACGGCGCAAAGCTGCGTGCATATCTCGAGACCATCGGCGACTGTGTTGTTGTGGTCGAGGATGACGAGATCATCAAGGTGCATGTTCACACGGACGCACCGGGCATGGCGCTGACGAAAGCACTGGAATTCGGTCACTTCATCAACGAGCCGAAGCCGAAGATCGAGAACATGCGCATTCAGCATGAGGGCAAGGTCAAGGAGGCGCGGATCGTCAAGCAGCAGGAGGTTGTTCCGGTCGAACCGACCAAGGAGTTCGGCTTTGTTGCAGTCGCAGCAGGCGGCGGTCTTGAGCGGACATTCCTCGATCTCGGTGTCGATCAGGTTGTCAAGGGCGGTCAGACCATGAACCCCTCTACGGATGATATTCTCCGAGCGATTCATGCGACACCGGCAAAGACGGTCTTTGTCCTGCCGAACAACAAGAATATTATCATGGCGGCTGAGCAGGCAATCAACCTCGCAAACCGCAATGTCATTGTGCTGCAGACCAGAACGATTCCGCAGGGCATCGCAGCAATGCTTGCCTATGACGAGTCGGTCGATGCCAATGAAAACCGCACGCAGATGACCAAGGCATTTGAGCGCGTATCTTCGGGCTCTGTGACTTTTGCGGCACGTGATTCCGAGCTCGACGGTCAGAAGATTAAGAAGAACGAAGTGCTCGCGCTTGATAACGGCAAGCTGGCATTCACAGAAAAGGATGTCAACAAGGCAGCCTATAAGCTGACCAAGAAAATGGTCAAGGGTGATTCCAGCTATGTCACCGTGATCTATGGCGCGGATGTGACCGAAGATAAGGCACAGATGCTCTACGATCAGCTGAGCATGAAGTTCAAGGATAAGATCGAGATCACGCTGCTCCACGGCGGACAGCCTGTTTACTACTATCTGATTTCAGTTGAATGATTACGGAAAGGACGGGAAACCGTCCTTTTCTGTTATATGGAGAGAAAAATGGAAAAACGTCAGTATCACAAGGAAATGGAGCGGGAGATCGCTGCAATCCCGGAAGGTCAGGTTCCGAAGCTGCTTCTGCACAGCTGCTGCGGTCCGTGCAGTACGGCGGTGCTCGAACAGCTGATCCCGTATTTTGAGATTGTGCTGTTCTATTATAATCCGAATATCGCGCCGGAATCCGAATTTGACCGGAGACTCGCAACGCAGAAGCAGCTCCTTGAAAAGCTGGAGCATCCGCATCCGATTACACTGCTTGCGCCGCCCTATGACGATGCGCCGTTCTGGGACGCAGTCAAAGGCGTGGAGGATACACCGGAAATGGGGGAGCGCTGCGAACGCTGCATCGCCCAGCGGATGCGTGAAGCTGCGATAGCAGCGAAGGAACAGCACTGCGATTACTTCACAACAACGCTGACTGTCAGTCCGCATAAGAATGCGCCGTATATCAATGCGTGCGGCGAGGAGATCGCGGCAGAGATGTTCGTCCGCTATCTGCCCTCGGATTTCAAAAAGCGCGGCGGCTATGCACGTTCGGTCGCGCTTTCCGCGGAATATGAGCTGTACCGGCAGGATTACTGCGGTTGCCCGATGTCTCTCCTTGAAGCAGAGGAACGCAGAGCGGCGCGGGAACTGAAATACGGGGAAAAGTAACCAAAATTCAACCTTAGAGTGTTGACAGTATACTTTGGTTTGTCTGAAATCGTTATTTTTTTCACAATCTTGCCGTTTTGCCCTTGACAACTACCCTCAAAATATAGTATACTATATGCAGGATTGATACTGTGGAATTTTTGTAAGGTCAGCAGACAATCTATCCGAATATGATTTTATGGAGGCTATTACAATGAGCAGAGTTTACAATTTCAGCGCAGGCCCGGCTGTTCTGCCGGAGGAAGTCCTGAAGGAAGCCGCAGACGAAATGATGGATTATCGCGGCACAGGCATGTCCGTTATGGAGATGTCCCACCGTTCCAAGGCATATGATCAGATCATCAAGGAAGCAGAGCAGGATCTCCGCGACCTGATGAACATTCCGGATAACTACAAGGTCATCTTCCTGCAGGGCGGCGCATCGCTCGTCTTTGCTGAGGTTCCGATGAACCTGATGAAGAACGGCAAGGCTGCTTAC
>CAMKLV010000132.1:0-4855 GCA_946413695.1 uncultured Ruminococcus sp. | reverse complement strand
CAGCAAATGCGGAGGCTTCCTCCTCGGGCATCTCCATGACCGCATATGCAAGGCGCTGCGCGGTTTTCATTCCGATCCCCGGCAGCGCTGCGAATTTTTCTGCTAAAACAACAAGCGGCAATGCGCTGAAGTCTTCCATGTGCGATCAGAACAGACCCGGGAGTGCGACACCGCCGGTGATCTTGCTCATCTCGTTCTCGGTGGTCTCCTCGATATTGTTGACCGCCTCATTGACTGCACTGATGATGAGATCCTGCAGCATTTCGATATCCTCCGGATCGACAACTTCCTTCTTCAGCTCGATGGACTGAAGGGTCTTCTTGCCGGTGAGGGTGACGGAGACAGCGCCGCCGCCTGCGGTTGCGTTGAAGGTGCGCTGCTCAATGTCTTCCTGCAGTGCAGTGATCTGATCCTGCATTTTGCGTGCCTGATGGATCATGGAGTTCATGTCCTGGCCGCCGCCCTGAAACTGCTTCGGTACTCTGGATTTCATAAGAATTCTCCTATCATTTTTCAAAATTTCATATATGACAAGCCGCGGCTGCGGCAATATCATGCGTTGGGATCAAAGGCTGCTGCCCTCCTGCTCGCCGGTGCGGATGCCCTGTTCGCGGGCACGCTGCAGGAGCAGATCGGCGGGCGCTGCCTGTTCGGATTCTGCCTCGATGACCTTATAGCGGAGCTGATAGCGCTTGCCGAGCACCTGTTCCGCGGCATCGAGCAGCATTTCGGAATCCTGCTGACGGAACAGCCGCTTAAACAGCGAGTTGCGTACCATAATCAGCAGCATGCCCTTTTCCTCAAAGGTATAGGCATTGGAATTTTCGAGCAGACCTGCAATGGTCGGCGCGAGGTCATAGAACCGTTCGAGCACGGCTGCCCAGTTTTTCAGCGGCAGGAACTGCTTGGCATCGGGCTTGCCCTCCATCTGCAGATTCTGCGCGGGAATATTCTGACCGGCTGCGGGCTTCTGGCGCGCCGGCTGGGGGAGCGGCGCTGCTGCTGCCGGGATCCCGTTCTGCCGCAGTGCCTGAAGCTGCTGCTCAAGCGCGGCGATGCGGTTCGTGAGCGCTTTGATCTCGCCGTTCTGCTGCTGATAATCGGTGCAGAGGCGGATCAGCGTCATTTCGAGCTCCATTCTGCGGTTGCCCGCGCGCGTCATGCGGTCGCAGCACTGCCGGACGGCAGAGAGCGATTCCAGCACGCCGGGGAGCGTGAACATCGCGGAAATTTCCTGCAGCTGCGCGAGCTCGTCCGGCATGACATCGACAAGCGACGGATCATTCGGCGCGGTTTTCAGCAGCATGATGCTGCGGAGCTGCTGCGAGATCTCATCTGCAAAGCGCGTCATATCCTTGGACTGCTGATAGAGCTGATCAATGCGTTCGAGCGCATCGGCGGCGTTTTTCGCTGCAATCGCGCGCAGGACAACAAACACGGATTCCGTGCTTGCAACGCCGACAGCCTCCTCAACGGTCTCGGTTTCGATTGTATCGGAGATACCGGCACACTGGTCAAGCAGGCTCAGCGCATCACGCATACCGCCGTCAGAGAGCATCGCGATGCGGTGCGCGGCGGCATTCGAGATCGTGAAGGATTCATGCTCTGCGATATACTGGATCCGTCCTGCGATATCGGCGGGCAGGATCCGGCGGAAATCGAATCGCTGGCAGCGCGAGAGAATGGTCGCAGGAACCTTGTGAATCTCGGTTGTCGCGAAAACGAATTTGACATATTCAGGCGGTTCCTCGATGATCTTCAGCAGCGCGTTGAATGCGCCGGGGGACATCATGTGAACCTCGTCGATGACATAGACCTTATATTTGCAGCGCACGGGCAGATAGACTGCATTTTCGCGCAGGCTGCGGACTTCCTCGACGCCGTTGTTCGAGGCACCGTCGATCTCGATGATATCGGTCAGGGCGCCGGCTTCGGCATCGCGGCAGATTTCACATTCCAGACAGGGATTGCCGTCCTTTGGATGCAGGCAGTTGACTGCCTTTGCAAAGATGCGGGCGCTGGTTGTTTTACCGGTACCGCGCGATCCGGTGAACAGATAGGCATGCGCGGTTTTCTCGTGCATGATCTGATTTTTGAGTGTGCGCGTGATATGCGGCTGCGCAACGATATCATCGAAGGTCTGCGGCCGCCATTTGCGGTAGAGCGCCTCATATGCTGCCAAAGCCTCTCACGCTCCTTTTAGGTTTCTGGATTTGCCTTCTGCGTCTCCGGCAGGGCACCGGTCTTCTCGGACCATTCCGGATGTGCGTCGAGCATCAGGCGCTTGGTCTCGTCATAATACTTGCGGAAGCTGACCGCGTTCTCAAGCCGGTTGACCAGCGCTTTATAGTGATATTCCTGCGCCGCGGAAAACTCGCCCTTCTGCAGGGCGGCAATTGCCATTCCGCCGAGCGCAAACGCATAATTCTGTTTTTCGTCGATGGATCTGCGGAACCATTCCTCCGCTTTTTCCGGCAGCTTCTGCTTGATGTAGAGATAGCCGATATCGGTATATAAAAAGTAGAATTCCGGCGGCGGATCGTTTGCGAGCAGCTCCTCAAAGAGCCTGAGACTGTTTTCAAAGTCGCCGCATTCGGAATAGCTGCGTGCCTCAAAAAGCTTTGCAAAGGGTTCCGAAAAGCCCTTTTGGCGTGCCGTCTGATAATAGGTGACCGCATTGGAAGGGCAGTCGAGCATCTGATAGCAGCGCCCGAGATAAAACGCGAGCACGCCGCTTTCGGATTCGTTCAGTTCATAGTCCTCCTGCACGGCAAGGAAGTATTCCAGTGCTTCGCGCGGACGGTCAGCGGCATATGCCTCCATGCCGGAGCAGAACAGCTTGTCCTGCTTGCGGAATCCGCCGAAGTTTTTGCCGATCAGGTGTTCATCCGAGCGGAGAACCGCGTGGATCATGTCTTTATAGTGCAGCACGCAGTTGACGATGAAAGCCGTCAGATAGCAGATGCCGAGCAGCCGCAGATACATCAAGGGCGGGAATTCGTCGCCGTGCGGTGTGCCGCGCAGGACAAACGAGCCGATGAGGATCCCGTAGATCAGCAAACCGGGCATGCCTGCCTGAAAGGCGAGCTTTCCGAGCTGTTTTGTATATTTCCTGAGTCTGTCGCCCATACTGCGCCCCCGATCCGGCTGAATGCCTGACAGACAGAAAATTCCGGAGCATAGGTGTGCAGGCTGACTGCGGCACGCCCAGCGATCCGCTTAATGCTGCTCGGTTCCCCGCCTGACATGGTTCACGGTGCTTAGCTGCACAGGGCCCGCACACCTATAATCCGGAATTCCCAGATATTTGATTCAGATTTCGGTTTGTCTCCCTCAATCTGGTATCATTATACCACATTTCTTTATGAATTTCAAGGGGTAAATTGTGTTTTCTGATAATTTTTGCAATTTGCAGAATTTCCTCTTGACATTTTCGTAACTTTGTGCTATAATAGCAAGGCAGTCAGGAAAACAAAGACTGCTGAAAACGAATAACGAGGTGTGGCTCAGTTTGGTAGAGCGCTGCGTTCGGGACGCAGAGGCCGCAGGTTCAAGTCCTGTCACCTCGACCACTATTTTCAAGCAAATAGGTTGTAAATCGAATAGTTTACGACCTATTTTGTGCATCATACCAAAAGGCATGTTTTGATTGCCGATTGTTTGCAATTTGCAGGAGTATATTGTTCCCCGGCTACTGTTCCTTTGCGGGCGGCTCGCATAAAAGTTGCTACTAGTAGCAACTTTTCTACCCTTCCTTTTAGCAAACATAAGGTGTGATCCGGTAAACCGGACAGGGCTGTGTCATGGCTCGTGCGACCGTAAGTGAAAATTCGTCAATCAAAATGTATTCTGTTTTCAATGTGCTTTGTACCGGGTGAGCGTCAATTCAATCGGTACATCGTGCTGGTATAAAGGCAAACCCTTCAGTCCTGACGCTGCAAACATCGAACTGAAGGGCTTGACAATACTATATAATACGTGTTATAATGAAAACACGCTATAGCCAGTCTCACTAAGTCAGTCGGTGTTCCTGCACCAATCTGATGACGGGAAGTATCTGGATTGCCGTCCGGATGCTTCCTGTGGGATTGCGTTAAAAGCACGGATTCATTCTAGCATATTTTGTGTTGCCTGTCAAGTGCTATTTTAGAATTTTTTGCTACACCGCTTTCCATTTACGGAAGGCGGCTTTTATATGTCCGTAGTCCCTTACTCCTAATTATACTGCACAATAATAGTATTGTCAACCGCAAATATGAAATTATATTCTGTGGGGATTTAGACTATAATTGTGCATGAGAGGAGCTGATAATCAATGACTGCGATGGAGAAAATACGTAAACTACGTACAGCAAAGGGATTAACGATTTACAAACTCTCTAAGGAAACTGGTATTACGCAGAATCATATTAGCGATTTGGAATGCGGAAGACGCAATCCGTCACTTGATACCCTAAGAAGACTGATCGTTCCGCTTGGCATTTCGCGATCTGAGCTCTTTTGCGAGGACGAAAACGTTACTTACCTTTCTGAAAAGGAAAGAATACTATTAGAGAACTATCGAATGCTACCGGAAGAAAAGGGAGATTTCCTTTTGAAGATGAGTTCTATATTGAATAAATAGCCAATGTGCCGCTTTCAGAAATGAAGGCGGCATTTTCTTTAGCTGATTATTTCACGTTTAGGAAAACATCAATTCGCAACAAGGAAAACGGTAATCCGCATCAAGGAACGCACCAATTCGCAGTTGAAGAGCGTCGGGATCTTCTTCATTCGCATGACCTCCTTCTTTGACAGCAAGTATAATACTTCGTATTATACTCCGCAGAAGTCTGAATACAGGCTTCTCTTCCCT
>CAMKLV010000131.1:0-4959 GCA_946413695.1 uncultured Ruminococcus sp. | reverse complement strand
ATGATTTTTGTATATCAATCTCTGACCATGTGTCAGTAATCTCCGGCAGATTTGACGAATATGAAGTGCGTTACAATCTGCTTACAGTCCGGCTACAATCTTTCGGCAGGGATTGCATCTGTCAAATAGATGTGATATGATACAGGTATATGGAAATGGGGTGACAATCTATGCAGGATTTATGCAAGCGTCAGAAGTTCGCGCTTTTGATCTGCGGATTTACAGCGGCGGCGTTCGGCGGCTGGATCTATGAGGAAATCTGTGTCTGGCTTCTCTATCATCACATCTATAACCGCGGCATGCTGCACCTGACAATCTGCCCGATTTACGGGTTCGGCGCGTGGGGGATGTATCTGCTGCTGCGCAAGGTGAAAAACAGCGGCTTGTATTTTCTGCTCAGCGTGGTCATAGCGAGCGCATTTGAATACGGCTGCTCGTATCTGCTGGAGTTTCTGTTTCACCGCAGCTTCTGGACATATGAGGGCTGGCCGCTCTCTGTGCAGAACCGCATTTCGCTTATCAGCAGCCTGATATTCGGTCTGCTTTCCGTGTTATTTGCAAAGCTGCTTCTGCCTTGCCTGAAAAAGCTGATCCGCAGGGGAAAGGTCGGTTTGTGGTTTGGAATCAGCCTGTCATTGCTTGCAATTATACTGGTGGATTTCATCCTTGTTTTATGCGGCAAATGACAGCAGTCAGAACGCCGCTCAATTCTGTGTAATACATGAATTGAGCGGCGTTTTCTATATCCTGTACAAAATGGGATTCTTAAGGGCTAGTAGCCCTTAAGCGGGGTATGGGGCAGCGCCCCATTCTAAATCCGTCGGAGACACATCTTTCGATGATCGCGCAGAGATTCCTTTTCATTAAGCGAATACCTGCTGAAATGCGCGATAGTTTTTGCTGTCAGCAGAGCCGTAAACCGCAAAGCACACGGTATCGAAATACAGCGCGAGATCATCCTGCGCGAGCGCCTGACTGAAACATTCCGCGACCATATCCGGATCATTGCCGAATGCGCCGCAGCCCCACGCGCCGAGCACGAGATTCCGGTAGCCGTACTGCACTGCTGTCCGCAGAATGATTGAGATGCGGCGCAGGAACGTCTCTTCAATTGTTTTCTTTGATGCAAAGACCGCAGCACCGCGGCGGTTCGGCGCCGGAGCGGTAATGACAGCAGTCGGAAACGGATCCTGCAGCAGATTGCATTTATGATCACGGAACACGCAGACTTCCTGCGATAGCAGCATATAATCGGATTCGGTTGCGCTCAGATGCGAATTGTTATAGCGGTACATTTCTGCAGCTGCATCAGAGGTGATCGAAGCATAGAGCGTGCTGCAGCGGCAGAGCGCCTCCTCTTGTGCGTTTGCGCCGAGCATGAATCCGCCGCCTGCGTGATGTGCATTGGCGTAATTCAGCACCAGCGCATTCCCGAGCCGTTTGGCGGCGGTGAAGGAATCCTCTGTTGTGACCTCGATCTTGCAGGGGGCAGCACCGCGATCGCCTGCAAGCGGCTGCGTGAGCAGATCATTCGCTTCATCCGGCGTAATGACAACCACCGAATTGTAATCCGCTTTCGGGAGATGGATGGTTTCCGCACCGATGCTGTATTCCAGCAGACCGGTGATTTTGATCGTTTCATGTGCGATTGCGATGTTATTCATAATGCCCTCCTTTTTGGAAAAATCACCGATGCAAAGACACCGGTGATTTTGCTTTTATTTCTTCTTCAGCTTCGCATCAAGCTTGAGCGCAGCCGGACGGATCACGAGATAGGTGACGAGCGCGGTCACAAAGTAATCCGCAATCAGAATCAGGATGCGCAGAATTGTTGCGTGCACAACCTTGCGCATCAGCAGATAGATTCCGATGAAGATCACGAGAAAGCAGACAAGCTGAATCAGCGCGACAACCTTGCTCATGTTCTGCGCTTCTTCCGGCAGCTTCGGCATATTGACTTTCATAGGCGCCTCCTCAGAAAATCTGTGTTTTCAGCCATTCAGACCATGTGACATAATACTTCGCATAGGGGTGGGTGTTGTCGCTGGTGTATTCACTGCCGAGGCAGCCCTCAGCGTCATCAAACTGCGGATTGACATCGAGATAGAAGATCGTTTTGTTATCCGCCTTTGCAGCGAGCAGCGCATTAAAGCTGTTGATCTTTGTGTTATTGACAACCGCGTCGCTGTAATGCCGTGCCGCTGAGACATGCAGGTTCGCCATCAGGATGATCTTTGCGCCGGGCTGTGCTGTGCGAATCTGCGCGATAATATTATCCATGTTCTGCATGGTGGTGTTGAAATCCATACCGATTTCATTGATGCCGAGCATGATATAGACCTTGCCGTATTTTTTGCCGTTGAGAACCTGATTAAAGGTCTGGTTCTTGGTGCTTTCAACCTCGCTGAGCGCGCTGTCGATCTTATAGGTGCTCAGTCCGACGGTTGCAAAGTAGGTTGCGCCGTCAATCGGACCGTAGGATGCGATGCCGACCATGCGCGAATCACCGATGAACAGTGCATCGTTGAAGTAACCGGCAGGGGCAGCCGCCGCATCGGATTGCGCGGTTTCCGTCACGGGTGCTTCGGTTTCTGCCGTGGTGATTTCCGTGACGGTTGTGGTGACGGTTTCCGTGCTGATTGTGCTTTCAGTCGGTGCGGCGGTATCCGGATTATACGGCACAACATAATCCGGCGGAATCAGCGAGAAGCCGTTTGCGTAGGTTGTTGTGGTGGTTGTAGAAGTTGTTGTCTCCGTGGTGGTGGTCACGGTTGTTGCGATTGGCATATAGTCCGTTGTCTGCGCGACCTCCGCGACGATATTTGCAGGATCGTTCTGCTGGACAGCAGGCGCTTTGTCTCCGGATTTCCAGATGAAAATCTTTCCGGTGATCAGGAACGCCGCTGTAAACACCAGCGCGAGGACAGATTTATTCGATTGCGTCATAGCCATATCAAATGTCCTCCTTTCTCAGAACCGGAAGTACAGGAACGGATCGTTCATGCCCATATAGATGCAGTAGCAGGATGCGCCGAGAATCACTGCAAGCTCAGGAATCCAGAAGAACTGATTGAAAACCGGACGGTTCTTCTTCGGGATTCTGGTGTAAAGCATTTCGCGCGCGAAAATCGGGAGAATAAACAGCAGCCAGAGCCACTTGCGGAAGATCACGGATACAAGAATGATCAGGGCGGTTTCGATCAGCCAGAAGAACTGCCCGAAGTTGCTCTTGTGGCGGTTTTTCATCATCTTGTAGAGGTTCTCCGGCAGCGCCGTGCAGAAGATCAGACCGATGATGAGCCATTTGCCGTAGGTGCCGAAGTATTTGACGTAATCGTTCGCCATGAGTGCGGGACCGCCGAATCCGAAGAGCTTTGCCAGAAACATGCCGAGCTGCTTCATATCGGAGATTGCAAACAGCGTCCATGATACCGGAATCCAGAACAGCATGTAGATGTGACCGAGCCATTTATGCGTGTTGAGCACCTTGCCGATTTGCGCTTTTTCCAGTGCGATCAGTCCGAACAGGAGCAGTCCCCAGAGGATGAAGTTCCAGTCCGCGCCGTGCCAGAAGCCGGTCAGTGCCCAGACAGCAAGCATATTGAGATACATTCTGCGCTGTCCCTTGCGGTTGCCGCCGAGCGGGATATAAACGTATTCGCGGAACCATGTGCCGAGTGTCATGTGCCAGCGGCGCCAGAATTCAGTCATGGTTGTGGAGATATACGGGTGATTGAAGTTCTGCGGGAAATGGAATCCGAACATCAGACCCATGCCGATTGCCATCTGCGAATAACCGGAAAAATCAAAGTACAGCTGCATGCTGTAGGCGATGATGCCGAGAATTGCAGCGCGCGTGGAGATCGAATCATAACCGACAGTCTGCAGATCCGTCCAGAGACCGCCGAGCGTGTTGGCAAGCAGCACCTTGCGCCCGAGACCGATGATGAACAGCTGAACGCCGTCATTGAACTCATTGCGGCGGACGGTGCGGTCATGCAGTTCCTTCTGCACATCCGAGAAACGGACAATCGGACCGGCAATGAGCTGCGGGAACATCAGGATATAGGTTCCGAGGTCGATCAGATTGTATTCGATCTTGACATCGCCGCGGTAGACGTCAATCAGATAGGATGCGATCTGGAACGTGAAAAAGCTGATGCCGAGCGGCAGAATCAGATGCGTCAGCGGCAGATTCACACCGGGCAGTACATTGATATTTTTGATGAAGAAATCCGCATACTTGAATATGAACAGATTGCCGAAATCCCAGATCAGACCGAGCGTCAGATAAAGCTTTTTGTGTCCGTCCTTCCTGCCGATCAGCATGCCGCAGATCCAGTTGATCACAACCGAAAGCAGAATCAGCCAGAGATACAGCGGTGTTTCCTTTGCACCGTAGGCATAGAACACGATGCTGAAAAACAGCAGCACCAGATTCTTCGCCTTTTTTCTCGCCAGCAGATAGACAATCAGGCAGAAGGGCAAAAACCAAAGTAAAAATTCAAAGCTGCTGAAAACCATGTGCAGCCTCCTAATCTTTAGATTTTATTCGCTGAAGTCGCGGTCAATGTTGATAAAGAACTGATAATCCGGAAAGCGCTCTGTCAGCTCGGTGCTGATTGCGCCGGTCAGCTCAGAGGCGTTTTCGATCTCGTAGTCGAGCATGATATCAAAGGACACTGCGCGCGCAGCCTCCTCTACATAGAAGCCGTGCATCTGCAGAATTTCGGGATACTGCGCGACTACATGCCGAACCGTCTCGCGGATCTGCACGGCTGTCTCACTGTGCGTGTTGGTCGCGTATATGCCGATAGTCAGCAGCACGCCGAATTCCTGATAAATCTGCGGGACGATGGTTCGCGAAAGCGCGTCGATCTCGCGGGCGGTCATGCTGTCATCGTCACGCCGAATTCCTGATAAATCTGCGGGACGATGGTTCGCGAAAGCGCGTCGATC
>CAMKLV010000130.1:0-5169 GCA_946413695.1 uncultured Ruminococcus sp. | reverse complement strand
AAGATAGATCGATGCCGGCACCAAAACCCAGAGTTTGCGCTCTGGGTTTTGTTATTTTCTGCGCTTTTTTTCTTGAAATCGCCTTGATTTTTACTGCGCTCTGTGGTATAATTAAATGACTGGGGTATCGCCAAGCGGTAAGGCACCAGACTTTGACTCTGGCATTCGTAGGTTCAAATCCTGCTACCCCAATCCAATAGACAAAACCGATTGCTCCGGCAGTCGGTTTTCAGTCCTTTTCCGTATGTTTGATCTCGCTGAGTGGAGCTGAAATTGATGGTTGTACAAAACAATGCGGAGGTCTCCGCAGTGCCGGCAGAAAAGAAGCGTATACTGCCGGAAAAAGAAAAAATCAAGCGGCTGCTTCTGGTTGCCGTTCTCGCGTTTCTGATCCTGTTTATTGCCTTGTTCAGCGTCTGGTATTATAACCATACCCATCTCGATATGTTCGGCAGCAAGACGGATATCTTTGCTGAGGAGATCTCCTTCAGCGGCAAAGAGATTCCGGATCTGGACTCGCTCAAATCCTATCTCAAGCGTTTCAAGAATCTGAAGAAGGCGGATCTCGGTTCCTATCCGGTTGATGCGGAACAGTCCATCTCACTGCGGCAGGCGTTCCCTGATACAGAGCTCATCTATCAGACGGTTGTCAACATCGAGGACGAAGCCTATCGCACGGATATCACAACACTGGATGTTTCCGATCACGGGATTTCGGATTCCCGCGCATTTATGCGGAAGCTCGATTATCTGCCCGATCTGAAAACGGTCATTTTCGGCAAGGAGACGATTCCTGAAACCGAAAAGGAAAAGCTCGCCGCAGCATATCCCGATATCTCGTTTGAGGTCATCGGCACCTATGAAATCTACGGCAAAGAGGTGCTCGAGAATGTTGAGTCGCTCGATCTGCGCGACGTGGAGCTTGACGCCTCACTGTTCGATCAGCTGGCGCTTCTGCCGCAGCTCAAATCTGTTGATCTGCACGGACAGAAGCTCTCGGACGATGAACGAATTGCGCTGACGACGGCGTTCCCGGAGGTCTACTTCGGCTGGACGGTCTTCTATGACGATGAGGAATATGACTCCTCGATCACCGAGTTCGATATCAGCGGCAAACGCCTGACAGAGGATGATCTGCCGGAGCTGAAGCGCGTGATTGCGCAGTTCCCCGATCTCGAAATTGTCAATATGTCAAACTGTGGTCTCGGCAACGAGACAATGGCAAAGTTCCGCGATCAGATCAAAACGGCAAAGGTTGTCTGGCGCGTGTACCTCGGCAAGTGGTCGATTCGGACAGATGACGTTGCATTCTCAGTTCTGATCTTCAAATATGACTATGCGCGTATGGGTTCCGACAGCCTGCAGGTTCTGAAATACTGCCCCGATCTGCTTGCGCTTGACCTCGGACATCAGGCGCTGACCGATATTTCCGCAATTCCGGAGTATCTGCCGAATCTCCGGCTGCTGATCCTTGCGGACAACTGCATCTGGGATATTTCGCCGCTCTCAAAGCTCAAACATCTGCACTATCTGGAGCTGTTCGTCAACCGCATTTCCGATATCTCCCCGCTCGCCGAACTGCACGAGCTGGTCGATGTCAACATCAGCTACAACCCGATCAGTGACATCACACCGCTGCTGAATTCTCCGATGATGCAGCGTGTCTGGATGGAATCGACCTTCTGCGGCTGGAACAGTGTCAATCTCCTGCAGGAAACATATCCCGATGCCAAGATCGTCATAGCCGGTTCCGGCTCGGTCGATCAGGGCTGGCGCTGGGGCAACCCGCGTTACGAACAGATGATGGATATGTGGAAGAACAACTACTACGGAGATGAGTTCCAGAAATACGATGACCTTGCCGAGGAGCTTGGTCTCACTTAACCTGCCTACCAGTTTCTCTCCATACATCGCACAGCGCGTATCGCTCTCTTTGCGGCGGTACGCGCTGTGCTTTTTACCGGAAATACGCGGATTCTACCGGCTTGCGGCGGATTCCCCGAATCGTAGAATTACAGCAGATACGTGCGTATTGCGGTAGAATCCGGCGTGCGGCGATTCTTCGGATTGTAGGTTGCATTCGCGGCAAAAATCGGGTATCATGAGAATAGAAACTGAGGAAGGGAGCGATTCTCATGACAACAACCAAACGCATTCCGCTGCGCGAGCGCACGCTGCCTGACTATACACGCGGCGAGGAACTCATGAACATGATCACGCACATTGCGGGCGGCGCAGTCGGGCTGCTGATTCTGATCGGCAGCATTCTGATCGGCGCAAAGCACCGTGACCCGTGGGCGATCACGAGCGGCACCATTTACGGCGTCCTGACCTGCACGCTGTTTGTGATCTCGAGCGTCTATCACGGGCTGCCGGACGGCATGGGCAAGCGTGTGATGCAGGTACTCGACCACTGCACGATCTATTTCATGATCGCGGGAACCTATACGCCGGTGCTGCTCACAGCCATCCGCAGGGAATATCCTGCTGCGGCGTGGATTGTCTTCGGGGTTGAGTGGGGCTGCGCGATGGTCGCGGCAGCGCTGACGGCGATCGACCTGAAAAAATATAAGGTGTTCAGCATGATCTGCTATCTGGCGATGGGCTGGGCGATTGTCGCGATCCTCAAGCCGACGATGCAGGTGCTCGGCATGCGCGGTTTCCTCTGGCTGCTCGGCGGCGGCATCTGCTATACAATCGGCGCCGTGCTCTACGGGCTCGGCAAAAAGCACCGCTATGTACACAGCGTATTCCATCTGTTTGTCAACGCAGGCAGCCTTTTGCAGGCAATCGCGATCCTGTATTATGTCCTTTGACGTGCAAACAGCACAATTCATCCGCATTATAGTCATCTGCATCTGTGCATATATACAGAACTGACGCGGAAGATGAAACGTTTTCATTTCTTTTTGGGTCTATATATATAGACGGGTTCATTTTTTCCTGTTTATGTATCGGCTGTGCAAAATTCAGCGGCGCACCTGTGCTGCTGAGCGGGCATTTTGCACAGCGGATACGCCAATTTGCAGTTACATCCTCTATTTCATTTTGCTTCGCCGCAAGGCGCGCTCTCGTTTCAGGCTTGGACGGGAGCGTTTTTCTTTTGTAAAATAGACAAACGGGCTGTTATGAACATGCGCTGAATTGTATAATTGTTACATTGACAAACAAAATTGAATGTGGTAAAATAGAAAGTGGGTGAAAGGCATGCGCTGTTTTGACAGCATCACCCGAGACTGAATGAAATGAGGAGTAGTAAAATGGCAGGTTTCTTTGGCAGAAAGCAAGTCAGAGTCAAGGTGGAGAAGGATTACACCGTTGATGAGTTCTATGAGATCATCAAGGATCATGCGTTTGCGGCAGGAAAGCCGGAAAAGATCCGTTACATGATGACAGACCGCATCGTCTTCCCGGCACTGGACAAGAAAAATCAGGTGCAGATTCTCAAGACCGGCGTCAAGACATGGACTGTCTGGAAGGACGAGGAGGCAAGCGGCAGCTCGCTGGCAACCAGCATGGTGCTGTTCCACTTCTTTGGCTGGATCTCCAACATTCCGGCGATGTTCGGCGAGAACGCAAAGAAGTGCGTCGAGCTTGTCGATCAGACGGCGAAGGACCTCGAGGGTATGAATCTGTAAGTTCTTATATAACACCAAAGCGGGAGCTGTGCGGACGGCTCCCGCTTTTTTTCGTCCGGAGCCCCTGTCTGCGGATTGAGAAAATAAATAAAATTTGCGACAAAGCGAAACCGGCATTTGTAATATGAATAACCCACTGCGCATATATTTCTGCCGGAGTCGACGGGCGCCTGCGGAACGGAAAATCCGGCTTTCGGCGCCCGCACAGGCAGATTAAGTTAGAGCTTGCCTGACTTATAATCACAATATAATTATAAAATATGGCTTGAATCAAGTGAAATTCAACTAAATTTAATCAAATTAAAACGGATTCTACAATCATTTTCAAGCGATTATCAAGTATTTGTTTAATCTCACAAATCCGGTTAACAGCATCCGCTTTTATTGGTTCAGTACGTCAAAAACGCCGAAAAAGCCATTGACATTCGCTGAAAAGTATGTTACAATACCAAAAGTAGAGCAAATGAACCACATTGATACAGCATGCTCTCGGCGATCAGAAAACCAAAACGGCTGTCCGGAAAGCCTGATTTCTGATTGAAACGCAGAAGGATCCACTGCGTAAAATTAGTTGCATATTGTACCAATCTTTACTCTACGATTTAACATTCCGCTTTAATTTTAACTGTAACAGGAGATTTCTACCATGAAAAGAGCTATTAAATCTATCGTCGCAGCATCCGCAGCAATCTTTATGTGCGCTGCTCCGATGGCAACATCCGTCGCGAACATTCTGCCCACCGGCTGCATCACCGCTTCTGCATATTATATCCCGAATGCATTTGATTCCTTCGACAATGACTGGACGCCGACTATCACCGGTGTTACCGAAGCTGATCTGAACCACGGCATCAACCTCGGCCATGTTGACTACAGTTTCAATATTCAGGACAAGACCGCGTCTGTTCAGGGCATCGACAAAGCAGATTCCAGAATCAAGATTCCGGCACGCCTGAGCGTGAACGGCGAGTACTACAATGTCATCTCTATCGCAAACGGCGCATTCCGCAACAAGGATGGCAAGAAACTTTCGGAAGATGAGCCGGCTCCGATGGGCGCACCGCTGACTAAGATTGACCTCTCTGCAGCAACCTACCTCACCTCCATCGGCAATGAGGCATTCCAGAACTGCACCGCACTCGAGAGCCTCACGATTCCTGCATCTGTCAGAACGATCGGCACCAAGGCGTTTGAGAACACCGGTATCCGCACACTCAGACTCGAGAGAATCTCTGCGCTCTCCTATTCTTCTCTCGTTCTGAAGGATCGCGCATTTGCAAACTGCAAGCAGCTTACCCACATCACCAACAACGTTACCCGCTTCACCGATACTGCTTACGGTATTGTTTTTGATGACAGCAGCGCAAATGCATTTGAAGACTGCGAGAAGAAAAACATTACGATCGGTACTTCCTACAGAGTGATCGGCTACAAGGAGCAGTTTGTCAACAACTTCAAGAGAACCTTCGGTTTCTGATCGTTCCTCACACGGTTGTATAACTGATAATATGTAAAAATCCCCGCACCACTG
>CAMKLV010000129.1:0-5233 GCA_946413695.1 uncultured Ruminococcus sp. | reverse complement strand
CACAGTTTGCGCAGCAACACTGTAAGCCCTCCATTATAAATCCGTCGGTGATACCGCTCCCCCCGCGAGCTCACGGTAGAATTTGAGGGTGGGAAAGTGCATACCGAGCCGTTCGAGCAGATAGCGCTCCGTATACTGCGAAAAGAGCGCCGCGCTCTGTCCCTTGAGCCGGAACTGAAACAGCTTATCATACTCCGAAAAGACCACATGCCGCGCGGCATGAAGCACCGCCTGCGGTACATCCATATCATCGGGGTCAAATTCGGTTCTGCAGCCGCGGCAGATCAGGTCTGCGGCATGAATCCGCAGAACGGGATGCTCCGGCAGATAGGTCATGCACGCCTGACAGCACACGAGATCCGGCATCATGCCGAGCTCGGTCATGAGCCGCAGTTCAAAGATGGATTTGACAAGCGCCGCCGGTCTGGAATGCTCCGAGAGATGATGCAGCGAAAGCAAAAAAAGCCGCAGAAGCTGCGGCTGCGGCTGATCGGTCATTGTCCTGCGGATGAGCTCCGAAAAATAAGAAGCAAGCGCGAGTGCTTCGAGATCATTGCGGAGCCCGTAAAACAGATTGCGGGACACGGCACTGTCAAGATAAAACCGGTCGCCGCTGCACCGCAGACAGAAGTCGCCGTAGGCAAACAGCTGCGTCACTGCGCCGAATTTGCTCCCCTGCTTGCGCGCCGATTTCGCCTGCACCGTGCGGATGCCGTCCTCTGTCAGCAGGTCGATGAGCTTATCGGCATCATGAAAGGCTGTCTCCCGAATGACCAGCCCCGTGAGATTGAGATGCGTCTGCATAGGTTTGCTCCTCATGACAGCACGCGCGGTATTCGAGATAATCCGCGATGCTGCCGCTCTGACAGAAGGCATCCCAGCGCTGCTGCTGTTGTTTCTCCGCCATTCTGTCCGTCAGATAAGCGTTCTGATTCCGCATATACAAGCCTCCTTTTGAAGCTAGCATATGCGGAATCAGCTTGCATTTTCATGGTAAATTTTACTGGTTGAAGTTCAGCCCGAACTGCTCGATCATCATATCGCGGTTGCGCCAGTCCTCTTTGACCTTGACCCATGTCTGGAGATTGACCTGAATCCGGAAGAACTTTTCGAGCTCACGCCGCGCATTGGCGCCGACCTTTTTGAGCATCGCGCCGTTCTTGCCGATGATCATGCGCTTGTGCGATTCCTTCTCGCAGTAGATCAGCACCGAGATGTTGAGGATATCCTTATCCTCGCGCTCGGAGAATGATTCGGTGACAACCGCAACGCCGTGCGGCACTTCATCCTGCAGCAGATATAAGAGCTGCTCGCGGACGATCTCCGCAGCGAGCACGCGCTCCGGCTGATCGGTGATCATATCCTCGGGGAAATAATGCGGACCCTCCACGGCGCGGCTGAGCAGTTCCTCAAGCACTGCCTGCACGCCGTCATTGCGCGTGACCGAAACCGGAATGATCGCCGCCGGATGCCAGCGGTTCTCCGCTTCGACCAGCAGCGGCGCAAGCGCAGACTTATCCTTCAGCAGGTCGATCTTATTATAAAGGAAGATGACCGGCGTCCCCTGCTTTGTAAGGTTGTCGAGCATGATCTGCTCCTGCTCGCCGAGCGGCTTTGTGCAGTCCTGCATGAAGATGACGCAGTCGATCTCCGAGACTGCCTCCTTTGCCGCCTTGAGCATCTGGTCGCCGAGCTTTGTGCGCGCGCGGTGCAGACCGGGCGTATCCGTAAAGACCAGCTGCGTCTCGCCGACATTGCGGATGCCGGTGATGCGCGTGCGCGTGGTCTGCGGCTTCGGGCTGACAGAGGCGATCTTCTCGCCGATCAGCGCATTGAGCAGCGAGGATTTGCCCGCGTTGGTATGTCCGGCAATCGCTGCAAACAGAATTTTCGTCTTGCTGTTCTGCTGCATGGGATTATTCCTGCTCCTCGGGGACGATATAGCTGGTGTCTCTGGAGAAGCCGAGCTTTTCGAGGACAGACTCCTCCTTCTCGCGCATCTGTCTCTGCTCGAGCGAGGACTTTTCGTGATCATAGCCGAGCAGGTGCAGCATCGAGTGGACAGTCAGGAATGCGACCTCGCGCTCGAGAACATGTCCGTACATTTTTGCCTGCTTCACTGCCATTTCCATCGAGATGACGATATCGCCGAGCAGGACAAAGCCGTTCTCGGTGTTGATCTCGAGGTGATCGCCCTCGCAGAGCGGGAAGGAGAGCACATCGGTCTCCATATCCTTATTGCGGTACTGCGCATTGAGCTTGCGGATCTCCTCATTGTTGACGAAGGAGACGCTGACCTCGGTATCGTGACCGAAGCCCTCCGTTGTCAGCACAGCCTGACAGCAGCGGCGGATCAGCAGGCGGATTCCGACCGGAATCTTCACCTCGTGCTGTGTATCTTTGATGTAAACCTTCAGCTTAGCCATTTTTGTTTCTTTTCCTTTCATGATGGTTTTGTGTATTTTTATGCTCGTAATTCGCGTAGGCGGTAATGATATCCTGCACAAGTCTGTGCCGGACAACATCCTTTTCCGAGAACTGGTGAATCACGATGTCATCGACTGTTTTGAGCACGCGCATCGCTTCGATGAGACCGGAGCGGCGCGGGTCGGGCAGGTCAATTTGTGTAATGTCGCCGGTGATGACCATTTTGCTGCCCTCACCGAGTCTTGTCAGGAACATTTTGATCTGCTCTGAGGTGGTGTTCTGCGCTTCATCGAGGATGATGAACGCATGATCGAGGGTTCTGCCGCGCATGTAGGCAAGCGGCGCAATCTCGATGATATTCTTTTCCAGGTCACGCTCGACCGCCTCACTGCCGAGCATTTCAAAAAGTGCGTCATAGAGCGGTCTGAGGTAGGGGTCAACCTTATCCTGCAGATCGCCGGGGAGAAAGCCGAGCTTCTCGCCTGCTTCTACGGCAGGGCGCGTAAGAATGATGCGGCTGATCTCATGACTTTTGAGCGCCTTGACCGCCATCGCGACAGCAAGATAGGTCTTGCCGGTGCCGGCGGGCCCGATGCCGAGTACAATGGTATTTGCAGCGATTGCATCGAGATACTTCTTCTGCCCGACAGTCCGCGGGCGGATCGGTTTGCCGGAGAGCGTCACACTGACGGCATCCGCGGTCAGCGTTTTGACCTCCTCGGCGGCATCATCGGCAACCATTGAGACAACGTAGCGCACGCTCTGCTCATTGATGCCGGTGCCCTTGCGGGTATTTTCGAGCAGCACATCCATCGCCTCGGCTGCCTTCCGGATGTTCTCCTCCGGACCGGTGATCTTGACGCCGGTACCGCGGTTGACGATCACAACCTGAAACTTCTTCTGAATCAGGTTGAGATTGGAGTCGTAGCTGCCGAAAACAGCCGCGATCTCATCGGGATTTGCTGCATTCCAAATCAGTTCTGCCATGTGTTTTAATGAATCGGCTCCTTTGTGATAGGCTGCTTTTGCGGCAGGTTCAACAGGCCGCAGAAAGCGCATAATAAATTCTATGTCTATTATATCACAAACCGAAGAAAAATGGAATAGTTTTAGGATAATTTCACAAAAATTTCACTGCTTTTCCCGATAACCCCCTCAAAAACATAGTTGATTTTCAGCGATATGCCCAAATCGGAGCGGGAAAATTCAGCCTTTTTGCTGAGGACTTTGTCAGAAGCGTGAAAATTGTGCTCATAACGCGCCGCAGATTCTTCGAGCATCGTCCGGATTTCGTCCTCTGAAAAAACGGTGATCGCGGTCTCCTGCTGCGTGTATCTGCACCGGATGAGTGAGAGCGGCAGCCGTCTGCCGAACAGGGTGAGCGGCTCTGCATCCTCCTCATAAATCGTGCCGGCGTCCGCATCCGGACGGACGAACCCGAGCGTCAGCGGGATGCGCCTGCCGAACACCGAAAGCACCGTCTCGGTCTGCGTCTGCCCGCGCACGGGTATCTCGGAGACGAACGGCAGCTCCTGTTCAAATGTATCAAAATAGGTGCCGGTGACGGTGCCCTCCGCGTGATAATATTTGCAGATGCCGAATGCGTCGGTCTGTGCGCCGGTGATGAGCAGATCGCCCGCGTGCACGGTATCTCCGACCCGCCTGACGGCAAAGCCGCCGCGGACATCCATGCCGGTGATCTGCGCGGTCTCCGCTGCAATGACATTTGCCGGAACATGATTCATGCGCATCTCAGGCGGCGGTGTCTCCTCGGTCAGATCGACGATGAGCCTGCCGCCCCTGCGGCGCATCGTGATCCACTCGATCTCGCTGACGGCAAGGCGCATCTGCTGCTCGATGTAGCTGCAGGGCAGATCGCGGAACGGCACGCCGTAAGAGACGCCGAGGTCAGCAAGGGCGCGAACGATCTCCGCCTCGGGCACGCGCTGATTGCCGGTGATCTCGATGCTGCGGATGCGCGCATTGCACCACCAGAGGAACCATGCGCCGCAGAGCGCCCCGCATACAAATCCGAGCCGCCTGCGATACGGTGCAAGGTGATACCGCAGCCCGCGCCGCGCCGTGACGGTCAGCGTCACCTGATAGCGCGCCGCAAGTGCCGCAAGCATGCGCTGCGCACCGGCAGTCGTTATTGCGCAAAAGATATTCCCGCGCATCTGCTGGCCGCTGCACCGCACGCCGTTTCTGCGGAGCGCATCGCGGAATGCCGCGAGCTGTGTGCCTTCGGCTTCAAAACGGATCACCGCCATGCGTCACAATCCCCCGTCCAGCTCAATCGCGCGGATTTCGCCGCGGATGTGGAGTCCCTCGCTGCTGTAATCCGAGGCGGAAAGCCCATGCCCCCAGATCGCGGCACGGTGTCCGCCGAGCTCCAGCAGCATCAGCATATCGCTGCACTCCAGCAGACGGCGGCAGCGGTCTATATATAAATCGTTGTTGCCGCAGAGCTCCATGCGGTCGGCAAACATTGCAGGCTGTTTCATTGCGCGCATCCCTCCCATGTCAAAGCGTATGCGCGGCGGTCGGGAAACATGACGCGGTTTAAGGTGTCTCCGACGGATTTATAATGGGGTCTCCGCCCCCAAGCCCCTCGCTGGGGATATGATCCCCAGACCCCATGGTTATATGTGGGGCGGAAATTATGTATGACTATGTACCTTTGAAAAGAGCAGAATGTGCGGGTTGCAGATTCGTCTGAAATGTGCTTTAGAAAATGGCGGTCGGCACTGCCGACTCTCCGACGGATTTATAATGGGGGCTTACAGTGTTGCTGCGCAAACTGTGC
>CAMKLV010000128.1:0-5296 GCA_946413695.1 uncultured Ruminococcus sp. | reverse complement strand
GACCAAAACTTTTATTTCGGCTTCGCCGTGTGCGCCTTAAGTTGTTAGCATTGCGCCCCTGAAACCGGAACTGAGAAAGGAGAACGCCGCTGTGACACACGATGAAATCATGAACCTGATCAACCGCTCGCTGTTTGCATCCATCGGCTATACGGATGCGCAGGGCAGACAGAATATCCGCAGGGTGTTCTGCGTCTGGCACAAGGGACTCGGGCGGCATCTGATCTCGACGAATACAAGCTCAGAGCATGTGCAGAGCCTGATGCAGTATCCGGACGCATGCCTTTATTTCTCCGATGATGCGGCGTTTGAGGGCGTCTGTCTCTATTGCAGAGCCGCGGCGCATTTTGAACGGGAATATAAGGCGCTGCTCTGGAATGACGGCGATGAAAAATACTATCCGGCAGGCATGGACGATCCGGATTACTGCGTTCTGGAGCTGACTGCGGAGAGCGGCAGATTCTATCGCTTTGACGGTAAGGGCGATCTCTCCAAATCTGATCTGGATGCCTACGATGCCGGCAGAGACTATGAAAACGGATACGCAAAACATACACAGGAATGACAAGCATTCCGAAAGGAGACTGAATATGAACCGACAGATCATTACCGATCCGCAGACCGGCGAAAAAAGCTGCCGCTGCTTCAAACGCTGCGGCGGATGTCAGTTACAGGAAACCTATGCGGAGCAGATCAGGCGCAAGCAGGAAAAGGCGGAGCGCATGCTCTCGAAATTTGCGAAGGTGCGCCCGATCCTCACCATGAATGAGCCCTATAACTACCGCTGCAAGGTGCAGAATGTCTACGGCAGGGGCAGAGGCGGCGAAATTATCTCCGGCATTTTTCAATCGACCGGACAGAAAATGGTCGCCGTCGATGACTGCATGCTAGAGGATCGCCGCGCCGCCCCGATCATCCAGACGCTCAAAAAGCTCATGCATGATCTGAAAATTCAGCCCTATGATCTGCGGACGGGCACCGGACTGCTCCGGCACACGCTCATCCGGACATCGGTCTCCACGGGCGAGATCATGCTTGTGCTCGTGACGGCATCTGCGGTGCTGCCTGCGAAAAAGCATCTGGTTTCGGCGCTGCAAAAGGCGCATCCGGAGCTGACCACCATTGTGCAGAACATCGCGCCGGACGGGCTTCCGCTGACACTCGGCGAACGCAGCGTCACGCTTGCGGGCAAGGGCTATATCGAGGATATCCTCTGCGGCTGCCGGTTCCGCATTTCGCCTGCATCCTTCTATCAGGTCAACCCCGTGCAGACCGAAAAGCTCTATGCATTTGCGGTCAGGGCGGCGGAGATCAAAAAGGGTGTCTCGGTGATTGACGCCTACTGCGGCACCGGCACAATCGGCATGATCTGCGCAAAGCAGGGCGCGGATGTCATCGGTGTGGAGCTGAACCGCTCCGCCTGCCGCGACGCCGCCGAGAATGCAAAGCGCAATCAGCTTGCGAATATCCGCTTCTGCAATGAGGATGCCGGGAAATTCATGCAGCACATGGCGAAAGAGGGCGAAAGCTGCGATGTCCTGCTGATGGACCCGCCGCGCGCCGGTGCATCGCCTGCATTCCTGCGCGCTGCCGCCGCGATGAAGCCGCAGCGGATTGTCTATGTCTCCTGCAAGATTGAAACGCTCGAGCGCGATCTCATGCAGCTGACGCGCTCCGGCTACCGCGTTACCGATATCCAGCCGGTCGATATGTTCCCGCACACCACCGGCATCGAGACAGTCTGCGTGCTGCAGCGCAAATCCGCAGAGCCGCATAAGGGCAGGGCGGCACGGAAATGATCCTCGAAACGGAAAGACTGTTTCTGCGTGAGCTGACGCCTGCCGATGCGGATGCGCTGTACCGGATTCTCGGCGATGCGGAAACGATGCAGCATTATCCGCATGCGCTTGATCGGGACGGCGTAAGCGCATGGATTGCGCGGAATATGCAGCGGTATCGGGAGCAAGGCTTCGGGCTGTGGGCGGTCTGTCTGAAGGAGACAGGTCTGCTCATCGGGGACTGCGGTCTGACGCTCCAAATGATCGGCGGAGCGCTGCTGCCGGAGATCGGCTTCCATATCCGCAGGGATCAGCAGCGCAGAGGCTATGCAAAAGAGGCGGCAGGCGCCGTCTTGCAGTGGGCGCTGCAAAATACAGACTATCCGGCGTTTTATTCCTATTGCAAATCAACGAACACGGCATCCGTCAGAACCGCCGAAGCGATCGGCATGCGGTTTGACAGGGAATATCCCGATGCAGTCAACGGCATCACGCATGTATCGGTGATCCGGCGCGCGGATGTGAAAGGAGCAGATCATGGATATTGACGTTTATCAGCAGTATTTTGCCGCAGAGGGCAGCTTTTCCGGCGTCCGGCGGCGCGGTGCGGCTGTCATGCTGACGGCATCCTCCGGCGGCGGCGAGATTCGCTATACGCTGACGGTCAGCTTTTTTCCACATAAGGACGCCGAGGACTTCGGCATCTCCTATGATGCGGCGTTTACGGAGGTGCTCTATGCGGGCAGGGGCAGACGCTCAAAAAAGCGCGAGCAGGCACTGCTGGAGACGCTCCGTTCACATGCGGATGCGCTCGCGGCGGAGCAGCATGCGGTGATCTTCTGGGAGCAGCCGCTCATTGAAGCGAGATTTGACAGATGAAAACAAAAGCCGTGCAGAAACGAATCTGCACGGCTTTTTCGGGCTTGCTGCAAAACGGATATCAGTATTCGTTCACCATGTATACTTCCATGGATGAAGTGGTGGTGCCTGAGGAGAGCGCAGCATAATAACCGAGCACTGCGCTCGCATCAATCGCGTTCACACGGCCGTCGCGGTTGACATCGCCTGCAACGCTGAAGGCATCAATTTCGCTCTGGCTCAGGCTGCCGGTGCTTGCGGATGCATAGAAGCCCAGAATGGCACTTGCATCTCTTGCATCCACGCGGTTGTCATTGTTGACGTCGCCGAGCGAGAACGCCTGCTTGCTGTAATTGAGATTGGTTGCCCAGTAGGCAGCGTAGGAGTTTGTGTAGCAATAGACCTTGCCGCGGAAGGGTGTATTGGCATTGGTTGCGTCCGAGCGGAATGCTCTGGGATCCAGCATTGTGTAGCTGTTATGCACGATGAGCTTTTCAAGGCTGATGCAGTCGCCGAAGGCATTGTCATTTACATACTGCGTGCTGTAGGGAATATCGACGGCTTTCAGGCTAGTGCAGCCGGAAAACACAGAGGTTGCGATCTCCCGCAGACTGTTCGGCATGCGGACGCTCTGCAGACCGGTGCAGCCCATAAATGTGCCGTAGTAAAGCTTCTGAATATTGGCGTTGATCGTAACAGATACAAGATTCCGATGACCTGCAAATGCGCCCGAATGGATTGCGGTAACCGGCTTTCCGTGGACACTTTCCGGAATCGTGAGATTTGCTGCGGTCTGCGAGCAGGTCATGACCTGCGCTGCGTTTGCGGTCTCATAATACATGATGTCGCCGACGGTAACATACGGGGACGATGCAGCAGAAGCGGATACACCGACTGCTGCGGAAGCCGATACAGCCATTGCTGCGGAAAGCATCGCTGCGGCGGTCTTTTTCATCAGTTTATTCATCTTTTCCTCCATTGTAGTAAAACGTAAAAGTGCGGATCATATGTTGCAGCCATTGCCCGAACAGATTATAGTATAGCATAATCTGCAGGATTCGTCAATAAGTGTGCGCTTTCTTTCGCTGATATTACTTTTATGCGAGCCGTTGCACTTTCTGCCGGACTGTGGTATAATAAATGCAGAATTTTATGCATACAGGAGATCAGGGATGATTCAGGATATTTCACCGAGCCGGCTGCTGAACAGCTGGCAGCAGATGCAGCCGCAGCCGGACAGCTTTGTCATGTGCTTTTGCGAGGGTAAGCTGCTTGCCGCCCTCACAGAGGAAGGTCTGCAGTTTCCGCGGTATCGGGAATGCGGCAGTGCGGCATGCTATCTGTTTTCCGTCGATGATGAGGCGTTCTTTCTGGGGGATGCTGCCGGACTTGACGGCTTTCAGTTCTATTCGATGCGCGAACTGCGCGACCGCTGTGCGGGCAAATATCTCTATGCGGCGTTCACGGCGTATCATCTGCATCTGTGGTATCAGGATAACCGGTACTGCGGCATCTGCCGCGGCAGCATGCGGCACGATGACAGCGAACGCGCACTCGTTTGCACAGAATGCGGACACAAAATCTATCCGCGCATCAATCCGGCAGTGATCGTCGGCGTCATCAGCCGCGGGCGCCTGCTGATCACACGGTATCGCCGCGGCTATGCGCATAATGCGCTGGTGGCGGGCTTCACGGAGATCGGCGAGACGCTCGAGGAAACCGTGGCGCGCGAGGTCATGGAGGAAACGGGCGTGCGCGTCCGGAATATCCGCTATTATAAATCGCAGCCGTGGGGCATGGCGCAGGATATCCTCATGGGATTTTTCTGCGAGGCGGAAGGCAGCGACGAGATCAGAATGGATGACAGTGAGCTGAAATCCGCGTGCTGGTGCAAGCCGGATGAGATCGAGCTGCAGCCGCAGCAGCACAGCCTGACAAACGAGATGATGAAGCTGTTTCGCGATACAAACGGGCATCTGCCGCCGGAGGTCTTTTCGCTGACGCCGCAAGCTGCTCTGCAGAAAACGCGCATCTGGTTTACCCGTCACGGCGAAACAACTATGAATGTCGCGGATCATATCAGCGGCATCACGGACTGTGAACTGACCGAAAACGGGATCGCGCAGGCGGAGCAGCTTGCGGCGGTCTGCGCAGAGCATCCCGAAATTGATCTGATTCTCTGCTCGCCGCTGAAGCGCGCACGCAAAACCGCGGAGATCGCTGCCGCGCAGATTCATGTGCCGGTTGTGACGGATGAACGCCTGCGCGAATGGAATTACGGTTCCTATGAAGATCAGCCGCGCGGTGCAACACCGGAGTTTCAGGCGGCGAAGCGGGAATTTGGCGTCCGCATGAAGGACGGCGGTGAATCGCTGCTGCAGCTTGCACACCGCGTCTACAGCTGCATCGACGATATCCGGAAACAATACAACGGCATGACCGTGCTGTGCGTCTGTCACGGCGGTGTGTGCCGCGTCGCGGAGACCTATTTCAGGGATATGTCTACCGATGCGTTTTCGCATTTCTTTATGGGAAACTGCGAGCTGCGAAAATATGAGATCTGAGCAGAAATCAAAACGGGAACCGCGGTGCTGCGGTTCCCGTTTCAGCTTGTAGATAAAGTGTCTCCGACGGATTTATATTGAGGGCTCTGCCCTCAA
>CAMKLV010000127.1:0-5533 GCA_946413695.1 uncultured Ruminococcus sp. | reverse complement strand
GACCAAAACTTTTATTTCGGCTTCGCCGTGTGCGCCTTAAGTTGTTAGCATTGCTGCCCCTCGACCCCGCAAACTTTTATAATGTTGTGCACCCATAACAAAGCCGCTCCAATCAACGCCAATTGGAGCGGCTTTCTCATGTACACATATTCCATGATCGGGAAACTGAATTTCACTTTTGCTCTTGAATGACTCGGACTATAGCATATCGGATGCAGGCACTGCCTGCCCCCATTACAAATCCGTCGGAGACACTTTTTCTGCATGCTGCCGGATTCAGACCAGCCAGAATGTATACATTTCAAAGTAAACAATCATTGCAACTGCGACAATCGCAAAGAACATCGTCAGCACATTGCGGAACCCGCAGATCTTCTCCTCGCGCCTGTGCATCCGCCGGATGCCGCCGATGATGCCGAGCACCAGCAGAAGTCCCAGCACAATCTCAATGATGCAGACGATCTTTGCCCAGAAGACGGGCTGTGCCTTCATGAAGAACTGCACGTAGACAAACCACAGAATCAGCGGGAGCGGAATCAGCAGGCTCATGCGCGTACGCCACCAGCTCAGCGGATTGCGGCTGTGCTTGCGGATGATCAGCTTGATGAATTTGACCAGCAGGCAGATCACGCAGATCAGGATGCCGAGAAGCATCAGCAACAGGATTCCGACCGCCGCGCCTGCCTCAGCGCCGTTTGACTTGATAAGATCCATGACAGAGATTTCAACGCGGTCAGAGGTCTCGTTCATATACGAGGGATAATGCAGCATATCCTTCACAATTGCCGGCGGGTTCTGCACCATCGGCGTGATGCCCTGCAGGGAACCGAGCAGCTTCAGCATGCCGTGCTTGAAGGTGCGCGCGCTCATGCAGAGGCAGTCGCTGTTCAGCTTTTTCTCCTTCGTCTCGCCGAAAATCAGATCGGGCATCTCGGTGTTGAATTTGGATTCACCGTACTGATTCGCCATGACCACAAAGCCGATGTCATCATCGCGGTCAAGCAGCAGATAGCTTGAGCAGGACTGTGTATTGCCGCCGTGACCGATTACATTGGCTTTGTACACCGTCCCCATGAAGCCGTGGCAGAGACGCACATCCTCTGTACCGGTGTACATCAGGGACGGCGTGTACATTTCCTCAAAGGTTTGCTTTTTCATCAGGCGGGAATCCTCTGCGAGCAGTGCCTGCGCAAAGGTCTCGAAATCCGTGAGCGTCGAGGTACACATCCCGACCGGATACATGATGATATATGTAAAGGAATTCGGGAACAGCTGACCGGTCGGCAGATAGCCCCGCAGCTCTTTGCGCTTTTCCTTTACGGCAGGATTATCTGAAAGATCGGCATTGATCGCGGTGTGCTCCATGCCCAGCGGCTTGAAAATGTTTTCCTGCGCATACTGATAATACGGCATGCCGCTGACGCGCTCAACAATATATGCGGCAAGCGTCGCGCCCCAGTTGCTGTAAGCAACCGTTTCGCCCGGTTTCCAGACCTGACACGGCTGAATATTCGTGATATACTCCTCAAGCGAGACGATGTTCGCTTCGGTGCTTGTATCCATGCCGATCGCAGTTTCCTCAAAGCCTGCGTTGTGGTTCATCAGGTTCATCATCGTGATCGGATCATCATATTTGCGGTGCTTGAAAAAGTTTTGCGGCAGATATTGTGTGACATCCGCGTTCAGGTCGATCTTCCCCTGCTCTTTCAGCTGCATCACGCTGACCCAGACCGTCAGCTTGGAGACGCTGCCCCATTCGATCACGGAATCCTCTGTGACCGGGATGTTCTTCTCCTTGTCTGCGCTGCCGAAGTATCCGGAATACAGCTCCTTTTTGGAGTTGAATACTGCGGTTGCCATACCGGCGGCGGTGGATTCGTGATCCTTCCAGAAGCCTTCAATCAGGCTGCTCAATTCGGATTCCTTCTTACCGGAAGGAAGTGTTTTCTCTGCTGCGAATGTCTGAAGCGGCAGTGCGGCAGCCATTGTCAGGACTGCTGCCGCCGTACAGCAGATGCGGCGGATAAGCTGTGATTTCATTTGACCATCCTCATTTCTGTAATCATTTCGGGGACTGTGCTGCTCACATTATAACACAGATTCCGGCAGAATCCGATACAAAATTCAAATTATTAAGGTAATCATAAGGTTGTACGGTTCCCGTGCGGGCACTGCGGCATCTTGTCTGTTTTCTGCGCGTATAAGATGCCCTCTGCCGCCATATAATACGGCAGAGAGGTGATAATATGAACGCTCCGAAATTCTGGAAAAAGGCGGTCTTCTGGATCGCATTCAGCCTCGCGGCGGGCGGCATTGCAAGCTGGCTGACCCGCGACGGTCTGCAGCAATTTGAGCAGATCGTAAAGCCCGCCCTGACGCCGCCGCGCATTGTATTCCCGATTGCGTGGACGATTCTGCTGTTCCTGATCGGCTACGGCTTCGCGCTGATCCGCGAAAAGACAATGGGCACATCTGCCGCCGACACCGCCGCAATTGTATTCGGGCTGCAGATGACGTTTTTCTTCTGCTGGATGATCTGGTTCTTCGGGCTCGGGTGGTACGGCTTTGCCGCACTCTGGCTCATCGGCATGATTCTCTCAATCATTTTGATGATCAACTTTTACAGGAGAATTTCGCCTGCCGCCGCGTGGATGCAGGTGCCGTATCTGCTCTGGTGCTGCTTTGCGCTCTACCTCAACGGCGGCGTCTGGATGCTCAACAGATAATGCGGTGCCTCCGGCGGATTTATAATGGGGGCTGCTCGCCCCCAAACCCCTCGCTGGGGATATTATCCCCAGACCCCATGTTTATGTGTGGATAATAGTAAGCCGCTCCTATCAAGCGTAAATGGGAGCGGCTTTCTTACATGTGCTCATCCAAGACAAAAGTTTTGGTCGAGCTTTTTCACCGCGCCGTGCGCGGCTCCGTATTGCTAAAGCACTCCGGTTACGCATTGCGCTGCTAAAAACAAAACACGCCGCCGGAGCGCCAATACAAAAGTTTTGGTCGAGCTTTTTTCAAAAGCTCGCGGGTTCTTAGGGCAGCGCCCTAAGCCGCACTCCGCAGAGTGCGGAACTCCCTTTGCATATCAAGAGCTCGGGGGCTTGGTGCGCCTCATGTCAGCGAGCTGACAGGATAGAGGCGCCCATTCATAAATAGCATCCGCGAAGCGGATACATCTTTTAGCGGTGCCTCTGGCGGATCAATTCGGTATCGCTGCGCGATGATTTATAATGAGGGCTCCGCCCTCAAACTCCCGCTGGGGATATTATCCCCAGACCCCATGTTTATATTGAAATAGAACGAAACCGCTCCTGTTTTCGTAAACGGGAGCGGCTTTCGTTTTTCACTTTTCTCTATTCACTTTTCTCTATTCACTTTTCTCCCGTACTCCCCCGCTCACCGGTAACAGTTGATATCCTTCTGATGATAATCCCCTGTGATTGCGTAGGTCAGGCACTTTGCGCCGCCGCGGCACATTTCCGCTTTTGCGCATCCGGTACATGCTTCCGGAATGCTGTGCGACTGCAGATCACGCAGCAGCGGACTCTCCGCACAGAGCACGAGCATATCCCGCTCGAGACAGTTCCCGATCGGAATCGGGAGACGGCGGCACGGCAGCAGTGTGCCGTCCGCAAGCAAGGTCAGCAGCGTTTCACCGGCAGCGCACTGATAATAGCAATGCCCGCCCTCAAGGAACTGCAGGGCGCGGTTCAGGTGTACATCCGTATGCGAAAACAGCGGCTTGCGCTGATGCTCCCGCGTCAGGCACTGCACCACCTGCCGGAACTCCTCTGTCGAGAGCATCTGCTCGCGGCTGCTGCCCATCGGGATGAGACGGTCTGCCCAGAAGCGGTCGATCCCCTTGCGGCGCACCGTGCGGATTACATCCGGCAGCTCGCGGTAATTGCCCTTGTGACAGGTAAACGCCGCCATCGTCTGAATGCCATGCCGCTTCAACAGGCGCAGACCGGCAAACGCCTTGTCAAAGTTTCCGGCGCCGCGGACGCGGTCATGCGTTTCTCTTGTGCCGTCAATGCTGACCTGCACGAACGCAAGCCCGCGGATTTTGCTGAGCCGCTCCGCAATTGCGCTGTCGATCAGCGTGCCGTTTGTCAGGATGCCGCAGGTCATGCCGTTTACATCGCAGAGTTCCAGCAGCCGGAACAGCTCCGGCGAAAGCAGCGGCTCCCCGCCCGTGAAATTGATATGCCCGTGAAAGCCCTTCGCCTGACAAAACGCAAGATACTGCATAAAAAGCTGCGTCAGCTGCTCCCCGCTGCATGCGGCGGCGTAATCCTCCTGATAGCAGTGTGTGCAGCGCAGATTGCAGCGGTGCAGGATATGCCACTGCAGCACATGCTTTTTCCGCGGGGCGGCAGGCTGTCCGGATGCGGTACTGTGCTTCATAAGCTGCTCCGTTTTCTGATTGTTTTCATATGTTTCCTCCTGACCGGACGCGCCGGTTTCAACTGCTATCAGTATAGCACACTTCCGCTGAAAATGCAATCGCTTCCGAACAGCAGGTATCCACGGATGATCCCGAGCCATATTTGCAGCGGTATAGATATATTATAGCGAGTCGAATCTCGATTTTTCGTTATATATTACAAATCGTGTAAAGAGCCCTTGACATTTTATGCCGCGGCGGATATAATCGGAAATGTAAAGAGTCTTTGACATTTTCAAGGAGGAAACACAAATGAAAACAGTATCACCAGTCTCAGAAGTCACCGCACCCGCATACAGCGCAGCGGAAAACTGCACAAACACAAAAGGCATTGCGATTATCCTTTATCTTGCGGCGTATATTGCCGTGTTCCATCTCTTTCACCGCTGCTACCGCCTGACGCCGTTCTATCATCAGGAGATAACCGCCGCGGTTCAGCTGATCGGATACTGCGTGTTCGGCATCGCGGGCATCATATTGTTCAAAGACCTGTTCCGCACGGGTCTGCGGGAATGGAAGGCGCATCCGCTCAAAAATCTCGGGCTGCTTGCGGGCTTTTATCTGCTCATGCAGGGGCTTGATTTGCTCACGGCAACGTTCGCATATGTATTCGGATTTGAATCCATCAACCAGAACAATGTTGAAACGGCGGCGACCTTATTCCCTGCGGCGGTCACATTCCTCTCGCTCGCGATTCTGGGACCTGTCACCGAGGAGACCGTCTTCCGCTTTATCATGGTCGGCAGGGCAAAGGAGAAAATCCCCGCGGCGGTCTGCGTGATCGTTTCTGCATGCTGCTTCGGCGCCATGCACATGCATGCACTGACTGTCTCAGAGCTTGTTGCCTGTCTGCCGCAGTTCGCGACCGGTCTGCTGCTCGCGATTCTGCTGCTCAAGTGCAGGAATCCGACGATTCCGGTGCTGATGCATATCATGAACAACAGCATTGCGCTTTTGCCGTTTCTGCTGAAACGGTAAGCCGCCCCCCGCGGACATGTAAAAGCTGCTTGACATTTCGCCTGAACCGAAGTATAATATTGATGTCCCAACTATCTCTTGAAGATATCTGCTTGTCTTTTTGCC
>CAMKLV010000126.1:0-5814 GCA_946413695.1 uncultured Ruminococcus sp. | reverse complement strand
GAGGGGCGCCCTGCGATAGAGGGCGCCCCTAAGTGAATTGCAGCGCAATTCACTTAGGGATGCAACTTTCGCATTGATAACCCCTACCCCATAACCCACAGACTGCACGGCTGCTGACAGAGCGGCTGTGCAGTTTTTTGTGAGAGAAATCGGGCAGATGAAAAGCGCGCCGTCCGGAATGGGGAAAAGCGCCAATTTTATGTGCATAGCATCTCTGTAAATTTCTGCATAAAGCACTTGCGTTTTTTACGAAAATAGAGTATAATAAATATGTATGTAATCAAAAGGGAGGTCTTTCCATGTTATCGTTCCCCGTCATGCTTGCGGATAAGGTTCTGCACGGCACCGAGAAGCTCAACGGCACCCAGATTGTCTCCATGACACTGATCGGTCTGCTTGTTGTGTTCTGTGCACTGCTGATCCTTGTAGCATTCCTCTATTTCTCCGGCGGTATCTTCAAAAAGACATCCGGCGGAAGTCAGAAGGCTGCTCCGAAGAAGGATGCGCCAAAACCCGCACCGGCTGCAAAGGCTCCGGCACCCGCCGCAAAGGCTGCCGTGCCGAAAAAAACAGCACCGCCCGCAGCTTCTGTTTCCGGTGAGGATGATGAGGAGGTCATTGCGGTCATCATGGCGGCGATCTCGGCAATGGGCGCAGCGGAGGGCAGGCAGTATCAGCTTCGTTCAGTCCGTCAGGTCACGCGCGGCGGCTCCGGCAGATCGGTCTGGGCACAGGCTGGCATTCTTGATGCGACTCGCCCCTTTTAACATCTGATCTGATTGAATCAGCAATAGATAAAAATAACTTTGGAGGACTTAAACAATGGGCGGTGTATTAGATTTCTTTACCAACACCCTCGGCGGTCTTTGGTCAGACAGCGGTCTGCATGCGCTGTTTGCCGAGGGCGGCTGGAAGAATCTGATTATGATTCTGGTTTCGTTTGTATTTATGTATCTGGCAATTGCAAAGGGCTTTGAGCCGCTGCTGCTGCTGCCGATTTCCTTCGGCATGCTTTTGACCAACCTTCCGATGGCAGGGCTTTATCACCCCGATCTCTGGGTGCTCGTGGACGGGCATGTCAATTACGGCGAGGTATTGAAAGAAGGCGGCCTGCTCGATATATTGTATCTGGGCGTTAAATTGCAGCTCTATCCGCCGCTGATCTTCCTCGGCATCGGCTGTATGACCGACTTCTCCCCGCTGATCGCAAACCCCAAGAGCTTCCTGCTCGGTGCTGCGGCACAGGGCGGCATCTTCTTCACCTTCGTTGTTGCCGGTCTGCTGGGCTTCACGGCTGCTGAGGCAGGCTCCATCGCAATCATCGGCGGTGCGGACGGCCCGACTGCAATCTATGTTTCCACCAGACTGCTGACCGGCGGCGGCGCCATTACGACGGGTAATATCGCGCTGGCTGCATATACTTATATGGCACTTGTCCCGATCATCCAGCCGCCGATCATGAAGGCACTGACTTCCAAGAAGGAGCGCGCGGTCAAGATGGAGCAGCTCCGCACGGTCTCCAAGACCGAGAAGATCATCTTCCCGATCGCCGTTACGATTATCGTTTCGCTGCTGGTTCCTTCCGCAGCACCGCTTGTCGGTATGCTGATGTTCGGCAACCTGCTCAAGGAATCCGGCGTTGCAGCAAGACTCATCGACACCGCACAGAACGCACTGATGAACATCATCACGATTTTCCTCGGCGTCTCCGTCGGTGCAACGACAAAGGCAGACCAGATCATCAATATCAAGTTCGGCGGTGTCATGCTGCTCGGTGTTATCGCATTCTCGCTCGGCACGGCATGCGGTCTGATCTTTGGTAAGATCATGTACAAGGTGACAGGCGGCAAGGTCAATCCGCTGATCGGTTCGGCAGGTGTTTCCGCTGTTCCGATGGCTGCACGTATCTCGCAGAAGGTCGGTGCAGAAACCGATCCGACAAACTTCCTGCTGATGCATGCAATGGGACCGAATGTTGCCGGCGTGATCGGCTCGGCAGTTGCAGCAGGCGTTCTGCTCTCTGTCATCGGCTGAGCGGGCCGTGCCCGCCTCCAATTTGCTTCGCCTTTCTTTTGCATCGGTTGCCTGACGGTTCGTTTTTCAGTTTAATCGTGCGCATATGTACTGCAAACGATACGTCTTAGGCTGCAAAATAAGGGAAGTTCCCTGCTGAATTTCATATCGTTTTTCAGGCGGCAGAGTGTCTCCGGATTCCGATTCTCGGAGCACGGAGGGGCTTTGCCGCCTCTGCTTATCACCTGAAGGAGGTTCACTATGAAGGAGTATCCGATTGTTGATACGGTTGATGCACTGAAGGCGCTGCTCGCAAGAGTGCGGAAGGCGCAGGAGGAGTTTGCACAGTTCCCGCAGGAGAAGGTCGATGCGATTTTCCGTGCGGCGGCGATTGCAGCCAATCAGGCGCGGATTCCGCTTGCCAAAATGGCGGTCGAGGAGACCGGCATGGGTGTTGTCGAGGATAAGGTGATCAAAAACCACTTCGCATCCGAGTATATCTACAATGCTTACAAGGATACCAAAACCTGCGGCGTGATCGAGCGCAGCGAGGCGTTCGGCACCATGCGCATTGCAGAGCCGATCGGCGTCATCGCGGCTGTCATCCCGACAACCAACCCGACATCGACCGCGATTTTCAAGACACTGATCACGCTCAAGACCAGAAACGGCATCATCATCTCGCCGCATCCGCGTGCAAAGGAATCGACAATCGCGGCGGCAAAGATCGTTGCCGAGGCTGCATATCAAGCGGGCGCACCGGAGGGCATCATCGGCTGGATTGACAAGCCCTCGCTCGATATGACCAATACCGTCATGAAGTATTCGGATATCATCCTTGCAACGGGCGGTCCGGGCATGGTGCATGCAGCATATTCCAGCGGCAAGCCGGCACTGGGCGTCGGCGCGGGCAATACGCCGGCAATCATTGATGACACCGCCGATATCACGCTCGCCGTCAACTCGATCATCCACTCCAAGACCTTCGATAACGGCATGATCTGCGCTTCGGAGCAGTCCACCATCGTGCTCGATAAGATCTATGAGAAGGTCAAAAAGGAGTTTATCGCCCGCGGCTGCTATTTCCTCAAGGGCAAGGAGCTCGACAAGGTCCGCCAGACCATTATCATCAACGGCTCGCTGAACGCAAAGATTGTCGGTCAGAAGGCGCACACGATTGCAGCCCTTGCAGGCGTTGAGGTGCCCGAGAGCACCAAGATCCTGATCGGTGAGGTTGAGAATGTTGACATCACCGAGGAATTCGCACACGAAAAGCTTTCGCCGGTGCTTGCAATGTACCGCGCAAAGGATTTTGAGGAGGCAATGCAGAAGGCAGAGCGCCTCATCGCAGACGGCGGCTACGGTCACACCTCGTCTGTCTATCTCAATGCCGTGACCGAGCGCGCAAAGATCGACGAAATGGCAGAGCGCATGAAGACCTGCCGTATCCTTGTCAACACGCCTTCTTCGCACGGCGGCATCGGTGATCTCTATAACTTCAATCTGGCACCTTCCCTGACACTGGGCTGCGGCTCGTGGGGCGGCAACTCGGTCAGCGAGAATGTCGGTGTCAAGCATCTGCTCAATATCAAAACCGTTGCGGAGAGGAGAGAGAATATGCTGTGGTTCCGTGTGCCGGAAAAGGTTTATATCAAGCAGGGCTGCCTGCCTGTCGCACTTGATGAGCTGGGCTCTGTGCTCGGCAAGAAGCGCGCGTTTATCGTCACCGACAGCTTCCTGTTCAAAAACGGCTATACCAAGCCCATTACTGATAAGCTCGAGCAGCTCGGCATCGTGCACAGCACCTTCTTCGAGGTTGAGCCGGATCCGACGCTCAGCTCTGCAAGAAAGGGCGCTGCTGCGATGACCGCATTCCAGCCGGATGTCATCATCGCGCTCGGCGGCGGCTCCGCAATGGATGCGGGCAAGATCATGTGGGTGCTCTATGAGCATCCGGATGCGGATTTCGCAGACATGGCAATGCGCTTCTCGGATATCCGCAAGCGTATCTACACCTTCCCGAAGATGGGCGAAAAGGCATATTTCATCGCCGTGCCGACCTCTGCCGGAACGGGCTCCGAGGTCACGCCGTTTGCCGTTATCACCGATGACAGCTGCGGCATCAAGTATCCGCTCGCGGATTACGAGCTGATGCCGGATATGGCGATTGTCGATCCGGACATGATGAAGACCGCGCCGAAGGGACTGACCTCGGCATCCGGCATCGACGTTGCAACCCATGCACTCGAAGCATATGCTTCCATGATGGCAACCGATTACACCGACGGCCTTGCAATCCGTTCGCTGAAGCTCGTGTTCGAGAATCTGCCGCGCACCTATCAGAACGGCGCAGAGGATATCGAAGCATGGGGCAACATGGCAAATGCGGCGACAATGGCAGGTATGGCGTTTGCAAACGCATTCCTCGGCGTCTGCCACTCGATGGCACACAAGCTCGGCGCATTCCACCACATCCCGCACGGCGTAGCAAATGCGCTGATGCTCGAGCAGGTGCTCCGCTTCAATTCCGCGGAAGTGCCCCCGAAGATGGGTACCTTCCCGCAGTACAGCTATCCGCACACCCTCGCACGCTATGCTGAGGTTGCGACCGCGCTCGGCATGAAGGGCAAGACCGATCAGGATAAGCTCGAAGCACTGATCAAGGCGCTCAACGATCTGAAGCACACAATCGGCATTCCGGACAGCATCAAGGAATGGGGCATTGATGAAAAGAAGTTCCTCGAGCAGCTCGATGCAATGAGCGAGCAGGCATTCGACGATCAGTGCACCGGCGCAAATCCGCGCTATCCGCTCATCAGCGAGATCAAGCAGATGTATCTGAATGCATATTACGGCAAGAACAGCGAAACAGTCTGAGAACAGGGAGGTTTTTGATATGCTTTACAAGGAAGAACAGGTCATTGCGACACGCCCGAAAAAGGTGATCTACCGCGACGGCGATACGGTCGTCAAGCTGTTCAGCGCAGATTACTCCAAGGCATCCGTGCTGAATGAGGCGCTGAATCAGGCGCGCGTTGAGGAAACCGACCTGAATATCCCGAAGATCATTGAGGTGTTCAAAGAGGGCGAGCAGTGGGCAATCCGCTCGGATTATATCGAGGGCAAAACGCTCCAGCAGATCATGGACGAGAATCCGGATAAGAGAGACGAATATCTTAAGCAGTTTGTCGAGCTGCAAATGCTGATTCACACCAAGCGTGCGCCGCTGCTGACCAAGCTCAAGGATAAGATGCACCGCAAGATCAGCGACAGCAAATTCGAGGCGACAGTCCGTTTTGAGCTGCATACGCGCCTTGAGGGCATGCCGAAGCACAAGAAGGTCTGCCACGGCGACTTCAACCCCTCGAATGTGATCATCACACCGGAGGGCACACCGTTCATCATTGACTGGGCGCATGCAACGCAGGGCAATGCATCTGCGGATGTTGCAAGAACCTATCTTTATATGATGCTGAACGGGCAGGAGCAGCTTGCAAAGGATTATCTCAAGCTGTTCTGCAAGATGAGCGACACAGCGCTGCAGTATGTGCAGAACTGGATGCCGATTGTAGCGGCATCGCAGTCGGTTAAGGAGAACAGCGACGATGATTTCGAGCTGCTCTCGCGCTGGGTGAATGTTGTAGACTATGTGTAACTGACAAAAGAGCGCGCAGAGTGATTCTGCGCGCTCAGTTTGTCGAAAAAGGAGACTTACAGTATTGCTGCGGCTCAGTATCGGCGCATAACATATCGAAAGTTTTGATCAAACTTTTTCACCGCGCCGTGCGCGGCTCCGTATTG
>CAMKLV010000125.1:0-5904 GCA_946413695.1 uncultured Ruminococcus sp. | reverse complement strand
ATCATGGCAAAAAGACAAGCAGATATCTTCAAGAGATAGTTGGGACATCAATATAAGGGCTGATATAGTTTTAGGTGGATTCAATTAGAAATAAGATGGTTAAGAACGGTAAAAATGAATAAGGTATCGCTTCGCGATGCTATTTTGAATGGGTGCCTCACTTGCAGGCACCCAAGCCGCGAACACTTGAATGCTGAGGGAGTTTTGCTCGTTTGCGCAATGGTTTGCAGGCAAACCATGAGCGACGAGGGCTCTGCCCTTGACCCGCGCGCTTTTGGATAAACTCGACCAAAACTTTCGATATGCTGTGCGACACAAACGAAGCCGCTCCCGTTTACGAAAACAGAAGCGGCTTCGTATTATTTCAGCATAAAAATGGGATTCCAAAGGGATACTATCCCTTTGGCGGGTTTGGGCAGAGCCCATAATCAATCCGTCGGAGATACCTTTACTCCAGCGGGAAGATGCGGTCTTCGATCTGGGCGTCCATATGCTCTGCGTAGGCGGAGACCTCAGCGAAGCCGCCGTTGTTGTCGGAGCCGTTCGATGTCCACGGATAGACGCCGTCCCAGCCGTTGTCATAGAGCTGCTGTGCGGCGCTGACAAGATCAATGCCCTCCTGCTCGGAGCCCTTCGCGGAGCATTCGCCCATGACATTCGGCTTGGATGTATCAAGCCCGTAATCTGCGGGCGACATCCCGAACGGAACGCCGTGCCACTGAATCATCCAGTCATAGAAATGCACCGAGTAAAAGTCCATATAGGAATCCGCGCCGGCGTAGTATTCGAGCAGCTGATCGCTGACAACATTTGTGCCGCGCGTATCGGAGTTGTTCTGGATATATCCGATGCCTGTGGTCACGAGGATATCGCTGTTCTGATGAATGCCCTGCGCGCACTGTCCGAAGAAGCGCACGAGCGGTTTCCAGTCGATCTTTCCGGATTCCGCATTCTCGTGAATCCAGTCCGGCTCGTTGCACAGGTCGATGCTGAACAGATAATCGTTGCTGTCATAGCGCTTTGCAAACGGAATGATGTAGTTATCGACATAGCTCTGCGAGAGCGCCTCATCCTCGATCATCGCGCGGAATTTTTTGTTGTTGCGGTTGCCGTTCTTGCAGCAGTCAAAGGACATCATGGTCGCCATAATGTAAATCTCCTGCTCGGCTGCGATCGCCATAAGCTGATCGGCATGGTTCCAGAATTTGTCGCTCATGCCCGTGACGCTGCCGTCTTCACCGAAGCGGATACCGGCATCGCCGCTGCATAAAATCCAGACGCGCGAGGAATTGATGCCTGCTTCATGCAGCGCGGCGAAGTGCTCGCGCCAGAAATCCGCATCAAATGTGCCGCCGATGTCATCCCAGTTGTCCCACGGCGTATTGGTGCCGCAGAGCCAGAGCGGCTTGCCGTCCACCTGAAAATGCCCGTCCGCGATGGTGACGCGCGCTTTGCCGTCAGACTTTACAAGCTCAACCGGCGCAAGCGATTCCTCCGCCTGTGCGGGCGCCGCGGATTCCGGTGCGGTGCTGCTCCCCTGCTTTCCCGCGCAGCCGCAGAGCGTGCCGGTCAGCAGGATGCCTGCCATCAGCAGGGCAAGCTGTTTTCTCCTTTGTTTCATGGTAATCTCTCCCTCAAAATCCGGTTCTGTTTCTCTTTACGAATCGTATTTGCGGACGCGCAGCGGAATGCCGAGACTGTCCGCGACCTGCTGTGCCGCCTCGATCTCCTCTTTCGGGATAACATCCACAACGGTGAACATCACCTTCTTGACATACGGTTTGCAATCGACGGCGAACTGCTGCATCGCTTCAAAGGCGTTGTCCCACTTTGGGCGCGTGACCGCGAGATATTCCTGCTTCGTACCGGCATTCAGACTGATCGAGACCATGTCCACGAGACCTTCCAGCAGATACGCGGTTTTCTTGCCGTGAATCAGATCGGAGAGCCCGTTTGTATTCAGGCGCACCGGCGGACATCCGGGCAGGGTTCTGGCGTACTGCGCCGTCAGCAACAGCATTTCGAGTGCTTCGGTCGGTTCGCCGTAGCCGCAGAAAACGAGCTCGGTGAAATCCGCGAGATTCCACGCCTCAAACGCTTTTTTGACCTCTGCGAGTGTCGGATCGTGCTGCAGCCAAAGACTGTCGGAGCCGTATGCGCCGTCGCCGTTCTGCCGGATGCAGAAGGTGCATGCGCACGGACATTTGTTGGTCAGGTTCACATAAAGGTGCTCCCCGACCGGATAGAGAATCGTCATTGCCATAAGGCATCCTTCCTTTCAGAATATTTCTTTGGCTTTATTATAGCACATTCTCCCGCCAAACACAAGAGCGGCTTTGAAATTATGAGATAGGAGGTAGGAGATAGGAGTGAGGAGATGCGGTATCCGCTGCGCGGATGATTTTGAAAGATCATCAGCGACTCGTTTCTGATTCTGAGTATCGTGCAATCCCAGCCCATAACGCTCAAAACAAGATTGGTTCTCGGACAGCTGCAGACAATCGGAGGTCAGCACTGCTGACCGGCACTGCCCGCACAGAATTACAGAATTGTAATTTTAGAGTCACAGAAATGTGAGATTTCTGTGATATAATAGAATCACAAACCAAAAGGGGGTCATCTCATGGAATTCTTAACTGTTGAACATCTCTGCAAAACCTACGGCAAGGGCGAAACACAGGTCAAGGCACTCGATGATGTCAGCTTCACTGTCCCGAAAGGACAGATGGCGGCTGTCATCGGACCTTCCGGCTCGGGCAAATCGACGCTGCTGCACATCCTCGGCGGCGTGGACAGACCGACCTCCGGCTCTGTCCTGCTCGACGGTCAGGATGTCTACAAGCAGAACAACACCAATCTCGCGATTTTCCGGCGGCGGCAGGTCGGGCTGATTTATCAATTCTACAACCTCATCCCCGTGCTCTCCGCCGAGGAAAACATCACCCTGCCGCTTATCATGGACGGCAGAAAGCCCGATAAAAAACGCCTCGATGATCTGCTCGAGCTGCTGCAGCTCAAGGACCGCAGAGCACATCTGCCCTCGCAGCTTTCCGGCGGTCAGCAGCAGCGCGTCTCGATCGGCAGAGCGCTCTTTACCGAGCCAGCCGTCATCCTCGCGGATGAACCGACCGGCAACCTCGACAGCAAAAACTCCGCCGAGATCATCTCGCTGCTGCGGCAGTCAAACCGCGACTTCAACCAGACCATGATTATCATTACGCATGACGAAAATATCGCGCTGCAGTGCGACCGCGTCATGACACTCGCAGACGGCAAAATCATCCGCGATGTGCTGACCGGACAGTAAGGCGGTGACGGCAATGAAATTTGAATCTTTGCTTGCAAGGCGCTATATCCGCTCGCAGAAGCGGCACTCGCTGCTGACAGTCTGCAGCATTACAATCGCGGTTGCGCTGATAGTCATGCTGTTCTCGGCGTTCACAACGATGAGAGGCATTATGCGCGATGCGATGTTCGATGAGGCGCCGTATCATGTGATGTTCACGGACGTCACACCGGAAAAGGCTGCCGAGATCCGGCACATGAATCAGGTCGGGAGCGCCGAGCTTGTGGAAAAACCGGGCGGCGGCTATTCGGTTCAGGTGCTGTTCAATACCTACATCGACGATGAATCCGAGTTCATCAAAAGCATGATCAAGAACCTGCATCTCAATGCGGAGTTTCCGGAATTCGGAGCACCGCGCGGGTTTCTCGTCAACATGGAACTCATGATGTTCGATCAGGTCAATCTCGCGGGCAGATACACGACAGCCGTTTTCTTTGCGCTGTTCTTCATCTTCGTGATCTTCTTCGCACTCGCGCTGCGTCTCGTGATTGATACGGCGTTTGAGGTCTCCTCGAAGGAGCGCGAACGGCAGTTCGGTGTTCTGCAGTCGGTCGGTGCAACGCCGAAGCAGATCGTCCGCATCCTGACGGTTGAGGGTATGATGCTCTCCGGATTCGGCGTGCCGCTCGGTGTCGGAGCCGGACTGCTGCTGACGCTTGCCGCATACAAAGCCGTGCTTTCGACCGGCGTTGCAGAAGCGCTTTTCGCTCCGGAAAAGGTCAGCAAGATCGTACAGCTTCATATCAATCCGTGGATGACGGTCATTGCAGCACTCGTCGGCGCTGCGTGGGTATTCTTCTCCGCATACGGCACCGGCACGCGCATCATCAAAATGTCCCCTGTGCAGGCGATCACCGCGCGCGCAAAGACGGTTAAAAAGGTAAAGAAGCATACGTTCCTCTCGCTGATTTTCGGCTGGACAGGCAAGCTCGCTTCGCGAAACGCACGCCGCAACCGCAAGCGCTTTATCATCACCGTGCTTTCGCTGACACTCTCGCTGACGCTCTTTGCCTCGGTCTCCTCGATCCTGCATCAGATGGAAATCTCCATACAAAGCATCTTCCTGAGCTTCGACGAATTCGGTACGCTCTCGCCGGATTTTTCTCTGGAAACAAATCTGGATCCGGAGAAAATTGCGCAGTCCCCAACGGCATTCCGCGACTGCATCAAACAGCTTGAGGATACCGGCTACTTCACAAACTTCGATCACAAGCTGCGCAAAACAGCGAAGATCCATGAGGACGGCAAGGAAATCGACGACGAGCGCGGGATTCAAATCTATTATGTCAGCCGCTTTACCTATCAGCGCATCTTCGGGGAAAAGCCGGAGATCAGCTATGATGAACTGACAAAATCCGGCAAGGCGATTCTGGTCAACGGTGCGGATTACGGTTTCAGCGATGACATCAAAGAAATGACGCTTGATATCCAGCGCTCGCAGGAGATCACCAGAGAGGAATATATCAGGCGCTATGAGGAAGCAAAGGAAGCGCTCATCAAGGAAAACCCGAAGAACGAAAAAGAGTTCGAGGACGGCAGACGCAGCCTGATGGCGGAAAAAAAGGGCAATGCAATGAGCCTTGTGCGCGATTACTCCGACAAGTTCGCGCCGGAGGATGCCGTATTCTATGAAATGCTCGACGAAACGGCTGTGTTCCCGATTGCCGGTACATTTGAGCAGACAGAAAACTTGCCGCTCTATTCTGATGACAGCACAGGCGATAAGCACAAGATGCTCTTTCTGATTCTGACGGATGATACATGGTGCAGCGGAGGCTGGGAGAAATTCGGTCCGTATTCCAAATTTACTTTGACGGACTGGTTCTGCTGCAATCTTGTTTCGGATGACCAGTATCCGGCTGCAAAGCAGTATCTGACCGATCACAAAGAGACATTCGGCTACTTCACAGAGAATGATGAAGCATACGGCTCCGTGGATAATTACGCTATGATGAAAAGAATCCGCACAACGCTCTCGGCGCTGCATATCGGGCTGACGTTCCTGCTCGTGCTCATCGCACTGATCGCGATTGTCAACATGGTCAACATCGTCTCGACGGGCATCCTCAACCGCAAGAGCGAACTTGCCGCAATGCAGTGCATCGGCATGACACGCGGGCAGATGTACCGGCTTGCGGTCATTGAATGCCTGCAATTTACCCTCTGGGCGGGGGTTGCCGCAACGCTGCTCAGCGTGCTGCTGGGCTACGGCACATACGCCATGACCGGTATCATGGAGCTGAGCGGTGATGTGCAAGGTTTCATTATGCTGACGCTCGAAGTGATTGCAAAGGTTTGGCTCGCAAGCATCTTCGCGTTTCTCTGCGCGCTCGCGGCGTCGATCATCCCGCTGCGCAATATGCAGAAGGAACCGCTCGTCGAACAAATCCGCGCGGTGGAGTGAGGGCGGTATCTCCGATGGATTTAGAATGGGGGCTGTCTCGCCACACTGCGTTATGAGTTTGCAAAGCAAACTCACCCACCCCCTCGCTGGGGATATGATCCCCAGACCCCATTTTGTTATTCACTTTTCACTTTTCTCTATTCACTATTCACTC
>CAMKLV010000124.1:0-6095 GCA_946413695.1 uncultured Ruminococcus sp. | reverse complement strand
TTAGCAATACGGAGCCGCGCACAGCGCGGTGAAAAAGTTTGATCAAAACTTTTATATTGACGTTCCGGCAGTGCTATGCGTAACCGGAATGCTTTAGCAATACGGAGCCGCGCACGGCGCGGTGAAAAAGTTTGATCAAAACTTTTATATTGACGTTCCGCAGAGCCTCAGGACGCCGCCTCTTTGGCAAGCGCCCAGATTTTACGGTACGATTCCGATTCATCCAGCTCGCGCTTCTGCGTCACGGGCAGCTTCGAGAGCGTCTCCGTGACCGCATCAAACCGCAGCAGACTGAGCTCGCTGAAAATATCCGCGATCATTCTGGCGCGGCAGCGGTTCATGCCCCTGCTCTGCAGCGCCGAACAAATCTGCTGCACGGTCATCGGCATGCGCTGCACAAGCTGATACACCGCAATCAGATCATTCCGGTGCGGGCACATTCTCTGATAATAAGCGGGTGCCGGCAGCTGCTCGCCGCGGCAGTATGCCTCATATGCGGACTGCGCCGCGATCGCCTGCTCCTGTGCCGCCTGCGATGTGCGCCAGTCCTCGGCACGCAGTGTCAGCGACTGCCTGCCCATGTATTCCTTGACATCCGCGGAGATCAGCACATCAATCTGCATGCCCGCCGCGATGCCGGTCTCCTCCGGCTTCAGGCGGAACATCAGCACCTCATGCTGCACATTCCCGCTGCGCAGACGCAGCTTCGTATGCGTACCGCCTGAGAGCGGCAGCACCTCCGTCACGGTCATATTGCTCAGCACAAACATCGGCTTGGGATTGCCCATGCCGAAGGGCTCGAGCACGGAAAGTCCCCCGACGTTCTCCGGCGTCAGCATCTGCGGTTCCAGTGCGCGGACAGCCTCCGCCGTCAGCACCGGCATGACGGGATTGTGCTCCGCCGCATAGCGCTGGATTGCCGCACAGAACGCATCCTTCTCCGATTCCGCGACGGTGAATCCGCCTGCACCGGGATGCCCGCCGTAGCGCAGCAGATGCGCCTCGCACGCCTTCAGGCACTCGAACACCGAGAATTCCCCGAAGCTGCGCGCCGAGCCGCGGTAGCCGTCCTCCTCCTTCGACATCAGGAAGCAGGGCTTGCCGAAGCGCTCCAGCAGCCGCGCCGCCACAATGCCGATCACACCGTGATGCCAGTTTTCTCCGGCAAACACAAGCACGCGCGCGCTCAGCAGACCGGGATTTGCGCGAATCTCATCGAGAATCTGATCGGTGATCTCCTGCTCGGTGACACGCCGGTCCTGATTGAGCGTGTGAATCTCGCCCGCAAGCACCTGCGCCTCATCGGGATCATCCGTGAGCAGCAGCTTTGCTGCAAGCGATGCCGTTGCAAATCTGCCAGCCGCATTGATGCGCGGAATGAGCTGGAACGCCGCCGTCTGCGCGGAGACCGGTGTCCCCTCCTCAATGCCGCAGACCGCCATCAGCGAGATCAGTCCCATGCGCTCCGTATTTTCCAGCAGCTTTAATCCGCGCTGCACGATAAATCTGTTTTCGCCGTCCAGCGGCATGACATCCGCGATGGTCGCGAGCGCCGCCAGATCGCCGAACTGCTCGAGCGCCGGTTCCCATTCGCCGCCGTCAAGCGCCGCGATCAGCTTGAGCACCACAACCGCGCCGCAGATCGTCTTATAGGGCGAGGGGCAGTCCGGACGGAACGGATCGACCACCGCGACCGCCTCCGGCAGTTCATCGCCCGGGCGGTGGTGGTCGGTGACAACCAGCTCCATGCCGAGCTCGCGGATGACCTTTGCCTCCTCAATCGCGGAGATGCCGTTATCCACTGTGATGATCAGCGAGACGCCCTCCTCATGCAGCCGGCGGATTGTATCCGCGCGCATGCCATAGCCCTCCTTGCGCGTCGGGATATACCATGTTGCATCGGCGCCTGCACAAAGCAGCCAGTCCGTCAGCATGACGGTCGAGGTCACGCCGTCGCAGTCATAATCCCCGTAGACGCAGATGCGCTCGCCGCTGTCCACTGCCGCCAGAATGCGCTCCGCGGCGCGGTCCATATCCCGCAGCAGAAAAGGGTCCGTCATCTCCGAGACATTGAGCAGCTCCGCCGCCGATTCCACGCTTTCGATCCCGCGTGAGACCAGCACCTCTGCACACAGCTGCGTAATGCCGCCCTGCCGGTGCAGCTGCTCCGCCTTTTTGACATCCGGCGCCCCGATTTTCCATCGTTTCAGCAAGCTCTGTCACCCTCGCTTTCTTCCTCAGTCTATAATTATCCTATTTTATTAGTATACCATTTTTAAGCAAAAAATGCAAGTATGCAAGTGCATTTCAACGGTTGATACAAAAAAAGCCCGCACAGGGAAAATCCCCTGTGCGGGCTTACAAAAGATCACTTTTTCTTGTTGTTCTTGTCAGATTTTTCGTCCTTCTTGTCATCATCGGAAGCTTCAGCTGTCTTTTCAGCTGCTTCTGCTTCCAGCGCACGCATGGCGCTGCGCTTGCGGGTCTCCTCAACCAGCGCCTGAACCGAAGCGTAGCCGAGGTAGAGCATCAGCAGAATCGCCTCAATGCCGAAGATCGGGACGATTGCGCTGGAAATGCCGCCCTTGATCGTGGTTGCGACCTCAGAGGTTGCCGGAACCAGAATGTTGTAGGCATTTGCAAGCGAGACATTGCGGTAGTAGTCATCTGCGGTATCGTTGACAATGTCGATGAGCTTGAGCACCTTATCGTTGAGCTTTTCGAGATCCTTCTCGATGCGCTCTGCCTTATCCTTGCCGCCTGCTGCGCTCTTTTTGAGTGTTGCAAGGCGCTGCTTGTAGTAGGCGATATCCTGATTGGTCTCGGAAAGCGCAGCCTGCGCGGAGATCTTGCGGTTGATCAGCTTATCGTATTCATCCGAGGCAACGGTCGATTCGGTGTTCGCGATGCTGTCGCTGAAGATGATGACCTGATCCTTTTCGTAGGCATCGAATGCGTTTTCGATCGCGGCGAGCGTTTCCTTATCGGTTGTCTGCTGGAGCTCGAGGTTCTCAATGCGGTATTCGTAATAGGTTTGCAGTCTTTCCTTATCCTTGGAGACATTGTTGACGTTGAGGTAGGAGGAGATCAGGTCGAGGTCCAGTGTCTGGACGGAGGAAATCTCCGCCTTGAGGTCCGCGAAGGTGTAGCCGGTGACAGAGGAGCGGAACCGCGTGGTATCATCGGTCGAGAGATTGTTCACATAGCGGTTCAGGGTCTTCAGCTCGGTGCGGAACATGTCAACCGCCTGTGCGTAGTCATATTCGGTGTAATCCATGCCTGCGAGGTTGTTGCCGAGTGCCTCGTTGTAGCCGTACTGTTCGAAGTAGTAATCGCGGTAGGCATCGAGCATCGCATTCAGAATCTGCACGGCATCGGCGCGGCGGAGCTTGGATTCCTTATAGTTGAAGGTGATGTTGTACTGCGTGGAGACCCACGATACATCCAGCATGGCCTGTGCGGCTGCGAGCTGACCGTTTGTTGAGGTCTCATAGACATTCTTATATGTGTTCATGCGCTGATAGGCGTTTTCCGGAATGATGCCCTCGATCTGGATGCCGCGGCGAACCGGCTCGAGCAGCTCAAGCTCCATATTGCACTGCTGCAGTGCACTCTCAATAATCTGCGGGGCTTTCAGCGTATTGGGATCAAAATCGGTGCCGTCCGGATTTTTGCCCTTTTCAATGCCCTTGTGCGTAAAGCTGACAATCGCATGCACCGGTGTCATGGACGTTGTGCGGAAAAACACGCTGATGCCGGCAATCAGTCCGCCGACGATAATCGCGACCAGAAACCATACCGTAAAGTATTTTTTGAGTTTCCGGATGATCGCGGAAAAAGAAACAACAACTTCGTCTTCTTTCTTTTCCTCCTGTTTGAGGATCAGATTGACATTCTGTTCCGCCATGGATAAGCCTCCGTTTCGTTTTTTTACATCATGCCGTTCAAGCGGACATGTGGTTTTAGTATAGCACATTTCAAAATTCAATGCAAGAAGAATCCGCAGGGCACCGGGATTTTCTCCTTTTTGCACAAAAACCGCAAAGCGTGCTCTCTGATTTCGGAATGTATTTTCCCGTATTCTGCGCAAAAAACGGCTGTAAAAATGCGCCGTTTTGAATTTGGCATTTTCTCTGCAATTCGCTTGACAATACTGCAAAATTATGGTATGATATACTAAATACCGGTTACATATAGATATTCGGTTTTTGATCACGATATACTTACTATCAGCAAGGAGGCATTGTCATGTATTCCAAGGATGATATCCGTCATCAGGAGCTCGTAAAACAAGGAGAGCAGCTTGAGCATCTGCTCCAGAGCACCGATCATTCCGAGCAGGATAAACAGGCCGCACTGATGGACTATCTCAATCTGCTCAATTCCGAACGCGCATCTGATCTCGGCATCACTTTTACTGCACGGATGCTGGAACGGATCACGGCGGCATTTGAAGCGCATCCGACGGCAGATCTTGCGGTCGATCAGCTCTATACATGTCTGCTGCTGCAGCAGTTCCACTCCATGCAGTTTGATTCATGGCGTGCGCACCCTGCAATCGAAAAATGTCAGAACGCGCTGACCATGCTCGAAGCAGAGGGCAGATGGTCAGACTGCCTGCGCTACTGTCAGGATACCGCGAACACCTACGCGGAGATTCACTTCTGGCCGGAGGCGCTTGCATACTCCAGCCGCGCCTATACCAGTATGCGCGAACTGCTCAGGCAGGATGTCAAGGTGCTCGAAAACGGCGAGCTGCTCGATCTTTCCGACAGCGCCTTTTCCGTCATCACCTGTGCCCTGCACACCGCGGACGGCGTCACGCCGGAAACTGAGGCGATTTTGCAGAAGGATCTCGGCTCCGAGGGCTATTCCGCCGTCTATGCCGAGGCGAAGGACGCGACCGATTCCGAGCCTGTCACCGATCCGGTTGAACAGACTGCCGAATACCTTGCAATCCGCATGGAGCTTGAGGAAAAGATCGACGAGGCGCTCGAGCATGAGCGCGGATACTATGACTACTGCAAGGAATACTGGATGGCAAAGCGCATGATTCTGCGCAGCGACTACGGCATCCGCTGGAAGTCGCCCATTGTCCTCAATCCGAATGAGGAATTCCACTGAGAAAGGATATCTGATCCCGCAATGAAAAAACTGTTTCCCGTTTTTGCTGCATCTGTGCTGCTGCTCGCAGGCTGCGGCACCGGAACCGGCTCCGCTGCTGAGGGCGGAAAATCCAGCGATAAGCTTTCGACGGTCGATGTCTGCGGCACATGGTGCGAGACGCGCTCGAACTGCACCGATACATACAAGTTCAAGGCGGACATGACCTATGACCGCACAATCACCTATACCGACGGCTCCGGCATGGACAGCAGTGTCCACGATAACTGGTCGCTGACGGATGATACCATTTCGATCCATGCCACGGAATTCGGGCAGGTCACGGATTACAAGATCGCAATCGACGGCAGCACGATGACATGGTCAACCGGCGATACGCAGATCGTATTCCAGAAGGTATCGTAAGGAGGCAGGCGGATGTTCCGGAAACTTGCAAGAATCAAACAGCAGCTCCCGCAGGCGGAATGCATTGACATCCTGAAGGCGGAACCGCGCGGGGTGCTCTCCGTGCTCGGCGATGACGGCTATCCCTACGGCATGCCGCTCAATCACTACTATTGTGAGGCGGACGGCAAAATCTATTTCCACAGCGGGAAAACCGGTCATAAGGTCGATGCGATCATGCGGGAGCCGAAAGTCTCGTTCTGCGTCTGCGATCAGGGCGTGCATGAGGACGGCGACTGGGCACTGACCTTCCGCAGCGTGATTGTGTTCGGGAAAATCGAGATCGTGGAGGACTATGACCGCATTATCGAAATCAGCCGCGCGCTGAGCCATAAGTTTACGCAAGATGAAGCCTATATCGCGCACGAGATCGAACACGCCGGCAAGCGTACCCTCTGCTTCGCGCTCGTCCCGGAACAGATCTGCGGCAAGCGCGTCCACGAGAAATAAGGTATCGCTCCGCGATGATCTGTAATGGGCTCCGCCCAAACCCGCCAAAGGGATACTATCCCTTTGGAATCCCATTT
>CAMKLV010000123.1:0-6099 GCA_946413695.1 uncultured Ruminococcus sp. | reverse complement strand
GAAATTATATGGTGCTCTCAGTCTTATAATGACACTGAGTCGCGCCCCGCGAGGGGCGTGTGAGTTGAAATTTTTGCGGTCAATGTATCCAAAAAAGACTGAATGGCGTCGCGCCCCGCGAGGGGCGTGTGAGTTGAAATGTATGTATCGAAAATCCATGCTTCTATCATGATCGTCGCGCCCCGCGAGGGGCGTGTGAGTTGAAATGGCCTTATGCCGACGGGTGGGCGCGGTCTGCACTGTCGCGCCCCGCGAGGGGCGTGTGAGTTGAAATCTTTGTGCGGATGCGGTTCTCGATCGTGCCGAAAGTCGCGCCCCGCGAGGGGCGTGTGAGTTGAAATGCCTGCCCCCCGACCCCGCGGGTGCGGGGGACAGGGTCGCGCCCCGCGAGGGGCGTGTGAGTTGAAATTGACAGCTCCGAGCAGCAGACATCTCCGGGCAAAGTCGCGCCCCGCGAGGGGCGTGTGAGTTGAAATGCACATGATCTGCACGTCTGCAAGCTCGGACAGGGTCGCGCCCCGCGAGGGGCGTGTGAGTTGAAATGATATGATTATGAGCATTATCGGCGCAATCTTTAGTCGCGCCCCGCGAGGGGCGTGTGAGTTGAAATTGACATTGGCGACGGCAAGGGTACGGGCGGCGGTTGTCGCGCCCCGCGGGCGCCCGGTCAAGGATAAATGCGCATTCACAGGCAAAATCCGGTGCAAGGCGCACGGTATTCCCCATTGGCGGACGAGCCATTCCAACAGCATATTGCGGGAGAATGCGGACTACGCCGCCGAGCTGTAAAAGATAAGGCGCTGTACCGTCCCGCTCACATCAGCAAAAATGATCGCCGTCTCCAAGATGCGGTAACAGCATCCTGCGGCAGAGGGCTGCGCTTTCGGGCGGAGCCCTTTGTCTGCGGCTTGCTATTTGCCGCCGGTTCTGATATAATAGAGGAAAGCGCAGGACAATGTAACCGATACAGCAAAGGAGCATCTATATGAAACGCACACAGATTTGCGCGGCAATCCTGATTCTGCTTGCATCCGGCGGCGTGATGCAGGCGTGCAGTACAAACGCATCATCCTCTGCGATTCCGCCTGAACCCGTGCAGACCGCATCGGCACCGGTTCAGCCGGATGCGGCGCTGACCGCAGATGCACCGCATTTTTCGGCGGCAGGCGGATTTTATGACGAAGATTTTATGCTGAGGCTTTTCGCAGAAGATGGCGCAGAGATTCACTATACGCTTGACGGCAGCACGCCGACGGCTGAGAGCCCGTGCTATTCCGAACCGATTGCGATTGCAGACCGTTCCGCGGAGCCGAATACGGTCAGCATGCATACGGGGCTTGCGCCTGCGGGGGCGTATCCTGCCTATGTGCCGCCGAAATCGCCGGTGGATAAGGCGACGGTTGTGCGGGCAATGGCGATTGCAGCGGACGGCAGCCGCAGTCCGGTTGTCTCACAGAGCTATTTTGTCGGATTCGGCGCGAAAGCCGCGTATTATCAGGATATGAAGATTCTCTCTCTTGCGGCGGACGAGCGCAGTCTCTTTGATGAAGAAACCGGCATTTTCGTCCTCGGCAAAACCTTTACCGACTGGAGAAACAGCGGCGATTATGATGCATCATTGCCGGATTACCGCATTCCGGCAAATTACACGCAGAGCGGCAGAGAATGGGAACGCCCTGCTTCTCTGGAAGTCTTTGCGGACGGCAGACAGCTTGCCGCGCAGGAGATCGGCATCCGCGTACACGGCGGCGCCACGCGCTCCTATGCGCAAAAGAGCCTGAATCTCTATGCGCGCTCCGTATACGGTCTGCCGAAGCTGAACTGCGATCTGTTTTCCGGTGCAGTGATCAGTGAAGCGGCGGGCACGCCGGTGACGGAATTTGACACGGTGATGCTGCGCAACGGCGGCAACGATGCGATGTACACCCGATTCCGCGACAGGCTGAATCAGCGGCTTTCGGCGGGGCGTGCCTTCCTGACGCAGGGCATGGCGCCGTGCATCCTGTTCCTCAACGGCGAATTCTGGGGGCAGTATGAGCTCACCGAGAAAATGGATGCGGCGTACATCAAGGCGCACTGCGGCATCCCGAAGAAGAATGTCTGCATCATCAAAAAGGAGGCGCTGGACGCGGGCAGCGAGGAGACCTTCGCCGAATGGGAGCAGCTCCGGCAGTGGATCAGTGAGACGGATTTTTCCGATCCTGCCGCCTATGCGCAGCTCTGCGAAGCGGTCGATATGCAGAGCTTCATGGATTACATCAGCTGCGAGGTCTACATTGCAAATGCAAACTGGGACAAGAGCAATTCTGCGATGTGGAAGGCGGAAACGCCCGATCCCGCAAATCCGTATGCAGACGGCAGATGGCGCTTTCTGATGTTCGATACGGATTACAGCACCGGCATCTACGGTGAGGTATTGTCGGATGACGATTCCTTTGCACGGCTGCTTGAACATGACTGTTTCCTTGCCGACCTGCTGCGCGGCGCACTGGAAAACGCAGATTTCCGTGAACAGTTTGCGGCGGTGTTCACGGAGATTGCCGATACGAATTTCAGTGCGGCGTGTGTCGAATCGGAGATTGATGCGCTGGCGGCGTTTTATCACGATCCGGCGATTGACACCTTCGGGCGTTTCTGGGGCAGTGCATACAGCGGCAGGGCAGGGGAGCGCATTTATCAGGAATCCGTGGAGGAGGTGCGCGAATTTTACAGCACCCGCCGCGATCATATCATGGAATATCTTGAGGAGCTGTGCGCGGCGAAGAACCAGACGATATAGCCGCACGAAGCAAAAGAAAGCTGCGCGCTCTATTGCGAACAGCGAAAGAAAGCAGCTGCGGAACAGGCAGCACGAGATTGAATTTATGAAAACCGCCCTGAGCAATCAAGGCGGTTTTCTCATGCCCGAAAGGAAAACACCACACCATAGCTCAGAGCCGACTCGAACCTGCATCCACATCAAAATCGTGCGCGCAGCGCACACCTTAATTTCTACTTTCTAATTTCTAATTTCTCATTATTCGCAGCGCCCTGTTAATTTTTTCACAATTCCGGACGAAAGGGCTTGAAATTTCGCGGATGATGTGTTATAATATAAGTTATCGGACAGCGTCCGTTTCAATTGACCGGATCATCGCCTGCAGAGAGTCAGCGGTTCCGGATCAGCGGCACCGGTTCTCCGGTAATCACGAATGGAAAGGAATGGTAACTCCTATGGCAAAAATGAACGTCATTTTTGACCGCTGTAAGGGTTGTGAGCTGTGCACAACAGCATGTCCCAAAGGGATTGTTGCGATCCAGCATGAGAAGCGCAACAAAGAGGGCGTGTTTACAGCGTACTGCACAGATGATGATGCGTGCATCGGCTGTGCGATGTGTGCGATGATGTGTCCGGATTGTGCCATCGTAATTGAATCTTAATCAGAAAGGATTGTTTTCATTGGAAAAGGTTTTAATGAAAGGCAACGAGGCACTCGCTGAAGCCGCAATCCGTGCAGGCTGTAAGTGCTTCTTTGGCTACCCGATCACCCCGCAGACCGAGCTTTCCGAGTATCTTTCCAAGCAGATGCCGAAGCGCGGCGGCGTGTTCCTTCAGGCAGAATCTGAGGTCGCAGCGATCAATATGGTTCTCGGTGCAGGCGCAACCGGCACCCGTGTCATGACTTCTTCTTCCTCGCCCGGCGTTTCGCTGAAGTCCGAGGGTATTTCCTATATCGCAGGCTCCGATGTGCCATGTCTCATCGTCAATGTTGAGCGCGGCGGCCCGGGCCTCGGTTCCATTCAGCCGTCTCAGCAGGATTACTGGCAGGCAACCAAGGGTCTCGGTCACGGCGATTTCCGCCTGATCATCCTTGCACCGAACTCTGTTCAGGAGGTTGTCAACCTCGTTGTCCGCGCATTCGATCTCGGTGAGAAGTACCGTGTTCCGGTCATGCTGCTCTCCGACGGTCTGCTCGGTCAGATGATGGAGCCGGTCGAGTTCCCGGAGATCTCCGCAGAGGGCGCAGATAATTCCGGCTGGGCAGCAGTCGGCACCAAGATGCAGCGCGAGCACCACATCGTCAACTCGCTCTACATCGAGGCAAATGACCTCGAGGAGCAGGTCAGAAAGCGTTATGAGCGCTATGCTGTCATCGAAGAAAACGAATCCGAGGGCGAAAGCTACCTCTGCGATGATGCAGATATTGTCATCACCGCATTCGGCGCAACCTCCCGTATCGCAAAGTCCGCAGTCAACAAGGCAAGAGCAGAGGGCATCAAGGCAGGTCTGTTCCGTCCGATCACCCTGTGGCCGTTCCCGAAGAAGCAGCTTCTGGATGCAACCAAGCAGGCAAAGGCTGTGCTCTCCGTCGAGATGAACATGGGTCAGATGATCGACGATGTCAAGCTCGCACTCGACTGCAGAATTCCGGTTTCCTTCTACGGCAGAACCGGCGGTGTGATCCCCTCCCCGAATGAGGTTCTCGAGGAGATCAGAAAGCTGAACGGAGGTATCAAGTAATGGCTGTGAAATTCCAGAGACCGCACGCATTGTGTGATGTGCGTCTGCATTACTGCGCAGGCTGTACGCACGGTATCATTCATCGCCTCGTTGCTGAGGTCATTGATGAAATGGGCATTGAGGGCGATACTGTCGGTGTCTGCCCGGTCGGATGCTCCGTGTTTGCATATAACTATTTCGGATGTGATATGATCGAGGCGCCGCACGGCAGAGCACCGGCCGTTGCAACCGGTGTCAAGCGCGCAAGACCCGATCTGAACGTCTTTACCTATCAGGGCGACGGCGACCTCGCTGCAATCGGTACGGCTGAGACCGTCCACGCAGCAACCAGAGGCGAAAACATCGTCGTGATCTTCGTCAACAACGGTACCTACGGCATGACCGGCGGTCAGATGGCGCCGACCACGCTGCCGGGTCAGGTCACCACAACCTCTCCTTACGGCAGAGATCCGCGCAAGGCAGGTTACCCGATCCATGTCTGTGAGATGCTCTCCACGCTCGACGGTACAGCACTGGCTGTCCGCACCGCTGTGGATACTGTCCCGCACATCCGCGAGACCAAGAAGATGATCCGCAAGGCATTTGAGAACCAGCAGAAGGGCAACGGCTTCTCGATCGTCGAGGTGCTTTCGACCTGTCCTTCCAACTGGGGTCTCACCCCGAAGGAATCCATCAAGCGTTTGCAGGAGGAGTGCATTCCTTACTATCCGCTCGGCGTCTACAAGGATGTCAACATGGAGGAAGCAAATGCTGATAAGCTCGCAATGGGAGGTGCCGCAAAATGACCTATGAAATTCTGCTCGCAGGCTTCGGCGGACAGGGCATTCTGTTTGCCGGCAAGCTGCTCGCATACTGTGCACTTTTTGAGGGCAAGGAAATTTCGTGGCTGCCGAGCTACGGTCCGGAAATGCGCGGCGGTAAGTGCAACTGCTCCGTCTGCATCTCCGATGAGCCGATCGGTTCGCCGCAGGTGCTCGAGCCGGATCTGCTTGTCGTCCTGAACGGTCCGTCCTTCGATGCATTTATGCCCAGTGTCAAGCCGGGCGGCAAGGCATTCGTTGACTGCTCGATGGTCGATGCAAAGACCGACCGCACCGATATTGAGACCTTCTATGTCCCTGCAACCCAGCTTGCAGATGACAACAATCTGGCAAAGGGCGCAAACATCGTCCTGCTTGGCAAACTGCTCCACGAGACCGGCATCTTCTCCTTCGAGACTGTCCGCAAGGCACTCGAGAAGAATACACCGGCAAAGCGTGCGCATACGATCGACAACAACATGCGCGCACTCCAGCTCGGCGCAGACTACGCAGGCTGATAGATGTGTTCGCTTCGCGGACGATTTAGAATGGGCTGCGCGCCCAAACTGCGCCAAAGGGACTTGTCCCTTTGAAATCCCATTTTTATGCTTAGATAAGAGAAAGCCGCTCCGGTCAACGAAGATTGGAGCGGCTTTGTTCTATTTCAGTATAAACATGGGGCTGGGAATCGTATTCCCAGTGGGACATAATGTTGGAAAACTTATGCAGCCTGTGAATTGCTCTGCAATTCACTCAGGGGAGCCCTCTATCGCAGGGCTCCCCTCTCCGAAAAACGAT
>CAMKLV010000122.1:0-6117 GCA_946413695.1 uncultured Ruminococcus sp. | reverse complement strand
GGGGGCGGCTTTCGTTTTGGGCGCACAGCATATCGAAAGTTTTGGTCGAGCTTTTTCAAAAGCTCGCGGGTCAAGGGCAGAGCCCTTGTCGCTCATGGTTTGCTTGCAAACCATTGCGCAGTAGAGCGAAACTCCCCAGCGTCAAGAGCTCCGCAGGGGTGAATCCGATAAAACGATCCAGTGGATCGTTTTTCGGAGAGGGGAGCCCTGCGATAGAGGGCTCCCCTGAGTGAATTGCAACGCAATTCACAGACTGCCGCAACTGTTTCAGTTGACAGCATTGTCACCCTCACGCCCCAGCTCCCATGTTTATATGTAGATAAAAGAAAGCCGCTCAACCGGCGCATGATGCAGGTTGAGCGGCTTTGTTTGATTCGTATATGGAAAGCCTTGCGGGTTCTTATTCAAGGAATGCCGAGGGCTCTGCGTTTGAAAGCAGCATGCCGGCGTTGTTTTTGATGCGGCGGTAAAGCTGTGCGGGCAGGCTGCGCTGGATGATCCGCATGGCTTCGACAAAGCGCAGCGGCTCCTCACTCCGGCGCGCACCGGTCGCGAGAAAATGTGCATGCTGGTTCGCAAGCAGATAGAGCGAGAGCTTGCGGTAATCCTGCCGCAGAATGCCGTCTACCGAAATCTGCAGCAGAATGCCTGCCTTGCGCAGGGCAATCAGCTCCTCGGGCGAGAGAATCTCAAAGCTGCGGTCGATATCTGCGGCGACCGGACAAAGTCCGCTGACGATCCGCAGACGGGAAATCTCCTCGCAGAGCGCCTCTGTCAGCGGCTCCTGCGGCAGATCGACCAGAATGAAATCCGATTCGCCGAGCGCAAACGGCTTTAAGTCCCGCGGATATTCGCTGCAATAGCTGAAAGGCAGCACCGCGCCGCCGACAATCCGGATCGGCTGGGCAGCCTCTGCAATTGCTGCGATCTTTTCATCGCGCGCTGCGAGAAATCCCTGCGGGGTATCCTGCTCCGGCCGGAAATACGGCGCTGCGACGATCATTTTCATATTGCTCTCGCGGAATTCAGCGAGCCGCGCCGCCGATTCCGCCTCGGTTAACTGATGCCCGTTCAGATCTGCCATACCCGGCAGCAGATTGGCATGCATATCTACATAGTAATTCATCCTGCATTGCGCCTTGCAGCGCGAACCCCCTCTCGTTTCGCCGCACGGAATGCTGTGCGGTGCTGCTGTTTCGATTGCGGTCTTGTGATGAAGATAATGCCGGTTGTTTGCTGTCTATATATGGGATTCCTGCGATCACAGGCGGTTTTCCGTCCCCCGAAAAATGACAAATCAGCGGGGAGAAAACATCCCGATTGCCGAAAGATGCTTCTACCCTATTATTATTGTAGCACACTTTATTTCAAAAGTCAATGATTTGTGGATAATTTATGAACGCAGATGAACGAATTGTGAACAAAATTAAAGCGCCGTTCTCGTGCAATTTGACGAAACAGGCGGTTTTTTCAAGCTGCTATGCCGAAAATCGGGCACGGGATTTTCTTTGACTTCCCATTGACAAATAACTGGAAGTGTGCTACAATGATTATAATTAAAACTATACGTATTGGACAAAGATGCGTCTGCGAAAGGAGGGATTCGATGCTGAACGATCGCCCGGTATTCGCGCTGTGTACCTCGCGGATTCAAAATCCCGAGATCCTCGAAAGCGTCACGCAGCTGATTGACGAGGCACACCGGCGCGGCTATGCCGTTCTCGTGTTCAATTCCAGTCTGGCTCAGAACCCGAACAGCCTGCATGAACAGAGCTGCTACAGTGTCTATGACCTGATTCCGTTCCAGATTGTTGATATGATCGTCATCATGAGCGAAGCGATTGCGAACCGGATCGTGACGAACACCATCGCCGCGATTGCAAAGGAACACCGGATCCCGATCCTTGCTTATGACGGCAAAATGGAGGGTGTGCCCTCTGTCTATTCCTATTCCAATCAGGCGTTCAGTGCGCTGCTCGACCATGTCTTCGGGGAGCATCAGTGCAAGCGTGTCGATCTGATGACCGGCATCCGCGGCAACTACGGCTCGGAATGTATGGTCATGGCGTACAGCGAGGCACTGCGCAAATATAATCTCCCCTTTGAGGAGGAGCGCGTCGGCTACGGCAACTACTGGGAGGAACCCGCGAAAGAAGCCGCGGAACGGTTCCTTGCGCATGATACACCGGATGCGATCGTCTGCGTCAATGATGAAATGGCGATTGCCGTCTGCGCTGTGCTCAACAGCCACGGGCTGCGCGTGCCGGAGGATGTCATTGTCACCGGCTCCGACGGCATCATCAAGGAGCGGTTCCACAGTCCGCGCCTGACCACCTGCATCAAGGATTATGAGCGGCTCTGCGCGGCGTTCTTTGATACCGCGGAGCTGATTCTCGACGGCGAAGACGTCAGCATGGATACCGAGATCAAGCCGCTGCTGCGCATCTCGGAATCCTGCGGATGCTATGTCACCGAACAGCGGGACCAGAATCAGGCGGTGCACGATCTCTATGCGAAGCTGCAGACATGTCTGCGGCAGGAATCGGAGGAGCACTGGCTGCTCGGTGCGATGCTCGAGCGGCAGCAGCCGACCGTCATTGATTATCTCGATGTCATTTCCGGATGTATTCCGGAGGACTCTTATGTCTGTCTGCGCGACTCCCTCAGTGTCGATCTGACGGAGAACAGCCTGCAGCAGTTTGCGGATTCGACCGAGCTCATGAGCGCCGTGATGCACAGGCGCAAGGAAAAGCAGTTCTCGATCATTCCGCGCGCGTCGCTGATTCCGGTGCTTTCGGATATCCTTGACGCCGGCAAGGCGGTCTTTTTCAGTTCGATCTACATGCAGAACGAGGTCTACGGCTATTACGCCTACTACGGCGATGATGTCGAGGAGGAAGCGTTCAAGCTCCCGAAGTTCATCCACACGGCGGGCAATGTCATCGGTTCGTGCCTCGCAACCTCAAGGCTGCAGGCAATGAACGAACGCCTTGTTGCTGCGCGCGTCCGCGATTCGCTGACCGGCATGCTCAATCTGCACGGCGCGATCAAATCGCTCTCGGAGCGGCTGCATAACGAAAAGCATGAGGGCGAACGCCTCGTGATGATCGTCATCGGGCTGAACCGGCTGCGGCAGATCAACAGCATCTTCGGCAGGGCAGAGGGCGATCAGGCACTGCTCAGCCTTGCAAATGCAATCACGGACAGCATCGACAGCGATGTGACTGCCGCGCGAATCGGCGGCGATGAGTTCATGATCGCGTTCTTTGAATCCGATCATCTGATGAATACCTCAGAGGCGCTGATCAGCGTTCTGAAAAAGCGCATGGCAAGCTACGATCAGGTCTCCGGCAAGAGCTACTCGATGGAGATTTCGGTCGGCAGGGTCAGCGCGGATATCAGCAGCGCGCTTTCACTTGAATCCATGCTCACCGAAGCGGTGACAATCAAGGATGCACAGCGTGCAAGCGGCAGCGAACCGGTTGATAAGCCTTCGCTTACCGATGCCGAAGCGGCGCAGATGGAGCGCATCCTCAATGAGAATCTGCTCTCCTATTACTTCCAGCCGATCGTCAATGCCAAGACCGGTCAGATCTTTGCCTATGAGGCACTGATGCGGACTGCGGGTGGCATGAAGATCGCACCGCTGACGCTTTTGACCTACGCAACACAGGCCGGCAGACTCTACGAGGTCGAATGGCTGACTTATAACAATGTCCTGAAGTATATTGCTGCGAACCGCGAGGTCTTTGCGGACAGGCATGTCTTTGTCAACAGCATTCCGGGACACTTCCTCAATGAAACGGATTTCCTCAAGCTCAGGGAACAGTACAGCGATATCCTGCCGCTGCTTGTCGTTGAATTCACCGAGCAGGCGGAGACAGAGGGCGAGGAGCTCAGCATGATTCAGGCGCGATGTGCGCGCAATCATATGGCAATCGCCGTTGACGATTACGGCACCGGCTATTCCAATATCTCGAATCTGCTGCGGTATTCCCCGAACTATGTCAAGATCGACCGCAGCCTGATTTCCAGCATTCACGAGGAACCCAAGAAACAGCATTTTGTGACAAACATCATTGAGTTTGCACATGCAAACGGATTTATGGCGCTGGCAGAGGGCGTGGAAACCGCCGAGGAGCTGCGCGCCGTCATCCGGTTCGGCGCAGACCTGATTCAGGGCAATTTTACCTCTGTGCCGAACGAGCGGCCGGTTCCGGCGATTCCGGAGCGCATCGCCGCGATGATCGCAAAGTTCAGCGCAAGCGCCGAAAAGCAGATCATGCAGAAAACCTATATGCTCAGCGAGGGCGAGGATATGGTGCATCTGCCGCAGCTCGATGCGGAACACTATACCGACCTCTTTGTCGCGCAGCCGTTCCTCGAAATCATCGGTGATTTCCACGAGACAAGCGGCGTGCATATCAAGATCAAGGATGATACGGACTGTCACATCATCCTGCGCGATGTGCATTTCAATCTGCCGCAGCAGATCGTCGCACCGGCGATTATGCTCGGCAAGAAATCAAATGTCACAATCGAATTTCAGGGTGACAACCGCATGGATAACGGCGGCATTCTTGTGCCGGAATCCAGCTCCCTGCATCTGACGGGAAGCGGAAACCTCAGCATCCGCGCGGATAACTCCAAGGCGTTTGCGATCGGCAACGATCCCGACCTCGCCTGCGGTGAGATCAATATCGACCTCGCCGGCATCCTGACCATTCTCTCCAACGCAGGGCAGTGCGTCGGCATCGGCTCCGGCTACGGCAAGGGGCAGAAGATCACCATTACGGGCACGCGGATGTTCTTCGAGATGACCGGCAAGAACGGCGTCGGAATCGGAACGCATGAAGGCAATGCGGTCATCAGCGTTTCCGGCTGCGAGGCGGATTTCTCGCTTCGTATGGCAAGCAGCGTTGCAATCGGCTGCATGGAAGGTGCCCCCGAAATCCTCTGCAATACGGCAAGCCTGACGATCACCGGCTCGGGTACATTCGTCTGCGGCATCGGCTCGGAGACGGGCGGCGGAAACATCACGCTGCGTGATTCGACCGTCAATGCGGTGTTCACCGGTCAGAATGCCATCGGCATCGGCTCGGGTGATTCGGCACCGGAGATCAGCTTGCGGCAGTGCAGGGCAACAGTTCGTCTGGAAGGCAATCGCGCAATGGATATCGGCAGCTTTGAGGGCGACGCCGATGTGACGCTCATTGATTCCGATTTCGATATCGCGATCCTGAGCGCCAAGGCGCAGCACTTTGCTGCGAATCCCACGCGGATGATTCAGACGGGCGGAACATGTGAGGTGTCAATCAACAGATGAAAACTGCTCTCTGGTATCTCGGCGGCATTCTCGTCGGCTATTTACTCGGTAATATCAACACGGCTGCGATCATCGCGCGCTGCAAGGGCTTCGATATCCGCACCAAAGGCTCCGGAAATGCGGGCGCATCCAATGCGCTGCTGACCATGGGCAAGGGTGCGGCGGTGTTCTCCGCGCTGGTCGATATCTTCAAGGCGTTTCTGCCTGTCTTTCTGTTGCTGCATGTGATTTCGTATCCGGAAGAATGCGCGCACCTGCCTGTGGTGACAGGTGTCTCCGTGATTCTGGGGCATATGTTCCCGTTCTGGATGCAGTTCCGCGGCGGCAAGGGCTTTGCCTCGCTGCTCGGGCTGAATCTTGCGCTGAACTGGCAGTTCTTCTTTGTGTGCATCGGAATCCTTGCGGTGCTGCTCATCACTACTAAGTTTATCGCGCTTGCCACAATGACCTGCGCGGTTGCGCTGCCGGTCTTCTGGTATTTCCACACCGGCGATGTGCTGGAAACCGCGCTGTTTGCCGTCATGGCGGTGGTGATCGTGATCAAGCATATCCCGAATCTCAAGCGCATGGCAAACGGCACGGAGATTCCCTCGTGGATCAAAAAGCGCGAATCACGCCCCGATTCCGAAGCGTGACAGTGACCGGATCATTCCGGAATCCAATATTCAAAATAAAAGCCGCTGAAACTGGCATCACGCTCGTTTCAGCGGCTTTGTTCTATTTCAGCATAAATATGGGAGATACCGCAAAACGTAAAAAGAGGTATCCGCTGCGCGGATGCTATTTTAGAA
>CAMKLV010000121.1:0-6205 GCA_946413695.1 uncultured Ruminococcus sp. | reverse complement strand
ATCCAATGGATGCTATTATTTGTTAAGAAATTGCGTGCGTAAAATGAGACGTTGAATCTTTAATATAGCTAAAAAGGGATTCTTAAGGGATAGTATCCCTTAAGCGGGGTTTGGGGCAGAGCCCCATTATAAATCATCGCATCGCGATACCTATTTACTCGGAGGTGCATATGAGAGATTTTGACGCGGCGCTGAAAGCGGCGGAACGGGATATGGGCGGCAAGGGCATCGGGACGATCGGTGAGAAAACGCTCCACCTTGCGCTCAAATACTATTTTGCACCTGATCCGGAAACGCATGAGCGGCCGGTCGGGGGCTTTATCGCGGATGCGGTCACGGAGGACGGTGTCATCGAGATTCAGACGCGGAATCTGAGCCGCCTGAGACCGAAGCTCGATGCGTTTCTGCCGGTTTGTCCTGTGACAGTTGTGCATCCGCTGGCTGACCCGAAATGGGTGTGCTGCGTGGACGAAAACGGCGAGATTCTGTCCAAGCGCAAATCGCCGAAGCACGAATCGCCGCTGACGGCCATGCGGGAGTTTTATTCGCTCCGTGACTACTATGCCAATCCGAATTTCCAGATCTGCATCTGCACGGTGGAACTGACCGAGTTCGTTGTCAGAACCGGCGGGCGAAAGCGGCTCAAGCTCGACCGCGTCCCGATGACGCTGCGGGCGGAACAATATTTTCGCTGCGGTGCCGATTTCGCTGCGCTGCTGCCGCCGATCCATGAACCGTTTACGGTTCCTGAACTGACGGAAGCGCTCCATGCGCCGGAGATGCAGGTGCGGATGTTTGTCAGTATTCTTGTGCGCTTTGGAATCCTCGCAGAAGCTGGGAAATCAGGGCGCATGAAGCTCTGGGCGCGTACTGACTCCGACAGCATCCGGGGTTGATTTTGAAGCCGCATCCGCACTCGGAATTCAGGTGATCTGGGCGCTCTCGCTGCCGGGCAAGACGGCGCCTGTCTCTGCGGGCAAGATCGTTGCGCAGACGATCTCCGAGATCTTTGCAGAGGAAGGGGGTGGCGGCGATGGCTGATCTGCACGGTGTCCGCCTCGGATTCGCGGTTTGCGGCTCCTTCTGCAATGCGGCGAATGCGCTCCGCACGGCGCAGGATTGTGCTGCCTGCGGCGCGGAACTGCTCCCGATTGTCTCGGAGCATTTTGCCGGAATCAAAACGCGGTTCGGTGCGCCCGAATCCTTCCTCGAACCGCTTGCCGCGCTCGGGAACGGCAGGCTCATCCAGTCGATCTGTGAGGCGGAACCGATCGGACCGAAAAATCTCACCGACGCGCTGCTTGTCTGCCCGTGTACCGGCAATCTGCTGGCAAAACTCGCCGCCGGAATCACCGACAACACCGTGACGATGGCGGTCAAATCGCATCTGCGGGGCGGCAAGCCGGTGATCCTCTGCATCGCAACAAACGACGGTCTGGCAGCCTCAGCGCGCAATCTCGGGGATCTGCTGAACCGCCGTCATTATTATTTTGTGCCGTTCGGGCAGGATGATCCGCGGAAAAAGCCGGCATCTCTTGTCGCGGACTTTGCGCAGGCGCCGGAGACGGTCGCCGCCGCCTTGCAGGGCACGCAGATTCAGCCGGTGCTCATCTGACAAAAAAGCCGCGATATGCAAACAGCTTGCATATCGCGGCTTTGTGTTTTTTATCGGGGATTATTTGACATGCTTTGCAAGATCAATGCCCATGCCCTTGATGCCGCTGCAGATGATGCCTGCGACAACATTTGCGCCGGTCTCGGTGAAGTGCGTGAAGTCTGTGCCGCCGTTGTAGCCGCCCATGTAGTAGCCCTTGACGGTGTTGTAATCGCGCTTGTTGAAGTCATTGGTCATGGCGGTGCCGAGATCGAAATACGGGATGTTGTATTTCTTTGCGAGCGCGGAGCATGCGGAATCGATGTTGCGGTAGCCGACCTTGAACGGCTGCGTCTGGTTCTTGATCGAGAGCGTCGGGCTCATGAGGATCGGCGTTGCGCCCTTTTCAATCGCACCCTTGATGTAGAAGGTCATGTAGTATTCGAAGGAGCCTTCTGTCGGGTTATCAACATTGCCGCAGACCGGTGCATAGCGCTCCGGCTGTGTGGAGGCGCCGTCATTGATGCCGAAGTCTACGAGGAGATAGTCGCCCGGCTTGATCTCATTCAGGATGGTTGTGAGTCTGCCGTTGTCATAGAAACTCTTGGAGCTTCTGCCCGCGATTGCGCGGTTTGCAACGGTGACGCTGTCATCAAAGTAGTTCTGGAGGTAGTAGCCCCAGCCCTGCTGCGGCGCGTAGCTTGCGTTGTAGGACTGTGCTGTGGAATCCGCTGCGACATAGAGCACCGGCTTATCCGATGTCGGGCCCTGCTGCTGTGCCGAGGACGGATCATAGGGCTCTGCGATCGGTTCATCGGTGTAGGTGAGCTTGAGATAGTCGATGTTCGGGCCGCCCTCTGTGGTGTTGGATTTCAGCGTGATGTAGTTGATGCCTGCTGCGAGCGGCAGAACAAGTGCGCGCTCCTCCCATGTTGTCCATGCGCCGGTGGAAAGGAAGCTCTGCTTCCAGACCTGCTCCTGCCCGCTGACGGAGATCGTCATATCGCGGTCATTTGCGGAGCCGTTTGCGACATTGAAGGTGCAGAGGTAATTGCCCTTGCTGCCGACATTGACTGCAAATGTCACGGCGGACTGGTTGTTGTTCTCGAGGTTGAGGTATTCCTTATACTTGTAGCCTTCGTTGGTCTGCTCGGAGAAGCCCTGTGTGATTTTCTGCTCTGTTGCGGCATATTTCGGATCGGCAAACGCGGTTTCCTTGCCGAGCAGATAATCGGTGAGGAGGCGGATATCGTCGGCATCAGCCTTGAGGTCGCCGTTGAGATCCGCTGCCTGATTGAGGTTGTAGCTTTCGTTCTTGGTCAGGATGACCTGCTTTGCTGCGGAGAGGTCTGCTGCCGTGATCACGCCGTCTCCGTCGAGATCACCCTGCATGCGGGGCAGGGCGGAGGGCAGCTCAATCGACCACTTCTGATTGTCGGTGCGGTCGTTCTCCCATTCGATGGCGTCGCCCTTTTCGTCATGCGAACCGCCCCAGATGCCGACATAGCTCTTGAAATCGGTTGCTGCGGTCGCAATATGGTAGTAGTCGCCGTCCTTGATGAGCTTGAAGACCTGCGCGGCGGTGCCGGATTTCTCGTAGATCTCCATTGTGGTGCCGTTGTCTTTTTTGCCGCCGGTGACATCCAGCAGATAGCTTTCGCCGCCGCCGAGCATCGAGTAGATGTAGTATTCGCCTTCATTGCCTGCGGAGACGAGCTTCCAGAGATTCTTCTCGGAGGGCGTCGAATCGGCGCTCTGGGAGACGTTCGTGCCGTTTGCTGCAACGCCGTCCTCAACGGTGAGATACATGCCGGATTCGAGATTGCGGAACATCATCTGTGTGCCGTCGCTGAAGATTTCGCCGGACGGTGCAACAGCAGGGCTGCCGGCGTTGATCGCCTCTGCCATGAACTGCGCGAGCACGGTTGCGCCCTTGCGGTTCGGGTGCAGACCGTCATCGAGATACATCGAGTTGACCTCATCAATGCTCTTGGTCAGGCAGTAGTTCTGCCAGAGGTTGAACAGATCGACCACTTCGATGTTCAGCGCTGCGCCGACTCTGTCGAGTGCGGCGCCGTACCATCTGCCGCCGAGCAGCGGATTGCGCTGGCAGTCGCCGTTTCTGCCCTGCTGCTTGACGAGGATCACACGCATGCCCTTTGCCATTGCGCGCTTTGCCATGTCGGTGATGATCTCCTCATACTGCGATTCGGTTGTGTTGTTCTTGGAGTTGGTATCGTTGATACCGATCGAAATGACGTAGATATCGCCGGGCTGACCGTTCTTTTCGATGACCGTGAACTGACCGGCATCCATGAAGCCTCTTGCATACTGACCGGATGCTGCCATGTTCATGACCTGCCACTGCTTGGTGTCGATGAAATCGGGGAGCATCTGTGCCCAGCCTGCCTGCGAGGACGAATTCAGCGGATAGTAGTTGCAGACAGTGGAGTCGCCGCAGACCCAGATTGTCGGGTTTGTTTTGGCGGTTGTGGAGATCTGCTTGATCTCCAGTGCTGCGATGGAGAACGGATAGCCGTCCTTGCCCGCGCACGCGCAGATATTGAGCTGACCGTCCGAGACAGGAACCTGCAGCGTGTGGTATGCGCCGTTTCCGGTCATGTTGACGATCTGCAGCATCTTCTCGATGCCGATGCTTGTGCGCGTGGTGTTGCCCAGCCAGACCGAGACCTGATAGAGTCCGTTCGGGACATCGGCGCAGAAGGTGTAATTGCCGGTGGCGGATGCATTCTTGAACTGCACGGCATCGCTCAAAGCGCCGGAGCCGGAGGCTGCGACATTCGCAACGCTCGTGCCGGAGGAGAAGCCGTAGCCGCGGCTTGCGTTGTAGCCGTCTGAGGCGGAGACACCTGTATAGCCGCTTGCCGCGCCGTTTCCGCCGAAGTCAAACTTCCAGTAGGTGTTTGCCGCGGATGCCGTCATGGTGCCGGCAGGCATTGCACTGAGGCAGGTGAGCGCCGCTGCAGCGGAGGTGAACGCTGCGGTTAGCTTCCGGATTGTTTTTGTTTTCATAATGAAGATTCCCCCTTTGTGTAAACCGGTGTGATACTTAACATATCACATTATCCTGATTGTATCATACCATAATAAAAAGGAAGTGTCAAGTTAAAAGCACAACGCTGCGCGAAAATAACATGAAAATAATACAATCATACATTTCTTAAAAATTATAGTGATGTTGATGAGCGTTCATAAAAATATTGCTGAGAATTCACAATTTGTTCATTTGGCATTCAGGTTTAATTTATGTTTATCCGTTATAATATGTACAAGGTTTTACGAAACCTTGTTTCAAATCCCCCAATCCCCCTATGTTTTGTTGATTTCACTTCTCCTTGCAGCTATGTGGCAACTGTCACATAGTTTTTCTTTTGTCCGCAGACCGTCCGAACGGGTGTATCCCTTCGAGCGTTTTTTATGCGCAACAGCGGGTTGCTTGACCGCTGACGGCTGATATGCTATAATACAGACAAGGGAGGGATTCTGATATGGAAACAAAGGAAATACTGCACAATCTTCGCACCGGACACGGACTTTCGCAGGATGCACTCGCCGAAAAGGTCTTTGTGACGCGGCAGGCGGTCTCGCGCTGGGAGACCGGCGAAACAATCCCCGGAACAGAGACGCTGAAGCTGCTCTCGAAGCTGTTTGATGTCTCGATCAACACGCTGCTGGGCGCGCCGCAGAAGCTCATCTGCCAGTGCTGCGGCATGCCGCTTGAGGATGCACAGATCAGCCGCGAGAAGGACGGCTCGATGAATGAACACTATTGCAAATGGTGCTATTCGGAAGGCGTTTTTATGTACAGCAATATGGATGATCTGATCGACGTCTGTGTCAAGAACATGGCAAACGATGAACATCCCGCGGCGGAGGTGCGTGCCTATCTGCAGCAGATGCTTCCGCAGCTCGATTACTGGAAACGCTATGAGGAACTCGGCGACAACGGCGAATTTGATGCATTCAAGCAGACTTTGATCGCCGAGATCAACGCGATGCAGATTGCGGGCATGCCGAAGCTCGAAAAGCTGAATGCGCTGGTCGGCAGCTATGTCAATCTGCCCTACAGACTGCCGAACGGTGCGGAGGTCAGGTTCCTTGATGACAACGTGACCTATCTCGGCAACCAGCTGCAGAGCGAATTTGGCGGAGACCGCTGCTTCGGCGTGGTAGCGGGCATGGATTTTATCCTTGTCTGCACCTATGACAAAAACGGCGAAAATCCGGAGCTCGTCCGCTATCAGAAACGCTGAACCATATATTGCGCTGGATTCCGCACAAAACAAGCCGCTCCAATTAACACTGATTGGAGCGGCTTCATCCTGTTTTATCATAAGCATGGGATTCCAAAGGGATAGTATCCCTTTGGCGGGTTTGGGCACAGTTTTGCGCAGCAATACTGTAAGCCCAATTACAAATCATCGCGAAGCGATACCTTTTTCGACAGACAAAGCGTTCCAATTGGCTCATTGGGACGGCTCAGCTTGTAGATATAGTGTCTCCGACGGATCATAAATGAGGGCTCCGTACCCAAACAATGCTAACAACTTAAGCAGTTGCATCAGCCGGTGAATTGCTTTGCAATTCACT
>CAMKLV010000120.1:0-6455 GCA_946413695.1 uncultured Ruminococcus sp. | reverse complement strand
GGGAGACCCGAGCGCAAGCGAGGACTTCCCTCTCTCTATGGTTCTTCCCCTCGCACTTGCGCCCCGCGCCCAGCGGAATTTATCATCGGACTAAAGATTAAGAACATCAAGTCAAATCTTTCAAACAAGAAGAAATAATACAGTGCCCCTTGCTTTGCCGTGCAAATGACACTGCTATGAACTTGTCAAAGTTCTAAGTGCATGCCTGCAATTCTGTACCGTCGGCATGAACCCCATCGCCTGTACAAGGTTGGATTCACGTACCGACCTACACCTTTGCCAAACCGGTCATTTTGTCTTTTGTCCGGTTCGCAGCACCCGCTGTATTTCTAGTGAGAAGATAGGAGTTAGAAGTGAGAAGTTAGAAGTGAGGAGAGAGGAGTGAGGAGTGAGGAGTTATGGTGTCCGCTGCGCGGACGGATTTAAAATAAAGTTAGGAGAGATGAGTTGCGGTGTCCCATAGTTTCATGCGAAGCTGGGACATATTTATAATTATTTACAAATGTCTTATGATAAAGAGAACATGAAAAACAGCATGCCCCTCTACTAAGGGGTGCCAAATCGGCAAAAGTTTGACGGTTGCGTGCAACTTTTCAAAAAGTTTGCACAAAGATTTATCTTTCATACTGCTTTTTGTGCAAATGGCATTCAACCGGGCTTTTTCACTCGTTCAGCAGCTTTTATAATTATATATATTTACTATGATCGGGACAATCGCCTTTATCCTTTCATTTGACCGATTCGGACTTTAGCCTATCGGATGCAGGCACTGCCTGCTGCAAAAGCCGCTGAACGGACCTTTTTCACTCGTTCAGCGGCTTTATAATTATATGCATTTACTTTATCAATACTCGCCGGATTTGTCCTCGAGCAGACGGAAGTCGATCTCATAGGTCTTGAGCTTGCCGTTCTCCTGAATCGTTGCACAGCGGCAGTGTACCGAATCCCCTGCGCTCAGTCCGGCAATCGCCTCGTTGATCGAATCGTAATCCGAAATCTCCTTGCCGTTCATCGAAAGAATCCAGTCATTCGGCTTCATGATCGTATTGCGCAGATCGGAATCCTCCGAAATCGCGATCACCTGCACGCCGATGCCGTCAAGCGCCTCGGGCAGCGTCTGCCCCTTTGCCTTTGCCTCGTCATGCGCGATGCTGTTTTCATAGAACTGAATGCCGATGCGGACTCTGCCGCTGACATATCCCTTCTCCATGAGCTCCTTGATGATCGGCAGCGCTTCGTTGATCGTGATCGCAAAGCCGAGTCCCTCATAAGAGCCGCCGAATATCGCGCTGCTGCCGTACTTCGAGGATGTAATGCCGATGACCTGCCCGCAGAGATTGACGAGCGCGCCGCCGGAATTGCCCGGGCTGATCGCCGCGTCTGTCTGGAAACAGTCCATCTCAAAATTCGTGGACTGGGCGCGCACCTTGCGGTTCATGCCCGAGATGATGCCCATCGAGATCGAGCCGCTCAGTCCTGCCGGATTGCCCAGCGCGCAGACTGTCTCGCCCAGATGCACCTGATCGGAATCGCCGAGCTGTGCGGGCGTCAGTCCGCTTGCAGAGATTTTCAGCACGGCAAGATCGGTTTTGCTGTCATGCCCGACAAGCACCGCGTCATACGGCGTTTCGCTGTTTGCTTCATCGAACAGCCGGACAGAATAGTTGTCCGCATCTTTGACCACATGCGCATTTGTCGCGATGTAGCCGTCCTTTGTCAGGATGATGCCCGAGCCGCTGCCGATGCCCTCGCCGTCTGCATAGGTATAAATCTGCACGATGCTCGGCATGACTGCCTTTGCGACGCCCTCAATCGTATACACGCCGTTTTCATCTGCAAGGGTGTTGTCGGATTCGGGTTTCTCGTGCTGCACAAGCTCCACCTGCACGATATCGCCTGCGCGGTATGCGCCGCCTGCCGTTGTGCCGCGGCTGACATCCCAGATGATGCAGAAGATTGCCGCCGCAAGCAGAAGCACCGCAAAAAGCCCGAGCAGAATGCCCAGCGCCGTGTGACGCCTGACCTTGACCGGCTCCGCAACGGTTTCGGTAAACGGATCGCCGCTGAACGGCTCTGCCTCCGGATGCGGCATCTCCGCCGGATAGGGCGGTTCATCCGGATAGGGTGTTTCCGGCGGATACTGCGGCGGCATCGGGCGCGGTGTATCAAAGATGTCGCCGATATCTGCGGAGAAGGGCTCCTCCTCCGGTGTCTGCGGCGTCTCCTGCGGCACATCCTCCGCAGAGGCGGCAGATGCCTCCGCTTCCGGAATCCCGGATTCCTGCGGTTCTCCGGCAGGAATCTGCGCAGCAGGCGCCTCCGGCAGTGCCGCGGGCTGATCTTCATGATCCTCATGATCCTCGGGCTGCGGTGCCGGTATCTCAGCCGTTTCCGGCTGCTCCGGCGGCAGCGTATCCTTTTCGGCGGGCTTCCGCGTGCGGAAATCCTCGCCGAGCAGCGCGCTCAGTTCTTCATCCGTCATAGCAACGGTCTCCTTTGCGTGTGATATCAGGATTGTGTCAGCGGCATGCTGACGATGAATTCGGTGTATTCGCCCTTGACGCTCTTGACCGTCACGGAGCCGCGGTGCAGCACCATGATCCGGTTGACAATCGAAAGTCCCAGTCCGACGCCGGTTTTATCCTTGCCGCGGGATTCGTCGGTCTTATAGAAGCGCTCAAAGACATGCGAAACCTCCTCCTCGGTGAGGCCTTCGCCGGAGTTGCGGATATGGACATGTGCCTGCTCCGCATCCGATTCGACGGCGAGGAACAGCGTGCCGCCGCGGTTGACGAATTTGATCGCGTTTTCCGTCAGGTTATAGAACACCTGCTGGATCAGGTCGCGGTCCACCTCGGCGAATGTCCGCGGGCAGACATCGAGTCCCTCGACATGCAGCGCCTTCGCCTCGACCTTCTGCTCAAAGAGAAGCAGGGTGGTAATCAGCAGATTTGTGATATCCTGCCGCTCGAAATCGGGCGCATAGGTGCCCTCCTCAAAGCGCGAAATGCTCAGCATCGAATGCACAAGCCGCGAGAGCCGCTGCACCTCGGCGGAAACCGTCCGGAGATACTGCTTTTCCTGCTCGGGCGGGATTGTGCCGTCCAGAATGCCGTCCACAAAGCCGCCGATCGTTGTCATCGGGGTTTTCATTTCGTGCGAGACATCCGAGACAAAGCGTCTGCGGCTGCGCTCGTTCTGATCGATGAAATCCGCCATGCGGTTCATCGTGATGATCAGGCGGTCCATTTCCGGATCGCCTGTCTGCTCCAGACGGGCGGAGAAATCACCCTTTGCATAGTTCTCTGCCTGCCGCGTAATCTGCAGAACCGGATTGAGCGCCTGCTTCGTATTGAAATAAAACAGCAGCGCACCGAGCAGTCCGGTCACAAGCACCGCGATGATCAGGATGATCAGGAGCTTGGAGAAATAATCGTCCACATAGGCTGCCGGGAACAGCAGCATCAGATAATAGGAGGCGTCCTCCAGATCAAAGCGCTCCAGATAGGTCGCGGTGGCTTCGCTGAAGTTTCCGGCAGGCGCACCGACCTGACAATAGGGATCCTTGTTCGCTTCCATCTGCAGCAGCGTGCTGAGCTGCATCGCCTCATTATCCTTGTAATCTGAGCGGACAACGCAGTTGCCGTCCGCATCAAAGACATAGCAATCCACATTTTCATTGAGGGTATAAAGCTTGAGTCCCGTGCGGAGACTTTCCGCATCAAAGCCCTCGTTGCGCATGTAGTCATCGCGGATGTGCGCGAGCATCACGCGCGCCGTTGTGTTGAAGTGCTCATACGCCTCCTTCTCGTGCATATGGTTGGCGGCGAGCACGACGATCAGTCCGGTCAGCGCGCAGGCGAACATCAGCATGATCGTGCAGAGATAGAAAATGCGGCTGTATACACTGTTCAGCATTGGTTACTCCGCGTTGTTCGGCGCAGCCTTGGATTCATCCGGCACGGCAAATTTATAGCCGACGCCCCAGACAGTCCGCAGCCCCCATTTATCGGAAACGCCCTCGAGCTTTTCGCGCAGGCGCTTGATGTGGACATCAATGGTACGGGAATCGCCGTAATATTCAAAGCCCCAGACCTCATCGAGGAGCTGGTCTCTGGTGTAGACATGGTTCGGATTCGAGGCAAGGCAGTAGAGCAGCTCGAGCTCCTTCGGCGGTGTCTCGATGACCTTGCCGTCCACGCGCAGCACATAGCCGTCCATATCGACGGTCAGCTTGTCATAATCGACCCTGCCGCGGCGCTGGCTCTGCTCCTGCGCAGGCTGACCGTTCTTGCGCGTCCGTGCGCGGATGCGGGCGAGCAGCTTGGTCTTGTCGATCGGCTTGGTGATGTAATCCTCGGCGCCGAGATCGAGACCGAGCGCTTCGTCATTCGGCTCGGATTTCGCTGTCACGAGAATAACCGGTACGTTCGAGCGCTTCTGGATCTCGCGCATGACAGTGTAGCCGTTCATGCCGGGCATCATGACATCGAGCAGCACCAGATCCGGATGCATGGATGAGAACTTGGCAAGTGCCTCCTCGCCGTCTGTTGCGGTGATTGCTGTGTAGCCTTCCTTGACAAGGATCGTGCGGAGAACCTCGCAGATATTCGGTTCATCGTCCACGATCAGGATTTTTTCCATTGCCATGATTTATATCCTCCCTGTGCGGTGTAAATGTGTATAGTTATACAATATAAAGTATACTATATTTCCCTTTGTATTATATGAACAAACTGTGAACGGAATATGAAAATCTGATGAACGTCCTGTCCGGATGCCGCGGGAATGAAAAATCTGTTTCAGCACTTGACAAACCGCGCGGAATATGCTATAATAGGTTCATAAGATACTTTGAAACTAAAAGTTCCTAACAAAAGGCGGTGCTTATGAGCCGGATCGAAGATTATGCGCGCCCCTCCGTTGCGGCGGATGCGGTTGTATTCGGGATCGACACCGCGCAGGCGGAATCCCGCGGCGGCTTAAAGCAGCGAAAGCTCAAGCTGCTGCTCATCCGGCGCGGCGAAGAACCCTTTGCAGGCATGTTTGCACTCCCCGGCGGATTCCTCCGCACGGGCGAAACGCTCGAGCAGGCTGCAAGGCGTGAACTGCGGGAAGAGGCAGGTGTCTGCGACCCGAAGCTCATCCAGATCGGGACATTCAGCAAGCCGGAGCGTGATCCGCGCGGCTGGGTGCTCTCCTGCGCATTCCTTGCGCTGACTCGGACGGTCTCGCTTTCCACCGCCGCAGGCTCCGATGCAGCAGAAGCCCGCTGGATGCAGGTCACCTGCACCGAAACAGATGCGGGCGAATCGCTCTGCATCACCGATGAGACAGAAAATCTCCTGCTTGCCGCCGAAAACGGCAGCATCACAAACCATGCACTCGCGTTCGATCACGCGGAGATCATTCTCGCCGGATTCCGGCGGCTGCGCGATGAGGTGCTCTATCATGACATGATCTTTGACCTGATGCCGGAGCTCTTTGCAGTCTCCGACCTGCAGCAGCCCTATGAGATCATCACCGGCACCCATACCTCGCCGCAGAACTTCCGCAAGAAGATTGCCTCCAAGCTGATCGAAACCGAATATTACAACGAGACGGCTGCACACCGCACCGCCAAGCTCTACCGCAGAAAGGACGGGATCACATGAGACACAGGACAGCAAGAAGAATCATCCGCAAGGTCGGCAGAGAAGTCACACGCAGAGTGGCTGAGGAGGTCACCGAGCGCATCGTGGAGAAAACTGTTGACACCGTACTGAAGCACGGAAAGCGCTCCCTGCGCAAATACGGCGCCGGCAAGCTCATCCGCAAGCTGATCTGATCGGGAAAGGAGTATCATCATGAAAGCACTGATCGTTATTGACATGCAGAAGGACTTTACCACGGGCGTGCTCGGCAATCCGGAGACCGCTGCTGTTGTGAAGCCGGTTGTGAAATATATCAAGGCGTTCCGCAAGGAGAATCCGGACGGGCTGGTTATCGCCACACTGGATACGCACACCGAGGACTACCTCAACACGCAGGAGGGCAGAAAGCTGCCGGTTCCGCACTGCATCAAGGGCACAAAGGGCTGGGCGCTCGAAAAAACCGTTCAGAACGCGCTCGGTGAAGATGCCGTGCTCGTTGAGAAGGTGACATTCGGAGCTGCCGCTCTGCCGAAGATTATCGGGAAACGCCGCAAGATCGAGGTATTTCAGGTGATCGGTGTCTGCACGGATATCTGCGTCATCAGCAATGCGATGATTCTCAAGGCGGCATTCCCTGAGGTGCCGGTCAAGATCATTGCGGAGTGCTGCGCAGGCGTCACGCCCGAGAGCCACGCAACTGCGCTCGCTGCCATGACCGCCTGCCAGATGGAGATCGTGTGAATGGCGGTATCGCTCCGCGATGATTGATAATGGGGGCTGCTCGCCCCCAAACCCCTCGCTGGGGATATTATCCCCAGACCC
>CAMKLV010000119.1:0-6474 GCA_946413695.1 uncultured Ruminococcus sp. | reverse complement strand
TTGAGGGCGGCGCCCTCAATATAAATCCGTCGGAGACACTTTATCTACAGACTGAGCCGCCCCGTTTTCCACGGGGCGGCGGAAGATCAGTCAAATATGACTTTTAAGAAAGCATCGGTATTCTGCGTATCCTGCTTCGATATCAGCATCATATGTCTCCTCCTGAAATCCGCGTTTATGCCTGATTGAACTTTTCCTTGCCCTGCTTGCAGCGCGGACATTTCCAGTCCTCGGGCAGATCCTCGAATGCGACGCCGTCATGCTCTGCCGGATCGTAGACATATCCGCAGATCGAACAAACAAACTTGCCGGTCGCCTGTTTCTCTGAGAAATCGATCTCTGCAAGCACTGTCGGAACCGGATGCTCGAGATCCATCACGCGCTTTGCCTCGAGATTCTCATAGCCCTGCGGCGTGTGCGTGCCGCAGTATACAGTCGGGTTGCTGCGCACAAATTCGCGCACACGGTCGAGCGTCTCGCGCGCCGCATCGCGGTCTTCATAGACCACGGAGAGCTTGTTTTCATAAAGCGCTTCATCGACATAGGTGATGTCGCCGTGCAGCATATAGAACAGCCCGTCCGATTCTGCAATGATGATGCTGTTGCCGTTTGTATGCCCTTTTGCTTTGATGAACCGGATGCCTTCTGCGATCTTCTGCGATGCGGGGAAATTGCGATAGGCGCCGTCTGTGAAGTGCACCGGCACGATATTCTCAATGCCCTGCAGTTCATCTGCGGAAACCTCATCCGCATTGACATAAATCTTTGCGTTCGGGAAAGAACGGAGCTCGCCGGAATGATCGCCGTGCTTGTGCGTCAGCAGAATCTTCGTGACCTGCTCCGGCTTGTAGCCAAGCGCAAGGAATGCATCCATATAGCTGCAGATATCTTTGCCGGTATAGAGCGCACTGTTTTCATCCGGCACCTCCTCGGGCGTTCCCGCCGGCAGACCGGTATCGACCAGAATGACCTCATCGCCGGTGTCGATCAGATAATTCTGCAAACTGCCGCGGTAACGGATTTCCGGATCATATTTCTCCGGACCGTCCTCGCCGCCCATGACGAACGGCTGGGTATAGAACCCGTCCCTTCTGAACTTGACTGCTTTGATTTCCATGTAAATACATCCTTTCTGTTATGATTTATGCCTGCGCATATATTCAACGGTTTTGTGCAGAATCTGCAGACGGTAAATCTTATCGAGATTGCCTGCAAAATCCAGATGATACCGGAGCTGCAGCTGCTCCAGCGCCTGACGGAGCTGCTGTTCCTGCTCTGCCTCCTGCGCCTGCAGGATATCCGCAAAGCAGAGCTGCCGCCCCTCGCCGCCGGAAAGATCATAGATGCCGACACCGATCAGGCGGACTGTTTTCTGCGGGAGCGCATCCAGCATCCGGACGGCTTCCTGATAGATCACAACCGGACTGTCGCAGTTTTCCGCATGTCTCGAGCGGGTGATGCTTCTCATATCCGCATAGGTGAGCTTCAGCACAACGCCGCCCCCGTGCAGACCGTATCGCTTGGCACGTTCATCCACACACAGCGCCAGAAGCAGCAGCACATCCCGCAGCAGATCGTAATCCGCGACATTCGCCTGAAAGGTGATCTCTCTGCTGATGGACTTTGCATTCTCCGGCTTGCGGGGCACCACGGCGCGGTCATCCATGCCGTATGCCATTCTGACAAGGGCGCGTCCGTGCTTGCCGAGCAGCCGGATGACTGCATCCTGTCTGTCCCGCAGATCGCGCACCGTATGAATGCCGGCTCTGGCGAGTTTCTCCGCCGTCTTTGCCCCGACGGTATACAGCGCACGCACATCGCGGTCGATTATCAGGCTGACAAAATCCTGCGCGGTCAGAATCTCGAAATAGCCGTCCGGCTTTTTCTCCTCGCTCGCGGTTTTTGCCGCCGTTTTGGAATACGCAAGCCCGACCGAACAGCTCAGCCCGAGTTCTGCTTTTGTCCGCCGCTTGATCGTCTGCGCAATCTCCCGCGCTGCCGCAAAACTGCCCGCTGTCTCCGTCACATCAAGATAGGCTTCATCCAGCGCAACGGTCTCCGAGGCGGTGGAATAGGTATTCCAGATGCGGTGCAGCTGCTCCGAAACCGCCTTGTATTTTTCAAAATCCGGCCGCAGATAAATCCCGTTCGGACAAAGGCGGTAGGCATCCTTGATGTTCATTGCGGAGCGGACACCGTATTTCCGCGCTTCATAGCTGCATGTCGCGACAACACCGCGTTCATTCGGCATCGCACCGATGATCAGCGGTTTCCCGCGCAGCGCAGGATTGTCGCGAATCTCCACCGAAGCGTAAAACGCATCCATATCCACATGAATGATGATCTGTTCCATCGTTCAGCTCTGCGTTCCGGCGATCAGCGCTTCGACCATTGCGCGCTTTTCATAGAGGACACAGCCGCCTGCGTGATCGTCAAGCAGCAGATCGCCGCTCCGGAGTGCCGTAAACAGCGGCGAATGCATCGCCTCCCGCAGCGAGCTTTCCTTGATGTTGACATCGGAATAGGGCGAGAACGGACATGGCTCCGCGCCGCCGTGCGAGTTAATGTGGAAGAATCCCCTGCCTGCCGCGACGCATCCGCCGGAGCTTTTTTCATCACCCGGAAACGCGAGATACACCATCTCGGGATGCTCCTCGCGCAGCTTTGCGATCGCATCCATGAGATACGCACGTTCGGTGTCCGTCGGGGCAAGCGGCTGACTCTCCGCCGTCACGGGGACATACTCCACAAAGATCACCGCCTTGCAGCCCCGTTCGGAAAGGCTGCCGAGGAACTCCTGCGAGGTCACCTCGCGGACATTCTGCGTTGTCACTGTAACAGATGCGCCGAAGATCAGGCGGCGCGTGCGGAATTCCTCCATATTGCCGAGCAGCTTGTCATAAATGCCTTCGCCGCGCCTTGCATCGGTGATCTCCCTGCCGCCCTCAATGCTCATGATCGGGATCAGGTTCCGGCACTGATCGAACAGGTCAAACGCGCGCGAGCCGAGATATGTACCGTTCGTGAAGATCGGGAACAGGATGTTCGGCAGTTTGCCTGCCGCTTCGATGACATCATACCGGAGCATCGGCTCGCCGCCTGCCAGCAGGATAAAGCTGATGCCGAGTTCATCCGCCTCCTCAAAGATCCGGAGCCATTCCGCGGCGGAAAGCTGCCGGACAGGCTCCGCATCGGTGGTTGCATGGCTGCATCGGGAATAGCAGCCCGCACAGTGCAGATTGCACTGACTCGTGATGCTTGCGATCAGGAACGGCGGGATGTGCTCGCCGTTATCCTCTGCGATGCGGCGTTTTTTGGATGCCGCGCGGCTTGCGGCTGCGAATTTCAGCAGAAAAGCGCTCTCCCGCGGATTCCTGAGCGTCGCCCGAATCGCCTCGGAGACAACGCCCTCCACGCCCTCAATCAGATAATTCTGCAGATCAAACTGTTCCTGCATTGCGGCTCCTTTCTCCGGCTGCAAAAGGTACTGTCGGTTATCCTTTCGCGATCATCACCTGCATATCATTGCTCATATATTCATATTATACATAAAATCCTGCTGAAAGTCAATCTGCGCGGGCAGTGGCGGGCAGTGCCCGCCTCCAATTTGCTAAAGGTCTGTTTTGTGTTTGCCAGCTTCATCTTTTGTTTTTGAATCAATCACAGTTGGCTGTGCCTGCATTCAATTTGCGCGGGCGGGCAGGGCCCGCCTCCAATTTGCTAAAGGTCTGTTTTGTGTTTGCTGGTTTCATGTTGTGTCTATGAATCAATGCGGGCAGTGCCCGCCTCCATATTGCTAAAGGTCTGTTTTGTGTTTGCTGGTTTCATGTTGTGTCTATGAATCAATCAAAGTTGGCTGTGCCTGCATCTGATTTTCCATAGCTGCCGGAGAACCATTTATTAAGATCATGCGCGAAGCGCATACCGCAACTCCTCACTTCTCACTCCTATCTCCTCACTATTTCAAATCCGCTCTTGTGTTTTGCGGGAGAATATGATATAATTGCGGAGAAGGAGTGATTCATACGGCAAACATACTTGTTGTGGAGGATAATCCGGATTTTCAGGAGCTGCTGACAACCTTTCTGTCGCACGCCGGACACAATGTCAAGGCAGCGGACAGCGCGGAGACCGCTCGCACGCTTGCTGCGGAAACCGCATTCGATCTGTTTCTGCTCGACGTCATGCTGCCCGGCGGCACGGACGGCTTTTCGCTCTGCACTGAGCTCAGAAAGCAAAATGATGTACCGGTCATCATGCTGACGGCACTCGGCGATGAAGCACATCAGCTCAAAGGCTATGAGCTGGACATCGACGAATACATCACAAAGCCCGTTTCCATGCCGCTGCTGATCAAAAAGGTCGAGGCGGTGCTGCGCCGCAGCCGGAAGCAGGAGCCCGAATCATGGCAGATCGGCGGCGTGACTGTCAATAGCAATTCCTATCAGGTCACCGCGGACGGCGCAGTCTGTGAGCTGACACTGCGCGAATACGAAATTCTGCTGGAGCTGGTGCGCGCTGCAGGCGATGTTGTCACGCGGACGCATCTGCTGCAGAAGCTCTGGGGATATGACTACTACGGCGACACCCGCATTGTGGATACGCATATGAAAAATCTGCGCAAAAAGCTCGGCGATGCCTGCTGCATCGAGACCGTGCGCGGGGTCGGCTACCGAATGACAGCGGGGCAGGCAAAATGAACTCGCTGACACGCAGAGCATTTGCGATTTTTATTCTGGTTTCCGCCATTGTCGGGTTCTGCGGCATGCTCCTGATGCTGCTGTTTCTGCCGGACGCGGGGTTCATCCTGACGGAACGGCAGCTGCAGCGCAGATCAGAAGAACTGGTCGGCAATCTGCGGACATGTACGCCGGACGATACCGCATCCTTCCTGCGCGAATTTGAAAGCGCGAGCGGAACTGAGCTTTCTCTGCTCACCGCCGACCGCATCGTGCTCAATCCCTATACGCTGCAGCGCACCGGAACGCGCATCGCGGATTCCGGCACGGAATATCCCTTCCGCTTTGCAGGCGACAGCACCGAATACTTCCTGTTTGTTCCGGACAATCTCCGGCGCACGGTTCAGTTCGTGCATGTATTCGGGCGGTGTGCGCCGTTCATCCTGTGCATCACGCTGCTGCTCTCGCTGCTCTTTGCAAAGCTGTTCTCCTATTGGGCGGTGCAGCCGATCCGCAGAGTCAGCAGGATTGCAAAGCACATGGCAGAGCTCGATTTCAGCTGGTACTGTCCGGATGTCCGCGAGGATGAGATCGGCACGCTCTCCGGCAATCTGAACCTGCTCTCCGATAAGCTGCAGGCAGCGCTCAAAGAGCTCAATGAACGCAATCAGACACTGCAGGATGAAATCGCAATCGAAAAGGAGCGCGAACGCCGCAGGATGCTGTTTCTCTCCGGCGTGACGCATGAGCTGAAAACGCCGGTTGCCGTTGTGATCGGGCAGCTCGAGGGTATGCAGGCAAACATCGGTGTCTACCGCGATCACGGGAAATATCTTGCGCGCTGTGCGGAGATCATGCAGTCGCTCAATGATTTTATCCGCGAGATTCTGCTGGTGTCGCATCTGGACATGACCGATGCAGAACCCGCGCCGGAGATGAATCTGAGCGCGGCACTGCACGAGCTGACCGCAGAGTATGCGGCATATGCCGAGGAAAACGCGATCACGTTTCATACAGAGATTGCGCCGGAGCTGCCCGTTCACGCCGAACCGATGCTGCTGAAAAAGGCGCTCGGCAATATTCTCGGGAATGCGGTCACGCATACTCCGGCGCAGGGCGATGTCCGCGTGCGGCTGCAAAAGACGGAATCCGGCGCCGTGCTGACAGTCGAAAACACGCCCGCACAGATCGCGCCGGAGCATCTGCCGCATGTGTTTGAAGCGTTCTACCGTGCCGATCCCGCAGCAAAGCACAGCAGCGGGCTCGGGCTCTATATCACCGCGACGATCCTCGATCTCTATCACATGCCCTACCGCATCGAAAACACCGGAACCGGCGTGCTGTTCACCGTTGAAATGCCGGAATCCTGCTGGGGATAGGTGTCTCCGACGGATTTATAATGGGGGCGCTGCCCCCAAACCCCTGCTGGGGATATTATCCCCAGACCCCATGTTTATATGTGGGGCAGGGTTTGTGTATTACTATGTGCCTTTGAAAAGAGATGAATGTGCGGGCTGCAGATTCGTCTGAAGTGTGCTTTAGAAAATGGAGGTCGGCACTGCCGACTCTCCGATGGATTGATAATGGGGACTCTGTCCCCAAGCCCCTGCTGGGGTCATTGACCCCAGACCCCATTTTGTTATTCGTTTTTCACTTTTCTCTATTCACTATTCACTCGTTCCCCACATCCCCAGACCCCGTTTTGTTATTCGTTTTTCACTTTTCTCTATTCACTATTCACTCGTTCCCCACACAATGCCAACAACTTAAGATGTTGCGTTTCCCAGTGAATTGC
>CAMKLV010000118.1:0-6565 GCA_946413695.1 uncultured Ruminococcus sp. | reverse complement strand
GGTATATCCGCTTTCATGAAGCCATGAAAAGATACCACGAAAATCAGTCAGCACTCTGGAATATGTGCTTGTTTTCCATCTGCCGGAAAGACTGATAAGCATTTCTTTAATACAGTCTCTGGACAATAATGAAAAATCCTCAACAGATGAAATATTCAGGACTTCCACTAATGTACGAAAACAAAAATCATATACCTGAATAGTTCCCGGCTTAATATTTCTCTTTTTTAGATGATCGGCAAATGAAGATCTCAAAAACTCTAATTCATCATTTTTCATGACAAGCTTCTTGGAACGCTCGACCTTCCATTCATAGCTTCCGGTATCAGCGTATTCAAGAATCATTAGAGCGACTTTTCTGGCGCACGTCCATACCGCATCACAGGTGTTTTTTGATAAGTGCTCATAATCTACCTGCGATATGTATTGAAGTATACGCTGACGGTTAAAGAGCGTGTTTCTTTCAACGTACAGTGCAATATGGACTTTTTTGAAATTGGAACTATATGACATAACCGTAAAGTTCGCTAAACGATAATTCATAACATATTCTTTTAGAATAGCAATAATAACGGATATGTCTATTGTGTCATCGGGAATCGGAAAGTTTGTACTCCTGATAATATTCATAGCAGTATTGTAATCAGGAAGTGCCGGTGGATTATACAAAGTGCCGTCAGCCGTAAAGGCGCGAGTATCGGCAATCCTGTCAATATGGCGAATAACGTTTCTGACCTCAAACTGAGTCTCTTCTGTGTGGATCAATACCTCACAGCTTTTGTAAAACTCGTCTGAGGGGTAAGTAATATTATTCTTTTCAGCTAATTGCAGGATTTTATTGGCATAAAAGCTGCGTACTGAAAAGGCTCCGGGGCTGAGACGTTTCTCCAAGCCGTCAAGAACCTCTGTAACTATTTCTTGCAATGTTTTCAAAATGCTTCCTCCGTTTCTGCTGTATCTATTTAGGCTCACCTGATACAGCTAAAATTAGAGTAGCAAATTCTGATATTGCAGTCAATGTTATCGGCAATTTTTTCACTGCAAACTGCCTATTAGCGCCATTATTTCAATAATTGCCGATAACATTTTTCTGCCGATAATGACCGAAACCGATATCAGCGGGTGGCTGCCGGACTGCATTGACGAGTATGACACGTTCAAAAAGGAGCATAACGGCATCACGCTGCTGGATAATCTGATTGTGTACTGCGGAAATATCGGCAACGGCACCGGTGAGAAATTTGAGATTTCCCAGAGCGGAACTGCGCGTCTGGAGCTGATTGCTTCGAGAAATCTGTATCCGGAAACGCTGCTTCTCATGGCAGGCGGTTCTACGAGTATGATTCGGGTGTATCGCGCACTGAACAACGGTCTTGTCAAACTCACCGCTGCGACCTATCTGGGCTACACGGATGATCCCGAGAAGCAGCATAGAGAGGAAACAACAGAGTATTTCGGTGTGGCTTCCCCGACAGAGATCATCACAATTGATCCGGGACAGTTTCAGGAGCCGGTTCCCTATGATTGCAATGCAGATAATGAATTCACAATCGCGGATGTTGTCATGCTGCAGAAGTATCTGCTCGGCAGCGGCGAGATCTATCTCTGGGCAAACGCGGATATCGACGAAAACAATATTCTCAACGCCGTTGATCTCAGCCTGATGAAGCAGGCGCTCCTGAAAGTGTATGCACAGAAACAGGAATCCGAACCGGCTGTCACACTCAAAGCCGAACAGGATGCAAGCTGGTATTACTGCCCAAAGAATGCAAGTATTGAAGTGCCGTATCAATTCTACCTCACGATTCCGGATGGCATTGTGCCGAAGAATGCTGTATTTGCACCGACGCTTTATAATGCTGATACCGGTGAAGAAGTCAAGATTGACAAATTTGAAAGCGCAGGCGCAGCAGGTAAGTTTAAGCTGACAGTCAAGATGGAGCTCTCCGAATCCGGAATCCGGCACTATTATGTCACGGTTCCCGGCGTGGATGCGAAAGACGGAACGAATCAAACCTACAAATCCAATGTGGTGGAGTGGCAGGTGAATCTGAGCCGTGAGGTCCCGGTGCCGCCCGCAGGATAAATCTGACATTTCCAAATCCTTTTTGCGGCAGATAGAAAGAGAATCGGAACAGAAAAGCACCGGATCAATCGCGATCCGGTGCTTTTCACATGTACGGAAATGGTTGTACAAGTGAAAACAGAAATACGGACAAAATCTATGTTTTATCCAGTATACTGTGAAATATTCACTTTCTTTTTTGTATCAAGTATGATATAATATATAAAAAGTATATGGAAAAGTGCGCTCGTAGATACTTTTTGATTATTGGAAAGGGTGGAAAATATGAAAATCAAGAAAAGTTGTACGGTCATGACGGCGATTGTCATGGCAGCCGCGATGCTGCCGGCAGCTGCAAGTCAGACCGCATCGGCTGCATACGGTTCCGGACAGAATGTCGCGGAATCGCTTGACCGCGGCATTTCTGCGGTCAACACCGGTTCCGGTATGCTCGTGAGCTGGCGCTTTCTTGCAGATGACAGCGACAGAGCGGAATTTCAGCTCTATCGCGATGACACGCTGATCTACACAAGTGAGGCGGGCATGGCAACGAGCTATCTTGACAAAGGCGGCAATGCCTCCTCAAAATACCGCGTGGATACCGTAGTCAGCGGCAAGGTGGTCGGCTCCGATCCATGCACGATGATCTCGAATCAGTCCTATTTTGATATCGCGCTGGATATCCCGCGCGGCGGCACAACGCCGGACGGTGTGGCGTACACCTATGAGGCAAATGACTGCTCGGTCGGTGACGTTGACGGCGACGGTGTCTACGAGATTTTCCTGAAATGGAATCCGACGAACGCAAAGGACAATTCGCAGTCCGGATACACCGGCAATGTCTATATTGACTGCTACCGGCTGACCGGCGAAAAGCTCTGGCGCATTGACCTCGGGCGCAATATCCGCGCAGGTGCGCACTATACGCAGTTCCTTGTTGCGGATTTTGACAATGACGGCAAGTGCGAGATGACCTGCAAAACCGCAGACGGCACCGTTGATGCAAAGGGAAAAATCGTCGGTGATGCATCAAAGGATTACCGCAACTCCGGCGGTTATATCCTCTCCGGTCCGGAATACTATTCGCTTTTTGACGGCGCGACCGGTACACTGCTCGATACCGTCAGCTATGAGCATCCGCGCGGCAACAGTCTCAAATCAACATGGGGCGACGATTACGGCAACCGCTGCGACCGGTTTCTCGGCTGCGTGGCATATCTGGACGGCGTTCATCCGAGCGCAGTCTCGTTCCGCGGATACTACACCCGCATGACAGCGGTCGCTTACGATGTGGTCAACAAGAAACTGGTCAAGCGCTGGGCATATGACTCCGGCGTTGCACAGACCAGCTACACCGGCTGGGGTAACGGCAACCACAACTGCATGCCCGCCGATGTTGACGGCGACGGCAAGGATGAAATCCTCGTCGGTGCAGTTGCATTCGATGACAACGGCAAGGTGCTGTGGTCCACGAATCTCGGTCACGGTGACGCGATGCATCTGAGCGATTTCCTGCCGGATCATCCCGGTCAGGAATTCTGGGTCTGCCACGAGCATGAGCCGTGGGGCGTCTCGCTGATCGACGCTGCAACCGGTAAGATTCTGGTTCACGAGGATCGCCGCAAGGATACCGGAAGATGCTGCGCAGGCAATGTCTGGGCAGGCAATCCGGGCGGTGAGTTCTGGGGTTCTTATTCCGAGGCTGTCTTTAACGGTGCCGGTCAGTCAGTCGCGATGGACTGCCCGTCTATGAACTTCCTGATCTGGTGGGACGGCGATCTGGAGCGCGAGCTTCTGGATAATGTCGGCATCACAAAGATCAATCAGGCAGGCAAGATCGTTTCGCTGTTTGAAGCAGCGGGATGCGCATCCTGCAACGGCACAAAGGCGACACCGAACCTTTCCGCTGATATCTTCGGCGACTGGCGTGAGGAGCTGATTCTGCACACCACGGACAGCAAATATCTGCGCATTTTCTGCACACCGTATGAAACCGAGTACCGCATCACCACGCTGATGCATGACATGCAGTACAGAATGCAGGTTGCAACCGAGCAGAACTGCTACAACCAGCCGCCGCACCCGAGCTTCTATCTCGGTTCCGATCAGCCGCTGCCGGATCGTCCTGCACTGACGATCAACGGTCAGCTGACCGGCTCCAATGATCCGGCGGTCATGGACACCACCAAGGCATATCATCTGCGCAATGTAAATAGCCAGCAGTGCCTCAGCACCTCTGACGGCAATGCGGTTCAGGCGCCCGAGAGCATGGACGCGAACACGATCTGGCATTTTGTCAAGACCGGTGATACCGGATATCAGCTTGTCAATGCGGCAGGCGAAATCCTTGCAGTCAGTGCGGACGGCAGCAATGTGACAGTTGATCCTTCGAGCAGCAAAGAGGCACAGGAAATGGTGATCTGGCGAACCAACGGCGGATTCCTGATCCGTCCGGCAGCGCTTGAGAATGAGGCATTTGTCGAAGTCGCCGGCGCATCCACGGATGCAGGTGCCAATGTCCAGACATGGGAGCGCAACGGTCACAAGTGCCAGACATGGGTGCTTGAGGCAGTCGCATATCATCCGGCAGCACCGGACTTCATCCCCGGCGATCTGGACGGAAACCGTATCGTGAATGCGGCTGATTTCTCGCTGCTCAAGCAGGAGATTCTCAAGCCCGCACGCAGCCGCGTTGAAAAGCGTCCGGCAGACCTCAACGGTGATGCCGCTGTGACAATTGCGGATGCAGTCGCAATGCAGAAGTATCTGCTGACCGGCGAGATCTACGCAGGCGGTTTCTACTATGCGATTGATGCCGGTTTCTCGCAGGGCGTTGAGGAATCGACCAACGCAGGCTTTAAGGATGCAGCGTATGTGAATCTGGACAATGTATCCGGCAGCTTTATCGAATTCCGCGTATATGCGCCGAAATCCGGCAGCTATTCCTGTGTTCTGCGCACGGCAAACGGCAGCACGGCGAATCGCATCATGAAGGTCTCGGTCAACGGCGGTGCCGGTCAGACAGTGGACTTCAACGGTACCGGTGCATGGACAACATGGGAGGATACCAAGCTGACACTGACGCTGAAACCCGGCATGAACACCGTCCGCCTGACCTCTGATACCGATCAGGGCGGCCCGAATATTGATTATCTAGCAGTGACACCTGCATAACAAAAAAAGCCTGTGCATCCCGCGGTGCACAGGCTTTTGCTTGACAATTTTTCCGGAAAAATGTATAATATGAGTGGAGGGATTCTATGAAAACTGAGATTGTTCGGATCGGGACTTCCTGCTCCTATGATAAAAAGTACATGGACGGCAGAGTGGATATGCATGTTCTGGTTCTGGAAGAAGGCACACCGGAGGAGATTGCGGCTGCAAAGGCGCTGCGTTATGAAAAACTCAATGCCTGCGCGGTCGAACTGCAGGAGTTTTTCACCGAATGCTTTTCCATGCGCCAGCTCGATGAGCGTTTTGAAGCGGCAAAGGTGGATAACCTGAAAGAGCTGATCCGGAAAGCCGTGACGGACCGGAATATCTATCTGCTGTCTCTGATATCTGCGCCCAAGATTCTGGATGCAGAGCGGCGGCATTTGATCTGAAAGCAGCGAGTCATCTTCTGATGGCTCGCTGTTTTACTGACTGTGCAGGCGGTGTTTGATCCCGCGCAGAATCTGCTTTCTTGCTTCTGCGGCGGTTTCGACGGAGACAGGTTTTGTGTCAGCAAGCGGATACGGGATGCCGATCGATGCATATTTCTGCTTTCCGAAATCATGATAGGGGAGAACATCGAGCCCTTTCAGCGTGCGCAGTCCGCCGATGAATTCGCCGAGCCGGAACTGCTCGTCCGGATCATCCGTCCATTCGGGAACGATCACATGCCGCACCCAGAGCGGTACGCCGTTTTTGCTCAGAAATTCCGCAAATGCGAGGATTCTCTGATTGGAGTGTCCGGTGAGCCGCCTGTGTGCAGCATCATCTATGTGCTTGATATCAAGCATGACAAGGTCTGTGACTTTAAGCAGCGCATCGCATTTTTCCGGATGCTGCGGATCAAAGCAGATGCCCGATGTATCCAGACAGGTGTGGATACCGGCAGCTTTTGCCTTTGTGAACAGCTCCGTCAGGAAATCAAGCTGCATCATCGGTTCGCCGCCGGTCGCAGTGATGCCGCCGTTGTGATAAAACTCGGAATTGCGCTGATACTGCGCAATCAGTTCTTCCGGCGTGACCTGCTGATTCGGCGCGGTGTCCCATGTATCCGGATTGTGACAGTAGAGACATCGCATCGGGCAGCCCTGAAAGAACACCACAAACCGGATGCCGGGGCCGTCTACCGTGCCGAAACTCTCGGTTGAATGAATATTGCCTTGCATATTTCACCTCATGCAGCAAAGCCCACGCCGTATCGGAGTGGGCTTTTTGTTTCAGATTTTTTCGTGGAATGTACGCGAAATGACGTCATCCTGCTGCTCTTTGGTCAGCTTGATGAAGTTG
>CAMKLV010000117.1:0-6633 GCA_946413695.1 uncultured Ruminococcus sp. | reverse complement strand
CCTCTCGGATGCGGGCACTGCCCGCCCCTCTACTAAGGGGTGCCAAATCGGCAAATGTTTGACGGTTGCGTGCAACTTTTCAAAAAGTTTGCACAAAGATTTATGTTTCATGCCGCTTTTTGTGCAAAATCCGCTGAAGCAGGCATTTTGCCCATTTCAACGGTTTTCTATAATTATATATATTTACTTTGATTGGGGCGATAGACTTTTGCCTTTTGTTTGACCGATTCGGACTTTAGCCTATCGGATGCAGGCACTGCCTGCTGCAAAAGCCGCTGAATGAGCTCTTTTCACTCATTCAGCGGCTTTACTCTATTTTATCCAAAAACGGAGTTCGGAGATGCCTCTTTTATGACTCGACAATGGTCAGGTCTTCGCAGTCTGCGAGCAGATTTTCCGAGGCGCACACGCACACCGCGCCGTTCTCTGCAAACGTATCCCAGAGTGCGCAGGATTCCAGCAGCGTCTCGCGCGTCAGGGAGAGCATCTGCTTGCGGTCGGCGATCGCTTCGTCCTTCGTGCGTCCGGCAAACCAGCGCGCATCTGCGTTGAACGCCTGCTCACGCGGCGAGCGCAGCGGATCGTCATCCGAAAGCGTCGAGATGATATATTTATCCAGCGGCTCGTCGCTTTCGCAGAACTGCCGGATGAATTCCGAGATGCCGCGATTGACCTCAAGCGACCGCGCAGGTGACGGATCACGGTAGGAATACGTCAGCATGCTGTCATACCGGAGCGCAATGCCGGTGCCGTAAGCGCCGCCCTGCACGCGGACTACATTCCAGAGATAGCTCAGCGAGATCAGCTTGGCAGCCACGCGCCAGCCCGCATTGTAGCCGAACTTCTCCTTCGGCAGGAAGTATCCCTGCACGGCAAAGCCGATCTGAGCCGGAATCTGATAACCCATGCGCGCCGGAAGATCAGACTGATATGCGGCGGTTTCCGCGACCGGTGTGCCCTCCGGCAGACGGCGCAGCAGATCGGAGATATCGTGCTCCTTTGCGGCGGAGACACTTGCAAAAATCAGGCGGCTGCGGCAGATCGTCTCGGTCTGGAGCTTCTGCATGAGGTCTGCGAATGCATCAAAGCGCGCGTCAAAATCGCGGACAAGCGCTGCGGTTGCCTGAATCAGCGGCAGACCTGCGATTGCGCTGGAGACGGTCGCGCCTGCTGCATATCGCGAGAGGGTCGAGAGCACGCCGAGCGAATGCCCCGACATCACGCCGAGCTGCTTGAGCTGCTCGTTTGTCTGCACGAGGATCTCGCGGATTTTTTCCTTCTGGCGCAGGTCGGTCTCTTTGAGCACCTCCATGATCAGGTCGAATGCCTCCGGAAGCTTCTCCTCCAGCACGCTGCACCGTACCGTGAAATACGGCGTGCAGACCGCGGTGACATCCTTTTTGGAGCTGACATCCAGATTCGTGATGAATCTGCCGAGCTTGTTCTTGAGCGCCTGCTGCAGTGCAAGTCCGGTATAATTTGTGGTTGCGAGCTTGCCGTAAAGCGAGCTGATATGTGAGAGCAGGCTGAGCTCCTCCAGCGAATAATCCGTCATGGCGAAATTGAGCGTCAGGTGGACAATGCCGCTGCATGCGACCGGATGGAACAGCACGGTCATGCCCTCCACCTGCTTTTCGATTGTCTCTGTCCATGAGGGAATCTCGCTGACCTCTGAGATCGGGAGCGTCGGGAGTGTTGCGAGCTGTTCGGCGGTATCGGGCGTCTGCTGCCACTTCTGCAGCGATGCATTCAGGGCGCGGTTCGCTTCGAGATCGGACGCTGACCATGCGGCGCGAATCTTTGCGAGGCGGTCTGCCTCCTCCTGCCGTACCTCATCGCCGCGCGTATGCGAGGGCAGCGAATAGAGCACGGCGGTGCCGTCCTCCGCAAGGAGCAGTTCCTTCAGGAGCGCTTCAAACTGCTTTTCCTTCAGCATCGTGCGGATTTTTGCGAAATCATCGTGATAGACGAGCTTCTGCATCGGGTCGCCGCCGTAGAGCCAGCTTTCCATGCAGTTGATGCAGCGGTCAAGTCCCTGCGGTTCATCGGGTTCGAGCAGCCGGAATTCAAGACGGTTTGCAGAGGCTTCGAGTGCGCTGTAATCCAGACCGTTTTCGACGAGCTCCGCCGCGGTTTTGCGGATCAGCGGCAGAATCTCATCTGCTTTGCCGTCGGTGACGTTCTTTGCATGGATGAGCAGGAGCGGCTGCGCAATGGAATCATCCACGGCGATATCAAGCTCCTGCGCAAGACCTGCGGAGAGCACGGCACGCTTGACCGGTGTTTCGTTCGAGCCGCAGATGACATCGAGCAGAATCCGGACGGCGATCAGCTTTGTGCGCTCCTCCCAGCCGCAGAAAATTCTGCCTGCTGTCAGGCGGCTTTTATCGGTCAGCTCCTCATCGGCGGCGAGCTCGTAATACTGCGTTGCCGTCGCGGGCTTGCGCGTCTGCATGCGGATGACGGGCAGATTGTCGCTTTTGCCGAACCGCGAGAGATAGGATTCGATCAGGGCGAGCGTTTCCCCGATCGGAACGGCGCCGTCCAGATAGATGCGCGCATTCGAGGGGTGATAGAAGCGGTGATAGGTCTCCTTGAACTGCTCATAGGTCAGCGTCGGGATCACTGCCGGATCGCCGCCGGAGTTGAAGCCGTAGCAGGTATCCGGAAACAGCAGCTCGAGCATTTTGTAGTCCGCGAGCTCATCGGGGCTGCTCAGTGCGCCCTTCATCTCATTGAACACAACGCCCTTGTAGCTGAGTGTGCCGGATTCATCCTCCTCGATGTGCCAGCCCTCCTGATAGAAGATGTTGGGGTTCTCGAGAATCGCCGGTGCAAAGACCGCATCGAGATAGACCTCTGTCAGGTTGAGAAAATCGCGAAGGTTGCGGCTGGATACCGGATACATGGTCTTATCCGGAAAGGTCATTGCGTTGAGAAATGTGTTCATTGAGCTTTTGAGCAGCTCGACAAACGGTTCGCGGACGGGGTATTTATCCGAGCCGCAGAGCACTGAGTGCTCGAGAATATGAAAGACGCCGGTGCTGTCCTCGGGCAGGGTTTTGAACGCGACCGAAAACAGCTTGTTTTCAAGTCCGTTATCGACCCAGACGAGTTCGGTTCCGGTTTGGTCAAATGTCAGTTCGACGAGTCTGCCGCGCAGTTCTTCGGATTCGCGGATGCGTGTGACGGTAAACCCGTGCAGTTGATCTCCGATTTTATTCAGCATTGATAATCTCCTTTCCTGCAGAAAAACTGCCAATGTAATTATATTGTACCACAAATCCCCCAATAATGCAAGCGCGGGCGGGCAGTGCCCGCATCCATATTGCTAAAGGTCTGATTTGTATTTGCTGGTTTCATCTTGTGTGTTTGAATCAATCGAAGTTGGCTGTGCCCGCATCCATATTGCGAAAGGTCTGTTTTGTGTTCGCTGGCTTCATCTTCTGTTTTTGAATCAATCACAGTTGGCTGTGCCTGCATTCATATTGCGAAAGGTCTGATTTGTGTATGCTGGCTTCATCTTGTGTGTTTGAATCAATCACAGCGGGCAGTGCCCGCCTCCAATTTGCGCGGGCAGTGCCCGCCTCCAATTTGCTAAAGGTCTGTTTTGTGTTTGCTGGCTTCATTGTGTGTTTGAATCAATCGAAGTTGGCTGTTTCTGCATTCAATTTTACCATAGCTGACCAAGGAATATTTATAAGATCATGCGCGAAGCGCATTCCGCAACTCCTCACTTCTCACTCCTATCTTCTCACTCCTCACTATTTCAAATCCGCCGCCGCAGGCGGCACCGCAATTTCTCATTTCTCATTTCTAATTTCTAATTATAGAAATGTTGCGTTTTATCGGGGAATATGATATAATGGGGACAGAAACGGTCGAAAGGGGGCGTGCGCATGGCAGCGGAAATACAGCCGGATGCGCAGACGAAAAAACTGCGCAGGCGCAGAGCAGTTTTGCTGCTGTGCATTGTTCTGCTGCTCGGCGGCATCGGGGCGGAAGGCTTTTTTCTGATCCGGCGCGCCGAAAACAGCATCCTGACTGTGCAGCGCGATCCGACGGCGGAGCTGCTCGATGCCGTGCTGAGCGGCGACTATGACAGCGCAAGGCTCATCCGCCTGACAGATTTCCCTGACGGCGATGTGCCGGAGCATGTCACCGAAAAGCTCAAAGCGCAGGCGCAGGCAATCCGCGATGCCTATTTCGCGGAGCAGACCGATGCCGAATCTGCAAAGGCGCTGCTGCAGACGCTGGTGGATCTGGACATTGGCGCTGTTACGGAGACCGCAAAGCCCCTCTCTGAGGATGTGCAGCTTCACGAGATGTGGCTGAAAATGATTCAGGCTGCGAATGCATCCTGTCAATCCGGTGATTATGAGGCAGCGCTGAAGCAGTACCGCAAAATCCCGAAGAAGGATCAATCGCTGCGCAGATACTATGAGACGCAGCTTGCGCAGTGCACGGAGCATCTGCGCGCGGAGACGGCGGAACAGATCACGGCTGCCGAGGCGGAAGGCGATTACGATACTGCCGTTTCGCTTGCGGAGCATATCCGCGGGCTTGATGATGACAACAAGGATCAATGGGAAGAGACGCTTGCCGGCATCAAGGCGCGGCAGCAGCAGGCACAGTACAGCGAGGCATGCCAAAAAGCACGCAACTGCTACGATGCGGGCGAATATGCCGCGGCGTTCGATGCACTGCGCAGTCTGCCGGATGCGGTGCGCGAAACATATCCTGTGGACGATACGCTGCAGAGCTACAGAGACAGCTATTTCCGGATATTGCCCGTTACGGTGGGGAATCTGCTCGGTGACGGTGACACGGCAAAGGCGGAGCAGCTTGCCGCAGAGGCGCAGGCGCTGTTCCCCGATGCTGCCGAGCCCGCCGCGATGCTCGAACAGATCCGGCTGGCGGTGCCGAAGGAGCTCATTGCATTCGGAGAACCGGAGCTCAGCGACTTTACCGCTGCCGACACCGAACTGACCGGCTCGGACGGCAAAACCTATCAGAGTGAAACCGGCAATCTCTACTGCTCCTATGACGGCGTGCTCTCCGGCAGAAAAAGCTGCACCGCGGAATTCAGAATCGGGGACGGCTACCGCAGGCTTACGCTGACCGCCGTGCCGCTGAAAGAGTTTGATCCGGATGCGACTGTGCTGCTTGAGATCGGCGACGGCAGAAAAGAACTGAAAACATACGCAATCACGAAAAAAGGCGGCGCGCTGCATATTGATCTGGATATCAGCGGGGCGGAGACGCTCCGGCTGTGCATCAAGCCTGCCGCCGGTGCAGAGGATCTGCGGAACGCCGGTGTCATCATTGCAGACGCCTGCGTGCGTTCGTGACGACATACAGAAATCAAGGAAAGAGGGATCAACTGTGAGCAATACATGGATTTGTCCGCACTGTAATTCTGAGAACGCTGACAAAATGAAGTTCTGTCAGCTTTGCCATAAACCGCGTGAATATCCGGAAGGCTATGTGCCGCCCGAGGAGCCGAAGCAGATTCCGAAATCCGCGATTCCCGATCCGCGGATGCCGAAGAAGCAGGAACCGGATCCGGATCCCGTCTATGCGCTGCCCTCTGCACGCGCCAAACATCTCCAGACCGCTTTGATTGCCGTGAATGTGATTCTGCTGATCTGCAACATCATTGCGCTGGTGATCTATCTGAAATGAGCGGCGAACAGAGATCCGGCAGCGGGGGACTGCTCCTTCTGACGGTGCTGCTGGCGCTGCTCTGTGCCGCAGGCGGATATCTGCTCTATACGGGCTGGACACCGCCCGCTGTGCAGAACGAATCTGCGGCGGAATTGACGATGCCTGCGCCGGAGACAACCGCACCGCAGACAAACCGCACAACAACTGCGCCGGAGACCGCTGCAACAACAACCACAACCGCCGCGCCCGATCCGCATGCGCCGTATCTGGACTTTCTGCGGGAGGAGCTTCTGCCGGATGCCGGCACGCCGGAGACCGCGGAGCCCGCGCCCTGCGGCGATCTGACCGGAATCGCGGGCGCATTCTTTGCCGATCTGCGCGACACCGGCAGCGATGATATGGTTGCGATCCGGCTTGATACCATTGACGGCAGCACGGCGGCACTTCCGGTTTTTTTGTGGTACGGGCAGGCGGAGGACGGCGCGGTCACGCTGCTCGATACCTTTGAGGTCAAGCCGCTGTGGTCGGGGTACAGCATCCGCTATGCGGACAAGACACTGTATCTCAGCGGGGAAACGCTCAGCGCGGATGCCGATGCGGAATCATGGGAGTTTACGGAAATCGCGATCGACTTCCGCCCCGATCCGGACATGGCACTCCATGAGATCCGGCAGGAGACTGCGGCGAACCGTCCGGAACCGATGTATCCGGAGGGCGCGGAGCTGCTGCTCGAAATGCAGCTCGATACCGCAAAGCCGATTGCGCCGCTGACAGACCGGCAGTATCTCCTGCGCATTTTTGGTTTGGCAACGCTGCAGGAAACATAAAAAACGGGTATGTAACTTTTAGCCGGTTGGCAAATAATGGTTAAAACATACCGTTTGAATGGTGCCCATATCAAAAGTTTCGCGCAAGCCTTTTCAAAGGCTTGCGGGTCGAGGGCAGAGCCCTCGTCGCTCGTCGCAA
>CAMKLV010000116.1:0-6786 GCA_946413695.1 uncultured Ruminococcus sp. | reverse complement strand
CATGACAAAAATCCTGCGCATCTATTCTTCAAGATTTAATTGGTACATCAATATTCACATATAAAATGGGATTCTTAAGGGCTAGCAGCCCTTAAGCGGAGTTTGAGGCGGAGCCTCATTATAAATCATCGCAAAGCGATACCTTACAAAGGAGAAGCTATGTCAAAACGAATCCTGATTGCGGAGGATGACACCGCAATTGCGCGGCTGATCGCGATGAATCTGAAAGCGGCGGGCATGGAGCCGGTTCTCTTTCCGGACGGCGAAGCAGCGGCGATGTCTCTGCCCGCCGATCACCGCTACGATCTTGCAATCCTCGATATCATGATGCCGAAAAAGGACGGCTTTGCGCTTTTTCAGGACATCAAGCCCTACGGCATACCGGTGATCTTCCTGACCGCAAAGGACGATCTCGATTCCAAGATCACCGGTCTGCAGGACGGCGCAGAGGATTACATCGTCAAGCCCTTTGAGATGCTCGAGCTGCTCGTGCGCATGGAAAAGATCATGAACCGGACACAAAAGCCCGCAGACACGCTGCAAGTCTGCGGGCTGTCGGTGCGTCTGGAAGAACACCGCGTCCTGCGCGGCGAACAGGAGATCCCGCTGAAGCCGATGGAATTTGAGCTGCTTGTCACGCTGGCAAAGCACATGAACACGGCAATCTCGCGCGAGGATCTGCTGGCGATGGTCTGGGGCGTCAATTATCTCGGCGAAACGCGCACGGTTGATGTCCACATCGGACAGCTCCGCAAAAAGCTCGGGCTGCAAAAGCAGATTGTCACCGTCCCGAAAATCGGCTACCGTCTGGAGGACGGAACCCGTCTGGAGGACACGCCATGAAACTCCGCACAAAAATCACCGCGGCAGCAGCGCTTGTCATCCTGATTGCAGCGGCGGTCAGCGACGGCGTAATCTGGATCATCTGCCGCCGCTCGATGCTCGGTGAAGCGGAGCAGACCGTCTTCGGGCAGACGGTGATGCTGCAGTCAAAATATGAGGAATTCCAGATGCACTATCAGAGCAGCCTGCATGATGCGGAACGGCGGTTTTTCTTCAAACAGTACGGCAGCGATTATGTGATCTGTCTGCGCGGCGAACAGGAAATTTTCAATCAGACCGTTCTCACGCCGGAAGACCTGCAGAACGTGAAGCTCAGCAATCCGCGATACGGGCAGCCCGCCGCAGTCGGGGAACTGCAGATTCGCGGGCACAGGCTGCTGATCACCAAAACAGAGCAGCCGGACGCGCTCAAAATATATGTTGTGCATGATCTTGCGGATGTCACGCGCCGTCTGCGGCGGCTCGCGCTCGGGATGCTCGGGGTATTGCTCGGCGTCGGGATTCCGGCGGTGATCGCGCTGCATCTGCTGCTGCGCCGGACAATGAAGCCGCTCGGCGTACTCTCGGACAGCGCCAGACAGATCGCGGCAGGCGCATACGAACAGCGCGCCGCCGTCAGCAGCCGGGATGAGATCGGGGAGCTTGCAGCGGATTTCAACAAAATGGCGGATGCCGTGCAGGAGAAGATCGCTGCGCTCACGGATTCCGAAGCGCGGAAAACGATGTTCATGGCAGATTTTTCGCACGAGCTGAAAACGCCGCTGACCGCAATCTCCGGCTATGCGCAGACGCTCCGCACCGTGAAGCTCTCCGGGGAGGACAAAGCAGAAGCGCTCGGGTATATCTATTCGGAGAGCCGCCGCCTCGACCGTCTCGCAAAGAAAATGATGCGGCTGATGCAGCTTGACCGCACCGTCTCCCTGCAAATGTCGGAGATCGACTGTGCAAAGCTGCTCGATGCCGTCACTGCAACCTGCAAACCCAACGCAGAACAGCACGGAATCCTGCTGCGGATTGCACACTGCGAAGGAACCGTCACCGGCGATTTTGATCTGCTGCACGATGCGCTCTGCAACCTGACGGAGAACGCAATTAAGGCGAGCACCGCCGGACAGACCGTCACGCTCCGCGCAGAAAGCGGCAGCATCACCGTCAAAGACGCGGGCTGCGGCATTCCGGCGGAGAAGATCAAAAACCTGACCGAGCCGTTTTATACGGTCGATCCGTCGCGCAGCCGGAGCACAGGCGGTGCAGGGCTCGGGCTGTCGATCGTCAGGCAGATCATGCAGCTTCACGGCGCCGGAATGACTATCGAAAGCGCAGTCGGCAAAGGCACGGAAATCCGGCTGCAGTTCCCGTCATGACCCGCATCAATTTACAACTTGTTTACACCGCGCTGAATACTCGATGAACAAGAATCTGCTATCATTATGGTAGCAGATTTTTGTTTTGGGAGGTGCATGCGTGAACAGCTTATTCAGTGACCTGAAACGCGCGGTCATATCGCTGCCGTTTCTCTGTGCGGTGATCCTGCAGCTTTTGATTTTGCAGTACGGCGGCTTTGCGAGCGAGCTCTACCGCATGAGCGTGCCGCTGGTCTGCACCTTTCCGTTCTCCTGCGCATGGCTCGATGAATCCCGCAGCGGCTACACGCGCCTTGCGCTGCACCGCACATCCGTATTCTGGTATATCACCGGAAAATTCACTGCCTGCGCGGTTTCCGGCGGATTCTCGGAATGGCTTGCAGCGGTCATATTCTGCACACGGAGCAAAACGGAAGCCCCTGAAAATCTCCCGCTGATCTTCTGGTGCGCGGCATTCTGGGCAGGGCTTTCCGCACTGCTCGCGGCTGCCTCAGAGAGCAAATATTCCGCATACGGCGGCGCGTTTGTCATCTGCTATTTTCTTGTGATCCTGCACGAGCGATACTGGAAAGCCTGCCATTATCTCGACCCGTTTGAATGGCTTTCGCCGCAGTGTACATGGCTGTTCGGGCAGGAGAGCGTCGCGATGATGCTCGGCGGCATGACCGTCCTGACGGGGCTTCTGTACGCCTGTATTCTGGAAAGGAGGCTTTCGCATGGCTGAAGCAATCCGGCAGATTCTTCTGCTGACGGCGGTCAATTTCCGGCGCTGGCGCAGATCGCCGCAGATCTGGCTTGCATTCGGGCTCGGGTTTGTCGCGTGCTTTCTGCTGACGAACAAGACCGTCCTGTTTGCGCAGGCGCATGATACCGTGATGCAGATGTTCGAGCCGTTCATCTGGACATTCGGCGACGCAAAATCCATTCTGCTGATCTCGCTCTGCCTGCTGCTGTTGTTTGCGGATATGCCGAGCCTCGGCGCAGAGGTTCCGCTGATGCTGATCCGCACAACGCGCCGCCGCTGGATGGCAGCGCAGATTCTGTATCTCGCGCTCGCAACGCTGATTTTCACGGCATTTCTGCTGCTCGCAAGCTGTATCCTCTGCGCGCAGTCCGGCTATCCGGCAAATATCTGGAGCGAAACCGCCGCGATTCTCAGCTATTCGCCGCTCGGGCAGAAGATCGCGGTTCCGGCGTTTATCAAGGTGCTGGAGCTGACCTTCCCCTACCCCTGCACGCTGCATATTTTCCTGCTGATGCTGGGATATTCGATGACGCTTGCCGGCTTGATGTTCCTCGGCAATCTGCTGCGGGCACGGCTCGGCATGGTGCTCGGCATCGCATACAGCGGCTTCGGGCTGTTCCTGAATCCGGATATCATCTCAGCGTGGTTTCATCTGTCGGTCTATCAGTCGCGGAAAGCAAACATCCTGACCGGCTGGCTCTCGCCGCTCAATCACGCGACCTATTACATGCACAATTTCGGCTATGACAATCTGCCGCGGCTGCAAACCTCATACCTGATTTTCACAGCGGCAGCCTGCATATTTTTCGCGCTGGCATTTTGGCGCTCAAAGAAATACGCCTTCTGCTTTACGGGAACGGAGAAATGAAAATGAACGAAAACGCAGGGATTTCGGTATCCCATGTCTATAAATCCTTCGGGAAGGAGACCGTGCTGCACGATGTCTCCCTGACAGTCAGCCGCGGCGAAATCGCGGGGCTTGTCGGAAACAACGGCAGCGGCAAAACCGTCCTGATGAAGTGCATCTGCGGATTTCTGCGGCCGGAAAAAGGCGAGATCACGGTCGGCGGCATGCGCATCGGCAAAGACTGCGATTTTCCGCAAAGTCTCGGTCTGATCATCGAGACACCGGGCTTTCTTCCGGCGATGTCCGGATACCGCAATCTGCGGACGCTTGCGGCACTGCGCGGGCGCATCGGCAAAGCGGAGATCCTGGATACGCTGCGGCGCGTCGGGCTCTGTGAAGCGCGGCACAAATCCGTCGCAAAGTATTCGCTCGGCATGCGGCAGCGGCTCGGCATCGCGCAGGCGATCATGGAAAATCCCGATGTGCTGATTCTCGATGAGCCGTTCAACGCGCTCGACGCAAAGGCGGTCGCGGAGATGCGCACGCTGCTGCTTGATCTGAAAGCGCAGGGCAAAACGATTCTGCTCGCAAGCCACAACGCGGAGGATATCCGCGCGCTCTGCGACCATGTTCACGAAATGGAGGTGCATGTCTCATGAAGCTCCTGCCGGTTCTGACAGTGCTGATTTCCGCGTGTCTGCTCGGATTTTCAGTCTCCGCCGAAGAATCCCCCGCACAGACGGACATCCCGCAGAGTGTCTCAAAATCCGCGCCGGTGCTGCTGATCGACAACGCGCATACATATCCCGATATGCCGCAGAGCTACGCGCAGGGCTATGAGCCGCTGATCGACGGCAACGAAGCGGTGATCGTGCTGCCGCTTTGCTGTGAGGATGACGAAAAGCCCGAATCTGTGCGCATTTCCGCAAAGGTCACGCCGGATTCACCGTTCATTGTCCGCAATTATGAGCAGACCGTCCCGCTCGCCCTGCATGCCGATACAGACGGCGCAGAGCATGAAATTTATCTTGCCAAATTCCGCCTTGCGATGCACCCCGAACGCATGAACGGCTGCTATCCGGTGCTGCTGCAAACCGCGGATTCCGGCGCATACACAGTCTATGTCAACATCACGGACGGCACAGACCCGCATGCGGAGACGCCCGCGCCGGAGCCGGAGCCGGTCTATGAACCGGAGCCGGTGCAGACCGAACCGCCGGTCATCCTGATGCCGAAAATTCTCGTGCAGGGTGTAACCGGCAGCACGGTGCAGGCGGGTGATTCCGCCGCGCTGCATATCACATTGAAAAACACCTCGCACACAGAGCCGCTGCAAAATCTGACCGTGACAGCGGCAGCAGCCGCGCCTGTGCATCTGCAAAGCGCCGATACGCTCTATTTTGAGCGCATCGCAGCGGATGCGGAATTCGAGGCGGTGTTCGTCTGTCAGGTGCCGCCGGATGCCGCAGCCGGTTCCTATACGCTGCCGCTGCAGTTTGATTTCGCATACGGCAGGGGCATGAACGGCGCAGGCAGCGGCAATGTCAGCATGGAGGTGACGCAGCCGGTGAAAATGGATTTCCCGCAGGTTGTGCTGCCCGCAGAAGCGGTTGTCTCCGACCGGCTTGAGCTGCACATTCAGGCAATCAACCTCGGCGTGACGGCGGCGCAGAATGTCCGCGCGGAGCTCAGCTGTGAGGGGCTGCTGCCGGAGGGAACGGCGTTCCTCGGGACGGTCAGCGGCGGCACATCCGCGGAATGCGTGCTGCCGGTGCAGGTCACCGCAAAGCGCGGCGCAGCGCTCTACGGCGACACCGCCGGACAGATCACATTCACGTATACAGACGAATCAGGCGCCGAGCACACCGAAACGCAGCAGATCGCGCTCGAGCTGAAATCGCCGTTTTCCGAGCGCAGAACCGAGCCGGAGCAGGCATCACCGAAATACTGGGTCTGGATCATGGCGGGCATCGGCGGCGGGATTCTGCTGCTCGCGGGCTATCTGATGTTCCGGCGCAGAAAGCGGGTGCAGCCATGAGATTCCTGCGTCTGCTGCGGCAGTATGACAGCGTCAAGGCGGCGGTGATGCTGTCTGCGCTGGCGGCATTTCTGACCGGTTACAGCATCCGCGCAGCCGCCGGATATGCCGTACTCCTGCGCACGCCGGCAGAATTCATCTGCACCGCGCCGGAGGGGTTTGATCTGATTCTGCCGCGCCTTGCACAGACGGACTCCGTCCGCGGATACAGCCCGCAGAAGACCGCCGTGCTCTCGCAGAATGACCGGACGCTGACCGTCACCTGTCTTTCCGCCGCGTACATCTCCGATTGCTATGCGCTGACTCCGGAGCGCGCGATCTATGCAAACGATGCTGCATTTGCGGCGCTTGCCGAGAATCCGGCAGCACAATCCCTGCAAACAGACTGCACACTGGACGGCGTCCCGTTCTCCGCCGAGATGCTCCGCACGGATGCGCTGCCGCAGAATCAGCCGTTTGCGGTAAGGGCGGTCACGGCGGCGGCGCTGCATGATGCATCCGAACTGCGCATCTGCATGACGGAGCCGGAGCCCGCCGCACTCGAATCCCTCGGGCTGCACATTACAAATCCCGAAGTGCAAATCGCCGCGGATTACGAAAAGCAGCTTGTTCTGCTGCGCATCCGGTTCGGGATGCTGGCGGCTGTGCTCTCGTGCATCGCGGCGGGCGCATGTCTGCGGCTGCTGCCGAAGAAGGCATCCCCGCCGGATCAAAACGAACGCCCCGACAAACAAATAGGTATGTAACTTTAGGTGGTTTGCAAATTATGGTTCAACCAAATGAATTGAATGGCGCCCATATCAAAAGTTTCGCTCAAGCCTTTTCAAAGGCTTGCGGGTCGAGGGCAGAGCCCTCGTCGATCATGGTTTGCCTGCAAACCATTGCGCAGATGAGCGAAACTCCCCCGGCGTTCAAGCGTTCGCGGGCTTGGGTGCCTGCAAGTGAGGCA
>CAMKLV010000115.1:0-7436 GCA_946413695.1 uncultured Ruminococcus sp. | reverse complement strand
CTACTGTATCTGCTTTAGTTGTTAGCATTGCGAGGGGCAGAGCACGGAACTCCCCAGCGTGAGCGGGGTATCTTCCCTCATTACAAAATAGCATCCGCGAAGCGGATACATCTTTTCAAAAAATTGCCGCTCCGGTCAGCGCTGACCGGAGCGGTTTTTCTGATTCCGCAAAAATTTTCCAAAAATCATAAGGATTTTCGCCCGCTCCGACGTATCAGTATTGAAAGCAGATGATGCAGCGCAACCCGCATCGTCTGCGGAGGATGATATCCGAACACACTGCATACTGATAAAAAGGAGGAACCGAACATGAAAAAATCACAGCTGACAGCAGCCGCCCTTGCGTGCATGTGCCTGCTCGCATCCTGCGGCGCAAAAGCAGAAAATGCAGCCTTTACCGCAGATGCCCCGCGCTATGCAATGCAGGGAGACGAAAGCTCCGCGGACGATTACGGGCAGGAATATGAAGCAAATGAAGCATCGTCTGAGGAGAGCCGGAGCGATTACAGCATGAGCGCCGAAGCTGCAGAATACAAGCAGGCGGATGTCAAGGCAATCAATCCGCAAATGCTGGTCTATTCCTGCGACATGAGCATTGACGTACTGGAATTTGACGAATCCGTGGACAGGCTCCATGACCTGATCAGCAGATATAAGGGCTTTATCGAAAGCGAGCACTACTCCGACGGCGGTGATACATCCAAATGGCAGTACGCCGACGCGCAGAAATGGAAAACGCTCAGCACCGTGATCCGAATCCCGAGCGCCTCCTATGATGATTTCTGCAAGGATGCGGAAAACGTCGGCGATATGCGCAGAAAAAACGCATCTGTGCAGAACCTGACCACGGAATACTCCGACCTGAAAACCACGCTCTCGATCTATGAAGCAAAGGAACAGCGCTACATCACGCTGCTTGCAGATATGAAAAGCGAGAGCGATGCAATCGCTGTTGAAAATGAACTGACGAACATCCAGATCGAGATTGCAAGGATCAAAACGCGCATGAACAATATCGAAAACGATGCTGCGTATTCCTATATCAATCTGACGGTCAACGAGGTGCGCGAATATTCCGAAGAACCCGTCATTGAACAGACCGATACATTCGGTCAGCGGCTTCGGAACACCGTCTCGGGAACATGGCAGAGATTCCTCGAATTTCTCGAAGGACTGCTGTTCCTCATCATCCGGATGCTGCCGTATCTCCTGCTGCTCGGCATCATGCTGCTCCTGCTCATTCCGGTCGGAAAAGCCATCAAGAAGAAAAAAGCCGCCCGCAGCGCGGCAAAGGTTCCGGCGCAGATGCCCGCACAGCCGGAATTACCGGTGCCGGATGCCGAACCCGCGGAAACAGAAGAACCGGCAAAACAGTGAATACCAAAGCCTGCAGGAACACGCAAACCCTCACAGATCAGAAATCTGTGAGGGTTTTGTTTTGCATCGCGCAGAACATGCAGAAACCTTATTGGAACGAGCCGCTCAGCGAGATATTGCCTTCTGCGGTGACGATTGAAACCATGATCTTCATTTCGCCTTTTTCATCCGTCGAAAGCTGCACGGTGCCGCTCTGCATGCCGGAGCCCTTCCATTCCATTTCGGTATCGACATCCAGCTGCTCGATCACGCTTTTGTAATATGCGCGGAACGAATCGGGCGAGCAGGATGTGATCTCCGCTGTCCAGTTGTGCGGATCGTCTTCATCCTTGATTCTGCCGGTCACCGTAAAGCCGGAATACTCCGATTTTCCGTAACCGATCGTATGCCTGATATCGACTTCGCCGCCGTCAAACGGATTGCCTCCGTCTCCCGAAGGCGGCTGATAATCGGTATCCGGTTCCTCCGGCTTCGTTTCGTGAAAATACGGCTCGAATGTGAATTGGAAGCTGCCGTTCATCTGCATCTTGAATGTTGCCTGCGAGGAGACATTGACATTGCCGAATTTTCCGCCGCAATGCATTGTTTTTTCAAGCTCCGCCTCGCCGAGCTCCGCTTCATAGGGATTGGACTGCGCAAGTCTGCATTCTGCAAATTCGCCGTCCTTGTCGATCATTTCGCAGACAGTCAGCCGCAGCTTGTTCTGTGTATCGAGATGCAGCGGCAGCAGCGAGAACGGAATCACAATCTCTTTGTCCCATTTGTCAAACGCAACCGGAACCGTGTATTCATCCGTTCCGTCAATGCTGCAGATGATCAGGAACCGGTCGGTTTTCCCCGCCTGCGAGGGCGCCGTCTGCAGCTTGACGGTCAGCGTTTCCTTTTCGCGGTCAAGCTCGACCTCCGGCGTATCCGGCGCAGGGATATAGCAGATCGTATACGCCGATGCACCGACAGCACCGGAGCCCTGCAGCTCGCGGTAATACATCATCGGGCCCGCAGCGGTGACCGCCGTGCCGTTCTTTGTATCCTGCCCCTTTTGCTTTGCATTTGCTGCCGGAATCAGGAACTTATGCTCCGGCTGCTGTTCGCCGAAATCCGGAGCGGGAACCAGCAGCGCCGACCATGCCCTGTCGCCCGCGCCCTCAATGCCGACCAGCGTACATGCCATATTCTTCACGGGAACCGCACTCTGCACCGTCGGGTTTTCCGCATTCATTTTATGCTTTTTCATCAGCGAAGGGAATCGGTTGTTCGTGTCCTTTGTCAGCTTGTAATTATCCGCTGCACAGCCGAGCGCAATGGCTTCGGTCGCGCGCTGCTTCTGGAAATGCTCCCAGTAAACATTCAGGACATCATCGGGCTTTCCGCTTTCCGTCTGAAATTCGGCAAACCCGCAGATATGGCTGAGCATCGCGGAGATTGTCCCGTATTTCTTATAAGCGCAGATCATGTCCCAGCCCTTGTACTCCTTCTTATGGATGCTCTCAATATACATGAGGAACCGCGCCAGCGCATAGCCGGACTGCGTCTGTAAACTATGATTTGCTTCGGTCAGCATCGCGGAGACCTCATCTACCGGATAGCCGAAGGTCTCGTAGGAATCGCCTGTATCCAGCACATGGTTCGCGATATAGCCGCAGTCCTTGTAATACTGCGCGCTGTGACACTCAACCGCTATGGCGCTCATTTCAAAGAATTTGACATTGGCTTCATATTTTCCGACAAGCTTTGTCGCCTGAATCATGTGGAACATTTCATGCGTCAGCGTTGTCAGGAGCTGATCGGCAATCGCTGCCGGAACAGCGGAATCATAGAGCTCAGAATATGCCGTATCCTTCGGGATATGCGTATTGTCCTTCTGCGGTGTCCGCCTGACAAGCATATAGTTTCTGAGAATATAGTTTGTAGCTGCCTCGCCCAGATTATCAAGTGTCTCGCTGAAAATGATATCCGGCTTTTTAAGCTTCGGGCATCTCTCATGCAGATAGAGATAATCCAAGGCAATTTCACACTGCCGTGCAAGCAGCACAACATCAGAAGGATGTCCGTTCTCCAGCGCACGCAGCTCCTGATATTCCGCATCGGCAGAAAGAATCTCATTCTTTTTCTGCGCAGCAATCCGGTTGACCTCGCGTGCGTAGTTCATGAACAGTCCGGCAATTCCGCCCCATGCATCGCCGACCTTTGCTTCTGCAAATTCCCTTGCCTTCTGCGTTGCATCGCCTTCGATTTCATTCAGGCGCTTTTTCCGCGCCGCTTTTGTATTTTCCGGCTCATTGTCATGATAATAGATTTTGAAGCGGCCGGTCTCATAGCAGCCTGCGCAGCCGTTCTGGGATTCAATCCATTTCGAGTATTCAGCCCCGCTGACAATCGCGCCGAGGGCGACAACAATAATCGCCGTATCTATGCACAAAGACAGCAGCGTGATGCTGTTCTGATCGCTCATCCATTTCAGCGTTGTGCCCTCGATCTCAATCGGATATTCCTCAGCCGTGCCGTCATCGGCAATGCGCAGCAGGTGCAGATCGCCGTACATTTCAGCCGGAAGTTCCGTCTGCGAAAGATCATAGCTGCAGGCATAGCACCCCGGCAGATGCGCATCCGGTTCCAGTCCGGCATCCACATGCCATGCATCCAGCAGCAGCCCGCCCGCCTCTGCACAAGCCTGATCGAATTTCTCTGCCTCATCGTCCGCAAGCTCACTGAACCGCAGCTGCCCGTCATATTCCAGCGCATTCTCCGGCACACTGACCGTCAGTCCGGTGATCGGTTCATCGGTATATGCAGCACTGTCGCCTTCCGGTTTGAAAATCCATGCAATCTCTCCGGTATCCGGCAGCGTCAGTTCAGAATCCGCTCCGAAATCCGCATTTTTCGGCGGCACGGGTTCCTGCGTTCCCTGCGCCTGCAGCACAAGCTTCATCAGCCTTCTGGCATCCTGCATATCAATCAGCCCGTCCAGATTGAGATCCGCAGCGGAAACGCCCTTCGTGCTGAGATTCAGATTTCCCTCCTCCGCAAGATACCGCAGCAGCAGGACAAGATCCGCAGCCGAGCATCTGCCGTCCTGATTGAGGTCGCCGTAAAGCAGCTCCGGATTGAAAACCGCAGTGGGAACAGTCATTTCCGTTGTAACCGGTTTTGCGGTTGTTGTAACCGGTTTTGCAGATGTCACCGCGGTCACGGTTGTCACCGGCTTTGCGGAAGTCACCGTTGTCACCGTTGTCGCGGGTTTCGCGGTAGATGTTTTCCCCGCGGTGACCGAGGTCACAGCAGTTGTTTCGGTTTTGCTTTCGCCGACATGCAGCACATGCACCTCATTGACAGCTATCGTATCCGGCGAATGCCCGCTGACCGGACACGGCACGCCGTTGACAAACAGCTTGACATCGTCCGCAAACACATAGCCGTAGTTTGCCTTGACGCAGATATCATAGTGATACTTCCCGTTCGCCGCAAACGCGGTCAGACGGTTTGCATCGGTCAGCCCGAGCACCTGATTGACCTCCGCATTGCTCGTGATAAAGCGCGTGTCATCCAGCACATCGACCCAGCGCTCATAGTACACCGAGAAAAGCGACGGGTCCGCCGGATATGCCGTAAAGCGCGGTGCCTCCCCTGCGGAGAAATCGAGCGCCGCATCGAGAATATAGACCTCCGAAAGCGCCTGTGCATCCGGCGCAAGCGGCACAACCTGCGGGATGAAATCACAGTAGAGGATCAGCGTTTCGCCGTCATCCTGTATGTCTGCGGTATAGCACGCGCTGTCGATCGGTTCGCCGTCATAGCAGAGATCAAAGCCCTCGGCAAAATAGCAGCCCTCATCGGCACGCAGCGCGATCAGATAGCAGTAGGGCTCCCCGACCGGCGCATCCGGCACAGGATTGTTCTCGTTCTTTGACGTATGAATGCGCATATCGGAGACACAGCCCCAGCCCTCATTGATGATGCCTGCATGCATCAGCGCATCGCCGAGCAGATACGCCGTGTAATCCGGCACCTCCCCGACGGTCAGCGCCGTGCTGACATTTGCGAATTCGACAATGCCGATCGGCTGCCGCGATTCGGCAAACGCGGGCTGCACAGCCGCTTCTGCTGCAAACATCAGAGCAATGCCCGCCGACAAAACAGAACGGAATCTTCGCAGCATTGAAATCACCCCTTCTCACAACCTGTATCCCTGTCCGCCAATGCATTATAGTTTTATTTTAACAGAAACCGGCGAGATTGTCAATACATTTTCAACATTTTCACATGCGCAATTGTGGAAAAATCCGGTGCGTTCAGCGGCATTCCGTTATGCGTTCTGCCGAATTTACATTTTGTTTACCTCATGATGAATACTTGATGTATCTCCGTATAGTATCATAACCATAGTAAATTGCAATTTCCGGATATATGTGATATACTAAAGAAAAGGAGCATTTGTCATGAATAAAAAACGAATGACTGTTTTTGCACTCGCGCTGCTCCTGCTGACCGGCTGCGCAGAAAATCCGGATTCGGATATCATCATCCACAAGGATATGGAAAAGCTGATCGACGAGGCACAGCAGACAGATGAAAGCAAAGCAGAGGTCGCAGATTTTCAGCAGTTCGATCACTACACCGCTGAGCTCGAAAATGAGGCGCTCCATGTAACAGTACACGCAGATGCCGATGTGGATATCCCGCAGACGGACAAGCTCTCGGTTTTCCGCGTCAAACAGCACACCTTCACGAATGCGGATATTGAACCGTTCCGGCAGGCGTTTTTCGGGGATGCGCAGCTTTATGACGGCATTCTCATGTCGCAGGAAATAAAATCCGATCTGGAGCCGCAGATCGCAAATGCGCGGGCACGGCTCGATGAGGTAACTGCCCTTGAGCCGAAAACCGACAGTGAAGCGCGTGACCGCGAAACGATGATGCAGGAACATCAGCGCTGGCTGGATGCTCTACAGGAGAGATATGAAAACGCGCCCGTTGAGGCGGCACTCGTCCCCACGGACGGCAAGCTGCAAAATGTCGCAGAAAAGCTCGCGTCCGGCGAGAATCAGACATACTGGAAATGGCTCTCCGGTCTGGAATCCGAGGAAGTTGTCGAAATGCGGACTGCTGACAATCACGCATCGCTCTTTGTCTCAAACAATCCCGACCGCGGCAACTGTCTCTGTTATTCCGCATCGCCGGTCGGAACGGAGTTCATGACGATCCTCGGCACCATGTATAGACATGATCTCCGCAATGCAAAAAAGAAACCGAACTCGGATATTCTGCTGCTGGACGGCGGTCTCGATCCGTCAACCAAGCTCACGCCGATCCCGAATGACAGCGCGGAGCTTTCGCAGGAAGAAGCGCAGAAACAGGCAGACGATTTTCTGCAAAAGGTCGGGCTCGGGGATTTTGCATTCAGCGAGGGCGGAAAGTATCAGGTCTACCTTGATCTCCGGACAAAGGACGGAAATCATTATAAACAGACCTGCTATGTGCTGCACTATTACCGCAGCTTTGAGGGCGTGATGCTCGATCAGGCAAGCGGCATGAAATTTGCGGAAGACTGGGAGAGCGGCAGCTACCGCAAGCAGGAATGGGGCGGCGAAGCGATCGAATTCATGATCAATGATGCAGGCATTGTCGGATTCAGCTGGAATGCCCCGCTCGAAATCATGGAAACCGTGGTCGATCATGCTTCATTGCAGCCGTTTGAGCAGGTTCGCGACACCTTTGAAAAAATGATGCCGATGACCGGCGCGAGCAATGATCCGGAGAATCTCGGCAAGGAGATCAATATCGACCGCGTGACACTGACCTACTCGCGCATCAGCGAAAAGGACAGCTTTGATACGGGACTTGTGGTACCGGTCTGGGGATTCCGCGGCACCAGTCAGGATTTTCTTGTTTCCGAGGGCTATCCGATGAATCCGACCTATTCCACGCAAATGGCAATCAATGCGATTGACGGCTCGGTGATTGACAGCATATTGGGCTATTAACCGCGCGGTACACCAAAGCAGATATTATTGATGTCCCAACTATCTCTTGAAGATATCTGCTTGTCTTTTTGCCATGAT
>CAMKLV010000114.1:0-7841 GCA_946413695.1 uncultured Ruminococcus sp. | reverse complement strand
TTCCAGCCTGTGGGATTTGCATATCACGCAGGCTTTCGATGCTCCGTCAGCGAATTTGGAGCTATGCGACTTAATCTCTCCGCCGCTTTGGTCGGCGGTCATTCTCGCTCACGCTCCTGCGTGATGCTCTCTGTTATCATCACTTCTGAAATTGTATTCTGGTACGGCGCAGTTATCGTGCTGGGAGTGCGGCAGTTTGGTGAAAATCTCTCTCAATAGTTATTACCAAAATAATTACGACTTCGTTAAGCATAGCCTGAGAAAAAACTCACTGAATTTTGGGTAGTTTGTTTGTGCATAACGGAGAATATCTCAGCGGTACTTAACGAATGGCAGAATAATTTGGTATTGATATGTAGAAGGTCATAGTTTCTCTGTATCATTAGTGGTAAAAGTGAAGCCGAACACACTGGAGCTTTTTGAAATTCCCCATAACATTCTGTCGAACGCAAAACTCTAATGAAACAGAAAGTTTGAGCGCAATACCAGTAGACAAACGGCTTTATTGCGCGCTATAATATTATCGTGGGGTATGTGAGTATCCTGCAATATCAGATGAAGTGAGGTGATGTGAATGAGTAAGAAAGCAAAAGCTGAGATTGCTGACGAGTCCGCCGTTATCATTACGGATGCCGTGCTTGCCGAGAATCAGGCGAAGCTCGATAGCTACGAAAAGTCTATCAGGGCAGCACAGGAGCGCAGACGCAAGGTCATCATCGAAAGCAAGCTCTACACCTATGATAAGCTCTCACAGCTTTACGGCGGTGCTGAGGGGCAGAAACTTCTCGATGCTGTGACAGTGGAGCATACGCTGATCGGCAAGCTGACCGCAAGCGGTATGACCTATGAGCAGATCGGTGAGCTGGCTGACGATAGTTCTGCCGATGCTGACAACAGCTTCGATGAAAGCGATGCCGACAAGTATGGCAAGCAGATGAGCTTTTCAGAAACAGATCATTCCTATTCGGAGTAACATATATTCCGACAACAAAACGATAGCTGTAAACGGGACGGCTCTGCCGTTCCGCACGGCTACCCTGTGCAGGCGTAACGCCCCTGCAACAAAAAGCCTATGCGTGTAGAGATAGATAATCGCAGGCGGAAAGGAGAAAATTGACAACAAACGATGCTACTCTTGCCGAGCTGAACGAGCGATATAAAGACAAGCCCGTGAGCGAAGCGACTTATGAGATTGACGGTCAGCTTTTTACCGTCACAAGCCACTATGTCGGGGAGAAATCTCTCGACAAGGAGCTTTACAGAATGGCTTTTGAAAGAGCCTATGCAGAAACCGTTGGACAAGTCTGAAAAGATAGAAAAAAGGACTTGCCATATTCGGTTTTATGCGCTATAATGGTAATATCGAATATGGCTGTCTTGATTGGAAAGGAGTTATGTCATGACAAGACAGTCAACCTACAATGTGGGTATTTATGTGAGATTATCACAGGAAGATATGCGAGAGGGCGAGTCCCTCTCCATTGAAAATCAGAAGAAAATGCTGACCGATTACGTCAGTCAGCAGGCAGGCTGGAACTTGGTGGGGATATACGAGGACGACGGCTATTCGGGTACAAATTTTGACAGACCGGGTGTCAGACAGCTTCTCGATGATGCTAAGTCGGGAAAGATAAATCTTATCCTCTGTAAAGACCTCTCTCGTTTCGGTCGTAATTACATCGAAGTCGGTCAGTATATCGATTACATTTTTCCTTCATTCAATATCCGCTTCATCGCCATGAGCGACAATGTGGATACGCTTGACCGCAACAGTACGGCAATGGACTTAATGCCGATCATGAATCTTTTCAATGAATGGCACGCCGCAAACACGTCCAAGAAAGTACGCAGTGTCCTCGCCCAGAATGCCAAAGAGGGAAAATATATCGCTTCATTCGCCGCCTACGGTTATCTCAAAGGCGATGATGAAAAACATACTCCCATCATTGATGAGCCTGCTGCAAAAGTGGTGCGCCGTATCTTTGAGCTTCGTGCAACAGGTATCACGCCTACCCAAATTGCAAAGAAGCTGAATGCTGAGGGTGTGCCGATACCGTCCGACTATCGTGCGCAGAGGTTGGAAAAGCCGAATCCTTACAAGAACACTTTTCATTACTGGAGTCATGTGGCGGTGAGAAATATCCTCGGTAACCCGATCTATATCGGACATCTGGCACAGCAGAAGTTTACAACAGTATCATTCAAAAACCACAAGTCTGTCCGCCGTGGTAAGGACGAGTGGGTCATTGCTGAAAACACCCATGAACCGATTATTTCTCAGGAGCTTTGGGATAAGTGCCAGGAGGTTGACCGCTGTGCAAGTCACGGTAAGATCATGAAAAAGGGCATTGTTCTTCCGCTTAACAGCATGATGTTCTGCCCCGACTGCGGAGCTAAAATGAAGCTGAACGGTCACGCAAAGAAAAAGGACGGCTCGGTCAATTATTTCTACGCCTGCGGTACATATAGTCGATGCGGTTCGACTGCCTGCACCACGCACTATATCAGCCGGAAGCAGATCGAGAAGATCGTGCTTGCGGACATTCTCGCAAAGGCAAGATATGTGATCGAGAATGAAGATGAAGCCCGACAGGAGTTCCTCAGACGCAAGGAGACAGAGGGTACAAAGCACCTTGATGATGCCCGTCAACAGCTTGTAAAGTACCAGTCAAGGCTTGCTGACCTGAAAGTGATGACACAGAAGGTCTATCAGGACAAACTGCTCGGTAAGGTGCCGGAGGACTTGTGCCTTGAAACGCTCGGTCAGTTCCGTGCAGAGGAAGCTGAACTGACGGAAAAAGTAAAAAGCCTTACTGCCACATTAGAACAGGACAGCAAGGCAAGGGACGATATTGAGGAATTTATCTGCCGTCTGAAACAGTATGCAGATGCACCTGAGCTGACAAGGGAAATGTGCGTTGACCTGATCGAGTATGTTGTGATCGGTGACCGCCCGAAAGAGAAAAGCACACCCCGCCGTATTCAGATCTATTACAAATTCCTCGATAATGGGCTTGCCGACGGCGAAAAGCCCGAATTGAAGTAAGTATGAGTTAATGTGTATCCATTAGATAATGTTTGCTCCCTCATTATGAAATAGCATCCGCGAAGCGGATACATCTTTTTAGCAGCATCTCCGATGGATCAATAATGGGGAGCTCTCGCACGCTTCGCTATGAGTTTGCGTGCAAACTCACCCCAAGCCCCTGCTGGGGATATTATCCCCAGACCCCGTTTCGTTATTCATTTTTCACTTTTCTCTATTCACTTGTTCTCCGCATCTCCAGCCGCCCATTTTCACGCGGAAACAGAACAGAGCCGCTCCGTTCAAATTGATTGGTGCGGCTTTTTCTCGTCATCCGCTGATAAACATCATACAAAAAGCACAAAATGCTATTGCATATTATCAGAATATATGATATAATTCAATTAAATATTACCGCCTGAAACACAGAAATCAGACTTTGCGGGGGAGAGAATCTGATCACAAGGGGGATCAATATGAATCAACATCACATCCGAAAAACGGTCTGCGCACTGCTTTTGACGGCAGCCGCCGCGGCAGCATGTCCGGCAGTGCAGGCATCTGCGGCGGAGCCTGTCACCGCGCCGTATGTCAACAAGGCGGCGGGCATTGTCAGCGGTGCCGATTACACAATCATGGTGCGGCTCAGCGGCAAGTACATCACCGCAGCCGCAGACGGCAACATCCAGCAGTGGGAGTCCAAAGGCGATACATCCCAGAGCTGGAAGATCATTGACGCGGGCGGCGGCTACTGCGCATTCCTCTCATCCGCCGATCCGACGCAGGCGATCACCGTTGAAAACGGCGACAGCACAGACGGCAACAACTTCGCGCTTGCCGCATATACCGGCAGCAATGCGCAGCGTTTCCGGCTGAACAAAACAGACGATGCGTTCTACATTCAGGCGGCATGCAGCGGCAATGCGGCAATGGATGTCTATGACATCAGCTATGAAAACGGCGCAAACATCGACCAGTGGGATTACTGGGGCGGCGAGGGACAGAAATTCTATATCCGTCCGGCAGGCGGCAAATACACCTTCCTGCTCGGCGACCTTGATTTCAACGGCAGACTTGATGCCGCTGACCTCTCGCTTCTGAAGCGCGGTCTGCGCGAGGGCTTCGATGATATCTGTGCATTCGTTGCGCATTGCAGCGATACGGTTTCATATACAGCGCCGATGGACGGCAGACTGCATGTGCCGCCGGTCATCAAGGATGATGCGGAATACATGCGCGATTATCTGCTGACCAAGCGCGAAAAGTTCTGGAAAACCGAGGTCGAAATTCCTTATGTTGAAAAGGAACCGGTCGCCTATCTCTTTGCGTATTTCCTCGGCAATGCCGCAGATCAGGAGCGGCTCTCGTATGCAATCAGCACCGACGGCTACCATTTCAAGGCGCTCAACGGCGGCAAGGCTGTGTGGCAGTCCTCTGTCGGTACAAAGTGCATCCGCGATCCGTATATTTTCAAAGGGCAGGACGGTCTCTGGCACCTGCTGGCAACCGATATGAAATCCTCGCTCGGCTGGAACAGCAACCGCAATCTGATCAGCGCGAAATCGACCGACCTTGTCCACTGGTTCGATGAATCCCTGATCGAGATCGCAAACAAGTATCCGAACATGATGAACTGCGACCGCGCATGGGCACCGCAGGCAATCTGGGATCCGGAGAAGGAATCCTACATGATCTACTTTGCAGCGCGCGTTCCCGGCACGGATGACCGCACGATCATGTACTACGCCTACAGCAAGGACATGATGAAGCTCGATACCACCCCTGCCCTGCTGCTCGCACCGAAATCCGGCCACGATGCAATCGACTCCGACATCATCTATGAAAACAGCAAATACTATATGTATTATAAGGATGAGACCACAAAGGGCATCTTCCTTGCCGAGGCAGAGCACGCATCCGGCCCGTATCAGGAGATTCACAAGATTTCCGAGGGCAATCTCGGCGTTGAAGGTCCGAACATCTATAAGCTGATCGGCAAAAACGAGTGGCTGCTGATGTCCGATGCCTACGGAAACGGCTACTACGTCATGCAGAAGACCACCGATCTCGAAAACTTCACAACGGTCAGCCGCGATGCCTACAGCTTCGATTTCACCCCGCGTCACGGCTATGTCATCCCGATCAACGCAGACCAGTATGCCGCCCTGACCGGCGCATTCGGCGGCGGCGTCAGCCTGCACCCGCAGAATGTCGGCATGAAGCCGGTTTCGGTTCAGGCGCAGAGCGGCAGTGTCCGCATGCCGGAGACCGTCACCGCAGAATACAGCGACGGTGGCACGATGGATCTGCCCGTCGAATGGAACGCGGATGACCTTGCAAAGCTCAGCGGCGCTTCTGCCGGCAGCTATCAGGTGCGTGGCACCGTCAAGGCGGCGGATTACGCAAACCCGCTGATCAAAGAGCGCGCCGACCCCTATGTTGTCCGCGGCGAAAACGGCTCCTATTATTTCACCGCGTCCTATCCGGCATACGGCAATGTCAACAAGGGCTATGACCGCATCATCCTGCGCGAGAGCAAGACCGTCGCAGGGCTCGCATCCGCCGAGGAGAAAACGGTCTGGCAGGCGCACGCAAGCGGCATCATGGCAAAGCATATCTGGGCGCCGGAAATGCACTATATCGGCGGAAAATGGTATATTTTCTTCGCGGCTGGCGCAAGCACCGATGTCTGGGCGATCCGCCCCTATGTGCTGCAGTGCGACGGCGACCCGATGACCGGCAAATGGAGCGAATGCGGTCAGATGCAGGCAGCTTCCGGCGATACGGATTCGTTCCGCAGCTTCTCGCTTGATATGACCTACTTTGAGAACGGCGGCAGGCACTATGTCATCTGGGCGGAGATCAAGGGCGACTCCTCGCTGTTCATGGCAGAGATCAATCCTGACGAGCCGTGGAAGCTGATTTCCAAACCGATCCTGCTGACCAAGCCGGAATACAGCTGGGAGCTGGTTAACCACCGCGTCAACGAGGGCGCAGCCGTCCTGAAAACCGGCGGCAGAGTTTATGTATTCTTCTCCGCCTCCGGCACCGGCTCGGAATACTGCGTCGGCAGAATGTGGGCGGACGAAAACGCCGATCTGATGAACACCGCAAGCTGGCACAAGGAGAAAAACGCCGTCCTCAGCACCGCCGATCTCGACGGCGAATCCGGTCCGGGACATAACTCCTTTGTCACCGATGAAAACGGCAATCTGCTGATCGTCTACCACGCAAGACCCTCCGCGCATGACAGCAAGACCTGCGGCACCTATGCATCCGATCCGCTTTATGATCCCTGCCGCCACACACGCATCCGGCAGGTCTATATTGATGCAGAGGGCGTCCCGAACATCGCACTGAAACCGAACGAACTGCTCACACAGCAGAACAGAACGGTCACAGCAACAGTCACCATTTCCTGATAGAAAAGATCGCATGCAAACCTTTTATGCATGAATGGAATGAAGCCGCTGAAATGAGCTCAATGCCAATTCAGCGGCTTCTGTTTCAAAAGCGGGATTCGGGGATGCATGATAACCCCTATGCCCCAAAAAAAGGTCTGCCGAATCGACAGACCGTATCGGGAGTATTCAGGAGGTACACCCTATCAGATACAAAAAACAAGTGCATCCATTCCCTTGGATGCTTCTATTATAGCAGATGTTTGCCTAGCTGTCCACTATGCAATATCAATATCCGGTTATCAGAAAAACTGATACCTCGCCGGCAGGTAGTGCCTGCAGCCATATGTCTACAGCCGCCGGCAGGCAGTGCCTGCAGCCATATGTCTACAGCCGCCGGAAAACCTCTGCACCGCTGTGTCATATTGGGCTGAACAGATTTCATACTCGGTATTGTATGAAAATCAGAACAAAAAAGAGTTTGCGCTCAATATAAGAATGGTTTATAGACAGCTATAGATATATGGAGGCGGACACTGCCCACAGTAGATTATAAAAAGTTTGATTGATTCATAAACATAAGATGAAGACACCAAACACAAAACAGACCTTTAGCAAATTGGAAGCGGGCACTGCCCGCTGCTGCCCACAGTAGATTATAAAAAGTTTGATTGATTCATAAACACACGATAAGGAAAGCAAACACAAAACAGACCTTTAGCAAATTGGAAGCGGGCACTGCCCGCCTCTGCCCGCCACTGCCCGCTTGACTTTCGGGGCAGAATGTGATATGATGAGCGCAGAGCATCTGCGCGCTCTGTACATGTACCGCAGCACTGCGCAGCCGCTCTGAAAAGCAACAAAAACGGAGGGGAGTTTCTATGAATATCAAAAGCAAACTGTTTGCAGTCCTGAGCAGCGCTGTTCTGCTGGTGACTGCCCTGCCACCGGTACAGATTTCTGTCTCTGCGGCAGAAATCGCACATGATCCGAGCCGCAATGTGCAGGAGGAGGGCGTCGGCAACCCGTTCAACTTCGGCGAGCGCATGGCGCCGGAGGGCACATCGACCGCCGAACTGCGAAAGCTCGCGCATGACATGACCGTGCAGCAGTGCAAGTACGCGCTGTATAAAGAGATCGACGAGCACTGGGATCTGATCTCCCTGCGCTTCGGTCAGACCGAGCGCGAAAAGGTCTATGCGCTGTTCCTCGGTGTCGGCACACTGGAATCCACACTCGGCGGCAACGGCGACGGCTCCGATGTCGAGACCGCATTCTCTGAGGGCTTCGGCGTCAGCTCCGCCCACGCATACGGCTCACTGCAGACCGCCGTCACCGCATTCCGCGATCCCGGCACCAAGTTCATGCAGGAGGAGGATGTCCCAGAAATGGAGTGGTATGACTGAACTCCAGTC
>CAMKLV010000113.1:0-7878 GCA_946413695.1 uncultured Ruminococcus sp. | reverse complement strand
CATGGCAAAAAGACAAGCAGATATCTTCAAGAGATAGTTGGGACATCAATATATATGAACTGTTAAAGTCTCGTAATAGCAGTCTTTCTATCATTGTTCTCAAAGAAGTGATGGCTGCATCACTTTGTTTACGAAGTCCGATCGAATCGGAATCAGAATTCCACTTGTAATAACATTATAAACATTAAAGTATGAGATGTCAAGAGGCAGATTGCCGATTCGATCTGTTGTTTGTCATGCGCATACAAGCGGGATACTGATAATCGTTCTGATTATATACACCGGCGCCAGAACTGCACATGAGCAGAAGCCTGTCTGACATCTCGGTCAGACAGGCTTGCTTGTACATATTTTTTCTATGATTCTGATATCTTCAATGATCAGCAAAGATATCACCCGCCAAAGCCGTTCAGTCCCAGCTGCCGAGGTCGATGAACACCGGATTGTCCGCAACGCCTTCTGTGCCGGTAAAGATCGCCTGCAGACTGTGCGTGTCATAATCCGCGATGACCATATGCACCACGCTTTCGCTGCGAATGCGCGTGAGTTCATTGTCGGTCTGCTCGGCTGTCATGCGCTCTTTGAATCCGCCGAGCGTCAGACCGCGCTGACCGCCGAACAGATCAAGATAGCGGTTCCAGCGGATGACATTGCCCGAAGCGTGCGTCAGCTGATCGGCATTGCCCTTTGCGGCAAAGGAGTTGACCACACAGATATACGCAGGATCATCCCACTTGAGCCCGTCATGCAGGGGCGTGTTTTCGTCCCGCAGGAGCGGTGTGCCCTCCTCGGGATCGACGCAGAGCTCCGCGACACAGGCGTCCTTTGCATCGGTGCAGAGGACGTTCACGCAATAGGGATAGTGCGCTGCATTGTCCCGCAGATAGGCAGCCGCCTCGCGCGCCTTGCCGTAATGCTCAAGCGCATAGCGGATATCGTAGGTGTAGCTGCGTTTATCCGCAGTTGTATACGGCACCTCATTTTTGCTGCCGACATCGAGAATGCTCATCATCACGCCCTCATCATTGATTGCGGTGAGGATGGTCAGGAAACCGAGCAGATTGACCGAGGTAAAGCTCTCATCGCCGTGCTTCATGTGCAGGAGCGTGTGTGTGGCACAAATCTGATTTTCGCTGCCGAGCTGCCATTCCAGCACGCGGCATGTGATGCGTTCGCCGGATGCAGTCGCGCTGCCGGATGCCGTGATGCCGCTGCACGCCGTACCGCGCAGGACATCCGGAATCAGCTGCATCAGAATCGACTCCTCCACGGAGAGGAAGCCGTCCTCGGAGAATCCCGCTGTATCACCGGCAATTTCCTCCGCAAAGCCGCGGAGCTCCTGCTGATAGGATTCACGCAGCGTCCCGAAAATCGCATCCGTGCGCTTCTGCACGGCGCTGTAGTCTCCGGCGAGATTCGGAAACGCCGCCTTGATATTCTCGTAGAGATAGGGCTCTGTGATTGCGGCATAATCCGGACGCACCTTTTTGATCGCCTCTGCATATGCGGCACCGATTTTGTCGGGGCTGCCTTTGTCATAATCGAGCGTGATGTCATAATAGCTGTTTTTGCGTTCGATCACGCATGCACCGCCGCCGGTTGTGACGGTTTCGAGCGTTTTCTCGGCTGTCGGCGCGACGCCCTCATAATGCCGTTCGGTATAGATATCCGAGACGGGTTTGAGCGTGCTTGCGCCCTGCTCCGGTGCGGTGAAATTTTCGTATCCGGTGCGCTGACTGCCGCAGCCGGTGAGCAGCAGCATGACAGCCGCGGCAGGGATATATCGTCTTTTCATATGCCGCACCTCACCAGCCGCGCTCCATGAGCCATGCGCTGAGACGCTGCTCGCGTTCGGCGGTGTCGGCATCTTCCGCCAGTTTGCCGAGCTGCATTTCGCCCTGCACCGTGCCGTCCACGAGATAGAGCACACGCTCGCTCATCGCAGCCACGCGGACGCTGTGCGTCACCATGAGGATGCCGGTGCCGCCGCGCCAGACATTGACGAGCTCGCGCATGACATCCGCAGCCGCCTTGGAATTGAGTGCGCCGGTCGGTTCATCCGCAAAAAGAATCTGCGGCCCGTTGATGAGTGCTCTGCACAGGCAGGCGCGCTGCAGTTCGCCGCCGGAGACCTCCGTGATCTCATGCTTTGCGGTATCCGAAATGGCAAGCCGCTGCATCAGTGCCTCCGCGCGGCTGTTTGCCTCTGCACGCGCCGCGCCCGCCTGATAGGCAGGCAGCACGATATTATCGAAGATGCAGAGCTTTTTCATCATATACATCTGCTGGAAGATGAAGCCCATCTCCTTCAGCCGGATCTGCGCAAGCTCCTTTTGATGCATGCCGGAGAGCTCTCTGCCGCGGAAGGAGACCGAGCCGGATGTGACCGTATCCATGCCGCTGACGGTGTAAAGCAAGGTGGATTTGCCGCTGCCGGAGGGCCCCATGATCGAGATGAATTCGCCGGGCTGCATATCGAAGCTGACGCCGTTCAGGACGGTGTTTTCCTGTTTGCTGGTTTTATATGTTTTGCAAAGATTGTTGACTGAAATCAGAGTATCCATTTCGTGCCTCCTCTTATTCTTCGTTGATTCTGCGGATGTCGATGCGGCGGATCTTTGTCAGTGTCAGCCCCGTGACGAGCAGCACCGTGAGGATCACAGCCGCCGGAATCACGAGGAAGCTCACCGGAAATTCAAAGAGGAACCGCATCCCCGTGACCTCATACTGCCGCATGAAGAACCGGAAGAACGGCGTGCCGCCTGTCCAGAAGATGATTTCGCCGAGTACAACGGAGATTAGCGTGACGCAGAGCATCCGCAGCAGATGCCAGAGCCGGATTGCGCTGTTCCGGAATCCCGTGCTTTTGAGCAGGGCGATCTCCGGCACCTCCTCCGAGAGAAAGACGTTCTCATAGAGATAGGTAATCAGCGAGAGGATAAAGAACACCGCAATGCTGACAACGAGCTTGAGCGTCTTGAACAGACTGTCAAAATCGCTGAGATCGCGTTCAATGGCTTCTTGTGCATCATAGACCTGTGCGGCGCCGTAGAGATCGCGCAGCTGCGCAATCACGGCGGGATGTTCGCTTTCCGGCGCGTCAATCACGAAGCCGGTCTCTTTTTCGGTATAGCTGTAGCCGTCCTTGTAGCCGTCCCAGAGGATGAGCGACGGCATGCCGGTTTCCATTTTGTCATAGAGCGCCGTGATTGTCAGTTCACGCTCGTGCTCCTCGGGATAGGTTCTGTCGGCATTCTGCTCATTGATGATTGCTTTGACCTTCATGCCGGGCACAATGCCGTAACGGTTGGCGGTAAAGGCGCTCATCGCCGCCTCATTTTCATTGGTCGGGACGCGCCCGCCCTTCTGGTAGGTGATTTGTTCTGCGAACCCCTCCTTCCAGAAGATATCGAAAGCCTTGCGGTTATCATTGAGCATGACATATCCGTCGCCGTAACAGCAGGTGTCGATGTGTGCAGGAATGCCTGCCTCAGCGATCTGCTCATTCAGGATTGTATAGGAATCCTTGCCGGTTTTTTCGCAGATTTTGTAGAGTTCATCCCGCTGTTCTTTCGTGAGATTCAGCTGGAAATCGTAGGATTGGTAGAGCCAGACTTTTGCATATGAGGGCGTAATGACGCTGTTGCGCGCATTATAGGGCAGCAGCATGATCACCGTGCCAAGCGTATATGCGATGATGAGGAACAGATAACGCTTGAGCCGCCCGAGCAGGTCGCTCAGCGCAAGGAACATCGGCACGCTCATTTTTTTGCGCCTGTGCAGGAAGATCGGGGCATTGCCGGAGAAGCGCTCGCCGCGGTTTTCGCCGTGCAGCGCTTCGATGACGGAGATTTTCTGAATCCGCCGCATGACCAGCAGCGAGAACAGAATCATCACCGCGATGATGCCTGCCACGCAGAGGAAACCGGTCAGATACATCTCCCAGCGCTCCGGCAGAATCGCATTCGGACCGAATGTGCCGATGACGATGCCGGAGAGGGGAATGCCTGCCGCAATGCCGATGATGCCGCCGATGATCGCAAATGCGGTGTAGCGCGCGGCGAACATCCACCGGAATGACAGCGAATCCACGCCGAGCGCTTTCATCATGCCGATCTCTTTTTCCTCCTCTTTCAGCTCCGCGATCATCGTGAAGCGAATCGTCATCAGGATGATGAGAATGAGGAACACGCTGATGATGACAATGAAAACGGAGATAATCTTCATCATGACATCATCGTCGCTGACGGAGAAGGCATCTGCAAGTACATATGCGTCCACTTCATCCTCAATGGAGCGGAGCAGGCTGTCGATGTCATCATAGGAGCTGCTCTGCATCCGGATGCAGAACATTGCAGGGCTCCGGACTGCATCGGCGGCAAGCACCGCATAGTCCGCATCCGAGACAATGAAGCGTATGGTGAGCGGCAGGGCGTTATCCTTGAAAATCGTGCTGACGGTCAGTTCATAGGTGTTGCCGTAGGGCGATGTATAGCGGATGGTATCACCGATTCCGGTGCCCGTCAGATTGCTGACGCTGACCGGTATGGCGATGCTGCCGTTCGGGACATAGAACGGCTGATCCGCGAGGTCATAGACCAGATCATGTTCCTTCGGCATCGCGGAGAGGAACTGATATTTATAGGTATAGACCGGTTTTTCCTTCTCATCATGATCCGGATAATCCATTGCAGCCGATCCGATGCGGAGCATCTTTTCCGTGCTCCAGTCAATGACATTTTCGTCCGGTGCGAGCAGCCGTTCCAGCGCCTGCTCCTGTTCTTCGATTGTCAGGTTGTTCTGTCCGGGCACCAGCAGCATATCTGAGGTGCGGCAGAGTGTTTCTGCGGTTTTGCGGTGTGTCAGATTGGAGATGATCTGAACGGCTCCGACGAATACCAGCAATGACGCGAATGTCATAAACAGAAAGAGGATGATGTTCAGTCCCTTTTTCCGTGTCAGATCATGCTTCAGCATTTTGAAATACATGCAGTCTGCCTCCTGCTATATTGGATCGTGTAGTTCGATTGTTGAACGAATCGGGAGCCTTCCGGTTCCCGATTAGATGCTTTGATTATTCCTCCGGTGCAGTCTGAAAGACCATTTCGTCGCCGCTGTGTTCGGTCAGATCGTTCCAGACAACGCCTGCACCCTGCATGACAAATTCGCCGCTGCCGTCGGTGTATTCCACGGTTTTATCCGGTTCCGCATCCGGTGCAGGATATTCCACATAGGTTTTGCTTGCCTTGCCGCTGCAGACGAGCTTTCCGCTCTGATAGGTCAGCGGGTAATCCCATTCCACATGTGAGGACGCGCTGGAGCCCCATTTGACCACCGCATGAAACTCGGTATCGGAGTTCTGCGTGATCGTCAGATAGGCGCGGTCGCAGTTCCATCTGCCGACGAATTCTTCGCCCGGACCGCGGCCGTCATCGGCAAGGCCGCCCTCGCCGAATTTCTGAAAGTGCGGCGTTGCGCCGTTGCCGACATAGAGATCTGTGTTGCTGCCGGTATCGAGGAAGCCCATGATATATTCGCCGTTTTGGTCATAGAGATTGTACCAGTAATTGGTGGTGCCTTCGATCTCCTCGCTCTCGCGGCGGATTGTGCCCTCGTTTTCCAGATTGCCGGATGCGTAGTAGGATTTGAATGTGCCGTCCGCGGAAATCTTGATAGAGGCGGTTGTCGGGTCGCCGTCAATATACCAGACGCCCGCAATGGATGTGAAATCGTTATCCGGCGCGCCCTGCATTTCGGTGACAGCGGCAGTGGTTTCGGATTCGGCTGCGGCGGTCAGCTCCGTGACGGATTCTGCAGCGGTTTCCGCGGTTGTTTCAGCGGTGTCTGTGGATTCGGTGACGGCGGTTGTCTGCTCCGCAGCGGAATCCGGCGCGGATGCAGTCGAACTGACATCAGGCGTATCGCACGATGCGAGCAGGAGCGCAGATGCAAGAAGCGAGAGCACGATCATTGATTTTTTCATAATGGAGTCCTCCTGTTTTCGGGCTGAAGTATCCTTTCAGCCGATTGATTATTTAGCGAATAGATGAATATAAACGGCTGTCTGTCAGATCAGCTGCTGCTCATTGATGATCAGCTTGAATTCCAGCCCGAGCTTATCCGCAGCTTTTCTGCAGAGGATCATGCGCTGCAGGAAGATTTCAAAGTAATCCATCACGGAGCTGTATCTGGTATCGACATGCAGCTTGAGCTTGATGATTGTATGTGCCTCATTGATTTTGAGTTCCGATTTTGTGACCGAATAATTGACGCGGTCATGAATATCAAATGTAGACACATCCTGATTTCTGACGCGGTTGCGCCGCACATCGCTTTTATCTGCAAGAATCAGAGCGGCAGCAAGTGCGCTGACCGGAACGCCGAAGCCTTCATCGTGGTTGCCGATTGCGGAGACGATCTGCCCGATTTCCTCGGGCGGAAAATGCATGTGATCGAGGATTCTGAACGCCATGATTGCGCCGGACTGACTGTGATCGACGCGGTTGATCAGATTGCCGAGGTCATGCAGATAGCCTGCGATTTTCGCAAGCTCCACTGTCCGCGCCGGAAACCCGAGTGTCTCAAGGATATATCCGGCGCGCTCTGCAACACAGGTGACATGGGCAAAGCTGTGCTCGGTGTAGCCGAGCGCCTGCAATGATTCGTCCGCCTGCCTGATATAGATATTGATTTCTTCCACTTTCCTGATTTCTTCGTAAGTCATAATAACACCTCATAAACCGGGGATGTTTTCCGCCTGATTCTGCACATCTGCCCTTTGCCGTATTCATCAAAAAATGCTGGGTGCCGTATACACACCTCTACATATTATAACGGTTTCCGCCGCGAAAATCAACCCGATACTGTGATAGAATTGTGAAAAATGGAATGCATTAGCTGGAATGTGACGTTTACCGTGGAATAACCCAGCCTGCATTCTGACTGAGATCACACAAAAAATCAGCGCCCCGCGCAGGGCGCTGATTCTGTTTTGGATGGTTTGTTCGGGGATTATTCTGCTGCCTTCTTCATCAGTCCGGCGCCGGCGTTCCAAGCCTGACCGACCTTTTCGCCGACGGCAAAATAGCCGCTTCTGTACTGATCGAAAATGAGCGCATTGACCTTTTCCGGCAGGATCTTGTCCTTGTCGCCGATGACGCTTTCCTCTGCGCTGACATTCACGATCTTGCCCACAATTGCGTGCATATTCTCGGTGTTGATTTCCTCAAGGAACTCGCATTCCAGCGCGACCGGATATTCCGTGATGACCGGCGCATTCACAAATTCACTCCTGACCGCATGGCAGCCGGAGCGCTCAAATTTGTCGGGCATTTTGTTGCCGGTTGCGATTCCGAAGAAATCTGCGCTCTCCATGTTCGGCACATCGGCAATGCTGACGGTGAAGGCTTTTGTTTCCATGATGTTTTTGGTTGTTTTGTGGTCTGCATCAATGAACAGGGCGATCTTGTCCATATCACAGATTTGTGCCCATGCTGCGTTCATTGCGCAGATGGTTCCGTCCGCGCCGTATGCTGCAACAATCACGACCGGCATCGGGAACAGCGCGGGCTGTACGCCTAAATTCTTTCTCATCTCAATACCTCCGCTGCTATGATATTGCAGGCAGTATTTCAGCCTGCTGAGATCATTATAGCATATCCCGCAGCAAAAAGCAAGAGCGGAAAACGTCTGTTTTCAACGCAGACACGATCATTTGCAAAATGCTTTCATTGCCTGCGGGGAATATTCAGATATTCTTTTAACGCCTGTGCCGCCCAGCATAGATCCGGTTCGATCGTATATTTCACAGAGCATCACCCCTTCTATTGATGTACCAATTAAATCTTGAAGAATAGATGCGCAGGATTTTTGTCATGA
>CAMKLV010000112.1:0-8089 GCA_946413695.1 uncultured Ruminococcus sp. | reverse complement strand
CCCTAAGTGAATTGCAGCGCAATTCACTGGGGAACGCAACATCTTAAGTTGTTGGGGCATTTGTCATCAGGTGTCAAGCTTTGCAATGATGCGCAGGATTGCAATGACATCATCGGAGTCAAGGCCTTCCTTTCTGTCCGCATCAGCGTTCTTCTTGCCGATGGTGGAGATCACAGCCTTGGTGTCCTCAGCAACGAAGCGTGCAAGCAGCACAGCATCGGAAACATCGACAATGCCGCTGCAGTTGACATCGCCGCGGAGCAGTGCAGCCTCCGTGCTCGGGATACCCGTTGTGGTGGTAGTTGTGGTGGTCTTCTTCGTGGTCTCCTGATACGGCGCGGTGGTGTATTCGATGCCGTCAATGATGGAATCGAAGCACGGCTTTGCCTTGTACTCCTCGTTAAAGAGCAGCGGTGTGCGGTCAGCGCGCCAGCTCTGGTCATCGGTGGTGCCCCAGAAGACAACCGCAGAGATCGAATCCTTATACTTGACGATCGCATCCATGATGTCGCTGTAGTACTTTGCCTGCAGCTTTTCGCCGCCTGCGACCTCAGCGTCATAGGTTGCATCCAGCTCGGTGACCTGCAGATCAAGACCGAGCTCTGCGTATTTCTTCAGCGCAGCTTCATACTGCGATGCATACGGGAACGGATCGGTGGTCTTGTTGTTCGTGACATTGAGGTGCGACTGCAGACCGATGCCGTCGATCAGACCCTTTGCCTTCAGCTCCTTCGCAAGCTTGATGATGCCGTCCTGCTTGCTGGAGATGTACTCATTGTAATCGTTGTAATAGAGCTTGCAGCCTTTCGGCGCATATTTTCTTGCATACTCAAATGCAGGCTCGATGAAGGAGTTGTCGCCAAAGACCTTCACCCACGGCGAGCTGCCGTTGCCGTCCTCATACTTACCGGGCTCACGCGGACCGCCGCCCTCGGAGAACGCCTCGTTGACAACGTCCCATGCGTAGAAGTTGACATCGGAATACTCCGCCTCGATTGCCTCAAACACGCCCTTGATGTAGTTTTCCATACGCTTGAGCATGACCGTCTCGCTGACAACCTTGCCGTCCTTGGTGTAATCCTCAGTGAAGAACCAGAACGGTGTCTGGCTGTGCCAGACGAGAACATGTCCGCGGACGGGCATATCGTTTTCGCGGCAGAAATCGAGAATGATCTTTGCAGCGCCGTTGAGCTTGACCTGCGGCACAGTGTTGTCGCCGGTCTCCTCGAGATAGGCAAGCGTAGCCTTCTGGTCGAGCATATTCTCCGGCTTGAGCTCATTGCCGAGCGTCAGCGAATTGCAGTGCTTGAGGATCAGCTCCTGCGTGGATTTCGGCGAAAGTTCCTTCGCCGTCACCGCGCAGCCGATCTTAAAGGAATCCGCATAGACATCCTTGAGTGAGGGGATATCCCTCTGAATCTCATAGACCGGAGCCGCGGTCAGAGAGAAGTCATCCACCCACATGTCCGCCTTATCGTTACCCTCGATATAAATGGAGACATCTTTCATGCCGGCGGTATAGCTGAACTTGGTCAGCGGAATCTGCACCCATTTGCCGTCGCTGTTGATCTGGGCGAGATTGTCATAATGCTGCTCGCCGTCCTCATCGGTATACTGCATGCTGAGGCGCACGGTGTTATACCATTTCATCTTGACCCATGCAGTTGCGAGATACTGCACGCCCGGTTTGCAGCCGACGCTCTCAAGCGAAAGAGAAGGACCGTTCCAGCCCTCCGAGCGCTCAGAGACCGACATACAGGTCTTTCCGGAATGGGCGTCATCTGTGGTGGAAGCAATAACGGATGTATCCTCATCTCCGCGCTTGGAGAACGCTTTTACATCACCGTCTTCAAAATCCGTCACAAGCAGATCGCCTTCGTCGGCACTGGTATTGAGGACCGGCATCCCCTGCAGTGCCAGCATGCCGCTCAGCAGAGCCGCCGCAGCTTTTTTGGAATACTTCACAGTAATCCCCCCTCTTAAAATTCCGCAGATGCGGTTATTTTAATTATAGCACAAACGCCGGCGGAAAGCAAGACTTTTGCCCATAGAGTTTTTGCATACCCCGTATAACGAAAATCATATAACAGCTCTGTGCAAACCGTGATTCATGATCTCCGGAGAACAGAAAGCCGCTCCAATCAGTGTTGACCGGAGCGGCTTTCTCATGCACACATATTCCATGATCGGGAAACTGAATTTAACTTTTGCTGTTGAACAATTCGGACTTTAGCATATCGGATACCGGCACTGCCTGCCCCATTACAAATCCGTCGGAGACACATCTGATAAGAAGTATCCGCTTCGCGGATGCTATTTTAGAATGGGCGCCTCTATCGCAGGCGCCCAAGCCCCCGAGCTCTTACTACGCTAAGAGATTTCGCGCTCTGCGGAGCGCGACCAGAGGCGCTGCCTCTGGACTCCGCAAACTTTTGAAAAAGTTTGATCAAAACTTTTATATTGGCGCTCCGGCAGCGCAAAGCGTAACCAGAATGCTTTAGCAATACGGAGCCGCGCACGGCGCGGTGAAAAAGCTCGATCAAAACTTTTATATTGGCGTTCCGGCGGCGAAATAGAGAACCGCTCCAATCAGCGCCAATTGGAGCGGCTTTGTTCTATTTCAATATAAACATGGGGTCTGGGGATAATATCCCCAGCGAGGGGTTTGGGGGCGAGCAGCCCCCATTACAAATCCGTCGGAGACACATCTTCACACCCGGAAGAGCCGCGCGGCGTTTTCGGCGGTGATGCGGCACATCTCGGCGAGGGAAAGCCCTTTCTCGCGCGCCATAACGGCAGCGGTCTCAGTCAGCATGGTGCTGTCGCAGCGCTGCCCGCGATAGGGCACGGGCGCCATATAGGGGCAGTCGGTCTCGATGAGCAGCCGTTCAACGGGAATGCTGCGGAGCGCCTCGATCGGCTTGCGCGCGTTTTTAAATGTCAGCACACCGGTAAACCCGATATACAGCCCCATCTGCAAAACCTCGCGCGCGGTCTCCGCAGAACCGGGAAAGCAGTGCATGACGCCCTCAAGCGGTGCAAATTCGTGCAGAATCCGCATCATATCCCCGATGGCATCGCGGCAGTGCAGAATCACCGGCAGATCAAGCTCCTTTGCCAGCGCGAGCTGTTCGCGCAGAATACGCTGCTGCGATTCTTTCTCATAGCCCTCAAAGTGATAATCCAGCCCGATCTCGCCGATTGCCTTCACGGAAGGGTGCCGGCTGAGCTGCCGCAGCGTCTCGAGATAGTCCCCGGGCGGCAGCGGGCATTCCGGATGAATTCCGCAGGCGGTGACGATCAGCTGCGGGAACTGTTCCGCAAGCGCAATCGCGGCAGCAGAATCCGCGAGCTGTGTGCCGCAGACCATGCATCTGACCACGCCCTTTTCGGGAAAGCTGCCGAGCAGCTGCTCGCGGTCAGGATCAAACGCCGGATCGGTATAATGCGAGTGACTGTCAAATATGACTAATTTTTCATTCATGATAGGGGCTCTCCTTTTACGGGTTCATAGCTTGTTCACGGAAAATTGAAAAAAAGTGCATTCACTTTCCCCGCAGATATGCTATACTAGAGTTGTAAACATGATAAATAATACCTCTCTACTTCTTCCCGAAGCGCGGCTGACTGATCCTCAGCCGCGCTTTGCTTTATGATTGCTTTTTTGGATTTGATGTGTTATAATTATACCATAAATGCAACGTGAATACAAGCATCCCGATTTGCAAAGGAGTATCAGATGAAGAAATACGCTTTTCTCGCTGCCATGCTCTGCGCGCTGCCGCTCTGGGGCTGTGCTATGGATGAGCTGCCGGAGCCGGTCTACACCCTTCCGCCGGAGGAAACAAAACCCGAGTTTGATGCAGAAACGCAGCCGGTCACATCCGCAGTGCAGACGCGCAGTGCGGAGGAGATCAATTCCATCGTCGATGATCTGCTGAGCGGCACGCCGAACCGCCCTGAAAGCGGGCAAAGCGATATCGCCGTGCAGACACCCGAAGCACCGCCGGAATCCCATGCAGACGAAGCCCATGCCCCCGCCCCCGATACATCAGATTTCTGGTGGGCGTGGTCAACGGGCGTGCGCGAAGAAGTCGCGATCGCCGACTATCTGCGGCAGCACACATTCGAGACACCCGATCCGGACAGCGATGCGCCGATCTATATGCCCGCAAGGATTCGTGATATTCCGAATGTCGCTGCGCAGTATCCGGAGCTTGCCGATCAGCCTGTCAGGGAGATTTCGCGCTCCGGATTCTCCGGCGCTGATTACGCGCACCGGATCGTGCTGCCGGAGACGGTCATCTTTTTCGGCAGTCACGCATTCAGTCAATCGTCCGTCCGGGAGTTCGCGCATCATGCGGAGGAAATCACAATGGAGGAGGGCTGTTTTTCCGATTGCGAGCAGCTCAAAACCGTGACATTTTCTTCCGATCCCGTGCGGCTCGGCGATTACTGCTTTGAAAACAGCGCAATCACAGAGGTCACCGGCGAAGACTGCAATCTCATCACAAACCGCTTTTGCTTTCTCAATCTGCCGGAGCTGGAGCGCGTCTCGCTCTCGGGCGATATTCAGCTTGGCGACTACGCCTTCATACACAGCGAACACGCCTGCACCGTTGAACTGTCCGGCGGCGGCATCACGCTCGGCACCTATGCTTTCGCAGATTCCGGCATCGAATCGCTGGAGATCGGCGAATGCCAGCGCTGCGCCATCGGCGAGGACGGCTTCAGCAGATGCAAAGACCTCAAATCGGTCACGCTCGGAGAGGGCGTTGCACAAATCGACAGCTATGCATTTTTCAGCTGCCCGTCACTGACAACCGTCCGCCTGCCGAAAAGCCTGAAACAGATCGGCGCAGATGTATTCGGAAACTGCAGCAGCGATCTCGTGATCGAAGTACCCGAATACTCCTACGCCGCCGCATACTGCAAGGAAAACGGACTGAACTACCGCACCGTATCATAAGAAAGGGGGCTCCTTATGAAAGAGCTGAAGCAGATCACACTGAAATATTCCCAAAACGGCAGCCGCTTCTGCCTGATGACCGACGGCAGCGCCGCACAGACAGACACCGTCCGCCTCTCCGCCGAATGGGACGGCACCGCACTCCGCGTGCAGGTTTCGGCATCGGCAGAGATCGTCCTCGAGGAGCTTACGGCGGAGCTCTGCCATGAGTTTGACGAATCCGAGCGCATTTTCCTCAACGGCTGGCAGTCGTGGACAGACAGCACCGAGCACAGCATCCACGGCAAAATGCGCGGTCTGGATCATATCCCGCGCAACATCCTCGAAAAATACGCGCTGACACAGTACGGCGACTACAACTTCACACAGTATCCGAATCAGACCGGTCACATGCACGGCTGGACCTACGGCTATATCCGCCGCGATGCACAGTTCACGCTGATCGGCTCGATGAACGAGCAGGAAGGCTTCACGCGCATCGAAACAGATACCGAAGCATCGCTTGTCCGCATCTGCAAGGACTGCGCAGGGCTGCATCTGCGCGGCGATCTCTGCATCGACATGCGCATCTTCACCGGCACGGAGCGCGAGGTCTTCGACGGCTATTTTGCAGCGCTCAATCTCCCGCCGATCAAGGCAAAGCCGATCTTCGGCTACACAAGCTGGTACCGCCATTATGCAGACATCAGCGAGCAGAAGCTCATCGACGATCTGCTCGGGCTTCACGCGCTCGATTATCACGCCGATGTCTTTCAGGTCGATGACGGCTGGGCAACGGCAGTCGGCGACTGGTTCTCCGTCGATAAGGAAAAATTCCCGAACGGCATGGATAACATCGCAGACGCGATCAAAAAAGCGAAGCACCGTCCGGGCATCTGGCTGGCGCCGTTTGTCTGCGAGGAAAAATCCGAAATCTTCCGCGACCACAAGGACTGGCTTGTCACGGATGCATCGGGCAATTTCGTCAAGGGCGGCTCAAACTGGAGCGGCTTCTATGCGCTCGATCTCTATCACACGGGCGTGCGCGCCTATCTGAAGCAGGTCTTTGAAACGGTCATTCAGGACTGGGGCTATGAACTGCTCAAGCTCGATTTTCTCTATGCGGTCTGCATTCAGCCGCGTCCGGATAAAACGCGCGGCAGGATCATGGCGGACGCAATGGACTTCCTGCGCGAGATCACAAAGGGCGCCGAGATTCTCGGCTGCGGCGTACCGCTCGGCAGTGCGTTCGGAAAGGTCGATTACTGCCGCATCGGCTGCGATGTCTCGCTGGATTGGGATGATAAGCCCTATATGCGCGTGATGCACCGCGAGCGCATCAGCACAAAGCATTCGCTGCTGAACTCGGTCTTCCGCCGGCAGCTTGACGGCAGAGCGTTCCTGAACGATCCGGATGTGTTCTTCCTGCGCAGAGACCGCATCGGGATGCCGGCTGCGCAGAAGCAGTGTCTCGCAGAAATCAACGCGCTGACCGGCAGCGTGCTGTTCACCTCGGATGACTGCGCGGAGTACAACGAAAATCAGGAGATGATGCTGCGCCGCCTGATGCTTCTGCGCGAGGCAGAGGTCACCGGCGCAGAGCTCGGCAGCGACGAACTGACCGTTCACTTCCGCCGCGGCGGCAGGGATTACACAAAGCAGTATCCGCTTTGAGCGGCTGAAACGCGGGGATGATTCATGGGAATGTGGCTTGCAATCTTTATCGTGGTCGCGCTGCTGGGTGTTGTCAGCGTGATCTATCTGGTGACACGGTTTCACCGGTTCCGCCTGTTTGAGCGGCTGGCAGAAAAGCACAAGCTGCTCTCATGGCTGGCGGCGCTGCTGCCGGTCGCTGCAGTGATGTGCACATATTTTGTCAATCTGTTCACGATGTTCGTGGTGCTGATTCACCTCATGGTGATCTGGCTCCTCTGCGATTTTGTCAGCTTTGTGATTCGCAAGCTCCGGCACAAGCCGCGCACGCGCAATTACGCAGGCGGTGCGGCGCTCCTGCTGACGGCTGCGGTTCTGGGCTCCGGCTGGTATTTTGCGCATCATGTCTATGAGACGGATTATCAGCTCAAAACGCAGAAGTCGCTCGGCGGCGAGCCGCTGCGCATTGCAATGCTTGCCGATTCGCACCTGAGCATCACGCTGAGCGGCGAGGATTTTGCCGCTCAGATCGACCGCATCCGCGAAGCAAAGCCGGATGTGCTGTTCATCGTCGGCGATTTTGTCGATGATGATACCAAAAAGGCGGATATGCTCCGCGCCTGCGAAGCGCTCGGCGGTCTCGAGCTCCGATACGGCATCTTCTATGTCTACGGCAACCATGACGAAGGCTATTATGACTACCGCAGCTTTTCCGCGGAGGACCTGCGGAATGCGCTGACAGAGAATCATGTGACAATCCTTGCGGATGAGACGCAGGTCATTGACGGGCGGTTCGCGGTGATCGGGCGGCAGGATTTCTATGCGCCTTCCCGTGCATCAGCGGCAGAGCTTGCGGCGCCGCTCGATGACAGTCTCTATCAGATTGTGCTCGATCATCAGCCGACGGATTACGATGCCGAAGCGGATGCAGGCTTTGATCTGGTGCTCTCGGGGCACACACACGGCGGACATATTTTCCCTGCCGGACAGATCGGGCTGCTGATCAGCGACAATGACGCGATCTACGGACTGGAAACGCGCAGGGGCACAGATTTCATTGTGACATCGGGCATTTCCGGCTGGGCGATTCCGTTCAAGACCGGCACAATCTCCGAATACTGCATCATTGACGTCAGCGAATGAGGTATCTCCGACGGACTGAGAATGGGGTGACTTTATTTTTTCACTTTTCTCTTTTCACTATTCTCTATTCACTTTGTGACTGATGTATTTTTGCTTCTTGTTCTTATCCTTTGTCCGAGCGATTGATTTTCATTGCGCGCAATCGGTTTTAATTTTTGTTTCTTGCACTTTATCCTCTCTGCAAATAGACTTTTTACTGGGCGCGGGGCGCGAATGCGAGGGCAAGAACCATAGAGAGAGGGAAGTCCTCGCTTACGCTCGGGTCTCCCCTCTCCCTAAGGTTCTCTCCCGCACCGTTACGCCGGTGCTGCGCTCACCTCTTTCCTTATCCTCTCCTCTCTGAGG
>CAMKLV010000111.1:0-8376 GCA_946413695.1 uncultured Ruminococcus sp. | reverse complement strand
TGCGGAGTGCGGCGAGGGCTCTGCCCCTCGACCCCGCGAGCTTTTAAAAAAGCTCGACCAAAACTTTTGATATGTTGTGCGACCTAAACGAAGCCGCCCCCATTTACGAAAACAGGAGCGGCTTACTTTTATCCACACATAAAAATGGGATTCTTAAGGGCTGGCAGCCCTTAAGCGGGGTATGGGGCGGAGCCCCATTTCTGATCCATCGGAGATACCTCTTTTCTCACATCGCGCGTGATATACAGGAACCACGCAAACACTGCGATTTCGGTGAGGACTGCAAGCGGTCTGCCGCCGATGCGCGAGCTGAAATCAAAGAGCATTGCCGCCGCACCGAGCACACGCACGGCAATTCTTCCGACCGCATATCTGCGTGTGACGCGCAGGAACCACGCCGCAGCCGCCGCAGGCAGAAGCATCAGCATGCCAAAGTGCAGCACTGCCTCGTTAAGCGGATTGCACCAGATCCGCGCAGCGCCGTAATAGCCGACCAGCGTCGGAATCAGCAGGCTGAGCACAAGCAGCGCGGCATGCAGCCCGCAGCGCGAATGATAGGCACGCAGCGTGCAGACCGTGATCCAGAACAGCAGCCCGTAGCTGACAAGCCCGAACGCCGCGAACGGACTTCCGCCGTACCAGCCGCCGGCGCTTGCCGCAGCCATCTGCACAACAGCCCCGAGGATGCCGCCTGCAAAAGCGGTCACCAGAAATTCCGCAATCAGTTTATAGTGTCTCATAGTGTTGACCTCCCGTTTTTTTTTGTCATTATAACACGGCGATTCTGCGCTGACAAGGGCTTTTCGCGAATCCTCAGGGATTCTTCATGATTGCTTCATCTCCGGTTCAGATTCTTTGGAATCTTCCGGAAAACAGACCGCATAGAGCACCGCCGCGAGCGGTACGCCGAGCAGCAGACCGCTCATGCCGCAGAGTCCGCCGCCGGTGACAATCGCCGCAAGCACCCACGCCGAGGGCAGCCCGATCGACTGCCCGACCACCCGCGGATAGATCAGATTGCTCTCGAGCTGCTGCAGCACAATGATATAGAGGATGAACCACGGCACGGTGCGCGGCTGCACGAGCAGCATTAGCAGCGCGCAGGGGATTGTTCCGGCGAGCGGCCCGAGATACGGAATCATATTCGTCAGACCGATCACCGCACTGATGAGCACCGGATAGGGAAAATGAAAGAGCTGCATCCCGAGAAAGCACAGTCCCCCGAGGATCAGCGCCTCTTTGCACTGCGAACTGAGAAAGCACGCAAAGGTATTGCACACAAACCGGATGCGTCCGAGCAGCTTTTGCACGGTCGCGGCGCGGTTGCCGCAGAGCTTTTTGAGCTGCCGGCTGAGGCGGGGCTTGTCCGCGAGCAGATACAGCGCGAACACCGCCCCGATGCCGATATCCAGCAGGACACCGACGAGCGACGCGGTGTAATCATAAGTTTTGCGGAGCAGCTGCGGGAGCTGTGCGGGCAGCGCATCGAGCTGTGCTTCGAGCTTTTCCGCGGGCAGCAGACGGGCAAGCGGCAGCTCTGCATACCGCGCAAACCATTGCCGCAGATTATCACTGTAGCCGCTGAGATTCTCCGAGAGCAGCTTCACCGAGCGCATCACCTGCGGCACGAGCACACAGATCACGCTGACCGTCACGGCGACCGGCGGCAGCATCGCGCCGAACAGCGAAACGGGGCGGATCCAGCCGCAGCGGACGCGGTGCTTTTCAGCAAACCGGAGAAAATCCGCGCGCAGACGCTCAAATGAGGGCTCGAGCATCGTTGCAAAGAGGATGCCGAGCAGCAGCGGGCGGAGCACATGCAGAAGCCGCAGCAGCATCGCCCACACCGCCCCGATGTGTAGCAGGAGCGCCGCAAAGATCAGCAGCGCGCCCCCTGCGGAGACAATCAGCCGGAACAGCGGCTCGCGGAACGGCTTTTGCATGGAATGCCCCCTTTCTCAGATGCCGACCTGCAGCGTGTTGATCAGCGCCGCGAGCCGGTTCCATGTATTGCGGTCGAGGATGCCGGTCTCGGGCAGCGAGGAAACCGCCTGCAATTTCCGGACGGCTTCCGCGGTCTGTGCATCGTAGTCGCCGGTGACCGCAACCGGCATGAGATTGCCGTAATGCGCGGCGGCAAGATTCAAAAGCACCTGCACAAGCTGCACCAGCTCGCCGCTGTCGCGCTCCTGCAAAAGAAATCCGCCTGCGGGAAAGAGCGTCAGCGGCTCTGCTTCATCCATGAGCCGGTGATAGGTTTCGACAATCGAATCCCACGTATCGCCGTCGATTTCGCCGGTGACCGGCAGCCCGTATGCCTGCTGATAGGCGCGGACGGCGAGCGCCGCCTCCTCGGTGTAATCGCTGCCCGGCAGCACAATCGGGATGCGGCTGTCCCGCAGGGCGATCTGATAGAGCAGACCGAGGATTTCCTCAATATGCTCCTGCTTCTGCGCCTCGGTATAAAGCATGATTGCCTCCTGTTCTCACCGGATCGTATAGCCCGGTGCCTGATAGGGACGCTTTCCGGCGCCGCATTTCATCTCGGAATAGACGCCGGTGATCGCATCCCATGTCACTGTGCCGACCTGCCCGTTCGCCGTCAGACCGTATTCGCGCTGGAATGCCTGCACGGCGGCTTTGGTCAGCGGACCGAAATAGCCGGTATCGGTGACCGGTCGGATATTATCATCATATTGCGCGATATATGTCAGATATTGCTGCAACTTTCGCACGTTCTCGCTCGTGACGCCCTCGCGCAGCACCGCATTCGGATAGAGCTGCGCGCATTCCTGCGGCGGATTCGAGGCGAGGATACCGGCATAGGCGCGGTAGATGTCATTCCACGTTCTGCGGTCTGCGATGCCGGTCTGCGGGAGCCCGTAGGTCTGCTGGAAGGAGCGCACGGAGGCGGCGGTCTCCGCGTTGTAGTCGCCGGAGATGCGCAGCGGCAGCACGCTCTGATAGTATGCGCCGATCACCGCAAGATAATACTGAAATGCGCGGACAGCATCGCCGTAATCGCCTTCGCGCAGGGTATTGGGGAAACTGCGCTGCAGTTCGCCGTAGCTGAGTCCCTCGGAATCGAGCTCGGCGAGGCGCTTGACGCTGACATAGAGATAGGAGATGCGGTTCCATGTCGGCTCGTTGACGATGCCGGTCTGCGGCAGATCGAACACCGACTGAAACACGCGGACAGCCGCCGCCGTCTGTTCATCGTAGACGCCGTCTGCCTCGGGAATCTTGGGGATTGCCGGAAAATTGCGCGCAATCCGGTTGAGCTGAATCTGGATGGTCTGCACATCCCGCCCGACCATGCCCGGTTCCTGCGGCACGCCCGGATAGCTCGGCGCCGGCGTGCGGATTTCCTGCGCGCGGACAATGTCGATATCGCTGCCGTAATAATACTGCAGAATCTCATAGGGGATGAGCCCCTGATTCGCAAGCCCGACCGTCCCCCACTGCGAAAGCCCCGCGCAGCTTGTGCGCGAGCCGTCGCAGAAGGCGGAGAACAGCGGCTCATAGCTCCCCTGCCGCCGGATATAGGAGCGGAACAGCTCCTCGCAGAGCTCGCTGATATTTGCGAACAGCTCGCGCCCGTAGACAAACGCCTGATCGTACTGCGTGGTGCTGGTGATGTCAAACGGGTAGCCGCGCGAACGGTACCACTCGGTATAGATGCGGTTGAGCGCGTAGGTGTTGATGACATAGATATTGGCGCGCAGGGAATTTTCCGGCCATGTCGGATAGATTTCGCTGCACGCGGAATTTTTCAGGTAGCTGATATAGGGGATTGTGACATTCGCCGCATCGGAATCCGGCAGCCCGAGATGCACGGTGATCGTCTCCGGAATAAAAACCTCTCCGCTGAGCATGGGCACGCTCCTCTCAGTATTGCGGCATGTTGTTGTAATAGGTGATGTCGCCCTCGGGGAGCGGTTCGTCTGCGCCTGCGGGGAGCGGAATCAGATCGAAATTCTGCACCGAGGTGACATTCGGGAACACGGGGACATCCGTGCTGTGCTCGCGGTAATATCCGGCAGCCTGCGCGGTGATGTCATAGAGGCAGGATTCCGGATGCCGCTGATCGGCAGAGGGCGGCGGCGCGGGGACGGTCACCGCTTCGATGTTGCCGCTCTGATCGGTTGTCTGCAGGGAGATCAGCTCCGGCTCGCCTGCTGTGATATGCGTGATGAGGACGGCAGCGCCCGCAACCGGTTTTGCGCCCTGCGCCGTCGCGACATGTACGCGGATGATGCCGGTGTAGGCGCGCTTGGGCATGGCGGGGTCAGCAGATTCTTCCGGTGCAGATTCCGGTCTATCGGATTCTTCCGGCGGCTCGGGCTGCGGATTCGGCTGCGGCAGCGGTTCGGGCAGAGCGGGGACTGCGGACTGTACAGACGGCTGCGGTTCCGGCTCCGGAACGGCGTTTGCCGGAACAGCCTGCGGCGCTGCAGGGGATGCATCCTGCACCGGCTTCGGCGGCGGATTCATACTCTGGTTTGCATACATCCGGAACAGCTCCTCGCGGTAGCGGCGGGCGGTATCCTCAAATTCCTGACGGTTCATGCAAAAACTCCTTTCGCGGGCATTCTGCTTCATTCTATGCAGAAACCGCGCCGAACTTGACAAGAATCCGCGGATATGTTAAGATAACAGAAGAATCACGGAAGGAGTCTGCATATGGCATCGAGCAAAGATTATCTCACTTATATCACGGAGCAGCTTTCCGCGCTGCCGGAGATCCGCAGCCGCGCGATGATGTCGGAATACATCCTCTACTACCGCGGCAGGGTGTTCGGCGGCATTTATGATAACCGGTTTCTCGTCAAGGAGACACCGGCTGCACGGCGTCTGCTGCCGGATGCGGTGCATGAGATTCCGTATGAGGGCGCAAAGCCGATGCTGCTTGTGCCCGATCCGGATGACAGGGCGCTGCTTGAAGCGCTGATTCCCGCAATGTATGAAGAACTGCCGGAGCCGAAACCGCGCAGGAAGAAGGCGGCGCTGTGAGCCGTCTGCGGATTGAAGTCCGCTGCGGGGGCGAAATGCTGCTCGGGAACTATCTGCGCAGATACGCAGGCATCTCGGCGCAGATGATCAAGCGGCTCAAGGCTGTGCCGGACGGCATCACGCGGGACGGGCAGCATCTCCGGACGGTTGATCCGGTTGCGGACGGCGATGTCATCATGCTGCACCTGCCGGAGACCTGCGGGCACACGCCGAATCCGGAGCTGCATGTCCCCGTTGTATACGAATCTGCGCAGATTCTGGTCTGCGATAAGCCCGCCGGCATGCCGGTGCATCCCTCGATGCTGCATCGGGCGGATACGCTGGCAAACTGGTTCGCCGCGCAGAATCCGGATTGCGGTTTTCATCTGGTCAACCGCCTTGACCGCAATACCTCGGGGCTCTGCCTGATCGCGAAAACCGCCTATGCGGCGCATCAGCTCCGCGGCGGGGTGCAGAAGCGGTATTATGCGCTGGTTGCGAACGGTCTGCACGGCAGCGGAACCGTCGAGGCACCGATCGCAAGGGAGCAGGCATCCGTCATCACGCGCTGTGTCCGCGCAGACGGCAGACCGGCGGTCACGCATTACCGCGTGCTCGAAGAAGCCCCCTGCTGCACGCTGCTGGAGCTGACGCTCGAAACCGGCAGAACACATCAGATTCGCGTGCACATGGCGCACATCGGCTATCCGCTGCTCGGCGATGCGCTCTACGGCGGCGACTGCTCGCGCCTGCAGGCACATGCGCTGCACTGCGGCGAACTGACACTGACCGATCCTGCGAACTGCAAACCGATTGTGCTGCATGCGCCGCTGCGCGCGGAAATGCAGGCATTGCTGAATGAAAAGGACTGATGCTATGAAATCTGATCTGAAACTGCAGACACCGAAGCCGTTTTTTGAACGCATCCGCGCGCTGCCCGAGCTGCGCATCAGCCGGAATCTGTTTCTGGTGCTGCTGCTGTTCTGGGGATTTGTGCTCTGCTCTGTGTATCTGGAGCAGATTACGGCGTGGGTGATTGCCATTCTGCTCCGGCAGACAGGCGGAGACAGGAGCACCGATTATGATCTGGAGCTGCTGATGCATACCGGTCTGACGGTGATTCCCATTGCGCTGGTTTTCGTCTGCAGCCGCCTGATCGAGAACCGCCCCTGCCGGACATTGTTCCTGACGCGGCGAAAATGTCTGCCGGATTATCTGTGCGGATTGCTGCTCGGGTTCGGGATGATGACAGCGGTCATTCTGATCGCATGGTGCAGCGGTGCAATCCGCTATGAAGGGCTGCAGACGCATATGCGCCCCCTCATGATGATTCTGCTGCCGTTCGGCTGGCTGATTCAGGGCTTCTCCGAGGAGCTGATCTGCCGCGGCTGGCTGATGACCTCGGTCGGGACGCATTACAGCACATGGCTTGCGGTGATCGTCAATGCCGTATGCTTTGCACTGCTGCATCTCGGGAATGACGGCATCTCCTTTTTTGCAATCGCCAATCTGATTCTGTTCAGCGCTGCAGAGTCGCTCTATGTGCTGCGGACGGGAAGTCTCTGGGGTGCTGCCGCGCTGCACAGCGTCTGGAACTGGGCGCAGGGCAACTTCTTCGGGATGCAGGTCAGCGGGATTCCCACCGGCAGCAGTGTGTTCAGTTTTTCGCAGACAGAGCAGGCAAAATGGATCGGCGGCGGCATGTTTGGACTCGAGGGCGGCGCGGCTGCAACAGTCGTTATGCTGGCGGTGATTGTGATTCTGCTGCTGATTCCCGCAAGAAAATACGAGACGGAGGAATGACATATGGAACAGTATCAACCGGAGGAACTGCGGCAGAGCTACCGTGCGCTGCAATCCGGCGAAACACGCATGCGCGCAATCCGGCAGGCGGCGGCAGAAGCGGAGCAGGCAAATGATCTGCCGTGGGCGATCTGTTTTCATCATGATCTGATTCACGAATCGGTGTTTTCCGGCGACCGCTATCAGGCGCTTGTGGATTTTCCGCAATATCTGGCGCTGGTCAAGCGTGATCCGGCGCTGGAAAAGGAGAATCTCTGGGATACGCTCTGGATGTTCAAGTGGATCGTTGAGGCGGCGACAGAGTTCTATCAGATTGAAAAGGTGCAGGTGATCCGCTGGTTCTCGGAGTATCGCCGGATGCTGCTCGAGAACGGCTATTCGCTGCGCTCGTGGTATGAAAAGCGCGCGATCTTTTTCAGCTATTGCGACCGCGCAAAAATGCGCATGGATTTTGACAGCTTTCTCGAGGCGAAATCGGACGGCATGAGCGACGGCGAGGCGAGCGATCTGAATTCGACCGTTCGCTTTGCGCTGGAAACCGGAAACCGTGAGCGCGCGATGCAGGCGGCGAATCAGATTTTTTCGCGCAATCTCCGGACGGAGGAGGTCCCCTGCAAGACTTATCTCTATCTGCTGCGCGATGCGGTCAGGCGCGGGGATGCGGATGCCGCGGCGCAATATGCGGAGCCGCTGCGGGTGCTTTGTTCCGGTCAGCGGTTTCAGCTTGAGCCGATCGGCACGCTGCTCGCTTATGATGCGGCGGCGGATCCTGCGCGCGGGCTGGAATTTTATGCGAAGAACAGGGCGCTGCGCGAGGGTTCGCGGAATCCGTTTTTGTGCTTCTGGTTTGACCGCGGCGCGGCGATGCTGCTGAAAGCGGCGGCGGAGCGGGGATGCACGCTGTCGGAGGTGAACGGTACGGTTCTGACGCCGGAGCAGCTTGCGGCAAAATCTGCGGAGATGCTGCAGAACTGCCGGTCGCTTGCCGATAAATTCGATGCCCGCAACAAATCCGACTTTTTCGCTTCGGCGATAGCGGTGTCTTCGACGGATTTATAATGGGGGCTCCGCCAAAAAAACTGCTGGGGATTGATCGCCAGACCCCGTTTTATATATGGATAGAAGAAAGCCGCTCAGATGTGCGATATGCAGACTGGGCGGCTTTCAGTTTTTCACTTTTCGATTTTCACTATTCTCTATTCACTTTGCAGCGTTGATGTTCTTTATCCTTTGTCCGAGGGTTTATTTTTACTGGGCGCGGGGCGCGAATGCGAGGGGAGAACCCAAAGAGGACAGGGGGAAGGTTCGCAAGCTCACATTCCCCCTATCCCCTTTAGGTTTTCCCCTCGCGCTCCCCTTTCCTGATTCCTTGACCCCCTTAAAGCGTAAGCCTCTCGTTTGGCGTAGGTTGTATCGTAGAACAGCAGCTTATTTGGAAAAGCGCATACATTCATGTAATGCAAATGGCTCATGCCAATCGTGTGGGTTCATTTCAGCAAGCGGCTTATATCGAACAAGTGGCTTAGCCTCAGAGAGGAGAGGATAAGGAAAGAGGGAGCGCGAGGGGGAGAACCTTAGGGA
>CAMKLV010000110.1:0-8594 GCA_946413695.1 uncultured Ruminococcus sp. | reverse complement strand
TGGGGCTGTTCATCTGCAAACGGCTGATGTCGCTCATGGGCGGAGAGGTCTATGCCGAAATACAGGGTGATTGTTTTTCTGTAACACTTGTGGTGAAGCTGGCGTAAACAATTTCTGTTCAAATAACCACAGCCTATTGATACACCTGTTTTCCATTCCACGCAAGTCCGAATAAGCATAGCAGAGCATACCATAACAGGCAGATACCCTGCTGGAGTTGAATAACCGCAAGCTCTCGGAAACGCTCTGTAAGCGTTTCTGATGGCTTTTATTATCAGCGGTTAATTTTCCGCACAGAGCCTGTGTTTCCCGATTACGCAGGCTCGGACGGTGCTGTGTGGCTGTTTCGTTATCCGGAAAGTTATCGCAATGAGCCTGTCTATACAGTATGTATCAGGTTCATTTGCAGATTGATAGACAATACTATCATTCACGTTGCGAAGAAGAACGATCTTAAAACACACGAATCTACGATAAAAACAGCAGCGCCCCGCGGGGCGCTGCGTGTATTTTGCAACTATGTTTCAGTTGATGCCATGTCCGGCATCCAGTACGATGACAGGGGACTGGTCAGCAGATGCAGTTACGGCATCCCTCATCGGTTGCAGCGGAAGCGGTCAGATACTTTGACAGAATATATCATGAGGAAGGTCTGCTGGTTAATATGACCGCAGATGAACGATGCAAAGAGCGTCTGGTAAAGATCAAGCCTTTGCTGGACGAGCTTTTTGCGCGGCTTGAAACGGTACAGGTCAGCGGAAAGAGTGCGCTTGCGAAAGCAGTGCGGTATGCGCTGCATGAAAAGCCGTATTTCTATACTTTTCTGCAAAACGGCAATGTGCCGCCGACAACAACCGGGCAGAGAACGCGATCCGACCGTTTGCGATCGGTCGCAAGAACTGGCTTTTCAGCAATACAGCGAACGGCGCAAACGCAAGCGCAGTGCTGTATTCGATCGCTGCCACAGCTCAGGCAAACAGTGTGGATACAGAGCAGTATCTGACGGAACTGTTCTCGCAGCCTGCCGGGACGATCATTTTACCACTTAATACATGATGCTACTAGCCTCGCCATTCCGGCAAGGCTAGTTCTTTACTGCAAGGCGTCGATTGTTTGTCGCATACCCCGATCTCGATGTATAATGGGCAGCGCGGGATTTTCAATTATATCTTGACAAGCATAATCAGATATGTTATCATAATGGTAATTATACATCCCGTCCAGTCACTCAGTTGCTTTAATGAAACCGCCGTATGAATGGAGGTATTCCTATGAAACGCACACGAAAGCGCATCATCAGCATCCTTGCCGCGGCTGCGGTGACTGTCTGCTCGCTGCCGCAGAGCACGCCTTTGCTGCTGCGCCCTGCGATAACCGCAAGTGCTGCGGAAACAAGCGGTACCTGCGGCGAGAATCTGACATGGACACTGGGCAGCGAGGGCACGCTGACGATTTCCGGCGAAGGTGAAATGGCGAATTATGAATATCCGGATAATCCGCCGTGGTATGAGTCGCGCAAAGAGATTCTGAACATTGTCATAGAAGACGGCGTGACGACCGTTGGCAAGTGTGCATTTGAATCCTGCGAAAACGCAGATAGCGTTGCACTTCCGGACGGGCTCACTTCGATCGGAGAAAGTGCATTTTTCTGGTGCTATGCACTCAAAGATGTCAGAATTCCGGAGGGCGTTACTGCAATCGGTTCCTGCGCGTTTGAAGGGTGTAACTCCCTGACAGAGATTATTGTTCCGGACAGTGTTTTGGCTGACGGATTCGGTACTTCCGTTTTTAGCGGATGTTCTGCATTGACAAGTGCCAAGCTGCCGGATCATCTCTATAGCGTACCGTCTTTCTGCTTTCAGAGCTGTCCCCTGACCGAATTCACCATTCCGTCAGAAGCACAATGGATCGGAGAAAGGGCATTTTTCGACGGTAAGCTGACTAGCATCAGCATTCCGGAGAAAGTCACAAGTATCGGGGTCATGGCATTTTACGGGTGCCCGCTCAAAGAAGTGACTGTCCCGGTATATGTCGAGAAAATCAGTAATGAAGCATTCCGCAGCAGTACGATGACAGATATCACAATCATGAATCCCGCCTGTGAAATATTTGATGACAGCGGCGTGTTTGATATCCATACGGTTATTCACGGCTACGCGGGTTCTACCGCGGAAGAGTATGCAAACAAATACGGACGGAGATTTGAAGAGATTGACCCGCAAGCCCCGATTGCCAGCGATTGGGCGGAGAAATCCGTGATTTCCAAAAACACGGAAGAAGCAGAGCTGGTCGTGCGTGTCGGCGATATTGACGCCTGCAATGATGAAAATGCCGTTGCCGATCACGGCTATGATCCGTTTACCGCCAAAAGTCAGTATGCGCACGGTTATCCGTGGCTGAAGGACGAAACCGATCCCGCCGGAACAGACCGCATCTTTGTCGGCTCCAAATGGAGCGGAGAATCCGCCGACGGGTACAGTTCCAATTATGCAGAATATAAAAAGGGGAACGATAAAGAAAACGCATTCGGAGAAGGCGCACTGTCATTCACAATGGAATATGATGCCTCAGAGATCAACATTGAAAATGTCATCCTTCAGCTTTGCATTGACGATTTTCAGGCGAATTCATGGGACAGCGTCTTTACGGTCTCGCTGAACGGAAAGGATGCGCCGTTTATAGCAGAGCTGCTGAATCACACCGATCAGACCGGCCCGACTGCATACATTGTTTCCGCCATGATACCTTCCGGTTTCCTTGCGGATATTGCCTCCGGAAAGCTGACGGTTGTGATCGACGAGACAACCGGAGTCGGTGACGGCTATGCGATCGACTTCGCAAGGCTTCTGATCAACTATGACGAGCAGATTTTTACCGGCACATTCAGCGGAAAGACAGAGCCCGGCGCGACGGTCCGGCTACTCGGCACATCTACAACTGTTACAGCCGCTTCCGACGGCTCCTTCACATTCAATGCAATTCCCGGCATCAATGCGGTACGCGCCTCAAAAAACGGTTTCGTCGAAAAATACGACAGCGGAATCGTGCTCAGCGCCGGAACAGAGTGGAAACCGGAATTATCGCTGGCAGAGGGAACGGGCAGCCCCGATATTGATTTTTCAAAATTTGCTGAGACCGGAAAGCCTGTGAAGGGCGATTACAACGCCGACGGAGAGATCACGGTCGCTGATGCCGTTCTGCTCGCACGTTTTCTCGTTGAGGACACAGCGCTGACTGCCGAGCAGATTGCAGAGATTCTGAATCATGAGCCTGATTTTGACGATGACGGGCTTCTGACGATCATGGATCTGAAAGCGCTGCTGAATCATCTGCAGCTGGCTCAGAAAGCCGAAGTCTTCATAAACGAGATCAATGTGCCGGACGCAGTTATCAACGATGACAGATTTGAGGCGGACGGCAAATGGTATGACATCAGCAGCCCGGCTTACGACGGTCTGCCGCTTTCCGGCGATGTGCTTCTCACGGTCTCCATCCCCGGAGAGGTCAACCCGGAAGATCTCGGCAGTTACGTTTTCGTGTATTACGATGAAAAGAAAGACGAGTATCATTATCTCTTCCCAGACAGTTACAATCTGACCGCAGGAACAATGACGATTGATCTGCCGCACTTTTCTTTCTGGGGTTCGGCAAAGCTGACGAAGGAGGAGCAGGTCGAGGCGTTCTTGAACAGTTATTCTACGAAGCTTGCGGTCGAAAGCGGAAACAGCAAAAAGTCAGCATCAGAACTGGAGCCGTATGTGCGTGCGAAAGCAGAAGCGATGGGTCTGACCAAACAGGCGACAGAAGACCTGATACAGAGTTCACTGAACTTTCTCGGCGGCAGATTCACCGGCAAGAACAAGGCGTTTATCGAGACAGGAACGAAATACACCACCACGCTGACAAGAGGCTACTATGACAAAAACGACGAAGCGGCAATGAGCGGTCTGGAGGACGCGATCACCGATGCGCTGATGAATTCCTGGGATGAACTGCAGTTTTCAGACCGCCTGGACGAAGTCCTTGGCAGCGAATTTGCCGGAAGCACGGCCGGAAAGCTCCTCTCCAGTTCAAACGGCATTGCCAGAATGGCCGGATATTTGACAGAGGGCGATATGGAGGATGCGATGAAGGAGCTCGGCAGCGTCATGCAGGGCGTCCATCCGGCAGTCGAGCTCAGCACAAAAGCAATCGCCTATCTCGGAGCCAAAGTCAACGAGGAATTCACCAACTGGAAATCCAATCAGATAGAAGAACTGTATCAGATCTATAAAAACGGCGCGTCAGACATCTGGGGCAATGAGGTCATCCCCTGCAACCGTGATTCGTTCCTGACCTATCTGAATACCTCCAGCGGATTTACCATGGCAAAGGGCGTCGGCCGTTTCTACAACCTTGATAAAGTCGGCGAGATATGCAAACAGTACAACTGGCCGTACAGTACCTACGAGGAACTTCCGCCTCGTTTTCTCGAAGTCTTTCAGCAGCGCGCCGAAGACGGGCTGATGCAATACTTTGAACTGCGTTTGCAGCAGGAAAAGACCGCTGAAGAGATCAAGAAGACCGAGCGTGCCTGCATCGAGACGATGATGAGCAGATTCGGTGCCCTGGATTCCGGTTCTTACGGAAAATTCTTCGGCGAAGCAACGCCGGATGATTATGATCTCACCGCGCGCCTTGAGAGACTGGTAAATGTCCGTTCATTTGTGTCTCAGTATGTGGATGAGGTCGAGCTGGCGAAAGTCGCGAAAGATGAAAACAGCTATAATTACGGCGACATCCTCAACTGGTGGGTAGATTTCGCATCCAATAACGACAAGCCGGCGGCAATCCGGAAATTCCGCGAAGAACTCCGGGCACACGGGTTCCTGAAAACATATGAGAACGAAACGGTCGAGACGCCTTCTCTGCAGATTCAGTTTGATTATGTGGAAGGCTGGGCAGTCAGCAATGAAACAAAAAGTAAATATCCTGACGGTGATCCCACAGATGTAAAATTCGGCGGCTTCTATTGGACACAGCGTGATGATAAGGAAATAATCCGAATGACATCCAAGCCGGTCTTTGAGATGTTCGAGGACGGCAGCTTCCGGCTGCAAATTGCCAAACATTCCGGAAAGGATGATATCTATAATTCGGATGATGAGAAGATTGGCGAATTCACATGGTCTAACAACGGCTTCACACTTTACGGCAATGTCCGGGAGAACATCGACGGACTGGATGAATGGGAGGCAGAAATCAACGATTGCTCCGTACCGTTTTTCGAGTTTGAGGAAGCCAATCAGTTCGGGAATCATCAGAAGTGGTATTTCAAAGATTCCTTCCGCAGCGGAACTTTGAGATATGAGAAATATGAAGGCAACCCAGAATTGTATGTGGATATCATTACCGCTGACGGCGAAATCCACATAGAGTGTACATGGCGTTCCACGTTTCATTGGTGAACCGGTACCGGCATAAACGAAACAGCATAAGGGCGGGCTTCCTTCGGGGAGCCCGCCAGGTTTGTCGGAAAAGACTGCAATCATCATCGTGTCCTTCTGACAAGGAATGTAACGAAACCAGAGACTGAAAATGTACGATCGGCCTTGACATTGCAGCTTGTTTGCGATATAATCATCGTTACTAGCCTTGCCATTTCGGCAAGGCTAGTTCTTTACTGCAAGGCGTCGATTGTTTGTCGCATACCTTTATATTCCATTAGATAGTATTTGATAAAGATGATCCGTTGCCAATATTGCTTGCGCATCTGATACAGGGTATTTTGAGAAGTGATAGACCGGACTATCATTTGTTCCGCAAAGAAACCCGATATTAAAACCAACGAATCTACGATAAAAACAGCAGCGCCCCGCGGGACGCTGCGCTTATTTTGCAACTATGTTTCAGTTGATGCCATGTTCAGCATCTAGTACGATGACAGGGGACTGCGCAGCCGATGCAGTCACGGCATCCGTGCATTCTGCGCATTGCGCCATGCTGCGAGCTGCATCCCCGCTGCGCTGACGGTGAGTATCCCGAAGAACAATGCGCTTTTTGTCACGATCTTTCTGATTTCCGGTTTCATATATATCACCTCTGAATTGGTTTTAGTAAAGGTGTATGCGGCAGCGCAGCGGAATATGAACGGGGAAGGAATCGTCATTTCTATTATTATAGCCCTGTTTTTTAAGGTGCCTATTCAGTTTTGTCTGCAAGGTGTTTTTGAGAGGTCCTGACTTGACATACTCTTTTTGCAGATGTATAATGAAAATACAACTCGACAGGAGGTATCGCAATGTCCCATATTCTCGTCCTGAACGGCTCTGCCAGACCAAATGCGTTTACGGCTGCGATGATAAGAGCGTTCCGCAGCGGCGCGGAGTCGGTCGGTCACACTGTCACAGTCATTGACTTGTGTAAGCTGAATATCCATAGCTGTATCGGCTGTCTGAACGGCGGCAAGGACAAGGAACACCCCTGCGTGAAGCGTGACGATATGGATACCGTTTACGCAAATTTCCGCAAGGCAGATGTGACCGTGTTTGCGACTCCGCTGTTCTTCTGGTCATACAGCGGTCTGCTCAAAAATGTGATCGACAGGCTGTGGGCGTTGGCAGAGTATGACCGAAGTGAACTGATCGGCCGGGGCAGAAGCGGTGCATTGTTGGTCGCAGCAGGCGGAAGTCACCCCGAACTGCTGTATGAGCATTTTGATTATATGATGAAACGGCTTGCGTGGAATTATCTCGGCAAGGCGGCTCTGCTTCATACCGACGATATGGATATGCAAGCTATCCCCGAATGTGAAGATGCCTATAAGCTCGGTGCATCTATCGGAAAGCGTGAAGAACAATGACAGTACAGCAGTTAAAATACATCATCACCGTTGCAGAGGTAGGCTCGATAACCGAAGCCGCAAGACAACTTTTTATCTCCCAGCCCAGCCTTTCTGGTGCGATCAAGGACGTTGAAAACGAAGCAAAGCTCACGATCTTCAACCGCTGTCGGGCAGGCGTTGCACTGACGCCGGAGGGAATGGAGTTTGTCGGCTATGCAAGGCAGGTTGTTCAGCAAATGGAACTGCTGGAGTCACGCTTTGTCAACGGTCAACCTGAAAAACAGCGTTTCTGCGTATCCACACAGCACTATACCTTTGCAGCGAACGCCTTTGCTGACCTCATCATGCAATACGGGCAGGAACGCTATGAGTTTATCATGAACGAAACGCAGACGCACCAGATCATTGAAGATGTGCGGAACAGGTTCAGCGACTTAGGACTGCTGTATCTCTGCGGATCCAATAAAAGCGTTCTGCAAAAGCTGTTTGAGGACTACAATCTGACATTCCATGAGCTGTTTACGGCTTCTCCCCATGTCTTCCTTGATAGAGATCACCCGCTTGCAGCGAAGAAAGCCCTTACGCTTGCGGACTTGAAGCCCTATCCGAGACTGAGCTTCGTGCAGGGAGCGTATGAGTCCTCAAACTTTGCAGAGGAGCTTTTCAGCAATGAAACGGTCGATAAGAGTATCCGTGTGAGTGACCGTGCAGCAGTAGTCAATCTGATGATCGGGCTGCAGGCATACACTATTTCCAGCGGTATCTATGCGAAATATCTCCACGGTGACAGGATCATTTCCGTTCCGCTGAAAGAAAAAGAGACAATGCACATCGGCTATATTATCAACAAAGACCGCACACTTTCAGAGCTTGGTGCGCGTTTTATCGAGCTGATCGGGCAGTATCAGGAAACATAGGCAAAACCTATGCAAACGCACAGTATAAAAGTATTACCTATCGCAAAGCATTCCGTGGTATAATAGAACGACGGAAGGAGGCATAAGATATGCCGGCTTATGTGATAGGTAATTTTGTTTTATATTGTGTGATCAATGCGTTTACACCGGGACCGGGCAATATCCTTGCGCTGAACACAGTGACGAACTACGGATGGAAGAAAGGCAGACCGCTGTTTTTCGGCATCTTCACTGGATATTATGTGGTACAGCTTATCTGTGCTGTGTTTGTATTCGGCATCGCTGCGTTTCTGCCGTCTGTCCTCGGCGTGATGAAGTACATCGGTGCTGCCTATATCCTGTGGCTTGCGATCCATATTGCGATCAGCAAGCCTGAAAAGGACGATGACAGCAGATCTGCATCTTACATGAAAGGCTTTCTCCTGCAATTCGTCAATGTGAAGATCTATCTGTTCGGTATGACCGCTCTGACGGGATACATCACAGACTACCACACCTCGCTGACTGCACTTGTAATCGCTGAACTGTTTATTGCCACACTCGGCAGTTTCGCAACGCTCACATGGATCGGAATGGGTGCGCTGATACAGAAATTCTACCTGAAGCATTATCGCATCATCAACATTCTGCTGGCACTTACGCTTGTGGAGTGTATTATCAGCATATTGAAATGACGGAGGTTTTGTAGATGAACAAAAATATTACGAAGATGTATAAAAACGGAATGGTCACGCTTGATGCTTAGTTTTTCAATGCACCTATAAACCGTTCCGTACAAGTCCGTTTAAGCATTATGGCGCGCGCCACAATGACTGCATACCCTTTTGGAACTGAATAACAGAAAAAGCCCTGAG
>CAMKLV010000109.1:0-8758 GCA_946413695.1 uncultured Ruminococcus sp. | reverse complement strand
AGTGAATTGCAAAGCAATTCACCGTCTGCCGCAACTGCTTAAGTTGTTGGCATTGTCGCCCCCAGACCCCATTTTGTTATTCACTTTTCACTTTTCTCTATTCATTATTCACTCGTACTCCCGTCCTCATATTTATGCTGAAACAGAACAAAGCCGCTCCTGTCGGCGAAAACAGGAGCGGCTTTTCTCATGATTTCATATCCCGTGAGCGGGGATACCGGATTTGATTGCTCATTTTTGACAATCCGGAATCACACTATAACTTCTTACGCCTTGAAAATCAGACGGACGAAATTGTAAACATGTGCGCGGATGCAGTTGTCGCCGTGGTAGCCGCCCTGCACAACGTGCCAGATATGCGGTGTACCGACCTTGTCGAAGTTGTTGTGGTAGCCCTGCGGCGTGCTCAGACCGACAACATCATCATTCGTGCCGCCTGTCAGCAGAACGAGAGACGGTGCAGCTTCTTCGCTTGCCCACTTCCACGGACCCTCAACGCCCGGAGCCGGGCAGATCGCGCCGACATAACCGAACTTATCCGGATACTTCATGCCGATGCGGAGCGACTCTCTGCCGCCCATAGAGAAGCCCGTGACTGCAGTGTTCTCTCTGCCGGTCGCAACGCTGTACTTGCTTTCGATATGCGGCATCAGGCTGTCAACGATGTCATCGACAAAGTTATCGTAGCCGACGCTGGATTCATAATCACCGAAATCAGTTGCGCCCGCCTTTGTCGGATGCGTAAAGACCTGCGGCACAACAACGATCATTTCCTTTGCAGCGCCCTCGGCAATTGCATTCGTGATGATCTGCGGTGTCGGGATCGGCGGGTTGTTACCGGTGAGGATCATGCGGTCCTCATCCTCGAAGAAGCCGTGCAGCAGATAGAGAACCGGATACTTCTTGCTCTCGTCATAATTTGCCGGCAGCATGATGTTATAGTTCTTGTTCTTGTTTGCCTTTTTGGAGAAGTACTGTTCCTTCGTGACCTGCGGATAGGTGACGCCGCCCTTTTTATCCCACGAGCTCTGCGGTTCTGTCATGACGATCGAATCCTTGACATCAGCAGTGTACTGGGTAATCGTGCGCATCGGGGATTTTTCAGGCTCAGGCGGGGTCACGCGCTCAAGGAAGCCCGTGGTCTTGCCGAGCAGGTAATCAACATACCAGCCGATATCGGTCTTGTCAACGGTGCCGTCGCCGTTGATATCCGCAGCGGTTTTGATCTTGTCGCTTGCGAATGCCTTGAGGACGCCGTTCTTTGCGATCGCGAGATCAGCAGAGGTGATTGCGCCGTCGCCGTCGAGGTCGCCGAGCTTAACCACAACAGCCTTCGGGCCGTCGATCTCGGTGCCCTTCGGTGCGATGATGACTTCATCGACGAAGAAGCTGCTGGTGCTGTCATCCGTCTCGATGTAAATCTGCATATTGGAGGCGCCTGCCGGAATCTTATAGTTCGGGTTGGAAAGCTGAACCCAGTCGCCCTTCGGGATCGTCTCAGTCGCGATCTTGTCATACTGGGTGACGCCCTCTGAATCCGTATACTGCAGCGTGAAGTGATAAGTATCGCTTGCCGCGCCGGTGTTATACTTGACCGCCGCGCTGAAGCTGTACTCCTCACCCGGCTTGCACATCGAAGCGCCCAGCGTGTGGACGGCGCCGTTCCATGCGGATTCTCTGCCCGTGCATGCGAGCGAGCGGTCGCCGGCATAGTGCTCGGAGGTCGATGCCTCGACGGAGGCGCTGCCTCTGCCGGTAAAGCCGTCCGTGCTCTTTTCAAAGGTATAGTGTGCAAGGTAGCCGTCCGGATCGGGCTCTGCCTCGCCGGTGCTGACAACGAAGGTTGTGACGGAGCTTGCAGGAAGCGAAGCGGTGAAGCTTGTGCCGCTGCCGCTTGCGCCGACAGACTTAATATTCTCGCTTGCGGAGGTGCGGTATGCTTCGATGCCGCTGATCTCCTCGCCTGCGCCGAACGCAAACGACTGGTTGACAGCGCTGCTGCCCTTGTTGATCGCAACAATCGCGATATTGCCGTCGGTGTTCTTGTATGCGGAAACGAGAACATTGTTATTCGGCTGCTCGGTTGCACCGATGCGGACTGCGCCCGGGCGCACCCACTTGGAGAACTGTGCCATGTTGTATCCGCGCTTGGAGATCTGACCGTTTTCCTTCATCGGACCGTAGCTGCGGCGGATGTACCACCAGACATAAGCGCTCATGTTGCCGACAACGAGACCGTTGTGCATATTCTCAGAGACCTGAATCGCCTGCGACCAGATATCCGAGGAATCCGCGTCGCTGTTCGGGACATAGACCTCAGTCATCCAGATTTCCTTGCCGCAGTTTTCCAGCTGCGGGAAGTCCATTCCGCTGCGCTGTGTGCCGTAGAAATGCGTGCCGAACAGATCGACATTCTTCATGGCGTCCTGATTGCCGAGGATCGCATTGTAGATCTGCTTCTGATACTGGAAGCTCTCTGCGGACATCAGCTTTGCATTTGTGCCCTGCTTGACAGCCGCGCCGTACTTTGCGATGAAGCTCGCGACATCGTTTGCGCTCCAGTAGGTCCAGTCATGCGCGTAGTCCGGCTCATTCTGCACGGAGACGGAATACAGGTCGATGCCCTGCCCCTCGATATACTTGACATAGCTGTTCAGGTGCTGTGCGTATTCCGCCCACTTGTCGCTCTTGAGCTGATACTTGCCGTTGTTCTGGTTGATGTTGTTGCGGATTGCGGCAGGCGGGTTCCACGGTGATGCGAAGACGGTCGCGCCGAGTGCCTGTGCACGCTTGGCAGTCGGGACAGCCGTTTTCCACGCATTGCTGTCATCGCTGACATAGATTCGCAGGATGGTGAATCCCAGTTCATCCGGACCGTTGCCGAATGCCTTTTGCACCTGCGCATCGGTCATGTCGCCCTGCGTGATCCATTCCGGCAGGTTGATACCGCCGAAGCCGCGGATTGTCTGATAAGTTGTACTGGAATCAATCACGCAATCCCCTGCAGCCGCCGCGCTCTGCGGGACAACTGCCGCCGCACCGGTCATCAGCACAACACTGCTGAGTGCCGCTGCAAGCATTTTCTTTGTTTTCTGTTTCATAGAAATCCCCTTTTTTCGGGACAGGTCAGGGCCTGTCCGTGTAATGGCTGTTCCGGATGACGTCTTGCCGAAACATGTACATACGGTGTCATTTTTATTATAGCAAGATCATATACCAACTTCAATACACGATTCTCAGAATTTATGGATAAAGTGCAGAGGATGATGATTTTTTGCGGCAAAAGTTGTATTGTTTCGTCACTTTTTGCGGCAAATGCCGGAAAAGTTGTCTGTATTGTGCACCGATTGTACGGTCTGTCCGGATGATCCGCCGCAGATTGTTCGCGCACAGTGAAAAAACACCGCCCGTATTCAATACAGGCGGTGTTCAGATATTGCGATTGGTCAGCGGAATCAGCCGCCGTATGCGAGCATGGCGTCAATGCTGCGGCGGGCATCTGCAATGAGACCGGCATCCATGAGGATTTCCTTGCCGCCTCTGCCGCAGACGCAGTCATAGACATCGCCGAGCGTTGTCAGCTTCATGTTGTGGCAGACGCAGTCCTTCGAGAGCGGATAGAACCGTTTGTCCGGACATTTCATCTGCAGGTGCTGCACGATGCTGTTCTCGGTGCCGATGATGAATTCCTTGGCATCGCTCTTTTCAGCGTAGGACATAATGCCGGTTGTGCTGCCTGCGTAATCGGCAAGCGCAGTGACCTCCGGACGGCATTCCGGATGCACCAGCAGCAGCGCCTCAGGATGCGCCGCTCTTGCAGCCTTCACTTCGGCAGCGGTAATGCGGACATGCGTCGGACATCCGCCGTGCACGAGCTCGATCTGCTTTTCGGGAACCTGCTTCTTCACCCAGTCGCCGAGGTTGCAGTCCGGAATGAACAGAATCTTCTGCTCCGGCATCGCCTTGATGATCTTGACCGCCGACGAGGATGTCACGCAGACATCGCAGACGGTTTTGAGCTCCGAGGTCGTGTTGATATAGGCAACGACCTTGTAATCGGGCATCTGTTCCTTCAGCTGCAGAATCATGTCCTTATCCATCTGCTCTGCCATCGGGCAGCCTGCATCCGGATTTGAGAGCAGCACGCGCTTCTGCGGCGAGAGCATCTTGACGGTCTCCGCCATAAACTGTACGCCGCACATGATGACGGTTTCCGCATCGGATGCTGCCGCCTGCTGCGTCAGACCGAAGGAATCGCCGATGTAATCCGCGACCTCCCAGATATCGTGTGACTGGTAGGCGTGAACGAGAATGCAGATATTCTTTTCCTTTTTCAGCCGGATGATCTCCTGCTGCAATTCATAGGTCGTCATAACGGTACCTCCTGCAATCGGATTCCGGTAAAAAAACCGGCTGCATTTATTATATCACGCCCGCCCCCGAAAGTCAAGGCGGGCACGGGCAGCGCATCTTCTCACTTTTTCAACTTCGCCGCCGCAGGCGGCACCGCAATTTCTCATTTCTAATTTTTCTTACGTTTCCATTGTGCTTTTTACAAGAATATGTTATAATAATATATGTAAGAGATTTTTGTGATATCAGAAAGGAGGCGCAGATATGTTGATATTGACGATTGAGGTGCTGGCGATTGTGATCCCGCTTGCCGGAATTGTCGCACTGCTTGTCCAGAAGCAGCAGAGCGACAGCAGCATCCGCCTGCTCCTGACGAGTCTCGGCTGCCTTGTCATGAACATCGGCACACTGCTGATGGAGACCGCGCAGACCGAAGCAGAAGCTTCGATGGCAGTCCGGTTTGAGTATCTCGGAAACGCAATCTTCTATTATTTCTTCATCACATTCCTGATTGCGTATCTGCGCATAAAGATTCCGAAGCTGCCGCTTTACTGCTGGGCATGCTTTGAATGTGCCGTGGTTGTAATCCACTGGAACGAGAAAATGCGGGAGCTCTGCATCGGGCATTATTATTTTGTCCGGCATGATACGTTTCATATTTTCACGGCACACATCGCGGAGCAGTCTCCGCTGTACTTCACACGCAATATCGCCCTGCTCGCGATTCTCTGCGCCGGCATGGTCTATTCGATCATCCAGATGCACCGGAACAAGCTCCCCGCAGAGCGCATCAATCTGTTCCGGCTGACGGGCGCACAGTTTATCGTGGCAGCAGCGCTCGTGCTGGAGGAGGCGGTCAAGCCCGATCTCGAGCTGATGCCGGTTTTCTGCTCGCTCTCGCTGCTTTCCGTGGTCATCAGCATGCTGACCGACGGCTTCTTCGGCGTCACGGATTCCGGTCACGAGTGGGTCTTCAACCAGATGGTCAACCCCTATATCATCACCGATTATCAGTACGGCTATCTCGATGCGAACGAGCACGCAAAGGAGCTGTTTCCAGCACTGCGCAAGCTCCGCCGCAATGAGCGCATCCCCGATGAGCTTTATACGCTGTTCACGGCAAACACCACGCACTTTGAAATGGGCGAGGAGGCTTTTGAGCGCAAGCTGACCGAGATCCGCAAAAAGGATGCACTCGTCGGCTACGGGCTGCTGCTTGAGGATGACACCGAGCAGCAGAAATACGTCCGGCTGCTCAACAGCTACAACAGCCGCCTGCAGATCGCCGTTGAGGAAAAGACCGAGCACATCCGCAAGGTTCAGAATTCGATCATCACGGGACTTGCAAGCGTGGTTGAAAGCCGCGACAACAGTACCGGCGGACACATCAACCGGACAAGCCTTGTTGTCCGCGTGTTTGCGCGGCATCTGCGGGAGAATCCGGAGATCATGGAGCAATATGGCTTCACGCAGCGCTTTCTGCACAATGTGACAAAGGCAGCCCCGATGCATGATCTCGGCAAAATCGCCGTCGATGACCAGATTCTGCGCAAACCCGATAAGTTCACCGATGCGGAATACGCCGAAATGCAGAAGCATCCGGCAGAGGGCGCAAAGATTCTGCGCAAGGTTCTGCGCGAGGTCGATGATGAGGACTTCGTGCGCATCGCGGTCAATATCGCAAACTTCCACCATGAGCACTATGACGGCACCGGCTATCCGGAGCACCGCACAGGCGAGGATATCCCTGTAGAAGCGCGGATCATGGCGCTCGCGGATGTCTTTGACGCGCTCGTCAGCAAACGCTGCTATAAGGAAGCCTATTCCTATGACAAGGCGTTTGCGATCATGGAACAGTCGCTCGGCACACTCTTTGATCCGGTGCTCGGCAGAGAATTCCTCTGCTGCCGGGAGGAGCTTGCCGCGCTCTATCGCGAGATGGAGCAGGAAGGCGGCATGTAATACACCTCACCCGCTCAAATTTCAGAAATTCATCACAAAAATATATTGATTTTCGGCACAATTTATGGTAAAATAATAGTGATAGTACCGGCAGGAGGTGAAACGCAATGGCAGATACAACTGAAAAACTGATCGGCATATGTCTCTCAACCATACAAATGGAAGACCGGTTCGCGTTTATCAAAGCGCTGAACCGCTATGCTGTTGCGCACGGATTCCGGCTGCTGATTTTCAACAGCTGCACGGACCTTTATGACAGAGGGAATCCGAATGATGACGGCGAACGCAGCGTATTCCAGCTGATTCCGTATGATTCGCTTTCGGCAATGATCATGTTTCCGCATTTCCTGTTCAATGATCCGGTTGTCGATACAATCATCGAGCGCTGCCGTCTGCACAAGGTGCCGGTCATCACAATCGACAAGGAGATTGCAGGCTGCACCTGCTTCACATTTTCCTATACAGATGTATTCGAGCGCCTCTGCGCACATGTCATAGATGATCACCATGCCAAATCCCTGCTGATGATGGCAGGTGTCCGGAATAATCAGTATTCCGACCAGCGCGTCGCGGCATTCCGCAAGGCGCTGACCGAACGCGGCATGTATTATGATGACAGTCTCATCGGCTACGGCTGCTTCTGGGATGCACCCGCACTGGATGTCATGCGCGAGTGGTTCGAGGAGGAGGAGCGTCCCTATCCGGATGCGATCATCTGCGCAAATGACAGCATGGCAATCGCTGTCAGCACCTATCTGCAGAAGCATGGCTGCCGCGTCCCCGAGGACTGCATCGTCACCGGCTTCGACTGCATCCTGCAGTCGCGCTATCACATCCCGCACCTGACAACCTGCCGGCAGGATTACGAAACAATGGGCAGCAAACTCATCCATGCGATCGAATCCATGATAAAAGGCGAGGTTGTCCCCGCAAAGAATGTGATCGGCTTCTCGCTGATCCGTTCGCAGTCCTGCGGATGCAAACCTGTCTCCTATTACAACATCAATGATGCCGCGCAGGAAATGTATGACAGCCTGCGGCTCTCGGCGCAGCGGCAGGAGATGATGTGCTCGGTGCAATCCGCGATTGCGCGCATGGAATCGGTGCAGAACCTGCCCGCGATTCTCAGCGACAAATTCGTCTTTCCGACCAGTGTCTTTGCGATCAATGAGGATATCTTCAACGAGCCGGAGTTCGGCGCGCATCACCGTCTGGAATCCGCCTACAGCGAAAATGTCGATGTGATCTTCCAGCGGTACTTCTGGTATCAGCCCGAGCCCTGCACAATCCCGCGCAAACAGCTGATTCCGCATCTGGATACGATGCTGAACCATGAGGAGCCGATTATTGTCTGTGCGCTGCACTTCATCGACCTGACCCTCGGCTACTGTGTCTTCCAGCCGGAAATCACCGTGGACGAATACGAGAAAATGCACGCCTTTATGAATGCGATGAATGCCTCGTTCGGCACATTCCACGGGCAGATGCAGATTCGTTCGATCAACCGTGCGCTGGAGCATGCAAATTCGGAGCTGGAAAAGCTCTATGTCCACGATTATCTGACAGGGCTTTACAACCGGCGCGGATTTTACCGCGAATTCCGGAATGCAGCCGCCATGCAGACGGAGCAGGAGCTCTGCGCATTTGTGATCTCGGTCGATCTGGACGGATTGAAGCAGATCAATGACCGCTTCGGACATCAGGAGGGTGACAGCGCAATCTGCACGATTGCAAAGGCACTCGAAGCATGTACGGGCGCGCATGAAATCTGTGCGCGGTTCGGCGGCGATGAATTTGCAGTCGGCGGATTTGTTCCCAAATCGCTGACGGATATCCGTGCAGAGCAGTTCCGGCGGCAGTTCGCGGAATATCTGGAGCAGTATAACCGCGGCGCGGCAAAGCCTTATCAGGTCGCGGCGAGCATCGGGTTCCATGCCGCAGCGGCAGCTCCGGCGCCCGATTTAGACGAGCTGTTCCGCATCGCAGATGACCGCATGTACGCTGACAAAGCCTCGCACAAGGCAAAGGAATCATAACAACAAACAAAGGTATCGCTTCGCGATGATTTGTAATTGGGCTTACAGTATTGCTGCGCAAACTGTGCCCAAACCCGCCCTAGCGAAGCGAGGGGACACTGACCCTTTGGAATCCCATGTTTATGATAAAACAGGATGAAGCCGCTCCAATCAGCGTTAATTGGAGCGGCTTTCTGATATCCATATATAATCATGGAGTCTGGGGATAATATCCCCGGCAGGGGTCTGGGGGCGCAATGCTAACAACTTAAGGCGCACACGGCGAAGCCGAAATAAAAGTTTTGGTCGAGCTTTTTCACCGCGCCGTGCGCGGCTCCGTATTGCTAAAGCATTCCGGTTACGCATTGCGCTGCCGGAGCGCCAATATAAAAGTTTTGGTCGAGCTTTTTCAAAAGCTCGCAGGTTTC
>CAMKLV010000108.1:0-8872 GCA_946413695.1 uncultured Ruminococcus sp. | reverse complement strand
TCTGTGTAATTAGCCCCTCTGCGTTGCTCGCAGAGGGGCTTTGTGGACAGGCTGAAGCCCGGACATTTGTCCGGGCTTCCTATAAATGAAATGCTTTCGTCGGATTCATAATGCGGCGTCTGTGTTTACGGAGGGAGCTTCAGGTTCCAGCCTTTGCCTGAGGAATTGCGATTCCGGTCATGCTGAGCGCCGTGTTTGTTTTGCATGAAAATTATGCTTTGAAGATGAATCGGACAAAATTGTATACATGTGCGGTGATGCAGTTATCGCCGTGATAACCGCCCTGCACAACATGCCAGATATGCGGTGTGCCTGCCTTGACGAAGTTGTCATGATAGCCCTGCGGCGTGCTCAGACCGACGACGGTATCGTCAGTACCGCCTGTCAGAAGGATCAAAGACGGTGCAGCTTCCTCGCTGCTCCATTTCCACGGTCCTTCCACAGCAGGAGCGGGACAAATCGCACCGATATAAGCGAATTTATCCGCATACTTCATGCCGATGCGAAGCGATTCTCTGCCGCCCATTGAGAAGCCGGTGACTGCGGTATTCTCTCTTCCTGTTGCAACACTGTATTTGCTTTCGATATGCGGCATCAGACTGTCAACAATATCATCGACAAAGTTATCATAGCCCTGGCTGGATTCATAATCACCGAAGCCGGTTGCTTTTTCCTTTGTTGCGGATGTAAAGACCAGCGGAATGACAACGATCATTTCCTCAGCCTCGCCCTCCGCGATCGCATTTGTGATGATCTCTCTTGTGCGGATCGGCGGAACATTACCCGTCAGGATCATACGATCCTCGTCTTCAAAGAAGCCGTGCAGCAGATAGAGCACCGGATACTGCTTGCTCTCATCATAATTGACCGGCAGCATGATATTATATGGCTTATTTTTATTCGCTTTCTTTGAAAAATAGGTTTCCTTTTTGATTTCCGGATATTTGACGCCCTGCTTCTGCGAACGCGCGTTATCCGGTTCTTTCATGACCATCTGCGGTTCACAGACCGGTGTATATTCGGAAATCGTCCGCAGTTCCTTTTTCGGCGGTGTAACAGGCTCCGGAAATGCGCTGATCTGACCTGTCAGATATTTTACAAACCATGCAATGTCGGTTTGATCGACAGTTCCGCTGTAATCAACATCGGCTGCTTTTTTTACTTTATTGCTGCTGAAACTATTCAGAACACCCGACTTTGCAATCGACAGGTCAGCAGCAGTGATTGCGCCGTCGCCGTCAAGATCACCGAGCCTGATAAAAGCGCTGAGATCGACTTTGGCTTTTTCTTTGCTGAAAACAAAGCTGTCAATATTCATCAGATAGCTTGCGCCGCCCGTAAACTTGACATAAAGATCGTGCTTGGAGGATGCATCGGTGATATTCGCCGAGACTTCCTCAAAGTTCTGAAATCCGCCCGTACTTGCAACTTCACATACTGCTGCCGGCGTGCCGGACATCTGATCCAGATAAAATTCGACCTTGCATCCGCCGTTCGGAGAACCGACGCGCGCCGTCACGCTTTTGGCACCGTCGCCGAAATCTACATTCTTAAAGACCAGATAATCTCCGTTTTCGATATAGCCGACATCCTGACCGCCGCCTGAAAGTGTTTCAATCTGAATGCCTGACATTGAGGTGTAGTCCTCTGCTTCGATTGTCTCAAATGCATTGAACGGCTCGATTTCACTCGTTGTACCCTCTGTCAGACCTGCCTGATCCGCCATTTGCAGGAAATTCCACAGCGCAGGTTTCCAGACATCAAAGTCATGCTTGCCTCCCTCAATCAGGAAATACTCGTGTTTGACACTGTTCGCATCGCAGAACTTGTGAACGGTTTCACTGAAATTCAAAAGGCTGTCGGATGTTCCGCAGGAGATCAAAAACGCTTTCAGTTTCTCGTTTGCAGCTTTGCCTCCATCCGGAAAAAGTACATTTGTGCTCTTGGTGTTCGGAGCCGAGGAGATCGGGCAGAGATAATGGAATACGTCAAGATTCGTCAAGCCAATGTTAAATGTCTGACCGCCGCCCATTGATAATCCAGCCAGTGCGCGGTGATCGCTGTCCTTGTAGACGGAATAATGCTCGTCAATATACGGGACAAGGTTTTCGACTAAATCTTTTGTGAAGTTCTCATAGCCATCATTGATGCCTGTGCCGGTTGCGTTAGTGTTCGGCGAAATGACAACCATCGGCTGAATTTTTCCCTCTGCAATCAGATTATCCAGCATGATGTTTGCTCTGCCGCCCCAGCCTGCCATCCAATGGCTGCTGTTTCCGTCAATGCCGTGCAGAATATAGCAGGTTGCGTATTTTTGCTTCGCTGAGTAGCCGGGCGGCGTATAGACCAGCGCGGTCCGGCTGCTGTTTGTTGCCTTGGACTGATAGGTGATTTCTGTCACTTTGCCCTTGGCTGTGTCAGCACGTTCCTGATCATATCCGCTCGGCGGAAGCTTGCAGGAAAACGCGATACTTTCCGCAGATGCCTGTATACCGGAGAATACAAGCGGAATCTGCGCGGTTCCGGCCGTCGCAGTTAGCATGATCGAACACGCTGCTGCAACCGAAAAGAGACGCCTTTTCTTCTTCATTTTTCATACCCCTTAAATCATGTAGTTTTCCCATTTTTCTGTTTTGACTGACCGCGGCGGGCTGGAATCACCGCGGCTTGATATGCAATATGCCAGGGATGCACACACATATCACCAATTTTATTCTAACATTTGTACATATAATGTGCAATAACAAATATGAATAAATTGTTAAAAAACCGCAGAAATGTCTGCATATAAGATCAAAGAAGAATGGAAGGATGGTAAGAGCCTAATAGAGGATTACAATTATTCTTCAACTATCTTTAGAAAGCCCTGCTCAAAAGCACCTGGGAATTGGAAACGCTTATCGTTCCCATTAAAAGTGACAACCATCACAGATGGAATATGGTTTTGCGGAGGCCCTTCACATATTCAGTCATCCTGCTTGTATGTCTGCTTCTTCCTGCTTGCATTTTCGGATGAAGTATGTTACAATTACAAAAGAAGGAAACCGTATTGCCTGTTTTCACACAGTTTTGAACGGAGAAAAAAATGGATCTGAAATATCTGAAGCTTCTTGCGAAAGAATACCCAACGATTGAAAGCGCTGCCAGTGAGATCATCAATCTTTCAGCGATCAAAAGTCTGCCAAAAGGAACAGAATACTTTTTCAGCGATATCCACGGAGAAGCCGGCGCGTTCTTGCATATGCTTAGGAGCGCTTCCGGCATAATCAAGCGCAAGATTGATCTTGTGCTCGGCAAAACAGTATCGGCTGCTGACCGTGAAATGCTCGCCGAGTTGATCTATTATCCGAAAAAGATCATGACACAGCTGACGAATAGTGGTGAGCTTTCAAACGAATGGATCCGGCTGACCATTTATCGTCTGATTCTTGTATGCGAGACTGTTTCTGCCAAGTATACCCGCTCCCGTATCCGCAAACGGGTTCCGGAGGATCTGGTCTACATTCTAGATGAACTTCTCAACGTGACGGATGATGTCAACAAGGACTATTATTACGACGAGATCATCAGCGCGATCATCAGCACCGGCATTGCCGAAACTTTCATCATCTCCCTCTGCAAGCTGATCCAGTCAGTCTGCATCGACAAGCTGCATATCATCGGCGACATTTTCGACAGAGGTCCGCGTGCGGATGTGATACTGGATGAGCTCATGAAAATGCATGATGTGGATATCCAGTGGGGCAATCATGACATCTCATGGATGGGCGCTGCTGCCGGAAATCCGGTCCTGATCGCCAATGTTATCCGCATCGCTATGCGTTACAATAATTTTGATGTGCTTGAGGATGGATACGGGTTGAATCTCCGTGCGCTTGCGGTATTCGCGGCAGAAACATACTCAGACGATGACTGTGCACTATATATGCCGAATGCGCTGGATGATAATGTCTATGATCCTGTGGATCTGAAGCTGGCTGCCAAAATGCATAAGGCAATCAACGTGATTCAGATGAAACTGGAAGGTCAGCTGATTGCCAAGCATCCGGAATGGGAAATGACCGACCGCGATCTTTTCGGCAGAACCGATTTTATCAATGGCACCGTATGCATTGACGGCAAACTGCATGAACTCCTCGACAAATGCTTTCCAACCGTTGACCCCGCTGCACCGCTGACGCTCTCGGAAGGCGAAGCGGAACTGATGAAGGTGCTGCGGGCATCCTTCCGGCACAGCGAAAAGCTGCAGCGCCATATCCGCTTTATTTACGCGAAAGGCGCGATGTATCAGACCTGCAACAACAATTTGCTGTTTCACGGCTGCATACCGATGGATGAAAACGGCGCGCTCCAGAGCGTCAGCATCCACGGGCAGCAGTATGCCGGAAAGGCACTTCTGGACAAGCTCGGCGAACTGGTCAATCAGGCATATTTCAGCAAAGGCGAAGAAAAGGAATACGCCGGCGATTTTATGTGGTATCTCTGGTGCGGTGCGAAATCCCCGCTGTATGGCAAAGACAAGATGGCATTCTTTGAGCGTGCGCTGCTTGCAGACAAATCGCTGCATACCGAAAACTATAATGCCTACTATACGTTCTCGGAAAAATGCGAAGTTTGTGTTTCTCTGCTGGAACACTTCGGGCTTGATGCGCAGAAGGGACATATCATCAACGGACATGTGCCGGTCAGGATCAAAAACGGAGAAAGCCCTGTCAAGGCTGATGGCAAGCTGTTTATCATTGACGGCGGCATTTCCAAGGCATATCAGTCTGCAACAGGCATTGCCGGATATACGCTGATCTACGATTCCCACAGTCTGAATCTCGCTGAACACAAGCCTTTTGTCGAAGGCGAATACGGTAATACCCCAACAATTCATCTTGTGGAGAAGCTGGAACAGCGCGCCAATATCGCCGATACGGACAGGGGCAAAGAGATCAATGACAGGATCAATGATCTGCATCAGCTGCTGGAAGCTTATAAGGCGGGCATAATCAAATAAAAAAGGCAAGCAGGAACCGGTCATTGTATCGGTTCCTGCTTTTGAATATCGTTAGGTCGCTGCCGCAATAAAAGCGGAAAACAGTTTCTGTTCAACCAACGAAAGCTGTTTTTGATTCCGAATATCAAACCGATTGATCAGAACCGTTGTATTCGGGTAACAGTCCTCCTGTGTGCCGGATACATTGTAAATAGCCATTATGATACCTCTTTAACTTCAGAAAGTATCATTGCAACCAATTCATCATGCGTAATTTTCTTCTCTAAAAAATCCCGGATACGGGCAATATCTTTCTCGGTCGGGTGTAAGCCTTCCATTTCGGCAGATGCAACTGCGTTCTTGATCGCCTGATCTCTTGTAATCTCCATGTGGGTCACCTCGTTTCCTCCTTATTTTAACCGAAACGCATGAATTTGTCAAGCTGTGATTTGCGTGTACATTGCGATATGATTCTACTGCTTAGATCCCGACCTGCACCGAATAGGTCAGAATCCTTGTATGCATCTGCGATTTGACATCGCTGCGGATGAACTCAAATTGTTGTTCCGGACTCATCATGTTGACCATCTGACCGCCGATCGAACCTGCCTGACGGGAGGTCAGGTCGCCGTTATAGCCCTTGTTGAGCGTGACGCCGACTTCACTTGCGGACTCCATCTTGAAGCGTTCGAGGGCTTCCTTGCCCTTCTGTGTCATTTCACCCTTCATGGTTATACTCTCCTTTTCTCGCGCATCTGCGCACTTCGGCAGCCGTCAGAGCATCTGCCGAAGTTGCAGATCACTTTGCTGCCGTGATAGTAGTATAAGCGCATGCTGCATGATTATCAAAGGAATCTTCTGGAAGCGCGCAGTGCGCGCTTCCTATTTGCTAAAGGTCTGTTTTGTGTTTGCTGGCTTCATTGTGTGTTCCTGAATCAATCACAGCGGGCAGTGCCTGCATCCAATTTGCGCGGGCAGTGCCCGCCTCCAATTTGCTAAAGGTCTGATTTGTGTTTGCTGGCTTCATTGTGTGTTCCTGAATCAATCACAGCGAGCTGTGCCTGCATCCAATTTGCGCGGGCAGTGCCTGCATCCATTATTTCATAGCTGTTCAAGAACCATTGATAAGATCATCCGCGAAGCGGATACCGCAACTCCTCACTTCTCACTCCTATCTCCTCACTATTTCAAATCCGCCGCCGCAGATACCGCATCTCCTCACTCCTCACTTCTAACTTTTTCTTATCTTGCTATTTCAGATATAATATGCTATAATAAAGTCAATATCACAATTCAGATTTCGTGATCGGAAAGGAGGGCTTCATGGCAAGACCGTATGATGTCAAGGCGGCAAAGCTGCTGACAGAAGAACACCGGCAGCTTCTCACACAGCTCGACAGCGTGCCTGCTGCGCTGCAAAGCTGCCGCGATAATATCAAAGCATATTCCGATCAGCTGATCGAACAGAGCGTTCTGGATATTCTCCGGAGCATTCCGGTTGAGGAGCTCAACAACCGCGGTACGCGCATATTCCGCCTCAAGGCGCTGCATGACAGCGGCTACAATACCATTGCGGACCTTGCGCCTGCGACCGTTGAAGCGCTGACCGCAGTTTACGGCGTCAGTGAGGATGCCGCCTATGCAATCCGGCGCATTGTGAATGAAATGTCCGCAAAGGTCCGGCAGGGATGCAAGATCCGGCTCAGCACGGACAATCAGACGCCGGAGAACTCCGCACTCGTCACAGAAATCAGCCGCTACCGGCAATTGCAGCCGCTGGTATCCCCTGCCGCGCAGCTCGCCGATCTGCACCGCGCGGAAATCACGGCGGCGGTCGCCGATCTGGAAACCGTCCGCGGCATGCTCAAATGGTTCTTCGCACCCAAGATCAAAAAGCAGAAGGCAATGGAGGCGTTCTGCCGCCTGACCGATCTGAAAATCGAAGATTCCTACGGCGCAGACGCCGAGGCGCTTGTCAGCGAAATACAGGCGATTCAAACCTGCACCAACACAGATGCATGGAATGATTTTACCGCGAACTCCATCCAGTTCATCAACATCCTTGAGGAGATCAATCCCGGTGTGCTCGGCAATGACGATGCGCTTTACGGTCTGCCCGAGGAGCTTGCACATGAGATTCAGACGGAGCTCTACAATCCCGAAGGACTGCGCTGCGAGCTGCGCCGCTATCAGGAATGGGGCGTGAAATACATCCTGCATCAGGGCAGTGTGCTGCTCGGCGATGAAATGGGTCTCGGCAAGACCGTGCAGGCGATCGCGGCAATGGTATCGCTCAGAAATGCAGGTGCAACGCATTTCATGGTAGTCTGTCCGGCGAGCGTGCTGACAAACTGGTGCAGAGAAATCCGGAAGATGAGCGACCTGCCGGTCGTGAAGATTCACGGCGCCACGCGGCAGGAGGCATTTTATGCATGGTGCGAGACCGGCGGCGTCGCCGTCACAACCTATGAAACAACGGTATACTGCAAAATGCCGGATCTGTTCCGGCTGGCGATGCTCGTTGTCGATGAAGCGCACTACATCAAGAATCCCGAAGCAAAGCGCACGATCTACGTCAAGGAAATCTGTGAGCACGCAGACCGTCTGTTGTTCATGACCGGCACGGCGCTCGAAAACAAGGTCGATGAAATGGTCGCGCTGATCCGGATTCTGCAGCCGGAGATCGCTTCGGAGATCAGCGGCATGACCTATCTTTCCTCGGCGCCGCAGTTCCGGCGGATGATCGCGCCGGTCTACTACCGCAGAAGGCGCGAGGATGTCCTGACGGAGCTGCCGGATCTGATCGAGAACCGCGAGTGGTGTACGATGAATCCGGCGGAGGAGACGCTCTATGAGCAGGCGGTGCTCTCCGGAAACTTTACCGAAGCGCGGCGCGTCTCATGGAATGTCCCCGACCTCAAAGATTCCTCGAAGGCGATCCGCCTGAAGGAGCTTGTCGAAGAAGCTGCCGCGGACGGGCGCAAGGTGATTGTTTTCTCGTTTTTCCTCGATACAATCCGCAAGGTCACGCTGCTGCTCGGGGATTGCTGCATGGAGCCGATCAGCGGCGCAGTTTCCCCGCAGCGGCGGCAGGAGATCGTCGATCTGTTCGATCAGGCGCCTGCGGGCTCGGTGCTTGCCGCGCAGATTCAGTCCGGCGGCACGGGGCTGAATATCCAGTCGGCGAGCGTTGTGATTCTCTGCGAACCGCAGTTCAAGCCGTCGATCGAGAATCAGGCCATCGCGCGCGCATACCGCATGGGGCAGACGCGCAATGTGCTGGTCTACCGGCTGCTCTGCGAAGATACCGTTGATGAAAAGCTCACCGGTTTGCTTGAGGACAAGCAGGCGATTTTTGATGCGTTTGCGGATGAATCCGAGGCAGCGCTCGGCAGCGGCGGCATCGACGAGCAGACATTCAGCGCGATCATCAAGGAGGAAGCCGACCGCATCAACGCGAAAAAATGAGCTGCCGGTCACGGTGACAGTATCCCCGAACCGCATGCTTATATGTGTATCAAAGGAGTGAGCATCCGGGGATTGATTGATTACGTATCCGGCGATGTCAATATAAAAGTTTTGATCAAACTTTTTCACCGTGCCGTGCGCGGCTCCGTATTGCTAAAGCATTCCGGTTACGTATTGCGCTGCCGGAGTGTCAAAATAAAAGTTTTGATCAAACTTTTCCACCGCGCCGTGCGCGGCTCCGTATTTCTAAAGCATTCCGGTTACGTACTGTGTTACCGGATAGAAAACACGCTGCCGGAGCGCCAATATAAAAGTTTTGATCAAACTTTTTCACCGCGCCGTGCGCGGCTCCGTATTGCTAAAGCATTCCGGTTACGTATTGCGCTGCCGGAGTGTCAAAATAAAAGTTTTGATCAAACTTTT
>CAMKLV010000107.1:0-8931 GCA_946413695.1 uncultured Ruminococcus sp. | reverse complement strand
TGATTTCCGATTTCGAGATAAAGCTGCTGAACATAATCCTGCTCGGAATATCCTAACTGTTTGAGCAGCGGTTTAATAATATATTCTTCTACTTCCTTTTCAGTGCTGTATTCGCCTTTTGCATTTACAGAAACGTATTCTAAGTTTATGATAGCGTACAGACTGAAATTGTCAATATGTAGTCGGAATTTTTCAGACACAGCGGTCCGCATCATACTGCGCACCCGCACAAAAAAAGCACAGCACCCGATACGCCGAAGGGGTGGAAACGTACCGGGTGCTGTTTCATTTCAGATATGCATAAGTTCGCGCTTCATCAGCGTGAGGTCAGCGGCATTCAGTCTGCCGTTTCCGTCCAGATCGCCCGCCTGCCATTCCGCGAGCACCGTGTCCGGCTGAGACAAAAGCCATCTCTGCACCAGCACAAGATCGTTTCTCTCAAATCTGCCGTTTTTGTCCACATCGCCGCGGACTGCACGCACATTCTGTTCGAGCTCCAGCTCAGAGATCTGCCTGATCTCACTGCTTTGCGCATCATAGGTGAAGCGGATGCGGATTTGGTCACCGGCTTCATAATACGCGAGATTTTTCGTATCGTCGCCGCCGTAATAGGCATCGCCCCTGAATTTGAAGCTGCCATGCTCTGCAAATCGGATCACGCCGCCGTTACCGTTAAGCTGCATCTCCGTGATCGTATCCGTAAATGCAGCTTCAGTGATCTGCGGCTGTGCGATTGCAGTTGTAGCAGTCGTTGTTGCAGGCGCGGTCGTTTCGGTGAATGCCGACTCCGTTGTGACCGGCGAAAAGCCTGCAAGATCAAAACGTCCGGGTTCATCCTTGAGCTTGCTCCATGTGTACTGCGCAAAGTATTTGTCGAAAGTGTTGATGTAGCCGCACGAGCCCGCCATCATGATCGAGCCCTGACCGCCGGGGAATCCGCCGGGCGGAAAGCCGTCCGAAGCACCCTCGGCGCCGTAATAATCGGGATAGCCGAAGCCGTGTCCCATTTCATGCAGCAGAATATGCTCGCTGGTCGTGCCGTTCAGCAGCCCCTCGATCGAATGATCGGAGAGAATCTGCCCGTACTGATAGCCGACGCCGCCCATGTCGATCATGCCGTGAATGCCGTGCAGATACATATCAAAGCGGTTGTCATAGCTGCCGTTATAGCTCCAGTTTTTGTCCTGCCAATGGGCATACCTGGAGATCGCTGTCGGCTCTGCGGGCTGCAATTCCGGAATGCTGGAATTGCCCATACCGCTTTCAATGAGCCAGTCGCGTGTCCACGGAACTGCGGTCTCGGTGTAAACGACCTCATCCGGCTGAAGATCCTGCAGGACGCTCTTGTCCAGCACCGCATAGCCGATGACCTTGACATTCACATGCTCGACCGGCCAGTCATCATACCCCACAAGGCAGTCATTCCACTTGTTGAGCGCATCCTCAAGCATCTGCGGTAGTTTCTGTCTCTGCGCAAGCGTGAGCGTTTCGTAGGACTGCCAGATCAGGATGTACTGCACTGTGCCGTTTCCGGCAATGATCTGGTCATAGATCGTAGACCGGCCCTTGCAGGAGCCCTCCGTCTCGATGCGGTTTGCCCAGATCCAGTCGCAGGCGGTACGGTATTCCTGCGGGATATCGCTGATACTCGCCGCAGAAACAGATTCCGGTTTGATGACCGGTTCCGGTGCTGTCATCGCGGACAGACACAGAACTGCCGCAGTCAGGGCGGCTGCGATTTTCTTTGTATGCATAGTTTTCCCCCTGTTCCCGTTATGTCATATTTTTTGAAACACAACGTTCTGTATATCTACATTTTAGCGCAATTTTCTTCAAGTGTCAATTCAATATTATCCAAATTGCCGCAAATATATTTCCGTTTGCTGTAAAATTATCTTGAAATTCTCATGTGTATGTGATATAATAATACAATAACAGGTGGGGAGGTGTCACATGAAACAGAAACCGCTGATCGGCGTGATCGCGCCGGTGCTGGCAAGGTCATTCATGCAGGATATGCTGCGCGGTGCGATCGCTCAGCTTCGGCTCTGCGGCTGCAATGCGGTCATTCTTGCACCGCTGATCCAGTTTGAAAGCGCAATGCCCACACACGCACAAGCAGAGCGGGAAATCTTCCGCATGATAGATGCGCCGGATTTCGATGCGTTTTTGTATCTGAAGGATGAAGCAACAATGGGGCAGAAAGCGATTGATGAAATCGAACGCCGCCTGCTGGATTCGCAGAAATATGTGATGACGGTCGATGAGACGGCACATCCGGTTTTTGACAGCACGCAGTATGATGATTATGACGATTTCGGCAAGCTGACCGAGCATCTGATCGAGGTACACGGATACAAGCGCATCTACTGCCTGACCGGGCCTGCGGAGAGCTATCAGGCACAGACGCGCCTGCGTGCATGGAAGGACCGCATGACGCAGCACAGTCTTTATTTTGACGAATCATATTATGAATTCGGTACATTCTGGTATGATTCCGCGATCGCGTATGCCAAAAAGGTGCTCGCCGGACTGCTTCCGATGCCGGAAGCAATCGTCTGCGGCAATGATGTCATGGCTGTTTCGCTGATCAAAGAGCTGACCGCCGGAGGTGTGCGCGTGCCGGAGGATGTCGCGGTCACGGGCTATGACGGCTATCCGTTTTCCAATCATTCCGAGGTGACGCTGACCACCTATGCGCGCAATCACGGACAGCTCGGCGCGGATGCCGTGCGGCGGCTCTACCGGAATCTGACCGGACTGCTTTGCAGCAAGCCGCAGCTCCGGAACAGCGGCTTTTGTGTCGGGCACTCCTGCGGCTGCACGAATATCCCGGCAAATCAGCTTGTTCCCGATCCGGATGCCGTCATTCCGCGTATGTGGACGGATTCGATGTTCGGCATCAGCATGATGCCCGATCTTGCACAGGCAAAGACAATGCCCGATCTGCTCTCGCGGGCGCTGTATTACAGCAAAATGCTTTACGGCGCCGAGCGCGTGCGTGTCTGTCTCCGCGAACCGGACGGTGCGCTTTGTCTGTCGGCGTCCTATGAGAACGGTGCCCTGCCTCAGATTCACAGTGACCGGCTGCAAGAGAACAGTGCCGCAGCATTTCTTTCTGGCAGCACGGAGCCGGAAATCATATTCCTCTCGCCGCTCCATATAAATGATCGGAAGTTCGGTCTGATCGCGCTGCAATGCGCCGGAAACAGAGTATATGACGAGAGCTGGCTGCATTTTGTTACGGAACTGGAATCGGCACTCGACCGTATGCCGAAATCCGATGCAGAACCGCTGTCTGCATCAAAATCTGTGCAAAATCGCAGTGTGATGCATGAAAAACTCCGGCAGCTCCGGCTGAAAATGCGGGAATCGCCTGCCGAAAACTGGACCGTGGAGCGGCTCTGCGCGGAAAGCGATCTCCCGAAAAGCACGCTGCAAAAGCACTATAAGCAGCAGTTTGGCAAGAGCCTGTTTGAGGACTTGATCGAATTTCGTATTGATGCGGCGAAGCGGATGCTTACGGAAACATCGCTGACGCTCAGTGAGATTTCAGAGTCCTGCGGATATTCTGCTGAAAGTTATTTCATGAAGCAGTTTAAGCGCATTACCGGTCTGACGCCGACCGAATACCGAAAGAAAGCATAACCGAAACCCGCCGCCTGATATTCACAATCAGACGGCGGTTTCTTTGGATTCACTTCCCGATGTATCTCTCTGCAGCGGATTCCACACTCATGCAGAATACCAAATCCTGTGTCAATGTTTTCAATGAGGGGTCGCCCATCCTGATCCGGAACGTTCGCCGAATCTCTTTCGGTATGACGATCCGTCCGAGATCATCAATCCGCCTGACGATGCGCTGATTTGTAAAGCGAGAATAAAATCCACGAATCTCGATTTATAAATATTTGAATGCCTAAGTATCAACTTACACTTGCATATTTACTTTTATAATGTTATAATAAATGTATAAGCCATCCGCACCCAAACTATGAGGATTATATTATGATGAAATGGATTGCGATCGTAGATGACGACATGACAAACCTGAAAATTGCAGGACAGATTCTCAGCAGGAACAATATGCGTGTCAGCGTTATGAAATCCGGCATGGCGCTGCTGAAATTCATGCAGGATAACCGTCCGGATCTGATTCTGCTGGATATCGCCATGCCGGAAATGGACGGCTTTGAAACACTCCGGCGTCTGCGCGGGCAGGAGGAAATGCAGAGCAGACAAAAGACACCCGTAATCTTCCTGACGGCGGTGCAGGATGCCGAGACGGAAAGCCGCGGCTTTGAATTGGGCGTGTCCGATTTTATCCGCAAGCCCTTCGTGCCCGAGATCCTGCTGAAGCGCATCGAGAACGCTGTGGAGCAGCAGGCGCAGATCAACCGCTTTGAGGCGGATGCAACGCTTGACAAGCTGACCGGATTTCTGAACAAAGCCGCATCCATGGAAAAATTCGCTGTGCTGTGCAATGAAAAGCGGGGTTCGCTGATGATGCTTGACCTCGATTCGTTCAAGCTGGTCAACGATCTTTACGGGCATGAAATGGGTGACAAGGTTCTGATCGCGATGGCTGACTGCATCCGTTCGGCGCTGCCGAACGGCGTACACGGACGGGTCGGCGGCGATGAATTCCTTGTCTTTGCACACGGCATGACGCGGGACGGCGATGCAGCGGATTTTGCGGCTGCGGTCAACCGCAGTCTGACTGCACGCGCAAAGGAGCTCATGGGCGAAGATATGGAGATCCCGCTGGGCGTTTCCGTCGGCATTGTCATGACACCGGAGCAAGGGACAGATTTCCCGCAGCTCTTCAAAATGGCAGACAAGGCGCTCTACCATGTAAAGCAGACCGGAAAGCACGGATATGCCGTTTTCGGGAAATACACCGGACTGCCGGATATGGTCATGGGCATCCGCACAGTCTCCATGCTGATGGACGAGCGGAATATTCCCGACTGCGCTTTACAGCTCGACAGGGAGCATTTCATGTATGCATACCGCTTTGTCATGCGTCTGCTGCGGCGCACAGATCTTACCGCCTGCAAGATCCTGTTTACGGTTTCTGCAGGTGAAAGCCGGACGGATGAGATCGCTGAAGAATTCGGCGAGCATCTGATGCATTCCCTGCGCAAGAGCGACCTGATGATGAAGGTCGGCAGAGATCAGTATTTCGTTCTGCTGACAGATGTCCGCGAAGGAAGCGCTTTTACCGCGGCCGAACGTGCAGCGAGGGAATGGAATACGCGCCATACGGGAAACACCGTAACATTTGAGGCAGAGCTGGTCCGGAATACCGGCAGCAGCAGAGAGAATACATGAAACGTGAACAGCTGCACATCATCACGGCAAAAAGGCGCACGGATTACTCTATAGCCGATACTTCGCTGCGGGAGGGATACATATGAAGAAACGTAAACTGAACCTCACATTTCCGCTGACAGTGACATTTGTGCTGATGGTGCTGGTCGTGGTCTATACCTCGGCACTGTTTTACCGTATTTCGGTTTCCAATGTCTACGAAGTCGGACAGGACAAGATCTCCGGTCTAGCCGCAAGCCTCGGGAACTATCTGGACACCACGAAAAGTGTGCTGTGGGTAACGGCGGATTCCGTGGATTACATGGTTCGCAACGGTGCCTCTGACGATATCATACAGGATTTTCTGGTCGTGGAAACGCAGCGGCATAAAAGTCAGTTCGATGCAAACTATACCGGTCTATACGGATACATCGGAAACAAATATTACGACGGACTCGGCTGGATACCGCCGGAGGATTATGTCCCGACGGAGCGTGACTGGTATAAGCTTACGGCGAAAGAGGAAGGTCTTGTGATCGTGCCGCCGTATGTGGATGCGCAAACCGGCTCCGTGGTCATCTCCGTCTGTAAACGGCTGTCCGATCCGCACAATGTCATTGCACTTGATGTCATCACGACACATATTCAGAATGTCATTGAATCGACCGGCATCAACGGAAAGGGATACAGTCTCATCGTTGACAAAAACGGCACCGTCATTGCGCATTCCGATCCCTCGCAGAACGGTTCGGATTTCCATACGTTCAGCGGCGGTACAGAATTCATGGAGAAGCTCACACACTCAGCCGAAACACGTTTTGAAACGCAGCTGCTCGACAAACAATGCACCGTGTTTGCTGATTCGATCATGAATCAGTGGTATGTAGTGATCGTTGTCGATAACGATGATCTGTTCCACGATGTCTATGCACAGCTTGCGGTGAATATCATAACGAATATGATCGTTTTTCTGCTGATCGCGCTGTTTTATTCGATCGCTTACCGCAATGAACAGAAAATCAGCCGCGAAACCGAGCAGCTGAAGATCATTGAGCAGCAGAAGGAATATGAAGCGGAAATTCTCCGGCTGGAGAAAACCGCTGCGGATTCGGCGAACAAGGCAAAAGGCGATTTTCTCGCGCAGATGTCCCATGAGATCCGGACACCGATCAATGCCGTGCTGGGCATGAACGAGATGATCCTGCGGGAATCAAAAGATCCGGAGATCCTTGAATACTCCGGACATATCCGCTCGGCAGGCAAGAATCTGCTCTCGATCATTAACAGCATCCTTGATTTTTCCAAGATCGAGGACGGCAAAATGGAAATCGTTCCGGTGCAGTATGAAACAGCAGCATTCATTGACAATCTCATCAATACCATTGAAAGACGGGCTGCAGATAAGGGGCTGGAATTCAATGCAGATATTGACGAAACGCTTCCCGCCGTGATGATCGGCGACGACATCCGGCTGACACAGATCATCACCAATCTGCTCACCAATGCGGTCAAATATACAGAGCGCGGATCGGTCACACTGATCATGAAGCCTGCCGGCAGAGAAGGTAACAACATCCGTCTGTATGTTGAAGTGCGCGATACCGGTATCGGCATTCGCGAGGAGGACAGAGAAAAACTCTTTGAATCCTTTACACGTCTCGATCAGATGATCAATCACCATATCGAAGGCACCGGGCTCGGAATGTCGATCGTCTCCGCATTGCTTACCATGATGAACAGCGAGCTGCATCTGAAAAGCAAATACGGTGAAGGCTCCGCATTCTCCTTTACAGTAACGCAGCAAATCGCCGATGATGAACTGCTGGGCAATTTTAACGAGCGTTTCTCTGCGGCGCAGCTGCAAAACGAACCGGAAAAGCTGATGCAGTGGCAGGGTGCAGACGTACTTGTGACAGATGACAATGTAATGAATCAGAAGGTCGCAACAAATCTGCTCCGGCTCTTCGGTATCCGGCCGGATCTTGCCTTTTCCGGAAAAGAAACGCTTGAACTGATGGAGAAGAAAAGCTATCATATCCTGTTCCTTGACCATATGATGCCGGATATGGACGGCATGGAGACACTGCGCAATCTGCGCTCAGCCGGATTGACAGAGCACACCGCTGTCATCGTGCTGACGGCAAATGCTGTTTCCGGCGCAAGAGAAACGTATTTCAGCGCAGGTTTTGATGACTATCTTTCAAAGCCGATCGAGCTGGAGCAGCTGGAAACGATCCTGAAAAAGTATCTGCCCAAGGAGCTGATGCGCCTTCCCGCACCCGCAGAAACACAAAATGAATCTGAAGACGATTTTGCGATCGAATTTGTCGATGAGGACGGCTGTGTCTCAGAATTCGGTGATAAGGCAGTGGATCATGTGCAGAATTCCGAAGAAACAACTGCGGATTCCGCGCCGATACTGCAAGCGCTTGGAGATGCCGGCATCCGAACGGCAGAGGGAATTGCATACTGCGGGAATGACCCGGCATTCTATCTGAAAATGTTGCGGGAGTTTCTGGAAGGAATCGACGGACGGGTTACGGAACTGGAGCAGACGCTCACTTCCGGTGATCTCAGGAATTATGCAGTCTATGTTCATGCGCTGAAAAGCGCTGCGCGGACATTCGGCTTCCCGGATATCCCCGCAGCGGCACAGGAACTGGAAAACGCCGCGAAATCCGGCGATGCTGCGTTTGTCTCGACTCATCATGCAGCACTCATCGCGGCCATGCAGGAGAAGGCTAAGGCTGCCGCAAAGAGCCTTACAGCGGATTAATGCCCTGCTGAATCATTGTCCTGTATCGTCATTTCAGAGTGTCCGGCTCTTTCGGAAACTAGGATCAAATCCAGTGTGAAAGGGAGCTTTGTGCAAGTTTAATGACGCAAACCATCGTCCGACTTCCAATTAGGCTGCATTATTATCAGGAACACTTTTTTTCAAATGTATCCTGCTATAATAAAAGCAGGCAGCTGTGGTGAAAGCCCCCGCCGCACTTCGGTGTTACATTTGCTCCGTAATAAAACAGAGCCGAGCTGATGAACGGCAGGATCATTGCAACTTTGAAACGCATCAGCCATGACTTTTCGCTCAAAGACTTTCTGAACGCTAAACCGGTGCAGGATGCCTCTGTACTGATCGGGGAATGGGTTTATGTGAATCCGGATTCTACACCCAGTTCCGTAATTGAGGTCCAGGCAGACGGCTCTTTTTTGAAACACTCGTTGAAAACAATCTTGTCATTGCCGGAACCGTCAAAGCAGAAGACGGCGGATATGCCTTCTATGGCAGCGAGGATCATTTGTATCCGCGGTTTACACCCGATCCTCTGACACCGAACACCTTTCTGGACGACAAACCCGAAGACGGCAGACTCGTCAGCATGGCAGAATACGAACAGCCGAATGACTGGGGCTATTATAATACCGTGATTTACCCCGCAACCAGCATCAGTGTTGCAGCATTGAACGGAATATGGAAGAATGCGGACGGCAAAGAAGAATTTGGTGATGTCCGGCTGCAATATCGGTATAATCAGGACGGAGAAAAGAGATTTTGCTTTACCTTTGTAAGTGATAAATTAGGACACCATATCCAAAACAGCTTAAAATCGGTAAAAT
>CAMKLV010000106.1:0-9033 GCA_946413695.1 uncultured Ruminococcus sp. | reverse complement strand
CCCGCCGTTTTCATCCCGCAGCGCCAGTTGATACGGCTTTTTCTCCTTTTCTGCGAGCGTACGGACTTCCTTTTCATCCGCCCACTTTGCAGAGCCGTGCTCCGTACCGCGACGGTGCAGGCGTTTCGGCTCCTCGCTGTACTTATAGAGTGCAAAGATACCGATCACACAGACACCGACAAACAGCATCTTCGGAACATACCCGTCCTTTTTCGTAACTGCCGGGATAATGATTTCCGGATGAGATGTGACATAACGAAATGCCGGACTGATCTTGTTGCCGTCAATCGAGCCGTCAGCGCCAAGGGCGTAATCGAATGCAGCGCCGAGCACAACACAGCCGATCAACAGCACAACCCCGATCACGCAAAGCACGATCAGGGTTGTCTTGTCTATTTTCTTTCGGGGATGCGGGACACTCAGCTTTTGGCTCATCTTCTCGCCCCTCTCGGCGAAGGCTTCGACATATCCGGAATGTCCGGAGCATCCGGCACAGCCAGATCGGGCTTTGCATCGGAGACAGGAGTTTCTGTATGAAGTTCATCCAGTACATTGCCGTCCGGATGCAGCTCATGGCCGTTGCCGATTGCAGCATCTCTCATATCATCGGCATCCGGCATTTCGTCGGCTTCTCTGAGCATCTCCGTATCTGCGAGATACTGCTCGTATTCCTCCTGCGAACGGAAAGTCAGTACCGCGTCCTTGTCCATGCCGGACGCTTCGAGCATTTCCGATTTGAGTGCCGACCATGCGGTCGTTCCTTTTTCAGTTCGTACAGGCTTGCCGTTCGCGTCCGTTGTTTCCGCGTCCGTGAACGCTGCGAGCTGCTTGCAGCCATCGCGCACAGCATAATCATGAACCACACGCGCGCCATTGTGTCCTCCTTCCACCGCAATATGTTTCTGCGGTTCTGCCGCGCTGCACACGATCATTGTGTCGATTGCGCGTTCCTCGCGGTCAGTCAGGTGATTCATCGCCGTGTTGAAGTCGGTCTGCTGTGCCTGAATAGCCGCGATGCGCTCCTTTACCGCATCCACGCGGATTTCCTGTGCTTTCTCGACCAGCGTTTCCGCCGTCTGTGCTGATACGCCGAGCCCTGCAATCTTTTCCGCGGCTTCCTGACGGTCAGCGGTAGAGAGAACGACGGACGCCTTGCCGTAGGCGATCGTCATATATTGGGTTACATCAGTATCACCTCCAGCGACAGGGCAAAGAAAAAGCCCGGTTTTTCATGGACGAAAAATCGGGCATACGGATACTATTCAGTTGTTAGTTGAGCTATCCTCAATGATTCCCTTATGCAAATTCCCATGTGGTTTGAGGGCTAGTGTATGCTGGTTGTGGGAACTATTTTGCGGGAACTTGCGTGGGAACTTGGGCTGAAAATGGGCTCAAAATAGAGATTTTTGGTTCAAATAACAGAATCACGATTCATGCGAGATACGCTGAAAATAACGCAACAACTTGAAATTCACATAGATAGGTCGTTTTGAGAAATGATTGTCAGGCGGGCAGCGCCCGCCTGCATTGATCGAAAGCACTCCGGCAAGAAGACCGTTTCACAAAAGATTCCTTCTCTCCGGTTGCTTTTTACGGGAGAATATGGTATAATATAGTCGGTTTGCATAGGCTAACTATGCGCAGAAAGGAGTATCGGTATGCTTTTGACCATATTGCTGGCACTTGCCGGCATGGTGCTGCTCTGCCTGATGATCGCGGCAGCAACGTATTTTATGCCGTTCCGCGGCATGGCGGGATTCTTCCCGCCGGATATAAAGCGGGTGAGACATCTTTCTGAGGCGACGCTGAACAAGGTCGCGGCACAAATCGGTGAATCATTCTGGGATTATCCCTACGCAGAGGGGGAGGGCGGTCTGAAGCCGTATTTTCCGTCCCGCGCGGCGATGACGGATTACATGAAAGCGCTGGTTGCTGCAGGCATCGAATGCGGACAGTTCTACTGCACTGACGGCGGCGAGGGCTATATTATGCTCTCGAGCTCGTTCGGTGAACATCCGGATTTTCGCAGCATCCTGAACATGGTGCGGAGCATGCGGCGGGCACTCGGCGGATGGCGAAAGCTGCTGGCATTCCTGAAAGCGGCGAACGCAGGCGGCGATTCGCTCGAAACGGTCATGAAGCGGCAGAAAAAGCCCTATGTCAAAGTGGAAATGCTGATCGTGACGAAGGAGCATCAGGGGCAGGGATACATGCGAACGCTCATGGATTTTGCCTATGCGAAGTCGGCGCAGCGGCATGCTGCACTGATTCTCGATACGGATGCAAAAGGCAAGTGCGACCGCTATCTGCATCTCGGAATGGAGCTTGCCGGAACACGGACTGCGGCGGGCATCCCAATCTATGACCTGATTCGTGAAGCGCCGGAATGCGGCACGGCAGCGCAGAATCAGACGGACTGATGTGCGGCTTTCGGCCAAATCAAAGCTCTGACTCAGTGCGAATCAGAGCTTTTCCTTGCGCCTGCAACTCGTGCACAAAACGGAGCATCCGGAACAGAACGGAGTGGAAAACCGGATTTTCCTGTGCTATAATATCCATGGCCTTGCGGAAAGGCTGTCATTTTTGATAGCGGGTTAGCAACAATTAACCAACGGAGGTGTTTATGAAAGGCAAGGATCTGATCCATATCGGCATATTTTCGACGATCTATTTTGTGATTGTGTTTATTGCGGCAGTGCTCGGATTTATTCCGGTTTTTCTGCCGCTGCTCTGTGTGCTTGTCCCGATCCTCGGCGGACTGCTTGGCAGAAAGCTGATGAAGAAGTACTTTGAAAAGGCCGGCATCGCATGAACAGGGATCTGTTTGACACACTCGATCAGGCGGGCTTCGGCTCGAATGTCCATGAGATCGCAGCGGAAGGCGAATGCAGGGTGCTTCGGCTCGATGATGAAACCGGCGAGGGATTCATGACGATGTACCGCGTGTTTGAGGGCATCTATCTGATGTACAACGATTTTCATCTGCGGGCATGCGTATCAAAATATCAGAACGCGGAGACGGTGCTCTGTATTGATCACTGCCGCGATGGACGCATCGAGCACGAAAACGTATTCGGCGGCAGATACTACATGGAAGCGGGCGATCTGCGGATCGACCGGTGCGTGCACCACGAGGGCAAAGTTGAGATGCCGCTTTCGCATTATCACGGCATCTCAATCGGGTTTATGCAGGAGAAGGCGCAGGAGACGCTGAACCGTGAAATGCCGTTCCTGCATGCCGATCTCGATGAGATTGCGCGGCGCTTCTGTCCGGATAACCGCGAATTTCTGCTGCGGACAAATGAGCTGCTGAATCCGGTGTTTGCGCAGCTTTACCATGCGCCGAAAAGCATCCGCCCCGATTATTTCAAGGTCAAGATTGCGGAGCTGCTGATTCTGCTGCGGACGATTGATCCGGCTGACTGCACGGAGCGCCGCCCGTATTTCCCGCGCACGCAAACCGAGAAAATCAAGGAGATGCATGCGCTCATCACAGAACGGCTGGACCGCTCCTACACAGTCGAGGAGCTTTCGGCGCTTTCCGGCATGCCGCCCGCGACGCTGCGCAAGGTGTTCAAGGCGGTTTACGGCGCACCGGTCTATCAGTATATCAAGGGCTACAAAATGAAAGCGGCTGCTGCGATGCTGATCTCGGAGGACATCTCGGTTGCGGACATTGCACAGCGGCTCGGATATGACAATGCATCCAAGTTTTCGGCGGCGTTCCGTGATATCATGGGCGTGACGCCGCAGCAATACAGGAAAAGGCAGGAGGATTTCTGATGGGAAAAGATCAAAACGGCTCGTTCCGCTGGCTGCTCGGGCAGTCGGGGGAGCGAAAGGGAAAATTTATCGCGAGCGTATTGCTTGCGGCGCTGAGCACGGTCTGCGGCATTGTGCCGTATTATTTCATTGCGCGGGTTGTCAAGGATCTGCTCGCGGGCAGCACGGAAAAACATGCGTATCTTGTGAACTTCGGCATCATTCTGGTGCTCTGGCTGGGACACGCGCTGTTCCATGCACTTTCCACGGCAAATTCACATCTCGCGACCTTCCACACGCTTGCCGTGATCCGCAAAAAGGCGCTGGATAAGCTTGCGAAGATGCCGCTCGGCAATGTGATCAGTCAGCCTTCGGGTGCGCTGAAAAGCACAATCGTCGAGCGCATTGACAGCATCGAGACAACACTTGCACACATCCTGCCCGAGTTTACAACGGGCATCGGCGCACCGGTCATCATTCTGATCTATGCGTTTGTCATCAACTGGAAGCTCGGGCTTGCGGCATTGATCACGGTTCCGCTCGGTATTATCTGCTATGCGCTGATGATGTTCGGCTATGAGGAGAACTACGGCAGAACCGTCCGCGCGACGAAAGCGCTCAACGCCGTCACCACGGAGTATATCAACGGCATTGAGGTTATCAAGGTGTTCGGCAAGGCGCAGTCCAGCTATGAAAAGTTCGCTGCTGCTGCAAAAGAGAGCGCCGCAAGCTTTGTTGACTGGATGCGAAAATGCAATGTCTACATGACATTTGCGATGTGCATCATGCCGGCAACGATGCTCTCCGTCCTGCCGATCGGCGGCATCATGGCGATGCACGGAACGATCAGCACCGCGGATTTTATCACGGTCATCATCCTGACGGTCGGGCTGATTGAGCCGCTGCTCGGTGTCATGTCCTATTCGGATGATATTGCGCAGATGGATACCATTGTGATAGAGGTGCGCAATATCATGGATGCGCCCGAAATGGAGCGCCCTGCAAAGCTGACAAAGAAACTCAGCGGCGGTGATATTGTGCTGAATGACGTCCGGTTCCGCTATGCCGAGCAGGAGATTCTGCACGGCATTTCCATGACGATTCATCAGGGAGAATTCGTCGCGCTTGTCGGACCCTCCGGCAGCGGCAAATCCACGATCGCAAGACTGATCGCATCGCTCTGGGATATCGACAGCGGCAGCATCTCGTTCGGCGGCGTTGATATCAGAGAAATCCCGCTCGATGATTACAACAGCCGCATCGCATATGTCTCGCAGGATAACTATCTGTTTGATCTCTCCGTGCGCGAGAATATCCGGCTCGGCAATCCGTCCGCGACCGATGCAGAAATTGAGGACGCAGCGAAAAAATGCGGCTGCCACGATTTCATCATGGGACTGGAAAACGGCTATGATACAGTGGTTGGCTCCTCCGGCGGACATCTTTCCGGCGGCGAACGGCAGCGCATTGCAATCGCGCGCGCAATGCTGAAAAATGCGGATATCATCATTCTCGATGAGGCAACTGCATACACAGACCCAGAAAACGAAGCGATCATTCAGCGCAGTGTCGCGAAGCTGGTCGAGGGCAAAACGCTGATCGTAATAGCGCACAGACTTTCCACAGTCGCGAACGCGGACAGACTGTATGTCATTCGGGACGGCGTGATCGAAGAACAGGGCACGCATGCGGAACTGCTCGGCAGGGGCGGTCTTTACAGCGCCATGTGGGCGGCACATATCTCTGCAAAGGACGGTGAGGACGATGTTTAAGATTCTGCGAAACTTCTTTGATTTCTGCGATGAAAAGGACAGAAAGCGCTTTTATGCTTCGATTGTTCTCAGTCTGCTGCAGGCGATGTTTGAAGCGCTCAAAATCCCCGCGATTGCGTGCATGGTCAAAGCGCTGCTGGAAGGCAGTGTCACCGGTCAAACCTGCCTGACCTGTCTTATCATTATGCTGGTCAGCGTGATCTGCGCAGGTGCATTCAAATCCAAGGCAACCATGCTGCAGACCGAGGGCGGCTACAGCACATGCGCAAACAAGCGGATGCAGCTTGCTGAGCATCTGCGCTATCTGCCGATGGGCTACTACAATGAAAACAGTCTCGGACGGATTATGTCCGTGACCACAAACACGATGCAGAATCTGGAGAATGTTGCAACGCGCGTTGTCATGCTTGTCTGCTCGGGTCTGCTGACAACAGCGGTGATCACTGTGATGATTCTGTTCTTTGACTGGCGGATCGGTCTGATTCTCTGCGCAGGACTTGCCGTGTTCTTCATGATCAACAGCGGCATGATGAAGGCTTCGGCGGGCATGGCAAAGCAGAAGATCGAAAAGGATTCGGCACTGGTTGCAAAGGTCATAGAGTATATTCAGGGCATTTTCGAGGTGCGGACATTCCGCCTGACCGGTGAACGCAGCCGCGATCTCAACACCGCGATTGACGAGAACGAGCATGCAAACTCCGCAATGGAGCTCAAGCTGATTCCGTATATGACACTGCAGAGCTTCTGGCTCAAGGCGGTCGGCACGGTCATTGCGCTCGCCTCTGTCCTGATGTTCATCGGCGGCAGCATGGATCTGCTCACCGCAATCCTCATGATCATCAGCTCGTATCTGATCTATGCGCAGCTTGATACGGCGGGCAAATACTCCGCGCTGCTGCGCACGGTTGATGTCAGTGTCCGGCAGGCGCAGGAGATTCTCAGCACCCCGCAGATGGACATCACCGGCAAGGATATCAAACCGGAGCACTGCCGCATCGAAGCAGAAAATATCAGCTTTGCCTATGAAAAACGGAAGATCATTGACGGCATTTCACTGACGGTCCCCGAGCACACCACAACGGCAATTGTCGGACCTTCCGGCGGCGGAAAGACCACGCTGACCTCACTGCTCTCGCGCTTCTGGGATGTCGATGCAGGCCGTGTGACGCTGGACGGTGTCGATGTCCGCGAATACAGCATGGACGCCCTGATGAAAAACTACAGCTTTGTGTTCCAGCGCGTCTATCTCTTTGCGGATACGATTGCGAACAATATCCGGTTCGGGCAGCCGGAGGCGCCGATGGAAAAGGTCATCGAGGCGGCGAAAAAGGCATGCTGCCACGATTTCATCATGCAGCTGCCGGAGGGCTATGATACTGTGATCGGCGAGGGCGGCGCATCGCTTTCCGGCGGTGAAAAGCAGCGTATTTCTATCGCCCGCGCAATCATGAAGGATGCACCGGTCATCGTGCTGGATGAGGCAACTGCAAATGTCGATCCCGAAAACGAAGCCGATCTCATGCACGCGATCGAAGCACTGACAAAAGAGAAAACGATCATCATGATCGCGCACAGACTGAAAACCGTCCGCAATGCCGATCAGATTCTTGTCCTTGATCCGCGCACAAAGCTGTTTGTCATGATCACGCCGGTGATCTTTGCACGCGGCGGCACGGGCAGCGATCTGGCTGCTCGGAGCCGCAGGTGTGCTCTCATAAATAATAAACGCATAAATGTATATAAGGGGCTTCTCAGAAGAAACAGAGCTGAGAAGTCCCTTTGTTTTATACAATATTGCCATTGCGATTTTCAAAGGAATATGTTATAATATAAACTGATATTTGCATGTGCAAACTGCAGATATCACTCAGACATTTTTATCAACATCATTGAAGGAGGATGAACATGCAAGCAAACTGGCATTCTATCCGCAACACCGGCAAACGGCTCGGCGGCGGCCTGATGGGCTCGCTGATGCTGCTTTCCGGTGCAGTCATGCCGTATCAGGGGCTTCTGCAGAAACCGCTGACCGGTCTGGCTGCTGAAACAGAGCTGCCCGCAGAAACTGCAGCGGATTCCGCTGTCACCCTGCAGGCGGAGACAACCGCACCCGTGACAACTGCGAAACCCGTTACAACAACGTTAAAACCTGTCACAACGGCAGCCGTGACAACTGCAAAGCCCGTCACAACAGCAAAAACTGTGACCACAGCGAAACCTGCGACAACTGCAAAACCCGTGACCACAGCGAAGACTGTGACAACCGCGAAACCCGCCGTCACAACGGCAGCACCCGCTGCAACTACCGATCCCGCTGCAGCCGGCGACGGCTTCGAGTTCACAACGGACGGCAAAACCGCAGCGCTCAAATCCTATTCCGGCAAAGCGGAAACACTCGTGATTCCTGCGACCTATCAGGGACTGCCCGTGACGTCAATCGCTTCCGAAGCGTTCAGTAAGAATCAGAGTATCAAATCCGTTGAGATTCCCGACAGTGTCACCAGCATCGGCAGTTCTGCTTTTTATCGGTGCGAAAAGCTGAGTGCGCTGACAATTCCGAAGTCTGTCAAGACAATCGGCGAATATGCGTTCCAGTATTGCTTTGCGCTGAAAGAAATTGACATTCCGGAAAGTGTGACATCTATCGGCAGATACGGATTCAGCGAGTGCTACGCACTGGAGACTGTCACGCTCCATGAGGGCTTGCAGGCGCTCGGGCAAAATGCATTCGGTGCAACAAAGATTCAGAAAATCTACATTCCTGCAACACTGACCGATTGTGACCGTCCGTTCTCCGGCACTGCGCTGACGGATATCACATTTGCTGAGGAAATCAAAACAATCCCGTCCGGTCTATTTTCTTACAGCAATCTGACTACAGTGAAAATTCCGGAGACTGTGACGAGCATCGGCAGCTCTGCTTTTTATCGGTGCGAAAAGCTGAGTGCGCTGACAATCCCGAAGTCTGTCAAGACAATCGGCCAATATGCGTTCCAATATTGCTTTGCGCTGAAAGAAATTGACATTCCGGAAAACGTGACATCTATCGGCAGATACGGATTCAGCGAGTGCTACGCACTGGAGACTGTCACGCTCCGTGAGGGCTTGCAGGCGCTCGGGCAAAATGCGTTCGGTGCAACAAAGATTCAGAAAATCTACATTCCTGCAACGCTGACCGATTGTGACCGTCCGTTTTCCGGCACTGCGCCGACGGATATCACATTTGCTGAGGGAATCAAAACAATCCCGTCCGGTCTTTTTTCATACAGCAATCTGACTGCAGTGAATATTCCGGAGACTGTGACGAGCATCGGCAGTTATGCTTTTTATCGGTGCGAAAAGCTGAGTGCGCTGACAATCCCGAAGTCTGTCAAGACAATCGGCCAATATGCGTTCCAATATTGCTTTGCGCTGAAAGAAATTGACATTCCGGAAAACGTGACATCTATCGGCAGATACGGATTCAGCGAGTGCTACGCACTGGAGACTGTCACGCTCC
>CAMKLV010000105.1:0-9250 GCA_946413695.1 uncultured Ruminococcus sp. | reverse complement strand
TTTCCTTCGCGAGATTCTCTAAAGCGATTTGCTTGCTGTTCAGTTTTCAGGGTACTGGGGGTTGACAAAATCCGAAATCTATGCTATAATAGATTTTGCAAATGCACCATTAGCTCAGATGGTAGAGCAACTGACTCTTAATCAGTGGGTCCCGGGTTCGAGTCCCTGATGGTGCATCCAATGGCCCGTTGGTCAAGCGGCTAAGACGACGCCCTCTCACGGCGTAATCATGGGTTCGATTCCCGTACGGGTCATATCTTGATTTCAAGAAGCGAAAGCTTCTGGAATATATACGCAGAGCCGGTGTTAATGGCAATGAGGTTCCACCCGTTCCCATTCCGAACACGGAAGTTAAGCTCATTCGCGTCGAAAATACTTGGTTGGAGACGACCCGGGAAGATAGATCGATGCCGGCACTGTTCATATTCCTCCATAGCTCAGTCGGTAGAGCACCTGACTGTTAATCAGGGTGTCACTGGTTCAAGTCCAGTTGGGGGAGCCAAATCATCACTCTCATGCAGAATTGTGTGAGAGTGATTTTGTTTTGCCTATTTGTGAAAAATATGTGCGCGGATTCTTAAGCTATGATGAAAAATATGCGTATACCCTTGACAATTCTGCGGGCAAATGGTATAATATGCATGATCCGGATGGGCGGTTTGCCGGATCCACAGTTATAGCCGGCCATTACAGCTAGGAGGACACAATTATGATTAAATTTATCGTTTTTCTTCTGATCGGCGCTCTGATCGGCTGCATCGCAGGCAAGATCATGGGTCACGAGAAACAGGGCTTTCTCCGGAATGCACTGCTCGGACTGGTCGGCAGTATCGTCGGCGGCTGGATCGGCAATCTGCTGAAGATCGGCGGCGGCTGGATCTCAGGCGTGATCCTTTCGATCATCGGCGCATGCCTCGTCATGTTCCTGATCGAAAAACTGAAAAAGTAACATTCGCAAATCAAACCGCGGATCACTTTGAACGGTGATCCGCGGTTTTTGTCATTCTATGGGGGTCAGGACTGTGTCGGGGTAGTAGTGCGCGAGGATTTCTGCGAAGCTGCAGCCCTCTTTCGCCATGGCGTTCGCGCCGTACTGGCTCATGCCGACATCATGTCCGAAGCCGTGTGTTGTAAAGAGAAACTGCGCGCCTTCATATTCCACCGTGAAGCATGCCGACCGCAGCCCGAGCACCTCCCGCAGGAGCTGACCGCTCCATGTGACGCTGCCGCAGCCGATTTGCAGCACGGTGCCGGACGGCGAGCATTCCGGCGCGGAGAACCACTGTGCAGGATCTTCCGGAAATGTGCAGGCTGGATCCTGCGCGGTGAGTGCCTTCTGCAGCGTTTCCGGCGGGATGGTGACCGTCTCCTCATAGTCCGGCGCACTGCGGTCTGCGGCGGATTCAACCGGCACCAGATAGGGCAGCGCATTGCACCAGACCGTTTCTGCAGATTCCGTCTTGCCGGAGGAGATCGCGTGAAAGGCTGCTGCGATCGGTTCGCCGTCATAGCAGAGCAGCAGACCTCCCGCTGCATCGACAGCCGCCGCGAGCTTCGCATAATATGCATCGAATCCGGTGCCGTAGAATGTCCGCAGCTCCTCCTCGGTGAAAAACGCCTGATACCGGCTGCTGTCATCGGAGAAATCTGCGCCGCAGAGTGTGCTGTCCGGCTCGGCAGCGTTCTGCGCCCTGATGCGCTCCGCATAGGTATGGCAGGCGACAACCTGCGCCTTCAGTGCCTCAGGTTCGTTGGATGCAGGCATTTCTGCACCGACTGCACCGATCAGATAATCGCGGACAGGCACCTCGAAAACCTCGCCGGATGCCGTATCCAGCACCCGATAGCTGCCGCTGATTTCACCGGCGGACGGCAGCATCGGCATCGGCTGAACCGCAGGCATATCCGGCGGGCGGTGCAGCATGATCCCTGCCGGAAGCAGCAGCATGACGGCCGCATGAAGCATCAAAAAGCGGATTTTTCCGTCCATCAAAATCCCTCCGTAAAATCACGATGAAATTCGGCTTTTGCTTGACATTATAAGCAAAAAGCGGTATAATAGAATGGAATGTAAAATTGTAAAATGGTACATCCATACACAGGAAAGGGTTTAGGCTATGGCGAAACAGGATTCTATCAAAAAGCTATGCGAGGGACTGCGTGATTATTCCGCATTTGACCCGGCGCTCTATCAGAAATATCAGGTCAACCGCGGTCTGCGCAGAGCAGACGGCACCGGTGTTGTTGCAGGTATTACCAAAATCTGCAATGTCCACGGCTACATGCTCAACGAGGGCGAGGTCGAGGCAATTCCGGGCGAGCTGATCTACCGCGGCTACCAGATCACCGATCTTGTACACGCCGTTGAAAAGGAAGACCGCTTCGGCTACGAGGAAACCGCGTATCTGCTGCTGTTCGGCAAACTTCCGAACGCGAAGCAGCTTGCGGAATTCCAGCAGCTGATCTCAGAATCGCGCGAGCTGCCGGACGGCTTCATCATTGACATGATCGCCAAGGCGCCCTCGAACAATATCATGAACAAGATGGCGCGCTCCGTGCTGGCGCTGTATTCCTATGACGATGACTGCGAGGTGCAGTCGCTTGAGAACGAGGTGCGCATCGCGGTTTCGATGATCGCGCATCTGCCGGTTATCATGTCGGCGGCGTATCAGGTCAAGCGGCAGCATTTTGACGGCGAAAGCCTTGTCATGCACCCGCTGCGCCCGGAGGAGACCAATGCGCAGACGATCCTCTCGCTGCTGCGTCTCGACCGGAAGTATTCGCCGGAGGAGGCACATCTGCTCGATATCTGCATGATGCTGCACGCTGAGCACGGCGGCGGAAACAACTCCGCATTTGCATGCCGCGTACTGACATCCTCGGGCACCGATCCCTATTCCGCCTATGCTGCGGCGATCGGCGCACTCAAGGGATTCCGTCACGGCGGCGCAAATCTTAAGGTCATGCAGCAGCTCCAGATGTTCAAGGACAATATCAAGAATCCGGAGAACGAGGGCGAGGTCGCTGACTTCATCCGCAAGGTGCTGCGCAAAGAGGCAGGCGACGGCGCGGGGCTGATTTACGGCATGGGACATGCAGTCTATACGCTTTCCGATCCGCGCGCTGTGCTGCTCAAGGAAAAGGGCTTTGCACTCGCAAAGGGCAAGGAGATCGAGGCGGACTTCCGCCTGCTTGAGACAATTGAGCGCCTGACACCGGCGCTTGTTGCGGAGAAATCCGCGCGCGCTGCCGCAAAGAATGTCTGCGCAAATGTCGATCTTTACTCCGGACTGGTCTACAAGATGCTCGGCATTCCGGTTGAACTGCTGACACCGATGTTTGCAGTTTCGAGAATCGCAGGATGGTCCGCACACCGGATCGAGGAGGTCCTCACCGGCGGCAGAATCATCCGTCCGGCTTATAAGTCTATTTCAAGAGCGGTTCCTTATGTGCCGCTCAGTGAGAGAAAATGAAAATCAAACTGATTGCAGGCTGTGCGATGCTCAGCGTGCTGACAGCGCAGCTCCCCGGATGCAGCTTTTCGACGAGCGTGGAATCCATGCTCAGCCCGCCGCGTCTGACTGTGGAGCAGGAGCAGATCTACCGTGCGCTGCAGACCTCTGCTGTCTCGCAGATCAGCCTGAAATATCCGAAATCCGGTGAACGGCTTTCGGCGTTCATCATGGAGGATTTCGACGGAGACGGCTCCGATGAGGCAGTTGTCTTTTATGAGGTCGCGAGAAATGCCGCAGACGAAAATCCGCTGCGTATCTGTCTGCTGGACCAGAATGCGGACGGCACATGGACGGCGATCTCGCATGCATCCGCTGCCGGTGCCGAGATCGACCGCGTTGATCTTGAACGGCTCGGAACCAATCCGCGCATGAACCTGATTATCAGCTACAGCATGGTGGACGGCGCAGAGCATGCCGCGCAGGTTTTCCACTATGAGAACAAGCTCGTGCAGTCGCTCGAGATCACGTATTCCGTGATGGAACTGCGCGATCTGAATGAGGACGGCACAATGGAAATGTTCGTTGCGTCTGCGGCGAAAAACTCGCAGCCTGCAGCGGCGGATGTCTATGCGCTCAATGAACGCGGCAAATATGTGCTTGATGAGCTCGCACTGCCCGAGACAATGACCGATGTCTCACGCATCACCTACGGCAGACTGCCGGTCGGAACGGGGAATGAGACGGTTCCGGCGATCTATCTGGACGGCATGAGCGGTGCAACCTCGGTGCGCACCGTTGTGCTGAACTATCGCGAGAATCTCACGATGCTCTATGCCGACAGCGCAGACCGCATCCTCAATACCGACCGCGCCGGCGGCTTCCAGACAATGGATATCGACGGTGACGGCGAAGCGGAGATTCCGGTCAACATGGCGTTTTACGGCTACTCCAAGCCCGATGTGCTGATGACAAACTGGTATGTCTGCCGGAACGGGCTGCTGATGCGCGAGCGCTCATCCTATTATTCGGCGCAGGACGGGTTTGTCTTTCTGATGCCGAAGCGCTGGGAGCGCATTGTCACCGCGCGGCAGGAAAACGATGAAATGGTGTTCTATACCTTCGATCCGCAGGCGGCTGCGGTCGGGGAGGGCGATGCTGCCGAGGCTGCCGAGCCGCAGATGATCGAGCCGCTGCTGCGGCTTGCTGTTGTGACCGATCCGGTCGCGGCGGATGCGATGCAGTCAGACGGCTATCTGCTTCTCCGGCAGCAGGACAGCCGCTATTATCTCGGCAGAATCGAGCAGGGCGGCAAATCCCTGCGGCTCTCGCCGAGCGAGCTGCTGGTTTCCATGCGGTTTTTACAGTAACAGACTTGATCCACTTTTGCCGGTGCAGACCGGCGGCGAAAGGAGCGCATTATTATGAAGCGATTGCTGGTTTGTGAAGATGAAGATACGATCCGCGAGTTTGTGGTGATCAACTTAAAACGCGCCGGATATGACGTTGTAGATGTCAGCAGCGGCGAGGCTGCGCTCAGAGTCTTTGAGCAGGAGAACGGCAATTTCGATATTGCGCTGCTTGATATTATGATGCCCGGCATCGACGGTATCACCGTGCTGAAGCGTCTGCGTGAGAAATCCAAGACGCTCGGCATCATCATGCTCTCTGCGAAGGCGCAGGAGATGGACAAGGTCAATGCGCTGATGAATGAGGCGGATGACTACATCACAAAGCCCTTTGCGCCCTCTGAGCTGACAGTCCGCGTCGATGCGCTCTACCGCAGAGTCATCATGAATTCGATGAATTCCGAGGGCGTCAAGATGCTCGAATCCGGTCCGTTCGTCATCAATCTTGACGGCAGAACCGTCACGAAGAACGGCGAGCCCATTGAGCTCACCGATGTCGAGTACAAGATCCTGACCTACTTCCTCAAGAACAAGAATACCGCGCTCGACCGCGCAAGCATCCTCTCGAATGTCTGGAGCGACAGCTACTACGGCGACAACAAGATCGTCGATGTCAACATCCGCCGCCTGCGCATGAAGATCGAGGATGATCCCTCGGAGCCGCGCTATATCATGACCATTTGGGGCTATGGCTACAAATGGGAGGAGAAGCCCGAAAACCACAGATAAAGAGGCAGACGCCCCATGAGGAAAAAAAGCATTACGCGCCGCTGGATCACCAACAATCTCGCGGTTATCGTTCTGATCCTGCTGGTGATCGAGCTGGCGCTGATCTATGCGGTGCAGAATTATTTTTACAATTCTGCGCGGCAGTATCTGGTCTCCAAGATCAATGCCGTCAACGGCGTGCTGACGCGCTATGCTGCCGATTCCGGAACGAACCTGAATGCCGAGATCCGCAGCACGCTCGAGAGCTTTTCCGATAAGGACAAAATGGAGCTCATGGCGATTGACTATGACGGCATGATTGTGCTGACATCCTCCGGATTTTCGCCGGATTATGCCATCCGCATGCCGGATTACGATGACGCGATGCAGAAACAGGAGACCTACGGCTACAGCACGAGCCGCACCGAAAACGGCGAGCGGATTATGGCTGTCAGTTTTCCGATTACCAACATCAGCGAGGAATACAGCGCAATCCGCGTTGTGACCTCGCTCGAAACGATTGACAACACCATTGCGGCATTCGTGCTGGGCGTGACCATCGTTGCGATTGCCGTGCTGCTGCTGCTCGGACTTTCCGACCTCTATTTCGTGGGCTCGATCCTGCGCCCGATCCGTGAGATCAACAGCAACACCGAGAAATTTGCGCTCGGTGATTTCTCTGCGCGGATCAATCAGGAGAGTGAGGATGAGATCGGCGAGCTCTGTGCCGGCATCAATCACATGGCGGATGAGCTTTCTGCCGCAGAGGCGATGAAAAACGAGTTCATCAGCTCGGTTTCGCATGAGCTGCGCACCCCGCTGACCGCCATCAAGGGCTGGGCGGAAACGCTGACCGATATGGCAGGCGATGAGAACGCCGAAGCCGATCCGGTTATGATGCAGAAGGGTCTGCACATCATTGTCGGCGAGACGGAGCGCCTTTCCGAAATGGTCGAGGAGCTGCTGGATTTCTCCCGCATGCAGAGCGGTCACTTCTCGCTGCAGATGGACACGATGGATGTCCTTGCAGAGCTGGGCGACGCCGTGCTGATCTACATGGAGCGCGCCAAAAAAGACCGCATCCGCGTGATCTATGAGGAGCCGGAAATGCTGCCGTTTGTCTACGGCGACAAAAACCGCATCCGGCAGGTGTTTATCAATATCATTGACAATGCGATCAAATATTCCGACCCCGGCGGGCTTGTGCAGATTACTGCGGAGGCAACTGAGGATAACAGTGCTGTGCGGATTATCGTGCAGGATCACGGCTGCGGCATCAAGGAATCCGATCTCGGCAAGGTCAAGACAAAATTCTATAAGCCGAACCATACGCGGCGCGGCTCGGGCATCGGGCTTGCCGTTGCGGATGAGCTTGTAACCCTGCACAACGGCACACTGGATATCGACAGTGAGGAGGGCGTCGGCACAACGGTGACGATTACGCTCCCCGCAAAGGATTCCAAATAAAACGAATATCTGACAGGCGGGAACGATCATGGAAAGAATCAGACTTGGCTCACAGCAGAAAATCGGGATTGTGCTGATTATTGTATTTACGGCTGCTCTGGTTGCATTCAACGCATGGAACAGCGGACGTACAAAACACTGCGTGACGGAGATTCCGGCGGTTGTTGTCCGCATGGAGCATAAAGTCACAACCGATCGTGACCGGCGGAAAACGAATGTCTACCGCCCTGTCTACAGCTTTTCATACGGCGGAAAGCAGTATGAGCTTTCGGGCAGCGTGTATACGAACTATGAGAATTATAACGCAGGCGATGAGACAACGCTGAAAATCAATCCGGATGATCCGACGGAATTTTACGATCCGGCACGCAGCCGCAGAATGGCGATGATCGTTTCCGGCATGATGCTGTGTTTCATCGGCGCCGGTGTTGTGATGATCTTCATGGAGCGGCGTCTCGACTAAGGAAATAGGGAAAGGACTGATATTTTGTCAGAGCAGGAACATCTGCTGGCGGCACAGGTCGCCGCACAGAATAACGCCGCTGCACAGTTCACGGCGCACAAAGAGGCAGCCGCGGAAGCGGAGCAGGATCAGGAGATTCTGAATGTGCCGGAGCCGGAGAATGTCCCTGAGACGCCCGCACCGGCTGAGCATGATCCGGAACGGGATGCGAAGGCTGCAGAGCAATCCGCGGCAAAGGCGGAGTTTGCACATAAGTCGAAAATCGGCGGACAGGCGCTGATCGAGGGCGTCATGATGAAGGGCGCATTCCGCGGCGCAATGGCGTGCAGACTGCCGAACGGCGAGATCGACCTCGAAACATGGGATCTGCCTGCAAAATTCGAGACCGATCCGAAAACCGGCAAGCAGCGGATCGTGCGCAAGTGGTATAATAAGATTCCGCTCGTGCGCGGCTGCGTCAATTTTGTGATGTCAATGGTAGACGGCTACCGCTGCATGATGAAAGCCGCCGAGAAGCAGTTTGACGAGGAGGTCGATGACTTCTGCGGCTGGAAAAAGCATGAGAAGATCGACAAGCTCTCCGAGGAGGAGGCATTCGAGAAGTTCAGGGTCTGGTTCCCCGAATACCGCCGGAACAAGGAACTTGAAAAGCTCAAAAAGGATAAGGACTATCAGAAGCAGGGCGACCCCGATGCCGGAACAATCCGTTCGCGCTGGGCGTACCTGAAAAAAGCCTCGGAGAATTATGAATATGAGGAGCCGAGCAAGTTTGAAAAATGGGTCGAGGAGAAACTCGGCGACGCGATCTTCAATGTCTTCATGACAATCGCGATGATTCTCGGTGTGGTGATCGCTTTCGGACTGTTCCTCTATCTGCCGCGTCTGGTGGTATCGTTTGTCAAGCCGCTGACCGACAGCCGGATCATCAAATCCTGCGCGGAGGGTCTGGTCAAGATCGTACTGTTTGTTGCATACATGTGGCTGACGGGACTTGGCAAAAGCATCCGCAGAACCTATGAATATCACGGTGCGGAGCATAAGACGATTGCCTGCTTTGAGGCGGCGCTCCCGCTGACCGTCGAGAATGTCAAAAAGCAGTGCAGATTCCATCCGCGCTGCGGCACAAGCTTTATCTTTCTTGTGCTGCTGATCGGCATTTTCTTCGGCTGCTTCAATCCGTATACGGTTGTCTGGCAGCGTGTGCTGTTCGGTGTGGCGCTGCTGCCGGTGATCATGGGCGTCAGCTATGAGCTGATCCGGATCGCGGGCAGATATGACAATCCGCTGACACGCATTCTCTCGGCGCCCGGACTCTGGATGCAGCGCATCACAACAAGAGAACCGGATGCTTCGCAGATCGAGTGCGCAATCGCAGCGATGACACCCTGCATCCCCGAAAACCTCGAAGATGACATCTGGTAAGGCGGGCAGTGCCCGCTCCCGTTTCGTGAATGGCAGTTGACCGAAATTTGTTCTGTTACTTCCCGACCGCAGGTGTTTGGAAAGATGGTTGATTGTATCTGCTGCCGTTTCGTGAATGGCAGTTGACCGAAATTTGTTCTGTCACTTCCCGACCGCGGGCGTTTGGAAAGACGGTTGATTGTATCTGCTGCCGTTTCGTGAATGGTAGTTGACCGAAATTTGTTCCGTTACTTCCCGACCGCGGGCGTTTGGAAAGACCGTTGATTGTATCTGTTGCCGTTTCGTGAATGGCAGTTGACCGAAATTTGTTCTGTCACTTCCCGACCGCG
>CAMKLV010000104.1:0-9267 GCA_946413695.1 uncultured Ruminococcus sp. | reverse complement strand
TACAAGGCAATGGCAGAGCTGAAGCCGGATGCGGTTCTCGTGCTCGGTGATACGAACTCCTGCCTGTACGTGATCGGCGCAAAGCGGCTGCATATCCCGATCTTCCACATGGAGGCTGGCAACCGCTGCAAAGACGAGTGCCTGCCGGAGGAAACAAACCGCCGTATTGTTGATATTATTTCAGATGTTAATCTTGCATATTCCGAACACGCACGCCGCTATCTCGCGGACTGCGGTCTGCCGAAGGAGCGTACCTATGTGACCGGTTCCCCAATGGCGGAGGTTTTGACCGAGAATCTCGATGCAATCAAGGCATCTGATGTTCACGCTCGTCTCGGTCTGGAAAAAGGCAAGTATATCCTGCTTTCGGCGCACCGTGAGGAAAATATCGACACCGAAAAGAACTTCACAAGCCTGTTTACCGCGATCAATCAGATGGCTGAGAAGTACGATATGCCGATCCTTTACAGTTGCCATCCGCGCTCTAAAAAGCGTCTGGAGGCATCCGGTTTCAAGCTTGATCCTCGTGTCATTCAGCACGAACCGCTCGGTTTCCATGACTATAACTGCTTACAGATGAATGCATTTGCTGTTGTTTCAGACTCCGGCACATTGCCGGAGGAATCCAGTTTCTTCACCAGTATCGGGCACCCGATCCCTGCAATTTGTATCAGAACATCGACCGAGCGCCCTGAGGCGCTCGATAAAGCCTGCTTTATTCTTTCGGGTATTGATACCAAGGGACTGTTGCAAGCGGTTGATACTGCCGTTGAAATGGTCCGTGATGAAGTGAACGGCGGTGCGATTCCGGTGCCGGATTATGTTGATACCAATGTCAGCGACAAGGTTGTGAAAATCATCCAGTCCTATGTCGGCGTGGTCAATAAAATGGTGTGGAGAAAAGAAGTATGAATGTTTTAGTTACCGGCGCAAAAGGCTTCGCAGGCAGAAATCTGGTCGAGAATCTGAAAAATATTCGTGACGGCAAAAACAAGACCAGACCGAATATCACGATTGCGGAAATCTACGAGTATGACATCGACTCTACTCCGGCAGAGCTGGACGAGTATTGTGCAAAGGCGGATTTTGTATTCAATCTGGCAGGTGTCAACCGCCCGACAGATCCGGCTGATTTTAAAAAAGGCAACTGTGATTTTGCTGAACTGCTGCTCTCAACTTTGAAAAAGCACAACAGCAAAGCGCCTGTTATGGTATCATCCTCGATTCAGGCTACACTTGCAGGACGTTTCGGCACCTCTGAGTACGGTCTGAGCAAGAAAGCCGGAGAGGAACTGTTCTTTGCGTATGGCGAGGAGACCGGCAACCGCGTCATGGTATACCGCTTCCCGAATCTGGTCGACAAGTGGGTGCGCCCGAATTATAATTCTGCTGTCGGCACATTCTGCAACAACATCGCAAATGATCTGCCGATTACTGTGAATGATCCGAGCGTTGAACTGGAAATGCTGTTCATTGATGATCTGGTCGAGGAAATGTTCGATGCGATCGAGTGCAAGGAGCATCACTGCGAGTTTGACGGTGTGAATGCTGTGATGCAGGATAACGGCAGATACTGCTATGCGCCTGTGACGCATAGGGCAACACTCGGCAGAATTGTTGAGCTGCTCCACATCTTTCATGATCAGCCGCAGACGCTGGTCATGCCGGAGATCCCGAGCGGCAGCTTTGAAAAGAAGCTGTATTCGATGTATCTCTCGTATCTCCCGAAGGAGAAGACGATTTTTGATCTGAAAATGAATTGTGATAACAGAGGCTCCTTTACGGAACTGCTGAAAACCGCAAACTGCGGTCAGTTCTCGGTCAATATCAGCAAGCCGGGTATCACAAAGGGACAGCACTGGCATAACAGCAAGTGGGAATTCTTTATTGTGGTTTCCGGTCACGGACTGATTCAGGAGCGTAAGATCGGTACTGACGAGGTTATTGAGTTCGATGTAAGCGGAGATAAGATACAGGCGGTTCATATGCTGCCGGGCTATACGCACAACATCATCAATCTGTCCGAGACAGAGAACCTCGTGACCGTCATGTGGGCGAATGAGCAGTTTGATCCGAATCATCCGGATACGTTCTTTGAGAAAGTTTGATTTACTGGAGAATAATTACATGATTCACTACTTGCTTTACTCTATATCTTATAATAAGAAGATAAGTCAGGATAGAAGGCTGTATTTCTACGGGTATCTGGCGTCACTGCTTATTACTGTTATCTCCATATTTTCGTTTGCGATTAGTTATATGCTTTATACGGTTATCACGGGAATAGCTGGAGCTGTTGGGATGATTGTTGTATCTGTTTTAATCGAGAAGCATAATAAAAAAATGATAGCCACTGACTATCAGAACTATAATAAAGAACTAGACGAGCTTCGCTCTTTATTAAAGCAAGCGGAGTATCATAATCCATCAAGAGAGTCTGATTATATTTCCCCAAAACTGAATTGGTATTCTAAAGATAAAGTGAAGTATCTCATAGAAGAATTCAAAAATCTTTCGTCTGCGAATGCTGGATATGATGATTCATCGGTGAACCAATTAAAAATGACTTTACTCCCAGTGATCTCATTTGCTGGTGGTGTTATTGCTGATAAAGCGGAGTTCAAGGTTTCTATTGTTATTGCGCTCCTGGTTGCTGCACTAATATTACTAAGTTGGGGCTCTGCTCAGATATTGAAGGCTTTGTCAGATGAAATATTCGTCTCAACATCCGACCGCCAAGTTAAAAAAGTTTATTCTTTATTGAGCGATTTATATATTCGAGACTTTGATGAATCTTATCTAACTTCAATCGGACATGATAAAGAAATCGCATATTGATTGTGACGGCGAGGATCCCGAAGAACAATACGCTTCTTGTCACAATCTTTCTGATTTCCGTTTCATTCATATCACCTCTGATAATAAATAGTAGTAAAGTTGTATGTCAGCCGAAAGCATAATATACCTTGCAGACCGCTGTTTGCTTGAACCGTTTGATTTGATGTGAATCTCCCTGCTTTTTATGACTGCAGCTGCATGCTTAACAGACCGCTTTGCCGGCTTCCTATGATCTGCGCGAACACGGACTGGTCTCCCCTGTGCGAATACTTTGACTCTGGATGATTTCCGAGGTTTTCCCATGTACGCATCCGATGCTTTCAATCTGTATTGAATACAATAAAAAGAAAGGTCAACCGCCGAAATACACGCAGAATTGCGACATTTTCGGCAGTTGACCTTGCTTTGTTATTGGAAGTGTTCGTTAGAAACGAAACAAGCGCTCTATTTGCGTGCGGCGGCTTGCAGAAGCTCCAGCGCCGCTTTGTGTGATTCGTCACAGTATTTTTCGTACTGCTGCTGTGCGAATTCCAGCGCATGACAGCCAAAGTCACTATTGACACGAAGGAAATCTGCGCCGTGTTCGATCAGATACTGAATCATGGTGAGATTGACGTTGCTCTGATCGAGCAGATAGGTGAAATACAGCGCTTCCATGCCCTCTGCACCCCATCTGCGAAACAGGATATCCCAGACTCTGGTATCGCTGCAGCGTGCCAGCTCATAGCAATGATTCCAGTTTTTGTGATGGGTGTCGAAGGCTTCCGGGTGCTCCTGCGCGATATACAGCGTGATGGCCGGGGAATGGGCAAGCGCCTCCCCGATGGGTGAGACCGTTCCGCCCACGATCTGTTTTGTGATATCGCCGCCGCGCTCTGCGATGATCCTGAAGCCTTCCGGGAAATCATGCTTTGCACAGAAGGTCAGCGGGGTGCCGAAGTATTCAAACGTCTCGTTGAGCGCGGTTTTGCTTGCTGTTTTGGCGCGTTCGAGAATCGCGCTGCGGTCATCAACATAGCAGGCATACACCAGCGTCTGCCTGAATTTTTCAGCTTTTGCAAGATTGGCTGCAAAATCCGCTTTTGCCTTTTCGTCTTTTGGTTCCAGTCCGAATTCATTGCGCAGAATCACAGCGTTCACGCAGCCGTCATATACCCACGAATCATAAACCTGTTTTGACAGCTCCCGGATTTCAGTCAGCTTCCCGTTTTCGTAGCGGTAAGCGCGCAGCGCCTGATCGTTGTCCATCATCCACTTGAATGTATCTTCCCAGCGCTTGTAGGGCGGCGTTTTTCCGAATCTGCTGTTGTTCATTTCATAGGAACGTTCATATTCACTGCCGATGACACGGTATAACTGCATACTGATGCAGGAATTGGTATCCAGAATGAGAATATAGTCGTCAGCTTCAAGCATATCAATGAGTGCTTCATACCACGGACGGCTGTCATCCTTCGGGAACTCCTCTTTGCTGCTGTGCCGTTCTTTTTCCATCCAGTCCAGAAAATCGCAGAAGTCCTGCGGCACCTGATTGCCGCGCAGTATGACCGCAACCAGCTCCGGCGAATCCCAGAGGATATCTTCCAGATACTCCCGGATTTTCGTACCCTTCTGCGGAAATACAGCGAATTCGATTTCTGTCAGCTCTGCGCAGTTCCGGAATCCGTGCGCAAGAATACGCACATTCGCGGGGATGCGGAGTCTGCGGATGCCGCTGCCGGAAAAGGCGTCTCTGCTGATGAGTGTCAGCGATTCCGGCAGCGTGATGTCATGCAGGTTTTTACAATCCTTGAAGGCTTCTGCATTGATCTCTGTTACGCCTTCGTGAACCGTGACTTCCGAAAGATTGATGCAGCCGCTGAACATTTGCGGGGGGATGGTCGTCATCCCGGCCGGAATGACGGCTTTTGTGATGGTTTCACAGCAGCTGAGCAGATGATCGCTCACATCTGTCAGGCCATCCGGCAGGGACATTTCCCTGAGTGCAGTACATCCGGAAAATGCCCATCGTTCAATTTTCGTCACGGTCTCCGGCAGTTTGCAGATTGTAAGCTGCTGACAGCTATCAAAAGCCTGGTATTCGATGTGCTTCAGACCGGTATCCGGGCTTTGCGGGGGCATGATCGTAACAACCGTCAGATCCGGGCATAATTCAAACGCACTGTGTCCGATTTTGGTCACGGTTTCGGGGATCGTGACCGTTCGGATGGTTTTGAGCTTGTAAAAAGCCTTCGGAGCAATTCTTGTCACACCGTTGGGAATGACAAGATCGGTTTCGTCAGCGGCAGGCTTACACTTTTGCAGAACCGTGTCTTTCATTATAAACTCAGCCATGATAACCTCCTGTATGTCTGGTCATATGCGTGCAACGCATCATTTGCTTACAATAACTATTATACCATAGCCGGAGCCGATTTTCAATCAAAATACGAAAAAACTATGCAATCATCAGAAACCGACGGCTATAAATCAATATCAATCCAAGATATGCTTGTCAGGAAATGTACTGTGAACTTCATTGATAATGTTTTCCACGCCGCTGTGCGAACAGGAATTCAGTATGACAAGTCCCTTTGCGGTATCGATCACCAGACTCTGCTCATGTGAAAAGTCATCGGGGATAAAGCCCTGCGGCGTACGCCTGTACATACCGCCTTTTTTCCCAATGAGCGAAAGTCCTTCTGTCTTGTGCGGTATCAGGTATACGCCATCGCCCGGGCAAGAGAGATCAATATGACGGCAAGGCATTCTATAAGGTCGGCGGCAGAACCGGCGAAGCATTCAAGGACGGTCTGATACAACCAAAATGAGTATGTATCCGGTGCCTTTGCAAATCAGACTATCATTTACGATGTGATGAAGTGCGATATTATAAAACGAATCTACGAAAAAACAGCCATTCCGGTTTCCTCATGCCGGAATGGCAGCTCTTTTTCACAAAGGGATTACATCCATGCTCTGACCGCATCATTGTAATATTGAATCAAAACGGGCTTTGTCAGCTGATTGATTGCAATGTCATCCGCGCATTCATCCTTGCCAAATGCAAACAGCGCAGGCAGCGCTTCTTCTGTCAGATAGCGGGTTTCCGTGAAGACCGGGTGATGCTGGACCAGTTCTGAGCCGGATGCCATATTGAATCCCCAGTCGCCGAATGCCGGAACCTGTAAATGGTACGGCTTGACTGCAAGCCCCTCGCTTTCAATTGTCCGGTTGATGCACCAGAACGCTTTTGAGGCGTAATACGGACTTGTGGACTGCACATTCAGAATACCGTTCTCCGCCAGATGACCGGCGCACATCCGGTAGAATACATTGGTATAGAGTTTGGCCAGCGCTTCATTGTTCGGATCGGGCAGATCAACCAGAATCACATCGAACAGCTCCTCGCTGTGCTCCAGATACTCATAGGCGTCCATATTGTGAATCGTGACGCGCGGATCGGTCAGTGAACCGCAGTTCAGCGCCTTGATCTGCGGATCTTCGCTGCAGAGCGTTGTCATGCCGCTGTCCAGATCAATCAGGGTGATATGTTCCACTTCCGGATACCGCAGCAGCTCCCGCAGCGCAAGACCGTCGCCGCCGCCGAGCACCAGAATCTCTGCACGTTCTGCCGCATATGCCATCGGCACATGGACAAGACATTCATGATAGCGGTATTCGTCGGCAGAGGAGAACTGACAGTTTCCGTCGATATAAAGCCGCATGTCATCGCGGTGCTTGGTGATGACAATTTTCTGATAGGGGGTCTGTTCAATCCGGATGACATTGTCGCGGTAGAGTCCGCCCTCGATCCGGTTGCCGACATTCTCTGCAAAGAACATGCCGACCGCCATGCAGCTGAGCAGAATTGCAGAGCCGATGCGGTATGCTGTCCGGTGCTTCAGGCGGCTGCCGTATCGGTTGATGATGAGCACCGCCGCCAGCAGGTTGAGAGAACCTGCGAGGAATGCGGTTGCAAAATAGCCGAGGTGCGGCAGAAGCAGCAGCGGAAATGCAATCGAGCCGATGAGTCCGCCGATGTAATCAAATGAAAAAATCGAGGAGAGCGTCACGCGCAGCTCCTTCTGTTCCGATTCGATGATGCGCGTCAGGAGCGGGATTTCCAGACCTGCAAATGTGCCGATCACCAGAATCTCTGCATACATCACGAGCGCATAGGATTCCAGATACAGATTTGCAAGGAACAGCGAGAGCGCACTCAGTCCGCCGACAATGCCGATGCCGATTTCCACATTCGCAAACCAGCCCCAGAGATTATGCCGGATAAACTTCGACAGGAAAGAACCGATGCCGAGCGCAAACATATACAGTCCGATTGTTACCGAATACTGGAGTGTGGAATCGCCGATCAGATAAGAGCTGACCGCACTGATGATCAGCTCATAGACCATTGAACAGCCCGAGATCATCAGTGTGGTCAGCATCAGGAGTCGAAATTGCTTCATGGTCTCAGAGAATCACCCCGCTGATCGTCAGGGCAAGACCGATGAAAATGCCTGCAACCATGATACCGGCGGCGGTGTTGCCCTTGCCGATTTCATCATTGAGGTTATACTGCTTCTGCAGCAGGCGGATCGCGAGATAGCCGAGCATGAAGAATGCAATGCCGACAATAAAATAGATCACGCTGCTCAGCATGCCGGAAAGGAGCGTTTCCTTTGCCGCATCCGCTGACGGAGAGCTGATCGCTGCACGCAGCAGCAATCCGACGCCGATATTGGTTCCCGCGGAAACAAAGCCGATCGCCTGATTGCCTTTTTTGATCTCCTCGGGGAACGAACACGGAATAATGAGGTCGATGAGGAAATTGCCGAGCATCATCAGCAGGATGCCTGCGCAGGAATAAACTGCTACTTCAAAAAGATCACTCAGATAGTTCATGGAAAACCTCCTGTTTGTTATTTACCGCCGCTCAGACCGCCGCCCGATGAAACACGGGAATTGATGCTGCTCTGGCGGATACTGCTTGAATAGCTGTTGAATGAATTGTCGCTGCTGTAAGAGAAATCAGCGTCGCTGTAAGAGCTGTAAGGCGAACTTGAGTTGTGATAGGTGCTCGTATCCGAACTGTAGCCTGTGGAATGATAGAATGAACGGTAATAATGCGATGCGCGCCGTGAGCCTTTGTAGAGGTCATTGTCTGATTTATATGCATATTTCCGGTTGGAAACCTGCACCAGCAGACTGGACTGATCCTCAGAAGGGTAGATCACGCAGTATTCCTTTTCGGTGAGGATCGCGATAGCACCGTTTTCTTCCTCATCATCCTTCTGCACATATTCTGTTAAGCCTTTGAGCTCGGTGATAATATCCATTGCAACGCCGTCAGCATTGGTCCACGCATTCGCCCGATAGACCTGTGCTTTCTGGCTGTCTTGTCCTGTGACCGAGGTCTCATAGGTGTAGTACGGCGATTTCTTTAGATATTTACTGATCTTCGGCTGGAATTCGATTGAAGACAGGAGCGGCCCGATAAAGCAGGCAGCAAATAACAGAACCATAATGCCGACAATGATCAGACCGGGAATCGACTGGGCTCTGGTATAGGACGGATCATGCCGGACAAGTGTGATCTCATCCGCATCCAGATAATGACCGGTGGACCACTCGATGCCGTCAGACCAGCTTTCCATGGAAATGATGAGCTCCTCTGTCGGATCCTCATATTCTGCAAAAGATGCGGATTCGCCCAGATCAACATCCACACTTCCGGCGTAGGAGCGGACAATCTCGACCCCCTCATCAACCTTGTGGTATCTCATCAGATCCGGCGGCTGAGAGCCTGCCATATAGGAAATGGAGTATTCCTGGTAGACATCGTCTATGCTCCGCCATGCCTCCTGCCCGGTCTCCATATCCCGAATCCGGTATTCATCCCACTCGCAGTGATCGCGTGTGTTTTCATACCGGATTTTACCGATGACGCGAAAGCCTTTGCCCGCGACACCGATGACGTCGCCAATGTCAAATATCAATTTGCATGTCCTCCTTTCAGGTCTCGTTCAAGCCGCCGGATGCGGCATTCCGCGGCGCCGAATGCGTTTCCGAGCGTCTTGGCAGTTTCCTGCGGTACACCGGCACTGCATGAAAAAATATCGACAGCCGCATAGCCGTATTCCGGCCATGTGTGAATCGAAAAATGTGATGTTGTAATGACAGCGATATATGAGATGCCGATCGGCTCAAAACGATGCATGCATTCTTCCACAATCTCTGCCCCGATGTTCTGCACTGCCGTTCTTGCAGCAGACTGCACAAATGTCGGATCATCCAGCAGTTCTGGCGCACAGCCGTACAGATCTACAATCAATTGTTCAGCCACCCTTTCTGTCACCTCATTTCCGCGGGCGGTCTATTATGATGTGTATTTTATTATTGATGTACCAATTAAATCTTGAAGAATAGATGCGCAGGATTTTTGTCATG
>CAMKLV010000103.1:0-9287 GCA_946413695.1 uncultured Ruminococcus sp. | reverse complement strand
ACCATTTTTCCGAAAAAGTAAAGTACTATATAAGATGATTACAGCCACATCCGGCATGTAGGCGTGTATTTCTGTTCGGATAAACACACAAACTGCCGCTTGCATAAACCTACCGATACATTAACCCAATATCCGTATTGCACGCCCGTTTCCGGCCGGGCAATACAGACTTGGGCGCTCCGCTGCATCCCTGGGCGTTTCCAAAACCCTTGACACATATCGCATAAACAGAAGCAGCCGCCGGCATTTTTGCACACCGGCGGCTGATTTTATCTATTTGTCATGAAGAATCTGTGTATCAATCGAGCTTTGCGATTTTGCGGAGGATCGCGGTCACATCGTCAAGATCAGTATTGCCGCTGCCGTTCACATCGGCATTCTTCTTGCCCTGATCGGTGATGACAGCTGTGCTGTCCTCTGTGCAGAAGCGCGCGAGCAGAACTGCATCGGATACATCGACAGCACAGTCAAGTGTCACATCGCCGGAAAATGCGAGCGTATTCTGACCAAGTGCCAGTTGTGGAGTATCAAAAAAGAAACTTAATGTCGGACGAATACCAGTTGCTTCATAGAGATCGGCAACAAGTGCAAATTGTTCAGCAAAGGACATACTTTCGTCAGGAGTGATCTGATAATCGCTCCATTCAATGTAATCGGTTTCATAGTGATTCTCTTTGAGTGCACAGTTTGGTGCATGCTCTGTCAGATAGCGTTCAACCTGTTCTTTGTCAAAGCCATCTGCAGCATAGCTCATCCAGCCAAAGTATTGCTGACAATATGCGCTTTGCCCCCATGTGTAAAATTCCGTAATCAGACCGGCTTCTGCAAGGTCATGCATAATGCTGTCCGAACGCTCCGGAGAACCTGCCTGTTCGGTCTTATCCCAGAGTTCATATAGATGCGGTGCGACGATAGTTCCGTCCATCAAAACACCAGAACATGGATCAAGACTTGCATAATCATTCGGCACACGCTGCTGATATGTCGTGCTGATTTCCGGATAATACTGATCCATAATTTCAAGCATCAGCTGTTCTGCTTCAGGTTTATCGGAGCGGAGCGTAAAATGCAGCGCATTCATTCTGGGCGAAACAACATACAAGCGGCAATTATCAAAGTATACACGTTCGATCTTGATCTCACCGGTTTCTGGATCAGTCACTTCTTTGTCATAATAATCCGTTATGTATTGCATATACACCTGATATGATGCATCCGAACCGCTGAAATTCAGCATACCCTTATCATCTAGCGGTATCATATCCTGAAATGCAGTTTCAGTTTCAGATCCGACCAGTGTCCAGATTTGCGCAGATGCTGGTTGAACAGGCATCGCAGCGCAAATCATACCTGCGGCTGCAAGCATTGCCGCAATTCTTATCGCCTTTTTCATGATAATCCCACCTTTCTAGTAATCAAGTTCAAAACTCAGGCTGTCGGTCAAAAGTGCCTGATATTCGGATTCATCTGTCACTGTAACATATTCCACGGTGCAGTTTTCCGGTTCAACTGTCAGGTTTTCCGGCAGCGGGATTGCATACCGTACCGTATACTCAGATATTTCATTTGTTTTCAGGTAGGAAACGGTCAGTTTCAGACCATTTTGTGTGTAATGACAGCCTGTTATAGCGGTATCTTTGTATCCTGTTATAATGGTAATGTAGAGAAGCGGTTCTTGTGTCAGATCAAAATCCTGCGGAATCGAAAATTCCTCACGCAGACGATCATATTGACTGGGAATTTCAAAGAACGGGTCAGGCTGCTCGAATGGTAAGCGTCGAAATAAACAGCCAAAATTCGGTTCTTCATCTATTATTAGTTCTGAGGGCGAATTACTGACAGAACCTTTCCAGAGCGGTACGGTAATAGATTGCTGGGTAGTTGTCATAGGCAGAGTAATTTCCGTTATTATAGATGGAGTGGTCTGTAGCGGTTTTGTGTTGACCGACTGCTCAGCCTTGAACTGCTCGGTTTCAGGCGGTTCTGTTGCAGCCGGGGTATCTGTTTCAGTAGCAGTAGCCGAAGTAGCAAGAGAAGCTGTTGTGTTCACGGTAACAGTCACAGAATCAAATGCCGTCTGAATTGGTGAGGTTGCGGTTTGTGTTTCAGTATATTCTGCATATTCAGGAGCAGTTGTAGTTGATGTGATGACTTCTGCCGCTGATTTAGGCGGCTCTGTGATCTCCGGTGTCTGTATCCGCAGCTTCGGATAGACTGCCGCAGCAATCAGCAGGACGATACACGCAGCCGCCGCAGAAATCTGATACCAGCGGATCGGCTTGCTGTGCGGTTCAGCAGCGGATTCGATGAACGAATCCGGAATATCGGTGAGAATCTCAGAAAATGTGATCGGATTCACAGCAACCCCTCCTTTTGCAGATATTTTTGCAGCCGCTTTCGTAAGCGGGAAAGCGTCATGGTCACATGGCTCTGCGTCATGCGGAACATTTTTGAAAGCGCCGCAACATCCGTTGCATACCAATACCGCCGGACAAACAGGTCACGCTGCCTTTGCGGAAGGCTCTCCAGAAACGCGGTCACAGCTCGGAGCATCTCACGGCGCTCCACCTCGCCGACCACATCGCTTTTGTCCGGCAGGATTTCTGCAAGCTCGTCGATCGAGCCGGAATTCTGCGCAGCACCGCGCTTTTCCGTGCGGGCGGCACGGTAGCGGTCATGTGCGGCATTGCGAACCAGACGCAGCAGGTAGGCGCGCAGATTCTTCGGCTTTGCAGGCGGAATCGCGTTCCAGGCGGCGAGCATGGCATCATTCAGGCATTCTTCGGCATCAGCCTCGCTGCCGGTAATATCACGCGCAACTGACCGGCAGAGCGCTCCGTATTGCTGTTCGCTCTCGGAAATCGCCTGCTCATCGCGCTGTTCAAATAGTGCTATGATTGCCTGATCGATCATGGCTGCCACCGCCCTTCGTGTTCGCCTTCATACATAAGAACGAGATTTTCGGAAAAATACAACACCATTCTGAAAAAATTTTTTGTTATTTGCATTGTAGCATCTGCGGCGGCGTTTGTCAATATGCAGACAGAAGCAGCCGCCGGCATTTTTGCACACCGGCGGCTGTTCTTTATTATGGATTGTCATGAAGAAGTATGTGTTTCAGGAGTATGTCCAGTTTTTGGCTTCGCTAATCTTCGCAGAAATGTCCTCCCAGGTCGGAATCGCACTATTACTCAGATCAGTATTATGGAATCCCGTTGTACCGTATTTCTGATCATGCAGATTATCCGTATACCGGATAATATCGCCGAGTAGCTGAGCGTATTCGGATGGTTTCTGATCTGCTTTGTTTTCTCCGTCGCTTTCTTTTTTCAATTCCAAATATTGCCGTAATTTTTGTTTGCAAGTCTTTTCGATTTTGCGTATTTCATCACTTGTAAGTTCATGATCCGAATGTGCGATTGCATAATCCGCAGAAAAAGCCATGAGAAAATCTGATTCTGTCGGGGGATTCGGCAAGCCGAGCGCGCTCCACTCAATCTGTGTGTTTTCCCATTCCTTCGGCATGTGTTCGTGAATATAGGCATCATAATTGGTTTGATCGGCGAGATACTGCATAACAGTTATTCCGGTCATTCCAAACTCATATTTCAGTTTGATTGTGGCATTGATTGCATTATATTCCTGCTCCCCGAGCGGATAGTCCGTTCCGCCGCGTGTATCGCCGGGAATAATATCTGCCTGCTGTAATTGTTCGCTGCTGAGCGGATACCTGTCTGTCAGTTCGTTGAGTTCATAACAGAAAATCAGGTGTGCAAGCGCACCGTCTGCCAATGTGAAAGCTCCGTCCAGATCAAAATCGCCAACTGCATTTAATTCGGCTGTTTGCTCTTGATTCATAGCAGTCACCACGGCAGTTGTTTCAGCATTATGTGGTACTGTTTCGGTTTCCGGTATCGGTTGTGTTTCAATTGCTGCTGCGGATGTTTTCGCCGGTGAGGCGGTTGACTCTGTTGTGAGAATGCCATTTATAGACTGTTTAACAATCGTTTCTTGCTGTCTGCTTTCAACTGGCGGCGTACTCGTGGAAATCGCTGCTGCATCACGATCACTTGAAACATTTTCGACAGTCTCAACCGGAATACTGGAAAGCTGCTGCATTTCACCCCGCTGCTCATGCAGCATAACAGCGCCGACTGTGACGGCAGCCATAACACCGGCTGCAAGGCTGCCCCATGTCAACAGCCGCGAAACAAGACCAGCAGACTTTGATTTGTGTACCCGAATCGGCTGCGGCTGTGCGGTTTTCATATGTGTTTGCCCGATTCCGGTATCCGCAGTCTGCTGTATCAGCCGCGCTTCAAAATCCGGCGGAAACCGGTGCGGGGTATCGGGAATCTGCTCCTGTGCAATGAGCAGCATCGCAGATTCCACTTGTTTTTCAAATTCATTGTTCAGCATCCGTATCACCCTCATAGATCGTTTTCAGATGCGCCAATGTGCGGCGCACTCTTGAATTCGCTGCCTTCTCCGAGATCCGAAGCCGCACTGCGATCTCCTTGTATGTCAGCCGCTCCCAGAACCGCATCCATAGGAGCTGCTGTTCGACTTTCGGCAGCTTTCGGATCATCTCTGCAAGCTCGTGAGCCTGATAGACAGCAGCATCGCTTTCCGCCGGAAGCAGCGTGATCTGATTCTCCTCCGCATTCATATCTGTGGAAATCTGATGCTGCATCCTGCGGCGGAGATCAAGCGCTGTATTGCGTGTCATAACAAAAATATACGCGCGCATTGCATCTGGGTTATCGAAAGGCAGTTTTTCCGCTTTTTCAATCATTTTCAGCAGAGTTTCCTGCACGGTATCCTCGGCGTTTTGCGCCTGCTTCAGGATGCTGAATGCGATCTGATACATCAGACTGCCGTATGAATGAAACAGCTTTCGGATTTGCTCTGAACGGTGATCGTGTTGATTGCCGGCATTCATGATTCACGTCCCCTTTCACCATCTGAACGTATATACATTATGATTCCCGTCATGCTGCGGTGAAATTTTGTAGAATCTCACAACTTGAGGCAGTATATATTCATCGCGTCTAGACATTATGACCGATTGCGATCGGATTGTTTGATGTCATTCTAGCATTCCGCGCGAAAATTGTCAATGTACCAAAAAGAGCAGCATGACCGTCATGCTGCTCTTAGTTATATCCTATGTGGAGAATGGCATCAAAAGCGCGTATTTACATGGGAACTGACGCTGCTTATATATGTTTAGCTTATTCTCTCATTTTGTCAGTAACTTCGCAGGTTTCCGCATGACAGTGAGGGCTGGTGTATGCAAGTCATGGGAACTCGTCACGGGAACCTGCTTGGGAACTTGCCCTGAAAAATGCTGCAAAATACAGAAAAATCTTTCTGAATACGGAAAACTTTTTCAGAAGCTGCTGTGATAAAAGGTACATAGCTGCTTGAAATTTCCGTATTTATGCGATTTTTTGCTTTAGGGCTGGCGAGGGGCTCTGCCCTTGACCCGCGAGCTTTTGAAAAAGCTCGACCAAAACTTTTGTCTTGGATAAAACACGTAAGAAAGCCGCCCCCATTATAAATCCATCGGAGATACCTTACTCCCCGCGCCGATGTTGGCGAGGACTTTTTTCTCGTTATAGCGCAGGAACACGATGCCGCCGAGCAGACAGAGCACAACTGCAAGCCCCGCCGTCAGACGGTAGCCGAGCCCGTAGCCCGCTTCGCCCTTCGGGGTATCTCTGCCGATCACGGCGATGCTCGTGAACAGCAGCATCGCGGCGGACTGCCCGAGCTTGAACGCGAATGTCCGCGCCGCATAGAACATACCCTGACGGCTTTCGCCGGTCGAGAGCTGATCCTCCTCGGAGATATCTGCGACAACTGCCTGCGGCAGAATGCCGAGAATCGCCATCGGGATTGCTGCGAGCGCCGCAATGATAACGCCGTAAACGAGCGGCGGAATCGGGGCCTTGCCCGCAAACGCGGTCACGAGGAATGCGAGCGAGAAGAATCCGAATGCAAACGCAATCAGCTTTTTCTTGCCGATCTTCTTCGAGACGATGTTGACAACCGGATAGCAGACGAGGCTCAGCACAGTCATGACCGCGAACAACGGAAATGTCATGGATTCATTGAGCCCCATGAGCACCGTGATATAAAACGGCAGACCCGTCTGGAACAGCGTCAGCCCGATCCAGTAAAGGATATCGGAGCAGACGAAAATGCGGAAATCCTTGTTTTTGAAGGTCGCAATCAGAGAGCTGAACGCAGAAGCCTTGCTCGGTGTCGTGTCGGCATATGTGTGCTCGTCGATGAGAAACGCGGGAATCAGCATGCAGATCACAGCGATCACCGCGAGAATCCCGATTGTGATGCGGTAGCTGCCCGCATAGCCCGCAGCCCCCATGAACATCCCTGCGATGTTCGGCACGAGATAAGCGACCGCGGTGCCGAAGAAATACGTCACGGAGATAAATGTCGAAAGATTGATGCGTGCATCCTGCGTTCTGCCGAGCTCGGGGATGAGCGCGTTATAGGGGGTGCAGTAGCAGGTCATGCAGAGATAAAAGAGCATTGCGCAGAGGAACAGGCAGACCGTGTTGACCGCGCTTTCGCCTTTGACCGGCGAGCAGAACATCAGCACGGTGACAAGCCCGAACGGGATCGCCGCAAACCGCATGAACGGGATGCGTCTGCCGAGGCGGTGCGTGCAGCTGTCGGATTTGCCTGCAATCAGCGGATCGGTGACGGCGTCAAAGATTCTGCCGAATGCGGTGATCAGCCCGATGACCGTCAGCCCGAGGAATGTGCCCTGCGGGATGAAGGTTTGCTGACCGTTTGCAAGCTCCTGACTGCTGGGCTGGAAGAAATAGACAAGCCAGTTTGCGATGATGCCGGAAAGGATCGACCACCCCAGCTGCCCGACCGCAAAAATCCACAGGGTTTTATTGCCGGCGATTTTCTTCTCCTTCATGTGCGTTCTCCTTCCTGAGGTAGCTGACCGCCATGGCGGCGAGCATTTCCAGTTCGGCTCTGCCGTTGTCGAAGTCATCGGAGGGGAGCAGTTCACCGCAGAGCATCTTCTTGCAGAGTGAGAGCATAGCGTGACCGAATGTGAGGTAGAAGAGCTTGAAATCAATATCATCGCGGACAGTGCCGTCGGCGGTGCCTGCGAGATATGCGGATTCCATATAGGGGTAGAAATTGATGATGGAGCGCTCGTAATCAAAGAGCGCTGCCTTCGGGACATTTTCGTGTTGGAGCATGAGATCGAATTCCCCGACGAGCCGCATCAGATCCTTGTGCGTATCAAAGAGCACGAGGTACATATGCATGAGATCGGAGAGCCGCTTGATGCCGGTCTGGCGAAGGAAAACCTCCGATTCAAAGACATGCTCATACATGCCGCGCAGCGCGTTCCAGAGATGTGTCATTGCCGCAATTGTGATTGTCGTTTTGGTGCCGAAGTAGCGGTAGAGTGTTGCAACGCCGACGCCGCAGGCATCTGCGATGTCGGTCATCTTGACAGCTTCGATTCCGTTCCGGAGAAACATCTCGGCGCTGATCTCAACTGCACGCTCAATCCGCTTGGATTTGAGACTTTCCTGCGAATGTTGATTTTCCACTTGACAAACCTCCTATTTTGTGATAGACTATATATCAAATATGATAGTATGGCTATCATACTATATTGATAGTCTAGCATATTATTTTTCATTTGTCAAGTAGGGGGGCGGCAAAAAATGGAGAAGTCAAAGCGGATTTTCGGAAACGAAATGTCCGACCGGAGCTACCGGAAGGCGGTGCGGACAAAGGAAAAATTCGCGCGCAAATACGGCGATGACGGGGACAGAATCTATCATCTGCGGACGGAACCTGCCCCTGCAATCGGCGATCTGCTCGGCGTACAGAATCTTGTTCTGAGCGAGGAGACCGGCGTTTCATTCGATGAAAAAAGCGTTGTCATCGGCAATATCCGCATGGGATTCGGGCATTACCGCATCTCGATGGCAATGGCTTCGGCGGCGCGTGCGCTGGGCTGTGTGCCCTATTGGTTTGATCTGCACTCCTTTCAGCAGGCGGCATGCGGAAAGATCATCGGCGAGCAGAATCAGCTCTATTCGCTGGGCTCGCGGCTTTCGCAGCAGGTTCCGCCGTTCAACAAGCTCGTCTGGGAGCCGCTCAACAGCGAGGGCTTCCGCCGCCTGAGCTATAACTGCTCCGATCAGAAAACCGCCGAGCTGATGACCGGCGTTTACAGCGATCTCCCGAAGGATATTCCGTTCATTGCGACGCATGTGTGGTCCTCGCAGGCGGCGATTCATGCGGGATTGACGCATGTGGTCAATGCGGTGCCGGATAACTGGCCGATGGCGCTGCATCTCTCTGAGGGTGCCGTGCATACAGTGCAGACGCCCTCCGCCTATCTGGGATACCGTGCACTGCGCGGCATGGACAGCGCCCGTTCGCTGCATCCGATGCCGAAGGACGCGGTTGTCTACACGGGGCATTATGTCGATCACGAGCTGGTCAGCAACATCGGGGCGGACTGCGCAAAGCGAATCGAACGGATGCGGAGCGGCGCGCCGAAACGCTGGCTGATGTCTGTCGGCGGAGCGGGCGCGCAGAAGGAAATCTTTGTGACGATCATCCGCCGCCTGATTCTAGCGATCAAAAAGGAGAAAGCCGCGCTGTTTGTCAATGTCGGCGACCACGCAAATGTCTGGCAGGAGCTGCTGCGCGAGATTCCGGAGATGCAGCCGCTGCTGCACATGCATTTCGATGACTTTGCGGAGACGGTGCGGTTCAGCGGCAAGGCATATGACGGCGCTGTGACCGGCATCCACGCATTCTGCCACAAGGATATTTTTGCGGCGGTCTATTCGACGAATCTGCTGATGCGCGTTTCGGATGTGCTGATCACGAAGCCGAGCGAGCTGTCATTCTATCCGATTCCGAAGCTGATGATTCACCGCGTCGGCGGGCATGAGGCATGGGGCGCGATTCGTTCCGCTGAGCTCGGAGACGGCACCTATGAGTGCAGTACGCCCTCTGAAACCGAGGCAATGCTCGTCCTGCTGCAGAAGAACGGCGATATCATCGAGCAGATGTGCGGGCATATCATTGCGGCGAAGCAGGCAGGCATCTATGACGGCGCCTACCGCGCAGTTGAGCTTGCGATCCATAGAAATGTATCTCCGATGGATTGATAGAGGTATCTCCGATGGATTTGTAATGGGGACTCCGTCCCCAAACCCCTGCTGGGGATATTATCCCCAGACCCCATGTTTATGTGTGGATAA
>CAMKLV010000102.1:0-9343 GCA_946413695.1 uncultured Ruminococcus sp. | reverse complement strand
CGACCAAAACTTTTATTTCGGCTTCGCCGTGTGCGCCTTAAGTTGTTAGCATTGCATAGGGAGCTCTCCCTGTAATATGCGCAGCTCCTCACTTTATAGATCCATGCGCGAAGCGCATACCACAATTTCTCATTTCTCATTTCTCATTTCTATTTCCCCCGTCGCTCTTGTGTTTTGCGGAAGATTATGGTATAATAGGGATATTTCAGGGAGCACTGTGCTCCCGCTGACGGAAAGAGAAAGGGAACGAGAATGATCAATTATTATGAAGTACAGAATTGCGTGTTCGAGAATTATCAGAACAATCAGCCGGTGCTGATTGCGCCGCAGGGCTATGACCCCGCCGTGCTGTCACGAAACGGCTTTGTCGCACTGCCGGACGGCAGATGGGCGCATTTCATGACCGAGCAGGAGTATCGTTATCTGTGCTCCGTGCCGCAGGGACAGAATGCGCAGTTTTATGCAGGTATGTTCAATCAGCCCGCGCAGAATGTGCAGGGCGCGGCGAATACTTTTCAGGGCACACCTGCGCCGAATACATTTCAGCCGCAGGGCGCGCCGGTGACGGATACACGCACGCCGGAGCAGATCAAAAAGGATACCACGATTTCAAACGTGCTTGCAGGCTGCTCGGCGCTCTGTCTGCTGCTGTCATTTGTCCTCGGCGGCGCAGAAGCAAAGGATCTCTACGGACTGATCGCTGTTCTGTTTCAGATCGGTCTGGTGCTGATGATCATTGTCCGCGTCCGGTATAAGGACAACGTGTTCGGCAAGATCCTGATGTGGGTTTATATTATATTTGGCGCACTGGTGATCATCGGCGTTATACTGTTCATTGCGGCATGCGGCGCAATCCTCAAGGACTGCAACATCGACTGAGGCACGGCATGTTTCATATCAACACCGATCACGCCGGACCGTTTCCGCCCTATTCGGTGACGATGTTCACCGCGTTTGTGCTCGGCATCGGGCTGCTCTGGCTGCTCAACCGCAAAGACGGCATCCCGAAGAACATCGCCGGATTGCTGATGCTGCTCTCGCCGGTGATGATCGTTTCCTGCGCCGCCGGAGCAGGCTATCTGATGTCACACGGGCAGACGGTCGGGCTTTCTTCGATGGGCGCGCTGTTCGGGATGTACCTGAGCGTGATCATCATGGCACTGATCTGCGGAAACCGCGGGCACACGCGGCTGATGCTGCAGAACTGCACACTCGTGCTGCCGCTGATGTATGCGGTATCGAAATTCGGATGTTTTCTTGCGGGCTGCTGCCGCGGCGTGGATTATGACGGAATCTTCTGTGTTCGTTACACCGGCGCAGAGAACGGCGGCGTGACTGCATTTCCGGTGCAGCTTACAGAATCCCTCACATTTCTCGTGATTTTCGCCGTCGGGATGCTCCTGCGCAGACGGCACCGCAGCAGCAGTGTCCGGAGCGTGTTTCTGCTCTCGGCGCTGGCAAAGGGTCTGCTGGATTTTCTGCGTGCAGAGCATCAGGGCAGGCTCGTGACGGTCAATCAGATTCTCTGCGCGGTGCTGATCGGCATCTGTCTTGCATGGATGCTGCTCGACCGGCGGTACCGTTCTTCTCATCAAAACCGGTTGTTTTCACAGTCATAATATGGAGGCTGAATGATGGTTAAGTTTCTGGGGAAAAATAATGACTTAAGAACGGAAGAAGGCAAAATAACAAAATTGGGATATGTTGTTATGATATTATCCACTATATTTGGATTGTGCGTGTTTTTGACCGGAAGATATATGTATGGAAAGGCGCTGCAGAAAAAGCAGTCCGCTCAATGCTGAGCCGGCAGCATCGGCTGTCATATCCATATCAAATAAAATGCCCCTGAGCGCTCTGAAACGCTCAGGGGCATCATTTTATACGGTTATCTGTATTCTAACCGCACATGAACCGAAGATTTCGCTTAACCGCTTAATCGTCCAGCTTTTTGGCATTGAGCTTGACGTAGGCGAGCGCCTCTTTTGTGTAGCCGACGGCACAGTTCGGCGCCTGCTGAATAATGTGGTTGACGATCTCCTCCATCTGCGCCTTGCCCTTTTTGCCGATCTTGAACGGGAACTGCTGCTGATCGCCGTAGGCATCGGTCAGCACGAGATAGACGCCGTCCTGAATGCCGTTTGTGCTGTGCTCCCTGCGGAAGATGTGCAGCGCCTGCTCATAGGGAATAAAGGATTCAAAATCGCCGTGCTTCATGATGAACGAATTGCAGACCAGCGAACCCTTGCTGTCGAGCAGCGGCTCCCCGCATTCCGATGCAATGCGCGATGCGATGGATTCCGGTGTCCCGTATTTGCGGAACAGCCTACAGTTTTCCACATCCGCAAGCACCTTGTTTGCCTTGGATACGCCCGTGAACGCCATATAGGCACCGAAGGCGCAGAGCACCACCAGCACACCGCCATAGAAGAATTCATGCATGCGCACAATCCAGATAAACGCGCCGATCATGCCCGCTGCCGCAGCAATCACGCCGAGCAGACAGAGCAGCCGCTTCTGATTGTTCTTCTTCCGGACGCCGCGTACAATGGCATCGCCTGTCAAGTCTGCATAATTCTGTTTCATCGTTTGAACCTCTTTCCCGAAAAGCGCAGGATTTTTGCGGGCGCTTTCCGCATCTCTTTCACAATATGAATTTTTTACGTTCCGGCATCATCCTGCTGCGGATGCTCCGGCAGTTCGATCCGGTTTTTGCGGACATATTCCAGATCCTCAGGGCGGTGACCGCCTCTGCATTTCGGATTGTGTCTGCGGATCTTGTCTGTCACCGCGTCGATTTTGATAACCTGCTGTCTGCCGTTCGTGAACGGATACCGAAGCTTCTGTCCCCATTCGTCATATACGGCGACATAGGACTCTTTGCCCTGCACGGCATCGGGATAGACCGTCAGCGCATGCGGGAAAAAGAGCAGCATTTCCGGCTTTTGCGCATCCAGCACATAGAGCTCTGTCACAATCATTCTGCCGTTATCGAAAAAGACATTGCCGCAGCCCTTCCGGAGCTGTTCCGCAACGGAATCGGGCGTGCCGTATTTGCAGAAGACATCTGCCTGCTCCGGATGCGCCCACCGCGGAAGCAGCGAAATCAGCGGATAGAGCACCGCCGCAAGCAGCAGCGCACCGATCACGGCACCGGCAGCCCGCAGCTTCAATGTCAGCACAATGCCGGTCAGCAGGATGATCACAGCAGCCGGAATCAGAATCAGGAGCTTTTTCTGCGCATTGATCCGGATCCTGTCTGTCAGCATTTCGCCGGTCAGATTCTGCAGCTCCATGTCAGCTTTCCTCATAGGCGGCAGCGACCTTTTTCAGCAGATCAATGATCGGCAGATGCTGCGGACAATGCTCCTCGCACTGACCGCATTCGATGCAGTCGGATGCCTTGCCGCTCTCGACGGTCTGCGCGGTGTATTCTGCACCGTCCGCCTTGCGGTTCAGCAGCGCAAAATATTCCGGAATCGCAATGCCCATGGGACATCCCTCCGTGCAGTAATGACATGCCGTACATGCGATATCATCCTGATGTGCGATCAGCTCACCGATCTCGAGACAGAGCTTTGTTTCGTCCGCTGTCAGCGGCTTGAAATCCTGCATATAGCCGGTGTTGTCGCTGAGCTGTTCAAAGCTGCTCATGCCGCTGAGCACCATGACAGTCGCAGGCAGCGATGCCGCAAACCGGATCGCCCACGAGGGCACCGAAAGCTCCGGCTCCGCCGCTTTGAAGCGTGCCTTCGCCTCCTCCGGCACATGGACAAGCTTGCCGCCCTTGACCGGCTCCATGATAATGACATCCTTGCCGTGGCGGACTGCGGTCTCATAGCAGCGGCGCGACTGCACCTTTTCGCTCTCCCAGTCCAGATAGTTGATCTGCAGCTGGACAAACTCAACCTCGGGATGCGCGGTCAGGATCTCGTCCAGCAGCTCCGGCGTATCGTGAAACGAAAATCCGAAGTGCCGGATTTTGCCGATCCGCTTCTGCTCAAGGCAGAATGAAAAGCAGTCGAGCCGTTCCGCAATTGCGTAGTTATCAACGTCGAGGCAGTGCAGCAGATAGTTGTCGAAGTACTGAAGCCCCGTGCGGTCAAGCTGCTCCTGAAAGATGCGCGGGACATCCTCCGGCTCCTTGAGGAACATGGTCGGCAGCTTATCCGCGACGAAGAACTGCTCCCGCGGATAGCGCTCGACGACTGCCTTGCGCAGCATCTCCTCAGATTTGCCGTTGTGATACATATAGGCGGTGTCAAAATAAGTAAAGCCTGCCGCGAGAAACGCATCCGCCATTTTGCAGATCTGCTGCTCGTCAAACGAAGTCGGATCGTTTGCATCGAGCAGCGGCAGGCGCATAAAGCCAAATCCCAGTTTTTTCATGTATTTTCCCTCATTCTGTTTGATACGGAAACAGAGGGATCAACGCGCAGGGAATCCTGCCGCGCTGATCCGTCATACCGGTGTCTTTCCGCCAAAACGGAGAACGGTTCTCCGGCAGCTTTCGCATAATGGATGCAGGCTCAGCCCGCCCAGATGCCGTGCAGGGTGCAGTATTCATAAGCTGCGATGACCTCGTCATCCTCTGCAACATAGAACTGTGCGACAGGCTCCTCGCCGGGCTTGAGTTCCTTGCGCTCCTCGCCGTTTTTGGTCTCGAGCAGAATCCATGCGATATGATGCTCCTCCGTCATCGGGTGCAGCACAGAGCCGACCGCCACGGTGACAGTCTGTCCCTCGCGGCTGATGACCGGCACATGCTTTTCCTTTGCCGCATCAACAGTGTTGGCGATGATCTCCTCCTTGCCGGTGAGATCGGCATCGTCGCCCTCTCTGACAGCGATGATCTCGCCGCATTCCTTACATTGATAGAACTTCATCATGGTGTGATACTCCTTTACTTTTTATTTGCAGGGCGGGATTCCGTCCCTTGCAGACTTCGTTTGCAGCAGCATATGCCGCCAGCAGCGCAGGATCCGTTCCTGATCCTGCGGCGGAAAATAAAAGTGCGTGGAATGCCGCAGCACATGCAGCCGGACAGCCGGCATCTGCTGCAGCAGCGGCAGCGCATCGGGCGAGACAAGCTCATCCGCCGCAGACTGATACACCGCACACGGCACACGGTTTTCCATGCGCACCGCATTGACCGCTTCGATCTCATCGAACAGTTCCATATAGCGCGGAATCCAGCCGGCATAGTGCAGCGGGTTCCGGTCCGGTTCGATGCTGTAGGCATGCTGCATGGCGCAAAGCCGCGGCGTCTCCGGCTCAAATCCGCAGGCTGCGAGCATGGCAGAGCATGCGCCGAAGGGCGTCAGATGCACAGCGAGCGGCACGCCGAGCAGCAGCATCCGGCTGATCCGCTCCGGATACCGCCGTGCAAGCTGCAGCGCAAACAGCGTCCCCATGGAATGCGCCGCAATGATGATCTTCTCATAGCGCAGCAGCAGCGCCTCTGTCAGATCGCCGACCTGCTGCTTCCACTCCTGCATCGAGGTATGCGCAAGCGCCTCCGGCACATCACCGTGCCCGTCGAGCAGAATGCCGCAGACCGAAATATCCTCCGGAATCTCCGGCAGCAGGAAATCAAAGAACTGCGGCGCGCTCAGGATGCCGTGCAGCAGCAGAACTGCCGTCTTTGCACCGGGGCGCGCGCAGATGATATCGTGATACCGCGGATTCACCGGAAGAATTCGACCTTGCCGCAGGATTTGCAGTGGTAGATGCGCACGCCGGTGTGGTCCGCGATCTTCTGCAGCTGCTTGAGCAGTACATTGGTCGGTGCCCATTCCTCCACCTTGACACGCTTCATCTGCACATTGCAGTGCACGCACATCACGGGGCCTTTTTCGGGGATCAAAACACTTCTGTCCATTGGGATTTACTCCTTTTCAATTGATAGATTTTCCGTCCTGTAGGGTTCGAGCTGATCGGCATAATAATCAAGCAGCAGCTGCACAACGCCGTCATAATAATGTGCGCCGAGATGCGCCTGCAGATGCTCAAAATGCTTCTGCCCCTGCTTCTGAATCAGATCGGCAGCGGCTTTCGGCAGCTCGGGCTCTTTTCTGTATTCGTCAACAACATTTTCTTCGCCGCGCTCCGCATGGAACCGCTCATAGTTGCCGGTGCGGTCGCCGACATACAGCCAGAGATCATAGTCCACGAGCGAATCGCAGTACGCCTGATATTCGGGATTGTCACGCTCTGCATCCGTCGGCTTATGCCCGAAGAAATCAAGCTCGATCGCATTCCATACACGGTTCATAATGTCCATCCAGCCTGCATACTGCACATTCAGATCATCACTCTGCGTACTGAGCAGATGTGCAAAGAAATTTGCCTCATCCTCGCGGTAATAGCCGCAGTAGTGGCTGTACTCATGCGCAAAAATGCTCGGATAAGTGCCGCGGTTCTGCGCCCTGATCGTGAACACGGTCTCAAACCACGGCTCGATGAAATAGGCATCGTCGCCGAATTTTGAGACAACCGCCGAGAATACCGAGGTCTTCGGCACAGGCGGCTTTGCATACTGAAAGCGCGGATACTCCGCCGCAAGCTTTAAGCGCGAAGCATCAATCGCCGTCCGGATTTCGCTGTCGCTGCGGTGAATGAAGTGATCGTTTTCATCGCGGTCAACCGCGGTGCTCAGGGTGTTGATCTGCGTCATGGTCAGATTCCACAGCGCCGTCAGCTCCTCGAAATCATGTGTCTGCTGCTGCCCGACAGGCGTGCTGCGCATCATGGCGGCATCGTAGATCAGCTCGCCGCCGATCCCGATGACCGCAAAGACCATTGCAAGCCCGCAGCATCCCGCGACAAATCTGCGGTAGCCTTCGCGCTTTCGCAGAAAGATCAGCAGGATCAGCAGAATCACAAGGATCACACCGCAGCACACAAGCGCCGCGATACAGATCTCACAGACCGCCGTCGGAATCAGGCTCATGACGCCGCCGACCGCATTTGCGATCCGCGGTACAGCCTCACCGCAGTACCAGTCCGCGAACCGCTGCGACTGCAGCGCAAGGATCAGCGCCGCATGCAGCAGAATCAGCACCGCCAGAAAGATCGAAAGCCCGATTTTCCGGCGTTTTTTCTCAGGCATCTCTGTAGGCAGTCAGGCGGCGGCGGGTTTCCTCCTCGCCGAGCACATGACTGATCTCCCAGATATCCGGCGCATTCTGATGTCCCGTCAGCGCGACGCGCAGCAGGTTTGTCACATCGACAATGCTGCCCTTGTAAAGCTCCGGATTTTTCTTGTATTTCTTCGGCTGTGCGGCATAGCCCAGCGCCTCGGTGATCTCCTTGACCTTTGCAAACCACGCCTCCTGCATGTCGGCAAAATCGAGCGTCTCCATGTAGCGGCTGAGAATTTCCGCCTTCATCTCGCCGGATGCATTTTCGGGGCAGCCGTCCTCAATTGCAAATGTCTCCGCATCATAGAACGCGAGGAACTTTGCCGCCGCCGACCAGCTTCCGTAATCCTTGCGGGGCTTCTCGCTCACTCTGCCGACATTGATTGCCGCCTTGTAGAAATCCGCCTTTGCGGTCATGCGCTCTGCGAGGGCGGTGTCATATTCCTTTGCCCACTGCAGCAGCCCTTCATATACAAAGTCTGCCGGTTTGCGCGAAAGATATTCCTTGCAGATATTGTCAAGCTTTTCCAAATCAAACAGCGCGCCCGAGGTGCTCATCTTCTCGAGCGAGAATGTGAACTCGCGGGAATCCGCATCCGGATTGGCAAGATGCCACTCCTCGAAGTTGCTGTTGAGCACGGTCAGCAGATAGAGCCATGTTGCCTCCTGCGGGAATCCGGCCTCTCTGTAATAGGAGAGTGCGAGCTCGGGATCCTTGCGCTTGGAGAGCTTGCGCTTGGAGGCGCCGTCCATCTTCATGAGCGTTGCGGTGTGGCAGTAGATGGGTCTCTGCCAGCCGAGTGTATCAAAGAGCTGCACATGGATCGGCAGCGTTGCAAGCCAGCTTTCATCGCGGATGACATGCGTTGTGCGCATGAAGTGATCGTCGCAGACATGTGCAAAGTGATAGGTCGGGATGCCGTCGGATTTGAGCAGAACAAAATCAGTGTAGTTCTCCTGCACCTTCAGCTCGCCGCGGATGCCGTCCTGCACGGGGATCATGTTCTCCGGATCGCCCTCGGAGCGGAAGCGCAGCACCCATTCGGTGCCCTTTTTCAGCTCTGCTTCGATTTCCTCAATGGAGCGGTCGCGCCAGATTGCGTATTTGCCGTAGTAGCCGTAATTCTCCTTTGCAGCCTCCTGCTGCTCATGCATCGCCTTGAGGTCATCCTCGGTGCAGAAGCAGGGATAGGCAAGACCGCGCAGCACAAGCTGCTTTGCAACGGTCTGATAGAGCTCCTTGCGCTGACGCTGCCGGTAGGGGCCGTAAGCGCCGGTTTCGCCGTCGGCGGTTGCGCCCTCATCGAAGTGAACGCCGTAGAATGTCATCGCGTCGATGACAGCCTCGACCGCTCCCTCGACCTCGCGCTTCTGGTCGGTATCCTCAATACGGAGATAGAACACGCCGCCGGTCTGGTGGGCAAGGCGCTCACCGATCGCGTTGTAGAGGTTGCCAAGATGCACAAATCCCGTGGGGCTCGGTGCAATGCGCGTGACAACAGCGCCTTCCGGCAGGTCACGCGGCGGATAGATCGTTTCATAATCCCCGATGGTTTTTGTGATATCGGGGAACAAGAGATTTGCAAGTGCTGTGGTATCCATTGTATTTACTCCTTCCCGGGCACTACCCGGCTCCTTCCGGGCAGTGCCCGGCTCCTATTTTCTATAGCTGCCGAAGAACCATGCTGATTCCGGGCACTTACTCTTTGCAGCGCATGTGCTTTCTAAAGCTGATGCAGAACCGCTCCGAAAACAAAGCATGTTCTGTTTCGGCTTCGTATTTCGCATTACCACATTACGCTGCATGAGAGAACAGACAGCAATGCGCACATGACGTAAAAGGGCGCTTTCGCAAAGCAGCGGCGTATTCGCATTATCGCATGGCGCCGCATGAGAGAACAGACAGCAATGCGCACATGACGTAAAAGGGCGCTTTCGCAAAGCGGCGGCGTATTCGCATGATCGCATGGCACTGCATGAGAGAACAGACAGCAATGCGCACATGACGTAAAAGGGTGCTTTCGCAAAGCGGCGGCGTATTCGCATTTTCGCATGACACCGCATGAGAGAACAGACAGCAATGCGCACATGGCGTAAAAGGGTGCTTTCGCAAAGCGGCGGCGTATTCGCATGATCGCATGGCACCGCATGAGAGAACAGACAGCAATGCGCACATGACGTAAAAGGGTGCTTTCGCAAAG
>CAMKLV010000101.1:0-9431 GCA_946413695.1 uncultured Ruminococcus sp. | reverse complement strand
GAGTGAATAGTGAATAGAGAAAAGTGAAAAGTGAATAACAAAATGGGGTCTGGGGTCAATGACCCCAGCGAGGGGTTTGGGGGCGAGCAGCCCCCATTTTTGATCCATCGGAGATACCGCTCAAATCACGGGAGAATCAGACCGGAGATGCCGCTGCGCACAACCGCGGGATAATCCTCGGTGCATGTGATCTCCTGCTCGGTCAAAATGCCGCCGACGAACATATCCGCCCAGTGTGTATCCGAGCCGGAAGTCTGCGGCAGCCCGTAGCTTTCGGCATACCAGCGGGCACGGTCATTGTACTCCTGCCGGTGATTGCCGCCGTTAAAGACCTCAACGCCGTCCACGCGCCCGGGCACCAGCTTGATATAGGGCACATATGCCTCCTCGCGGAACGGATGCGCATGGACAATGCAGCCGCCCGCCAGACGGATCATTTTGAGATATTCCAGCGGCTCAGCGGTGATCGTCTCCGGATGCGCAAGCAGCCATTCAGGCGGCAGCCCGTAGGTGAGAAAGTCATTGCCGTCCCAGCTGTACTCCCAACCGAAGCAGACGCGCAGCCCGATTTTGTCGCCGGTCTCCTTTGCGTGATAATAGCCGAGCGAGAACTGCCGCACCCATTCCGCCCACGGCAGCGAACGGTCAACCGAGGTGTTCCCGTGATAAAAATGATCCGTGACGAACATGCCGTCATAGCCCGCCTTTTTGCAGCCGCGCGCCATATCCGCCGCCGAAGCCGTCGCGCAGGCACTCCCCTCTTTTGTGTGGACATGCGTTTCCCAGCGCATCATACGTGAGCCCTCCTCAAAAACAACAGTATCGCAAAGCAAGTGCTCCGCGATACTGTGATGAATGCATTATTTGATCGAAGCTGCGACCTTCGGTGCAAGCACAATGGCAAGCAGAATAAACAAAATCTGAATCGGATTGATTGCAAGTCGAAGACCGAATGTCAGCGCAAATGCGTGCATATCGACCGTTGTCGGCTCCAGACTGAAATTCAGGCTTGTGCCGAGCCACGAGATCATCGGTTCGTCCATGCCGGCGCAGAGCAGTCCGAGCAGATAGCCAAAGACCACCGCAAGAATAATCAGCAGCAGATAGATGAGCTTATTTTTCATAGTGACTTCCTTTCTTTTTCATGTTCTACTGTTTTTCTGTATCTGGTTCAGGTGCCGGTCGAGCCGAAGCCGCCGCTGCCGCGGTCAGTCTCGGGCAGGATATCGGATTCCGCGATCTCCGGCAAAATCACGGGGACAACAATCAGCTGTGCGATCCGCAGACCGTCCGTGATGGTAAAGGGCACATCGCTCTGATTGATCAGCGGCACGCAGATTTCTCCGCGATAATCCGCATCGACAATCCCGACGCCGTTTGCCATTCCGATGCCGTGCTTTGACGCAAGACCGGAGCGCGCACAGAGCATCAGCATGACATCGCTGCGCGCCGGTGCGGCGGCAAGTCCGGTGGGGATCAGGCGAATCTCATGCGGCGGGATCTCAACCGGTTCCGTCAGAGACGCCGAAAGATCCATCCCCGCACTTGCCTCTGTCGCGCGCACAGGGATCTTCGCGCCCTCGCGCAGCCGTTTGAATGTCAGCAGCATTCCAAATCCGCCTTTCATGATAAACTACATTTTAGTATAGCACATTTTGCCGAAATTTGCAAGTACCTTTCTGAGAAAAGTCATTCATCAAAGAGCTTCTGCACCTTTTCCCGGTATGCATCGTCGGTCTCATACGCATAACCGGAATTCTTCTGCACCACGGGTATCACTATCCGGTCAGCTTCCGGCACGCCGAGCGAATCCAGAATCAGCTTTGCATCATCAATCGTCAGCGGCTTGAGTGATGCGATTTCCGAATCCGTCTTATTGCGGTTCGTCCCGCTCATCAGTCCGCACTGATATGAGTCAGCCGCCGTTTCCCAGACATAAATCTCGATGCCCTTGAATGATGACAGCTCAAAATATTCGGGATACTGCGCTCTCAGTTCGTCAAGTCTTGCCGGATCCGCCACATTGAGATCCGTCCAGAACAGCCCGTCATGATCCGGCTCAACATACGCAGGCACCGTGATATTCTTCGCTTTCGTATCGACTGCGCGGAAAAATACAGGCTGATCCATAATCCCCCCGACGTATTTGCGCATCAGAAAAACGGTATCTTCATCACCTGCGAGCGTGTAAAAGCGCATGTTTTGATCCTCGACGCCATCCTGCATCTGATAGCCCAGACAGCTTCCGATCGCATCAGCGTCTACGCCGCCCTCTGCCGGCTTGCCGTATGGAATATAGATTCTGTCCTGATATGTGACCGAAAAATACGTATCATTCTGATCCGCAGGATTGATAAATGTTTCGTTCTGAAAAATAACCGGATTCTCCGGAAGTGAACCGTCCGCACGCTGACAGGCTGTCATCATGAATGCTGCGGCAGCAAGCAGCAGCGGCAATGTGAATCGTTTATACAGCATAATATCTCCTTTGTGCAGGAATTGTTCTCCGATATAAAGACAGCCGCAGCATCTCTGATCGGAATCAGAAATCCTGCGGCTTGGTTTCAGCGATAGGATGCGACGATTTCTTCCTTTTGCAGTCCGGTTCTGCCCTGACAGTCATACTCCTCATAGAAAAGGCGTGTCGGGGTGTTGAACGGGACAATATGGCTGCCGCCCGCATGTTTATACTGCGTGATGCGGAAGCAGATGCGGGTTTCGTCGCAGGCATCGAGCATCACAGACATATTGCCGTCGGTCTGCTCCGTGCCGATGAGATGCGCAGATGCGGAGAACTGAAAGATCTCCGGCAGCCCGAAGGACGATGTATGCATAATCGTCAGGACGGGCTTGCGCTGGCTGAGGATGCGCTCCTGCTGCGGTGTATCGCGGAATGCGTCCAGCGCGATCAGATCCGGCAGAACCGGCGCATTGAGTGTTTTGAGTCTTGCACAGCCTGCAAAGGCGCCGCTCCGGATCGCACGCAGCGACCGCGGCAGCGTCACAGATTCCAGCGCCGCACAGTTGTGAAACGCATTCGCATCAATGACGGCGATGCCCTCGGGAATGACGATCTCGCGCAGGAGACCGCAGCCCTCAAAGCAGCCGATGCCGATCATACCGGCACTGCCGTCCGGATAGCGCATTTCACCCGGCATCAAAATGTTTTCCATCATGTCGCAGTCGCGGAATGCATAGGCGCCAAGCTCACAAAGCGTATTGGAAAGCGAAACGCGCCTGAGGTTTCTGCACTCGCGGAATGCACTTTCACCGACGATCCGGATGGTCGCCGGCATTTCGAGCTCCGCGATTTCGCTCCCGCGGAACTCACCGCGCTCAACGCGGTCCTTGTTGCGGTATCTGACCTTATCCGCAGCGGTCTTCCGAAAAATTCCCATACCCATATCCTTTGTTTTTATATTTCTCTATTTTCTATATATCAGCCCGGTGTTCCGGGATAGAGACTCTTGTCACGCTCGAAGCAATTTCCGTTCAGCGCGGAGAAATTGTCGATCTGCGCATCGGTCCAGAGGAAGAAATCGTTGCCGCCGCAGTAGGGGCATGCATCAAAGTGATACCATGCGCCGTTGACGCGGACAAGATTCCAGAAGTGCGGTGCATACCATGTCTGCGCGCCTTCTTCCGTCTCCTCAGCATTTGCGTTCGGATTCTGCCGTCCGACCATCATGTTATCGTAGCCTGCGCAGGTCAGCAGCAGTCTTGAGAGACCGTAGTAGCAGGCGGAATCGCCGTATCCGAGCGTCAGCGCATCGACCGCGGAGACCTGCCAGTCATCCTTGTTGTTGCCGTTGACATAATTGATATGCGTCTTGACATAGTCGAAGATCGCGCGAGCAAACGCCTTCTGATCAACCGGCGATGTTGTCTTTGCAAGATCATTGATGATACGCTGACCCATGCGCATGATGTCATCCGTGGAGAGTGTGCTTGCGTTGTCATAGCCGGAGAGCACCTGCAGTTCAGCCTTCTGCGTGCCGATATTGCCTGCGGAATCCGTTGCAGTATAGGTGATGTTGTATGTACCCGGCGTATTGATGTTGAATCCGGGCGGCTCGCTGACAGTCGCCTCAAGGACGCCGTCCACGCTGTCCACAGCCTGTACATTGTAGAGATAATCAACCGGCACACCGGCAACCGTATGCATTGTGCCGAGCCCCTTGAAGACCGGAACCTCGCCGTCGCCGGAGACACTGTAGGAGACGTCATAGGTCTGTGTGTTGCCCGCCGCATCGACCAGAATAATCTGGAGCGACTTGGTGCCCTGCGTCACGGTCAGCGGCTCCTCGGAGAAGTAATATTCAACCGGAGACATATCCGAGCAGCTGATGACAAAATCCTCCGGATTAACCTCCTGATTGAGGAAGAATGTCATACCCTGCCGGAGCTCTGCCGTCGGCGGCGTGGTATCCTGCACGCGCAGCTTGAACGGAATCTGATTGCCGTTCAGTGTGACCGTCACGGAATAGCTGCCGATCTCGGTGAAATCCGAAAGCGGCGGATCGACCGTTGCACCGGCAAAGCTCTCGCCAAGCAGCTCCTCAACCGTGCTGACCGTGCCCGCCTCCATGCTCATGACGGATTCCTGCACCGTCAGAACGGAGTTCTCGGTACGTGCGGTGCCGTCCTTGAGCTGCACGAGAATCGAGACATTGTGATCGCCGACCTCAGTGGTGTTCGGGATTTCGAGATACCGTGCGCTGTCCACCAGAATGCTCGTGCGCTTATAGAGGAACGAATACGGTGAAGGGATTTCCGCCCCTGCCCACATGGTCAGACGGTCGGTCACATAATCGGGAGCGGCGGCAAGCACCGGCTGTCCCGACTGACTGCGGTGCACCGCAGCAGAGATCAGCGCGACCACGATACCGGCAAGGAGCATCAGTCCTGCAAAGAGATATCCCCTCTGCTGCGTGTTCTCACCGGATGCGGCAGAATCCTTCTGCATGGTTTGTTTCTTCAAACGCTTCATCGCAAACGCCTTTCTCTCCGGAATCCGGAGATGATTTTTGATAGAGAGTTACATTATATTATACCGCGTTTTCCCGTGATTGTCAAGTTTCTTTGCATTTTTTAGCAAGATTCGATGTATATTTTGCAGCATTTGCAGAATCCGGCGCAGGATGCACTCACTCCATGGATGCAGAAGGCAGATTTTTCTTTTCCGCGCTGATCTCCTGCCCCAGCGCAAAATGATCGGTGCGGAACGGCGCCAGCGGCAGACCGTTCATGCCGTAAACCGTGACCTCCATGTAATTTGTCCACGCATAGCGCGCATATGCGGGCTTTGCGACCTCCTTTGCAGCCAGCGTGATGCAGTCCGGCGCAAAGGCAGCCGCCGCCGGATAAAAGACCCCGTCAGCGCCCGCGAGCTCAAATCCGACCGCTTCACCGGTCAGGCGGAAGCCCTCCGCGGCGTTTTCTGTCCGGATGACAAAGCTGCTCCCCTGCGGATAACCGGCGCGGAACATCGGCGCGGATGCCTTTGCACGCGGCATTTTGTGATAGACCTCGCACATCGCCTGCAGCAGCAGTCTGTGCCCGACGGTCGCCTTCTCTTTCGGGTGGATATTGTCGAACTCGCCGCAGTCTGTCAGCACGGCAAGACCGGTATTGCGCAGCTTGCGGTAGACACGCGCCTGCGCCTCGCGGATTCTGCACCAGTGCTTGTAATCGGGATCATAGGCGGAGCGGTGCATCGGAAGCTGCACATTGAGGAACGGCAGTTCGGGCTCATCCCAGTCGCGGCGCCAGCAGCCGATCAGCGCCGTCAGCAGTGTTTCATAGGTATCGGGGCGGTGATCGTCCGATTCGCCCTGATAATAGAGGAACCCGCGCAGCGTGTAGGGGCAGACTCTCTGCAGCATCGTCTGATAGAGCCCGCAGGGACGGTTCTCGTTTTTCGGACCCATCGGCCCGGGATATTTCGACTTGCCGACGATCTTCAGTGCCTCATCCCACGGCGTCTCCGGATGCTGTTCGAGCAGGCGGGAATACGCCTGCCACCACTGATCCTGATACGCCATGTAATCATCATAGGCAGCGATGAGCTCCGCATCGGTCTTTCCGGCAACGGCGCTGTCATAGTCCTCAAGATAGGCGTGCAGTGCCGCATCCGCTTCGAGGACATCGCGCGAAACCCACGCAGATGCGGACGTTCCGCCCCAGTTGCAGCCGATCAGACCGACAGTGACGCCGAGCTTCTGATGCAGCTCCAGCGCAAAATAGAGTCCGACCGCCGACCACGCTTTCGCCGCCTCGGGCGTCGCCTCATTCCACGCGGTATTGCGCTCAGTTTTCTCGAAGTCTGCGTCGATCATACGCTGCTTCGGAGTGTAGTAGAAGCGCACGCCGCAGTCGGGCGTCAGGGATTCGAGCAGCGCCTGACCGTTGAGCTCGTCCTTGATTTCAAACTCCATGTTGCTCTGTCCGCCGCAGAGCCAGACCTCGCCGAGCGAAATCTCGCGGTAAAGGATTTCAACCGCGCCGCTGCGGATCGTCATCGTCAGATGCTCCGCGGCAGGCATCGGCGGCAGCGTGACGCACCATTTTCCGTCACGCACGGTATCCGAGGCGGTGTGACCGCAGAGCGTGACAGTCACGGTTCTGCCGTCCTTTCCGTCGCCCCAGATCTTAATCGGTTTCTCTCTTTGCAGGACCATCCGGTCGCTGAAAATTGCTGCTGTTCTCATTATAATAACCTCCATCGGTCGGTCGGCAGTGCCGACTGCCGTTTTTCTATAGCCGTCCAGGAACCAATCTGCTGTAAAGCGCTGACTCTTTTCAGTTCCTATTCTTAAATTATTTGCGTATTGCGTTCTCTCAGCACACAGATTGAACCGGCTCCGTTTTTCTATTGTTTTCTATTTATTTACATAATCGCATACACAATTCGGTATGCGTTGATGCCGTCATTCTTTCTGCGCATCTGCAGGCTGTTCCTCTGTCAGATTCAGTCTGCCGTATGTCTCATTCATCTCGCGGATTTTCGCAGCGAGCTTCGGTGTAAATTCGGATGCATCGGTGCGGTAGATCCAGTTGCCGCCGAGTGTCGAGGGCGTATTGATGCGGTCAGAGGGCGGCGCGTTGACGAAATCCTGAAACGGCGCAATCGCGATCTTTGCGGTCGAGCGCCATGCCGCGCGCAGCACCGCCTTCGGGAGCTTCTTCGGCTTCTTCACGCCGAGATAGCGCATCGCATAGGCATTCGTCTCATCGGTATTGCTCTTGACCCAGCCGCGCAGCGTGTGATTGTCATGCGTGCCGGTGTAGCAGACACAGTTCGATGTCTCAAAATTATGCGGCAGATAGGGATTTTCCGCATCGCTGTCAAACGCAAACTGCATGACCTTCATGCCCGGAAATCCGGTGCGTTTCAGCAGACGGATGACCGCCGGCGTGATATTGCCGAGATCCTCCGCAATGACATTCATCTCGCCGAATGCCGCCTTTGCGGCTTTCCAGAGTGCAAAATCCGGACCCTTGACCCATTTGCCGTGCTCGGCGGTCTCCGCGCCGTAAGGAATCGCGTAGTAGCGCTCGAATCCGCGAAAATGGTCGATGCGGACAACGTCATAGAGCCGCAGCGTAAAGCCGATGCGCCCGAGCCACCACGCATAGCCGTCCTTTGCCATGCCCGCCCAGTTCCAGAGCGGATTGCCCCAGAGCTGACCGGTCACGGCAAAGCAATCGGGCGGACAGCCTGCCACAGCGACGGGCTTTTTCTCCGCATCAAGCTGAAAGAGCTTCGGCTTTGCCCAGACCTCTGCGCTGTCGAATGCCGCATAGATCGGGATATCGCCGATGATGCGGATGCCCTTCTGATTGGCATACTGCTTGAGCGAATCCCACTGCGCAAAGAAGCAGAACTGCACAAACTGCCAGAATTCGATCTCGGTGCGGTATTCCTTCCGCGCCGCCATGACCGCATCCCGCTTGCAGAGGCGCAGTTCGGGCTCCCATTCGTCCCACGCTCTGCCCTCATGCGCATCCTTGAGCGCCATGAACAGCGCATAGTCCGCAAGCCATGCCTTCTGCTCCGTGCAGAACTTTTTGAATGCCGCGGGCTTGCGCTTTGCAAAATTCTGATACGCAATCCGCAGCACAGGCATGACCTGCCGCCAGAGCAGCTCATAGTCGATCGCCTCCGGATCGGAATCCCACGCGATGCCGTCATAGTCCGCGTGGGACAGCCAGCCGCGGTCCGCTAAGATATCAAAGTCGATCAGATACGGGTTGCCCGCAAAGCACGAGGGCGACTGATAGGGCGAATCGCCGTAGCTGGTCGGTGTCAGCGGCAGCACCTGCCAGTAGTGACAGCCCGCGCTGCACAGAAAATCGACAAAATCATAGGCTGCCTGCCCGAGCTTTCCGATGCCGTGCTTGGACGGCAGCGCCGAGACCGGCAGCAGTATTCCGCTTTCTCTCATCATGATGCACCTCTGTATTTCAAATTATGCGGGTATCCGGAGATTACAATACAACTTCCTCCGGATGCAGATTGCTGTACAATTCGTAGTTATCCTTCCAAATCTTTCGGATAAAATCATTGATGCGATCACCTTTCCCCTCCGCGATCATGCGCTGTTCCTTCGCCTCCGGCGTTTCAATATCGGAAAGGTCGATTTCTCCGGTTGTACACGAGCGAATGAATCCGGCAAAGTCATCTGTCAGGAGCTTTCTGCGTCCGCCTTTCTCATGATCGGCAAAAAATATCTGACCGTTATTTTCCTCTGAAATCCCGATGAGAATATAGTTGCCGTAGGAATCCTCCGCAATCGGGAAAAAGCCTTTTTTGATGTATTTCGGGAGCGGATCGGACCACGCAAGCACCTTCTCAAACAGATTCTCAAAGCTGTAATAATCATCGCAGCCGATGCCGAAGAAAGCGCGCACATCCGAGGATGTCCGTTTGCACTTGAAATCGGTTTCCGGCGTATCTCCGCCGTTGTATTTCAGCATGAAGCCGCGGTACTGCTCCGGCAGTGAAATGCCGTGTTTGCTTTCAAAATCTGCGATTTTCTTCTCTATATCCGTTGTATCAAATTTCGAGATCAGCATGAAGAATGTCCTCCTTCAAAGCGAAAATATGTATCCGTTTATTCAGTGTCCGCTGCCGAAATACGCAGACATGCCGCCCATCAGCGAGAATGCTGAAAGCAGCACCGCCGCCGCACCGATGACTGCACAGATGCGGCTGATCCTGCCCAAACGGTCAGCAAGTATTTCCCTGCCCTTTCGTCCGGCGATCTTTTTCCCGATCCGCAGCACCAGAGCTGCGGGCAGCAGGATGATCCAGAGCAGCGTATAGAACCCTGTCAGGTCTGCAAAATTTTCCATCCGCCGTGTTCCTCCCGCCTGTTATTGATGTACCAATTAAATCTTGAAGAATAGATGCGCAGGATTTTTGTCAT
>CAMKLV010000100.1:0-9822 GCA_946413695.1 uncultured Ruminococcus sp. | reverse complement strand
TCTCGGTGCCGTCGTTGTAAGAGATTGTGAAGTGGAACGGTTCGGAATCGCCGCCGTCGGTGTACTTGACAACTGCGCTGAAGCTGTAGCTTTCGCCCGCCTTGAAGATGTTGGACGGGAGAGACATCTCAGCGCCGTTCCATGTATCGGTTCTGCCGGTGACTGCAAGGGACTTGCTGCCCTTGTAAGCTTCTGCACTGGAGGATTCCGCAGTAGCAGCACGGCCTGCGAAGCCATCGACACCGTTCTCGAAGGTGTAGTGGAACCAGTAGCCGTCTGCATCGAGCTCCGGCTCCTTGATTTCAAAGTCATCGGAGAACTTTGTGCCGTCGCCCCAAGGCTTCGGAACGAGAGAAGTCAGAGCAGTGTAAGCAGCCTTCGGCTGATTGCTGCTGGTGTAAAGCAGCGGTTCATTCGGTCTGCCGGTCGCCTTGTCTGTACCAACCCAGGAGTGACCGTCATTCGGACCCCAGACCTGGAACAGGGTGACTCTTGACTGATGGGAAGCATCAGAGTTCCAGTCGATACAAGCCTTCAGGATGTTCTTGTATCTGTTTGCCTGCTGATCAAGGGAGTACTTGCCGCCGTCTGTGCTGATATCGAGCTCGGTGATCTGAAGCTCAAGACCGGCTTCGAGATACATCTTCATAGCGGTGAGGTATTGGCTTTCACCGGACCAGCCGTCGCTTGCGTTTGCATTGATATGAGACTGCATGCCGACGCCGTCGAGGTTGCCGGCAGCCTTGATGCGTTTTGCGGTCGTCAGGATCGCGTCACGCTTGAAGGATGCATACTCATTATAATCATTATAGAAGAGGTGGCAGTTCTTTGGAGCGTACATTCTTGCATACTTGAAAGCCTGATCAATAAAGTGGTTGTCGCCGTAAACGGAAACCCACGGAGAAGCACCGTTGCCGTAGCCCTTGTTGCGCGGACCGCCGTTCGAGTCGTTCATGCACTCGTTGCAGACGTCGTATGCGTAAAGGTTCAGGGTTGGATACTTGGTCTTGTAGAGGTTAAACATGTTCTTGATGTAGCTCTCAAGGCGCTGATTCATGACAGACTCACTGACATAGCTGCCGGAGTTGCTGCCCATGTTCTGCTTGAAGAACCACTCAGGTGTCTGGGAGTGCCAGACCATTGTATGGCCGCGGAAGCCCAGACCGTTCTGTGCACACCAGTCAGCGATCTTTGCGAAGCTGGAGTCACGAACCTGAATATTGGTATCGGTGGAGCCGCTCTGAACGAGTGTTGCATCCGGCTTTGTTTCATTCTCGCACTCGATTGCGTTGCAGTCTTTCAGGAGAATGTTCTTGATGCCGGTATCGTTGATCGTAGAGCCATTGAGAATGTTGCCCGAACGGATGCCGTAGTTCACGAGCATATCCTTCAGACCTTGTTCCGCAGCGGATGCGACCAGCTCCTGCCTGCCGGTAACCGTGACATCATCAAAATAGAAGTCATCAGTTGTATCGGTCGTAATAGTCAGTTTGAAAGACTTGGAATTTTCCGGTGCCTTGTAGGATGCGCTGAGCGTTGCCCACTCGCCGCCCTTGACGTCCTTCTCATCGAGCACCTTGACCGTCTGTTCGCCGGTCTTGATGTCCTCAACGAGGAGCGAGAGCTTGAAGTGCTGATCGTTCTCAGCAAAGACGCGGACGGAGTAGTCATAGCGTCTGCCGCCGGTGAGGTAGAGATCCTTTTCGGAGACTGCACCGTCTGCCGGAGAGGTTCTGCCGACGATCTTCAAAGCACGGGATCCGTCGAAGCCGATGCCCTCTGCAGCGGTCAGGTCTGCGGACTGATCCGGAGACTCAGCATACCAGCCGCCGAAGGTGACTTCAAAATCGTTTTGTACAAGCGCAGATGCCTGTACGCCCTGCATCGGCATGACTGACATCATTGCAGCAGTACAAACCACTGCGGTCAGTGCCGCACATAAACGTTTGCGTTTCATAAGTTTCCCCCTAAGCATGATTTTTTCAATTCAACTTGCCGAACACTGATGCCATATTCACGGTGAGTCTGTACGGTATCCGCACGAAGGGGAGTGCAAATTCCAATACAGCTCACACCGCAGAAATATGGTATCCGTTGTCTTTATTGTACCGGATGTGCGGACAAAAAACAATACACATTTTGCAGATTATATGGATAAAACAAAGAAATAAATGGCCATTTTCGCTATACTTGCACAATCAGATTCCGTTTAATCTGTCCTGTTTGTACTGACAACTTGTATGCTTTTGACCGTTATGATGTACGGTTTGAGCCGGAAAGTTGTCAGAAAGCTGTATTTTGTCCACAGAATATGCAGATTTGATATTGCGATACTATATATTTTTTGATATGATAAATAAAAAAGAGCAGTGTATTCTGCCGAAAAACATCCACAATTGGGCTATTTTATTTTAAGGGGATTGATAATCATGAAAAAAAAGCGCTTGATTTCCGCACTGACGGCGTCAGCTTGTATGCTTTCCATGGCAACAGCTGTACCAAACCTGTTCCAGGCTCTGCCTGCTGCGGCAGCTACAACCATCGCAAACCCGTTCATCTATTCGGATGTTCCGGATGATGACATTATCCGCGTTGACGATACATATTATATGGTCAGCACAACGATGTTCTTCTCGCCGGGTGCCCCGATCATGAAGTCAAAGGATCTGTTCTCGTGGGAGATCTGCGGTTATGTCTTTGACAAATACGCGGACGGCGATGTGCAGAACCTGCGCAACGGCAAGCATGACTACGCGCACGGACAGTGGGCGACAAGTCTGCGCTACCATGACGGCACGTTCTATGTGTTCTTCGGCAGCTACGGCTCCGGCAAATCCTACATCTATAAAACAACTGATATCGAAAGCGGCGACTGGACCCGCAGTGAGATTAACGGCATGTATCACGATGCCTCGATGCTGTTTGACGATGACGGCAGAAACTACCTCGTCTACGGCGGCGGCGGTGAGATCAAGATCAAGGAACTGAATTCCGAGATGACGAATTTCAAGCAGGGCGGCGTGGACAAAACACTGTTCAAGACCGGTCTGAGCGGACTTGCAGGCGAAGGCTCGCACATCCAGAAGATCAACGGCTGGTACTATGTATTTGTCATCGCATGGCCGGGCGGCAAGCCGCGTATCGAGCTCTGTTACCGCTCCAAGAACCTGACCGGCAGCTACGAGGGCAAGGAGATTCTCAATTCCGGCCTCGGCACTTACAGCGCAGGCGTTGCACAGGGCGGCATTGTCGATACGCCTGACGGCAAGTGGTACGGTCTGATGTTCCAGGATCACGGCGCTGTCGGACGTGTGCCGGTTCTTGTGCCGTGTACATGGCAGAATGACTGGCCGATCCTCGGCGTCAACGGCAAGGCACCGACCACACTGGAAGGACCGGATGAGTATATGGGCGCCGTCCTTGCAAAGGATGACGAATTTGAATATGATTCCAACGATCTGATGCTCGAGTGGCAGTGGAATCACAATCCGGATGACAAATCGTGGTCTGTGACAGAGCGCCCGGGTTATCTGCGTCTGCACAATTCGACGATCGCGAGCAATATCCTGTGGGCGCGTAACTCTCTGACCATGCGTACAGAGGGACCTGCCTGCTCCAGCGTGATCAAGCTTGACACATCCGGCATGAAGGTCGGCGATTATGCAGGACTTTCTGCATTCCAGCTCAAGTACGGCAATGTCGGCGTGTATATCGCAGATGACGGCAGCCGCAAGGTTTATATGGCACGCAACAGCGGCAGCGAAGTCGGCAACAGCAAGGATCAGATTATTGCGCAGGAAAATCTCAGCGGCAAAGAGGTTTACCTCAAGGTCGAGTTCACCTTCGCAACAGTCAGCAACTACAATGTTTCCAATAACATTGACAAGGCAAACTTCTTCTATTCGACGGACGGCAGCAACTGGAAGAAGATCGGTGATACGCTCAGCATGAGCTATGACCTCAAGCTGTTCACCGGCTACCGCAGCGCAATCTACAGCTATCCGACCAAATCGACCGGCGGATATGCGGATATTGACTACTTCGATTATGAGCGGGCGGACTTCAACACGCCGAACGCTTCTTTCGTACCGGAAGAGCCGGATCCGAACGGCTACATCTTCCACTATACTTTTGAAAAGAATGCGGAAGGCTTCTCCGGCAGAGGCGGCTGCTCTGTTTCGACCGCGACCGCTGAAAAGTATGAGGGCGAAAAATCGCTTTCCTGCTATGCCCGTGAAGCATCGTGGCAGGGCGCCATGCATTCGCTGAGCGCATCCAAGTTCAAGCCCGGCGAGACCTACAGCTTCAGCGCGGATGTACTTTACACCGAGGGCGAACCGACTGACAAATTCCATTTCACGCTTCAGTATGATGATGCTTCCGGTGAAGTGCAGTATACCAAGATCGCAACGGAGACCGTCAAGAAGGGCGAGTGGACACAGCTCAAGAACGAGGCGTTCCAGATTCCGGAAGGCGCTTCCAACATGACCATTTACATCGAGACCGATGACAGCACCACGAGCTTCTTTGTGGACGAGATGATCGGTGCGCCGGAAGGCACAAAGATCGACGGTCCCGCAAAGGCGGAAGTGAAGTTCACGCTCGGCGATATCAATGATGACGGCATCATCAATGCAGTGGATCTTGTCCTTGCAAAGCGCGGTGTCCTGACTGAGAAGTTTGACTCTGAGGCGGCAGAGCTTGCAGCCGATGTCAATCAGGACGGCAATGTGACCGTTGCCGACGTTGTCTGGTACACGAAGTATCTGACCGGTCAGGTGACCGATTTTGAGAAGGCATAAGTTTTTGGCTTGATGCCTTGATTACTCGGATTGAAACCCTCTCTGAATGATTTTTTAAGTTGATTTGACGATCATCCGCGTGCAGCTGCATGCTGTACGCGGTATTTTTGCGGTACAATGTAAAAAATGAATATTTTATTGACGAAATGATGATTTTTCACTTGACAAATGCAAAAAACTATTTTATAATAGAATCAGAAAATAAGGGGGGAGTTCCCATGAGCATGACTGAGAAACGGTTTATCGGCGTCATCGCTGCTGAAGTCAACAGCATCGAACAGCGCCAGATCATGAAAGGCGTCATTGCTGAGGGACAGGCGCTCAGACAGAGAATTGTTGTTTTTTCCAATATTTATAATTCCTACGAATACGATCAGTCACTCGATTTAGAAAACAATATATATGAGCTGATGTTTTCTCAGGAACTATGCGGTCTGATCATGATCGCGGAGTCCTTCACCAATGAGAAGCTGCGGGACAGAGTACGGGATCTGCTTGAAAAGCGGCAGGATATTCCGGTGTTGATCATCGGGATCTACATTCCGTCGCTGTCATTTCCGAACGTCCGGTTTATCAACGCAAATGATTCGCTGGATATGGAGTGCATCACCTCGCATCTGATTGAGGATCACGGATTTCGGAGAATTGATATCCTTACGGGGTTCGAGGGCAATGAAGCTGCTATTCAGCGCGTGACCGGATACCGCAAATCGCTGGAACAGCACGGCATTACATTCGAGGCGTCGCGCGTTTACTGGGGCGATTTCTGGATGCCTTCCGGTGTTGCGCTCGCAAAACGCTATATCAGCGGCGAGCTGGAGCTGCCGGATGCGATCATCTGCGCGAATGACTATATGGCATACGGTCTGCTGGATACATTCCTTGAAAACGGCATCAGCATTCCGGATGATGTCTCTGTCATCGGCTATGAGTTCATTCACGAGCGCATTTTCCATTCGCCGATCCTGACAACTTATCAGCGCGGGCGCAGAGAGCTCGGCGTGGATGCGGTGCGGATCATCTATGCGATTGCGCACGGTGAGGAGCCGCCTGCGTTTTATCCGCCGAAGGGCACACTGATCTGCGGTGAGACATGTCCGTGCGGCATCATGCACGAACAGATGCACGGCGAACTGGAAAGTCTGCGTGAAAAGCAGCAGTTTGAAAAATGGAATGTGCTCGGCACAATGGAACAGCAGCTCACGCTCTGCAGCACGCTGGATGAACTGATCCGTGTGATGAGCGAGCGGCATTACTGGGTGCGCTCTGTGCAGAATATGTATCTGTGCCTTTGTGACAACTGGTATGATACCGGTGCCGAAACGCCGAGCGACCTGATGAGCTGCCGCAGTGTAATGCCGTGGCATTTGCACGAGCCTGCGATTATGTGCTCGCGCTTTGATTTCCACTCGCTTTATCAGAATGCGCCGGATACAGCTGTGCATTATTATCTGCCGCTGTTTTTTGAACGGCATTTCTTCGGATATTTTGTGCTCGAGTATCATCATGCGGATACATATGACGACATTTTCCGCAACTGGATGAAGTCCATCACAATCGGACTGACCTTCCTCTGCATGAAGAACGATATCCGCTATCTGCTGCAGTGTCAGAATCTTTCGGAACAGCATGATTCGCTGACCGGTCTTTATAATCTGCGCGGTCTGGAATCCGTGCTCGGTGCGCGGATCGAGACCGAATCCAAGCCGGTCTATGCGATTGCGGTGCGTGTCGGTGCGCTGCGCAGTGATATCAGTCCGGAGGCGCAGGCTGAGCAGAGTGCGCTGATTCAGAAAACTGCTGAGGCGCTCCGTCTGCTGAATTTCGAGAATGCTCTGATCGCCCGCACCGGCGTCCAGACTTTTGTCTGCGCAGGATTTTCATGTGAATCCGAGGAGCAGTGCGCGCGCATGGAGGATAAGCTGACAGCGGTTCTCCTGCATCATACCGGCGTCTGTGAGTCGGTCGGCATGGAGAGCGTGCTGGTGGAGAGTATCCCGTTTTCGCAGGAGCTCTCCGCAGCGGAGAATATCAGTCAGCTGCATGCAAATCTGGAAACGGCGACAGCGAAGCTTGCCGATCAGAAAATGCAGCCGCACGCTGATACGCTGTTCTCCGTCCGGAATCACATCTATAATATGGTGATCAGCTCTGCGGACAGCATTTGCCGGAAGTATTCGTTCAGCACCGGCTATTTCCGCCAGATCTACAAGGAAATGTTCGGCATCAGTTTCCATCAGGATGTGATCCGCGCCCGCATTCTCTGCGCGATCTATCTGCTGACAACAACCGTGCAGAGCATTGCCAGCATCTCCGAGCAGTGCGGCTATGAGGACTGCAACTACTTCCTGCGGCAGTTCCAGAAAATCACCGGTCTGACGCCGGGACAGTACCGTAGACTATTATAATAGAAGAAAACCGGAGGCAGCCATGCAGACTGTCTCCGGTTTGGTTTTTATTCGGTGCCGTGATTGAACAGCGGAGTCGAGAAATAGCGCTCTGCGGTATCGGGCAGGATTGTGACAACGGTCTTGCCTTCGCCGAGTTTTTCTGCGAGCTTGAGCGCCGCGGCGACATTTGTGCCGCTGGAAATGCCGCACATGATGCCTTCCATCGAAGCGAGCTGCTGTGCGGTTTTGATCGCGTCCTCATCGGTGACGATGTGGATGTGATCGTAGATCTGGCGGTTGAGAATGGTCGGGATGATGCCGTCGCCGATTCCCATCTGCAGATGCGTGCCGACTGTACCGCCTGCGAGAATGGCAGCATGTTCCGGCTCAACCGCCCAAATCTCCATTTCCGGATTCTGCGATTTCAGCGTCTCGCCGATGCCGGTGATCGTGCCGCCGGTACCGATGCCGGAGCAGAAACCGTCGATCGGGCAGGCGGTCTGTTCGAGAATTTCAAGCGCCGTGTAGTATTTGTGTGCCGCGGTGTTGTTCGGGTTCTCGAACTGCTGCGGAACAAAGACGCGCGGATCATTTGCCTGCATCTCGAGTGCAGTATCGAGGCAGGTCTGGATGCATTTTCCGATATCACCGTCATCGTGAATCAGAATGACGCGAGCGCCATAATGCTCGACGAGTTTGCGGCGTTCTTCGCTGACCGAATCCGGCATGATGATGATCGTCTGATAGCCGCGGACTGCACCGACAAGTGCAAGCCCGATGCCCTGATTGCCGCTGGTCGGCTCGACGATGATGGTATCCGGCTTGATTCTGCCTTCCTTTTCCGCTTTGAGGATCATATTGTATGCGGTTCTTGTTTTAATCGAGCCGCCGACATTCAGTCCCTCGAATTTGACAAGGATCTGCGCGTTGCCGGGTTTGTTCATCCGGTTGAGTCGGATCATGGGGGTGTGTCCCATTGCTTCAAGTATATTTTGATAGATCATGATAAGCTCCGTTTCTATATGACAGTAACGGCTATATTATAACATGAAACCGGAGAAAAAGCAAGTATTTTCCAAAAAAGAGCCCGTAAATACAGTGTCTCCGACGAATCTCAAATGGGGGCTCCTCGCCCCCAAACCCCTCGCTGGGGATATGATCCCCAGACCCCATTTTTATGAGGCTGATATAGATGCTTGTTGATTCGGCGCTGTTTGGCGGAGTTTGAGAATACATCCATAATAAATGAGAGCATAATATCAATCGTGAAACAATGTTTCAGGAAAAGAGGAGCCCGTATTTGCATACGGGCTCAGGATTATTGTTTGCGGGCGATCTGATATTCGTCGCCGTCGCGGTAATAGGGGCAGTGTGCATGCGAATCCTGCATGAATCTCGCGTATTCATCTTCATCGAGATTCATCTCGCAGACATAGCACTCCCAGTCCTCATCGTAGGTGTTGTAGGCACATGTGTCACATTCGTTCATTTGCGTTACCCCTTTTATATTGCTCAGCGCTTGACAAAGTACTCCTCGTACCAGACAAGGAAGGTGTAGATCGTCCAGATCTTGCGCCAGAGATCAGAGTTCCCGCCGACATATTCATCATAGATCGCCTTGATCTCATCCGGCTTAAAGAATTTCGCGCAGAGGTCGCTTTCGAGCAGTCTGCGGACATCGCCGTTGTGCTGTTCATCGGCAAGCCACAGGCGGATCGGCACGATGAAGCCGAGCTTCTTGCGGAATGCGATCTCCTCCGGCAGAACCTTTGCTGCAGCGGTGCGGAACGCAACCTTGTTCTGCTCCTCGTTGACCTTGTACTTTGCGGGCATCCGCGATGCGATGTCAAAGATGCGGCGGTCGGTCAGCGGCATGCGGATTTCAAGCCCTGCGGCGGTGCTCATCTTATCGACATTGAGATAGATATCGCCCTCAAGCCAGATCTGGATATCGACATCGGACATTTTGGTCAGCGGATCAAGCCCCTCGGTCTCCTCATAGATATGCTGCACAAGTTTGATCGGCAGCACCTCGGGATCATAATGCTGCAGGATGCGTTCTTTTTCGTCCTCCTTCATGATGTTGGTGTTGCCGACATAGAAGGTCTTGAGATTTCCGCCGTAGCGCTCAGCATTGCGGTACATGTTGTAGCCGCCGAAGAATTCGTCAGCGCCCTCACCGGAGTAGCAGAGTTTTGTATGCTCTGCGGTTGCGAGGCAGCCGAGTGTAAAGACGATTGCAGAGGCATCGCCGAGCGGCTGCTCCATGTTGTACATGACATAGGGGACGATATCAAAATATTGCTTGGGCGTGATCTTTGCGACAGAATGCTCAACGCCGAGCAGTTCAGCGGTTTTTGCAGCAATGCGCGATTCATCGAAGCGCTCCTCATCATAGCCGCAGGAATCCGCACGCTTTGCATCGGACATCGCTAGCACATAGGAGGAATCTACGCCGCCGGAGAGGAACGATTCAGCCGTCTCATCCGCCGTCTTGACCTCTTTCATCATCTGCTGGAGTGTTGCATGAATCTCATCCGCATATTCATTGAGCGACTTGCTGTCATCCGGATGAAATTCGGGTTTCCAGTAGCGTGTCACATTGATCTTTCCGTTGCAGAACTCGAGCA
>CAMKLV010000099.1:0-9865 GCA_946413695.1 uncultured Ruminococcus sp. | reverse complement strand
ACGTTGTTGCCGGTAGAGTTATCAGCAGCAGCGGTATAATCCTTGCCCTGCGGAACGAGGTTGTAGATAATGGTATCTGTGATATCAACCGTCTTTGCCGGAGTCGTCTGCTTCGGCGGATCGGTTTCTTTCGGTTCGGAAGAACCGGGAGTGCTGTCATCAACCTTAACAGTGAGTCCGTGGAAGATGTAGTCATACTTGACATCCTCACGCGAAATTACCTTGTTGAAAACGTTGCTGCCGGTTTTTTCACCAACAGTCACGGAGCCGGTTGCCGGCGCCTTGATGTTGAAGGAGTAGATGGTCGAACCATCCTTTGCGGTCTCCTCCTCATCCTGACCGAAGGTGTAGACGATTTCGCCTTTTGTACCGGTGTTATCATTGAACTGCGGCAGAGCCATGTAAGCCTTGCCAAGCTTTGCAGACTGATAATCTGCCTGACTGAAGTCAAGCGTCATCTGCAGACCTGCAGTGCCCTGATCGTGCTTAATGGTCCAGTCAATCGTCAGCTCCTCGTTCGGTTCCGCGGTGACAACATTGTTGCCCTTGGAGCCCTCGTCGGCAGCCTCATAGGTCTTGCCGTGCGGAACGAGATCATAGACGATTGTTCCGGCAGGTGCGTCAGCTTTCACCTCTGCCGCAGATGCCGAAATTCCGGTGACAGTTCCCAGCAGTGACGTCGCAGCAAGGCACAAGGAAGACAGAGCCGAAATAAGTCTCTTCATCTTTATCCCTTTCTGGATTATGTGCGCAGAGTCTCCTCCGCGCACATAATTCCGTCAACTTTGATTCAATGTTTGCCCTTTCAGGCGGTTTCTTCAATTACTGCTTCGGAAGTGCAGTGATGATGCGAGCCAGGAACTCCTTGATTGCGGAGGAATCATCAACCGTAATCTTGCCGTCCTTGACGCAGTCTGCATTCTTCTCACCCTGAGCGGTGATGGTAGCAGTCTTTGCGAGGTATCTGTTCAGGAGAACAACGTCGTTGATCTGAACCTTACCGTTGCAGTTGACGTCGCCGTAGAGGACATCGCCGGTCTCCTGCTTTGTGGTGGTGCCTGCATCCGTAACTGTGGTAACAGGAGCCTGCGTGGTGGTCACGATTGCCTCAGTGGTGGTGACAGGAGCCACAGTGGTGGTGACAGGAGCCTCAGTCGTGGTGACAGGAGCCTCAGTCGTGGTGACAGGAGCCTGAGTCTCGCCGGCCTTCTGGACATTGATGTCAAGACCGTGAGCGATCACATCATACTTCTCATCGAGACGGGAGATCGTCTTGGTGAATGCGCCTTCCATCTGCTGGATGGAATACTTGCCTTCCTTCTCAGGAGCGTTAACGGTGAAGGTGTAGATGACAGCCTTTTCCTTTGCGGTCTCTTCTTCATCCTGACCGAAGGTGTAAACAACTTCACCCTTCTTGCCGGTGTTGTCATTGAACTGCGGCAGAGCCATGTAAGCCTTGCCCAGCTTTGCAGACTTGTAATCAACCTGGCTGAAGTCCCAGGTCATCTGGAGACCAGCAACTGCCTGGTCGTTCTGAACGATCCAGTCGATGACGAGCTCTTCGCCCGGCTCTGCAGTGACGGAGTTGTTGCCTGCCTTGTTGACGTCAGTGTAGTTGACGGTCTTGTTGCGCGGAACGAGATCGTAAACGATGGTCTTGCCCTCGATCTTGCCCTGGGTCTCAGCCTTCTCCGGATTCTGCGGAGTAGTCGGAGCAGTGGTCTTGACTTCCTCAGCGGTGGTCTTAACCTCAGCAGTGGTAGTCTTAACCTCAGCAGTGGTGGTGACAGGAGCCTCAGTGGTCTGAGCTGCGCCGCCCTCGCCGACAACGATGGTCAGCGGCTTGGAGACGAGCTTCTTCGCAACGTGCTCGCCTGCAGCGTTTGCGCCGTCAACGCCGGACTTACCGGTGGTCTTGTGCGGCGTATCCTTGTCGCCGGTATCCGGCAACTCTTCGTTGGTCTTCTCATCGAAGAGAGCGGACGGAGTGCAGAGATAGAACTCATCGGTGTAGACATCGAGGACATAGGTGCCGTCTGCGATGCCTGCCGGGAGCTCAAGGTTAAAGGTTACGAGCGGGGTCTTGTAAGCCCATGCTTCGTCCTCGGTCCATGTCCAGACCGGCTTGTAGTTATCATATTCTTCAGGAGAACCTGCTGCTTCCCAAGCGTCGTAAGAGTCGATGTTCTTCTCGCCGCCGCCGAAGAGGTTTTCGGTGTTCTGAATTGCGTGAGCTGCCTGATACTGAATGTTGTAAGCATCAGCAGTGAAGAAGGACATACCGCCGGTCTTTGCATAACCTGCATAGCGGGAATCGCCGCCGTTTGCCAGTGCGCCGGACTCGAGGCAGCACGGTCTCTCGAACTGGGAATCAGTGATCTTGATTCCGTAGTTGCCGAAAGCGTACTTGTAGTTCTCGTAGGTCTTGCCGGCGTTATCAGTGACAGTACCCTTGCCGAGCGTTTCCTTGCCGTTGATTGCCATCTTGATGGACAGGCTGTTGAAACCGCTGGACTGCGGAATGTACATAGCGACCGGAATCTTATCGCCGGCCTTTGCGCCGGTAACTTTATCCTTGCCTTCAGAACGGAAAGCGACGATCGTGCTTTCGACGTCACCGTTGGTTGCAGCGTCTGTGCTGAAAGCCAGAGCGCCACCCATAGCCGTCGCTGCGATAGCCAGCGACGAAAGAGCAGAGATGAATTTCTTCATGACAACTTAATCCTTTCTGGTCTGATCCCGGGAAAGCCGCCTTCTCGGTCCAAACGCATTGTTTATTTGGTTTTGTTGGGTTTGTCTTCGGCATATTCTCCGCGAGGTATTCCTCTTGCGGAACGTGCGGCTGTTTACCGATACGAATGTTGCAGTTGATACGCGCCTTCCGGCCGCATATCACGGAGCTTGGAATCTCCAGCTTACCCGTGCGTCTGTTGATTCCCCGTGTGTGAGTCTTCACGTACTTCGCGAGCGTTGTCTTCGATATTCTGATTCAATAGTCGAAGCATCAGCGTTACATCGCTCAGCGTAAGCAGTCCGTCTGGCTCACAGTCTGCGTTTGCGTATGCTGCGGCGCTGAGAGCAAGCTCTTCCGAAATTGCCCGATGCATCAGGACTGCATCTGCGACCGTGCGTTTTCCGTCCAGATCAAGATCGCCGCGAATCGTGGCGCCGGTTTCATCAACCGGTTTCCAGACAGCGCCGTTTTGCACGGTTGTCCCGCAGTGATGAGAAGTTCCGTCCGCGTCAAGATAGCCAGCAGCTATTACCGCATCTGCGGCATCCCCCGCTGCTGAAACAAGCTTCAGTTCCGTCGCAGTTCCCTTCGGCATTTCGCCTTTGAGTGTTCCGCTGACAGTAAAGAAGGGTTGTTCCGTTCTCAGCCAGTATTCCGCGTCCAGAGCAGTTGCCCAGCGGATCCAGAGTAAGCCGTCCCGGTCTTCATATCGGAAGACGGTATCGGCAAGCTTCGGATTTGCGAGCACCTCAGCTTTTTGCGCTCCTGTGTCATACAGCAGTTTCACATCAGTGATTTCGAGAGCAGCACTGTCGTAGGCGATTGCAAACTCCAGCGCACAGAGGCCGGTCTGCGGGAGCTCTTCCAGTGAGAGTGTCGAGGTGAAATGCCCGTCCGTGTCCGCTGCCGTCCGGTCAAGGGCGAGAGCAGTAACAGGTTCTTTCTCCTCGGCTTCTGCCTGAAAAGGCATTGCAGCCGAAATACAGCACGCGGTGAAGTAAGCAGTCATAACGGCAGCCGCCGCTTTCTGCGCCTTCATTCCTTTCCTCCTTCTTTCATGATAATGTATATACTCCAAGAAACGCGCTGATACATTTCTTTTCATATATCTCGGGCAATTCACCGGACGTCATGCATTCCTTCACCGGATTCAAAATCGTTCCGGAGATGCACGGCGGCGGGTCACCCGTTTGATCCGTACCGGGTGTGCATCCGGTTCCGGGCGTCCTGCGGCTTCCGTACTAAAGCGCAGGGACTCCCGCAACAGGGTACACGTATCCAGACAATACGGCTTACTACCATTATAATAAACCGCTGTCACAAAGTCAAGACTTCGTTACCGTTTTTGTGATTATTGATAAATTAGATACACTAAAATTATGCAATCTAACAAGAGAAAATCCCGCGAAGTTTCCGGGCCTGAAAATCAGGCTCAGATTTCGCGGGATTCCCGTTATTTTTCTGATATGCGGCATATCATTCAAGCCGCTGAAATTCCTTCGGAATGTTTGCGTCGATGATCGCATTGATCGTGTCCATATCAAAGACCTGATATGCGGGGCCTGTGCTGTAGGGCGCATAGGGCAGACCGTGCGATGCGGCAAGCTCCGGCGTATACATATTATAAGGATACAGCCGCAGGTTTGAGAACTGCCCGTCATCATAATGCGTGATGACCGGCATGCAGCCGACATCCTCGATTGTGACCTCGCCGGTGACGCCGTCCTTGACGATGTTGAACGAGCCCATCTCGCCGATGAGATTCATGTTGTCGGTCTGTGCGGAGATGAAGTTGCCGAGCGAATAGAACACAAAGCCCTTGGAGCCGTCCTCGCGGGTGATGTATTCCATTGTCTGCGCGGTGTGGGGATGCGAGCCGAGAATGACATCCGCGCCCCAGCCGATCATCTTGTTTGCAAGCACTTTGACGCCCTCGCGGACAACATGCGTATCCTCATCGCCCCAGTGCGCTGCAACCACAACCGCATCCGCGACCTCAGCCGCACGTTTGATCTGGCGTTCGAGCAGCTCCTCGTTCTCGGTTCTGCCGACGCGGATCTCGGAGTTCTCCGGAATGGAGTAGCCGTTCAGGCTCTCGGTGTAGGCAAGGTAGGCAATGCGCATGCCCTTGATATCCTGCACGCGGATCGTATCCTGATCGGTGGTGTTGCGGTAGGCGCCGAGCGCAAGGATCGGATATCTGCGCATCATGTCATCCCAGTAGTTGATCGACGCTTCCAGACCGTTGATTGTCCGGTCGAGCATGTGGTTGTTGGCAAGCGTGAAGATATCGAATCCGACCTCTGCCATTGTTTCGCCGAGCACCGGCGGCGAGCAGAAGTTGAAGTTCGAGCCGGAGACCTCATAGCCGTCGCCGCAGATGATCGTCTCCTGATTGATCACCGCGATATCGGCAGCCTCCACAATCGGCTTGATGTTTTCGTAAAGCGGTGCAAAATTATATTCCTCGCCGTTGACGGCTCTTGCCTGCGCCGCCTTATAGACAGCGGTCTGCACGAGGTTATCGCCGACAGCGAGCATATTGACGCTGATATCCGGCGGCACAACCGGGATTGTGGTGGTTGTGATGACAGTAGTCTCCGTCGCAAGCGTGACGGGTGCAGTGGAATCCGTGACAGAAGGCTCGATGTTTTCGATCACCTTTGAGCCGGAATCGCCGCTGCATGCAGTCAGGCAGAGGATCGTGCCTGCCGCGAGCAGCAATGCAGCGATCTGTGCGCGAAGATCTCCTTTATCTGAATGCTTCATGTTCCCGAAGCTCCTTTCCGTTCTCTGCGGAGGGATGTCGGTTTTTGCCGAATCCGCCCGATCTTTTCTATTATAACACAACCGCGCCGAAAAAGCAACTTTTATTTTTTATAAATTCCGGTTACAAAGCTGTAAAGGAATGCCGCGGTTCTCCTTGTGCAGAGAGCCGCGGCACAGAATCTTTATTTTCCGAGGAATTTCTCCCAGCCGATCTTTGGATTCACGCCGAGATTCTTCACATAATAGGAGAGAATCAGCTGCGCATCCTCGAGGGAGACTTTGCCGTCGCCGTCGATATCGCAGGCGGTTTTCTGCGTTTCGCCGATGATCTGCGAATTGCCGGAAATGGATTTGGTATAGAAAATCAGGGCGAACTGCGCATCGACCACATTGACATCGCCGTTTCCGTCAAAGTCGCCTTTCAGCAGTGCCTCCGCCTTGCCGAGCGATTCAAAGGTATATTTCCATTTGTTTGCATATGCCTCTGCGACTGAGCCCTCATAGCCGCGGATTGTGCCGCTGTAGGCTGCCTGACTGACTTCGTTCGCCTCATGGCTGCAGATCGTGTCTCTGCCCGGGGCGATCGCGCACAGCGGATTTTCAAAGGTGATCTCTTTCAGCTTTTCGCATCTTGCGAACGCATGCGCGCCGACGCTCTGTACGCTCTTCGGGAGCGTGATGCTTTCCAGCGCAGAGCAGTTGCTGAACGCACCGTTTCCGATCTCCTGCAGCGTTTCCGGCAGTGTTATTTCTTCCAGCACGCAGCCGGAAAACGCACTTGCGCCGATGCTTTCAAGCGCCTGCGGGAGCTGCAGCGTCTTCAGCATGCTGCAGTTCAGGAATGTGCCGTCTGCAATGCGCGTGAGTTCATTCGGCAGCGTGACTGCGTGCAAATTGCTGCAATCTTCAAAAGCACGTTTGCCGATCTGTGTCACGCTTTCCGGAATGACAATCTGTTCCAGCGACTGGCAGCCTTTGAATGCCCCGTTTCCGATCGTCTGCATGTCATCCGGCAATGCAGCCTTTTTCAGCGAAGTGCATCCGCTGAACATTTCATCTGCGATATCCGCAAGCGCCTTCGGCAGGGTGATGCTTTCGAGCGAAGTGCATTCCGCAAACGCCCGTGCACCGACAGCAGACAAGCTGTCCGGAATTGTGACCGACGTGAGGTTCTCGCATCCGTAAAATGCTTCATCGCTGATGCGCTGGACAGAATCCGGAATCACCGCGGATTGCAGCGCCATGCATCCTGACATTGCGCCGGTGCCGATCTTCTCTACGCCCGCGGGAATCTCCGCCTTCTGCAGGTCGGGCGACACGGCAAACAGGATATCATTTGCAATTGCGTATTTGTTCTCTGCAAGCTGTGCATCCAGCCAGCCGGTGCCCTCGAATGCCTGCCGCCCGATCTCCTCCGCGCTGGACGGGATCGTGACCTTTTTCAGCTTTTCGCAGTTTCCGAAGGCAAGCTCGCCGATCGCCCAGACGCCCTGCGGAATCACAGCCTCCTCCAGCTCTGTGCAGTGGTAGAACGCCTGTGCGCCGATGCTGCGCAGACCCTCAGAAAGAATCAGCTTTTTGATCTCGCTGTCATATTCGCTCCACGGGCTCGGATTTTCTGCGGAATAATCCGCCAGATCGCCTGTGCCGAGAATCCGCAGTGTATTGGTCTCTTTGTCAAAATCCCACATCAGCGTGTCATTCAGCGGGTCTTTGCCGCAGCTGATGTCTTCCGGCATTTCTTCGATTGTCATGAACCGGCAGCCGTGCTGTTTTGCATAGGCTTCTGCGGTGGAGCCGGGCTGTCCGCAGATCACACCGCGGAATGTATATTTGCCTTCTTTGGCGCTCGATTCATAGCCGCTGCAGATTGTGGCTGCGTCCGGATCAATTTCGCATTCCGGATTCCGGATGATGATGCGCGCAAGTTCACTGCAGTTACAGAATGCGCCCTTTCCGATTTTCGTCACGCTGCCGCCGAGATCAATTTCGCGCATGCTGCATGAATCAAATGCGTGATCTCCGATGCTTGTGACACTTACAGGCAGGACTATGCCGCTGAGCCGGACACCGCCTGCAAATGCAGAATCGCAGATGCCGGTAACGCCGTCCGCAATTTCAACTTTCGTTGCGCAGCCGAGCGACAGGTTCTCATACCACGGCATGCGTGCGTCTTTCGCAGGCTGCTTCATCGCGCCCGTGCCGGAAAAACGCAGCGTCCCTGCAGCCTCGTCATATTTCCAGGTGATGTTGCCGCCGTATGTGCCGCCTTCCGGCAGCGGATATTCCGCCGCGCAGACCGGCAGTGCCGCCGGATATGAAGCCGTGACGCCGGAAAAAGCAAGTACGGCTGCGGCAATGCATGTGATTGATTTGTATGATTTCATAAACAGTCCTCCCTTTCGATGTTTCTGCGGCAAAATCGCCGCTGATTCCAGTATAGCACAGTGCCCTGCAAAAAGCAAGCATCTGCGTCATTTATTTTTTCTTTGTACAAAGCATATCCCGCCTGACGCGGGGAACACTGAGCACAAAGGGAGTGAATACATGAAACTGACCGATCATCTCGAACAGAATCTCTGCATCATCCGGCACCTGACGGGCAGCTCCGCGGATATTGTTCTCAGCCGCGTGACCGTCTGCGGCATTGCCTGCGCGCTGCTCTCCTGCGAGGGCATGTGCAGCAGCAGCGGCATCAGCGAACAGATTGCAGAGCCCCTGCACACGCTGCAGGGCGATTTTGCAGACGGCGCTGCCCTGCTGCGTTTTCTGCGCAGTTACCGGCTCTTTGCCGCGGACAGCACCGCCGCCGGAGATACCGGTACACTGCTGCATCTGCTGCATTCCGGCTTTGTCATCCTGCTTGCGGAGGGCGCGGATTTCTGTCTCGCCTGCGGTCTGCAGGGGTATGCATCGCGCGGTATCTCCGAGCCCTCCGGCGAGCTGAATATCTACGGCGCAAAGGAGGGCTTCACCGAGCCCGTCCGCATGAATATGTCGCTGATCCGGCGCAGGATGAAAACGCCGCTTCTGACCTTTGAACTCCGCACCGCAGGCACGCTCTCGCAGACCGATCTGTGCATGGTCTATCTGCGCGACCGCGTGCCGGAGGATCTGCTGCAGAAGATCCGCGATACGCTCGGGGGTCTGCCGCTTGAGAGCATCCTTTCCGGCGGATATGTCCGGCCGTTTCTGGAGGGCAGCGATTTCCGGCTTGTCCACAGCGTCGGGACAACGGAGCGCCCGGATATTCTCTGCGCAAAGCTCTTAGAGGGCAGAGTCGGCATCCTGATTGACGGCACGCCCTTTGCACTGCTTTTGCCGCAGCTTTTCTGCGAGACCTTTCAGACGCTCGATGACTACAACTATCCGCCTGCCTATGCGACGCTCCTGCGCTGGATCAAATATGCGGCGGCACTGATTGCGCTGCTGCTGCCCGCGGGATATCTTGCGGCGGCGCTGCATCATCCGGAGCTGCTGCATGAGACGCTGCTGCGTCTGCTTGCGGATTCTGAGAAAAATGTGCCGTTTTCGCTCGCTGCGGAGATGCTCGGCGTGCTGTTTTTATTTGAGATTGTGCGCGAGGCGGGACTGCGGCTGCCGAAAGCGGTCGGCGGGGCTGTCGGGATGATCGGCGGGCTGCTCATCGGGGATGCGGCGGTGCAGTCGGGGCTGATCAGTACGCCGGTGCTGACCGTTGCGGCACTTGCGGCGACTGCGGGATTTATCATTCCGGAGCACCATGCCGCCCTGACGGTGCTGCGTCCGGCGTTTATTCTCGCTGCTGCGGCGGCCGGGCTTCCGGCGGTTGCGCTGCTCGGGATTGCGGTGCTGTTTCACATCTGCGGCACGGAGATTTTCGGATATCCGGTCTCTGCGCCGGTTGCACCGCTGCTGCCGAACCGTTTGCAGGATATTTTCGCGCGGGTCGGGTTCCGGCGGCTTTCGCAGAGCAATTTTCGCGTCTCGGAGGTGCGGGAGGGGGCGGCGGTGCCTCCGGCGGATCTATAATGGGGGCTCCGCCCCCAGACCCCGTTTTATATAAAAGCCGCTGAATCAGTGTTAATGCGTTGATTTGGCGGCTTTTCTGTTCGTTAAAGCTGATTTGGGGTTTATTGTTCTTATCCTGTGTCCGAGGGTTTGATTTTAGTTTTTGGGCGAATAGTTCGGCTTTTGATCTCTTATTTTTTATCTATTGTCCGAATGTTTGATTTTACTGGGCGCGGGGCGCGAATGCGAGGGGAGAACCCAAAGAGGACAGGGGGAAGGTTCGCAAGGCTCACATTCCCCCTATCCCCTTTAGGTTCTCCCCTCGCGCTCCCCTTTCCTGATTCCTTGACCCCCTTAAAGCGTAAGCCTCTC
>CAMKLV010000098.1:0-9945 GCA_946413695.1 uncultured Ruminococcus sp. | reverse complement strand
CCAAATAAGCTGCTGTTTTACGATACAACCTACGCCAAACGAGAGGCTTACGCCCCAAAGGGGTCAAGGAATGAGGAAAGGGGAGCGCGAGGGGAAAACCTAAAGGGGATAGGGGGAATGTGAGCCTTGCGAACCTTCCCCCTGTCCTCTTTGGGTTGTCCCCTCGCATTCGCGCCCCGCGCCCAGTGAAAAAAACATTCAGACGACAGGATAAGAACAAGAAAGCAAAAACAATCTGCGCCAAGACTAAAATCTAACACTCGGACAAAGGATACAGAACAAGAAAACAAATAATCTGCCTTTAGCAAAATGGATGTCGGCACTGCCGACCCGGAGACTCCATATCTCTACAGACTGCGGCAAAATCCGAGCAGAAACGAGCAGTTTTTTGCTTGACTTTCCGAAAATCATCCGGCGGCAGGGGCGCAGACTTGACTTTTTTAATCATTTCGCGTATACTATATTCTGTATGGATATACCCTGAATTTTATGGCAGGTCTCAGCGAGAGACCTGCAGACAGAGAGGAGTAATCATTTGAACAGAAACACAGACCGTTCCGGAAAGGGCGGATTCTCGCGGGGAAAATCACAGAGAGGCGGCATCCCGCTCGCTGCAATCGGCAGAAAAATCAGCCAGTTTGAACTGGTCAGCGAAAAGCTCGAGAAGCAGGAGCGCAAAAAAGCCGAGAAGGTACTGAAAAATCCGGCTGCTGTCTCCAAAAAGGCAACCGCCGAGAGCGGCAAGCAGGAGAAAGCACCGCGTCAGGCAAATGTGCAGCGCGCACCGCAGAAAGAAAGCAAGCAGCAGCGCGCCAAAACCCCCGTGAAGATCATTCCGCTGGGCGGCCTCGGTGAGATCGGCAAGAACATGACCGTGATCGAATGCGCCAATGATATGTTCATCATTGACTGCGGCCTTGCCTTCCCCGATGCCGAAATGCTCGGCGTTGATCTCGTCATTCCGGATTTCACTTATATCGAACGCAACGCGGAGAAACTCCGCGGCATCGTGCTGACACACGGTCACGAGGATCACATCGGCGGACTTGCATATCTGCTGAAAAAGGTCAACACGCCGGTTTACGGCACGCGCCTGACGCTCGCACTCGTCGAGGCAAAGCTCAAGGAGCATCAGCTGACCGGCAAGGTCAATCTCAACATCGTGGCACCGCGCAAGACCATCCGCATGGGCTGCATGGCGGTCGAGCTGATCCATGTCAACCACTCGATTCCGGATGCAGTCGGTCTCGCGATCCACACACCGGCAGGCGTGCTCGTCCACACGGGCGATTTCAAGGTCGATTATTCCCCGATCAACGGCGGCATCATCGACCTCGGCAGATTCGGCGAGCTGGGCAGCCGCGGCGTCCTCGCACTGATGGCGGATTCCACAAACGCCGAGCGTCCGGGCTATACCCCGACAGAGCGCAAGGTCGGCGTCTCCTTTGACAAGCTCTTTGCCGAGGCGGAGGGCAAGCGCATCATCATCGCGACGTTCTCCTCGAACATCCACAGAGTGCAGCAGATCATCAACTGCGCCGAGCGCTGCGGCAGAAAGGTTGCCGTCTTCGGACGCAGCATGGTCAATGTCATTTCGATTGCGCGCGAGCTTGGATATCTCGATGTCAAGGAGAATACTATTATAGATATCGACCTGATGAACCGCTATTCCGCCGAGCAGATCGTGCTGATCACGACCGGCAGTCAGGGCGAACCGATGTCCGCACTGACGCGCATGGCAATGGGCGATCACAAAAAGGTCAACATCACGCCGCAGGATTTCATCATCATCTCTGCAACGCCGATCCCCGGCAACGAGAAGTATGTGACACGCGTCGTCAATGAGCTGATGAAATCGGGCGCGCATGTGGTCTATGAGAGAATGTATGAGGTGCATGTCTCCGGACACGCCTGCCAGGAGGAGCTCAAGCTGATGCTCTCGCTGACAAAGCCGAAGTATTTTATTCCGGTGCACGGCGAGTATAAGCATCTGAAGAAGCACGCAGAGCTTGCAATGGAGCTCGGCATGGACAGAGATCATATCATCGTCGGTCAGATCGGCGATGTCATCGAATCGAACGGCATTGATATGAAGATTGTCGGGCAGGCGCCTGCGGGCAGAGTGCTCGTGGACGGTCTCGGCGTCGGCGATGTCGGCTCGATCGTACTGCGGGACAGAAAGCATCTCGCGCAGGACGGTCTCATCATCATCGTCATCGGCATTGACCGCGCAGAAAATGAGATCGTTTCCGGTCCGGAGCTGATCTCGCGCGGATTTGTCTATGTCCGCGAGGCGGAGGAGCTCATGGATGAAGCAAGACTGCTGCTCACGGAGACGCTCGAGCACTGCGCACCGAATGAACTGCGCGACTGGACAGCGCTCAAGGGCAAGCTCCGAGATGTGCTCTCCGACCACATCTTCCAGAAGACAAAGCGTTCCCCGATGATCCTTCCGATTATTATGGAGGTCTGAGCGCATACATGTCTGAGTATACAAAAAGGCGGGTGATAGCATGCAGAAAAAGCAGCTCTGGCGGCTGATGCTGGCTTCCGGTATGCTCGCGCTTGCCGGACTGATTGCATTGATTATGGCGCATGCGCAGTATCAGAGCGCGCTGTTCTGGGTGACGCTGCTGCTGTTTCTTGCCGCGGCTGGCTGGCTTAGCTATGAGATTCTGCTGCTGCGGAAAAATGCGCTCCGCTACATTGCACGGATGAACACACTGCTCAAGCGCACGATGCAGGCAACGCCGGAGTATATGCCGGTGCCGCTTGTCATTGTGGACCGGCACCATGCGATCATCTGGCACAATGATGCGTTTGCCGAGCAGATTGCCGGCAGCGGTGACCTGTTCGGTCTGCAGCTTCACTCGGTGCTGCCGTTCCGTCCCGATGCGATTGCAGACGGCGAATCCATGGAACTCGGCATGTTTGACCGGCAGTTCCGCGTCTCGCGCACGGATTACGAGCGCAAGGACGGACATGCAACGCTGTTCAGCTTTGAGGATATCACAAACTATGTGACGCTGCGGCGGGTCTATCTCGATACGCGCCCGTGCGTCCTGCTCATCAATGTTGACAACTATGAGGATCTGTTCAGCGGCACGCGGCAGAGTGAACGCGCCGTTGTGCTGGCAGCGCTCGAATCGCTGTTTGACAAAATGCTCGAGGGCACGGAGAGCATCTTCTGCCACCTCGATGAGGATCGCTTCATGGTGCTGACCGAAGCGCGCCACTGCCTTGAAATGGAGCGCGCACACTTCCCGCTGCTCGATGCTGTCCGCAAGATCAAGGTGCGCGGCAGAATCTCGATGACGCTGTCCATCGGCGTCGGCAGAAGCGGCGAGACTTTGCAGCAGAACGAGCGCTTTGCACAGCAGTCGCTGGATATGGCACTGGGCAGAGGCGGCGATCAGGCTGCGGTCAAAACGGATAACGGCTTTTCGTTCTACGGCGGCGTTTCGCAGGGCATCGAGCACAAGAACAAAGCGAAAAACCGCGCAATTGCGAAGGATCTGCTTCGCCTGATGAACCACAGCTCCCATGTCTATATCATGGGGCACCGCGCAAGCGATCTCGATGCGGTCGGTGCGGCGGTCGGCGTGGCATTCATCGCCGAGCAGACCGGCATCCCGTTTAATATTGTCATCCGCACCGAAACAACCCTTGCAAAGCTGCTGACGGACCGCATCGCGGAGGAAATGCCCGGCTGCATGATCACGCCGGAGACCGCGCGGCAGCAGATCCGCGATACCGATCTGCTCGTGATCGTCGATACGTTCAGCAAGGATATTGTCGAGGATGTGGAACTGTACCGTCAGGCGCGGCATGTGGTTGTCATCGACCACCACCGCCAGATGGTCAACTATCTTGATAACACAACCCTCAAGCTGCATGATCCGCATGCCTCCTCGGCGGCGGAGCTTGTCACGGGTATGATCCAGTATTTCGACTGGCGCGAGGAGATGCCGCAGTTCTGCGCAGAAGCGCTGATGTCCGGCATCATGCTCGATACCAAGAATTTTGTCATGCAGACCGGCGTACATACCTTTGAGGTCGCGGCGTTCCTGCGTGAGCGCGGCGCCGATCCGATTGCGGTCAAGACGCTGTTTGCCGAATCGCTCGAAGCCTATCAGCACCGCTCGAAGCTTGTCTCCGATGCGAAGCTCCACGGCAGATATGCGATCTCCGTTGCGACAGAGCAGGTGCCGGATATCCGCGTGATTGCCTCGCAGGCAGCCGATGAGCTGCTCGGCGTGGAGGGCGTGGATGCATCCTTTGTCCTGTTCCCGTGCGGCAATCAGGTGTGCATTTCGGCGCGTTCGCTCGGAAAGGTCAATGTACAGGTCATTATGGAGCAGCTCGGCGGCGGCGGACACCAGATCATGGCAGCCGCGCAGCGCACCGACTGCACGCTCGCTCAGCTCGGCGAAATGCTCGTTGAGGTGCTGAACAGGGCGGATACACCCGCTGCATCAGAAACCGCAGAAATTGAATTGAAAGGATGATCGAACAATGAAAGTCATTTTATTGCAGGATGTCAAGGGAACCGGCAAAAAGGGCGAGATCAAGAATGTTTCGGACGGCTATGCACGGAACTTCCTGCTCGGCAAGGGACTTGCCGTTGAAGCAACAAACGAAAACCTGAACAAGCTCGCCGGACAGAAGGCATCTGCACAGCACAAGATTGACGTTGCCGTGCAGGAGGCGAAGGAGCAGGCTGCAAAGCTCGAAGGCAAAAAGGTGACAGTCCGCGCAAAGGGCGGACAGGGCGGAAAGCTTTTCGGCGCCGTGACGCTCGGCAATGTCGCGGATGCGCTCAAGGAGCAGTTCGGCTTTGAAGTTGACAAGCGCAAGCTCTCTGTCAGCAGCGAGATGAAGAATGCCGGCGATTACAATGCGGAGGCAAAGCTCTACAGCGGCATTTCCGCAAAGTTCACCGTCTCCGTGGTGGCTGAAAATGGCTGATACTGCCGGATTCTCGGGCCTTTCCGATGCTTTTTCCGAGCAGTCACTTCCGCACAGCGATGAAGCAGAGCAGGCGGTTCTCGGCGCGATTTTAGTCGATCCGGAAATGATCTCCGTCGCGCTGGAGCATATCCGGCCGGAGCATTTTTATCTCGAGCAGCACAAGCAGCTCTTTCATGTGATGCTCTCGATCTTCCAGAGCGGCGGCGAGGAGCAGCAGCAGCTCGACCCCGTTGTCGTTGTGCACGAAGCCGTCCGCGAGGGCGTGTTCGAGAACGAGAACGAGGGCAGAAACTATCTGCGCAGCCTGATGGAGGGCGTGCCCTCTGCGGAGAATATCGTCAGCTATTGCAAGATCGTTGCGGAGCGCTACTGTGCGCGGCAGCTTGCGACCGTCGCAAGAGAACTGCTGCATGAGATTTCCGTCGGCTCGGAATCGGCGCAGACTTTGCTCGATTCCGCAGAGCAGCGGATCTATGACATCCGGCAGGGCAGAGATGTCCACGGGCTTGTGCCGATCCGCGATGTTGTTGTGTCCACCTTTGATTATCTGCGCAAGATCACCGGCCCCGACCGTGAACAGTATATCGGTGCAAAAACCGGCTATCCGGAGCTCGATGCGGTCACGGGCGGCATGAACAACTCCGACCTTGTGATCCTTGCAGCCCGTCCGGGTATGGGTAAAACATCGTTTGCGCTGAACCTTGCAACGAACGTCGCGAGACGAACGGGCAGAGCAGTCGCGATCTACTCCCTCGAAATGGGCATGGAGCAGCTTGCATCCCGTATGATTTCCACCGAGGCGCTGGTCAATGCGCACAAGCTGCGCACGGGCAGAATGGAGCCTGCGGAATGGAACCGCATCGCGAGCAGCGCCGATGTGCTGAGCCGTCTCAATCTCCGGATCTCCGAGGCGACGGGCATCACGGTGCCGCAGATGAAAGCGCAGCTCCGCAGAATCAAGAATCTCGGCATGGTTGTGATCGACTACCTGCAGCTCATGGATGCGCCGCTCAAATCGGATAACCGTGTGCTGGTCATCTCGGATATCACCCGTAACCTCAAGCTGATGGCGAAGGAGCTCAATGTCCCCGTGCTGCTGCTTTCGCAGCTCAACCGAGGCGTTGAGAGCCGAACCGATAAGCGCCCGATGATGTCCGACCTGCGTGAATCGGGCTCGATTGAGCAGGACGCCGATATCATCATGTTCCTCTACAATGACTTCTACTATCAGAAGGAGCGCACCGATGCGCCGGTCGAGGTGGAGTGCATTGTCGCGAAAAACCGTCACGGCAGCACCGGCACGATCAATATGATCTGGGATCCGCAGTTCACGCGCTTCTCACCGAAGGAGCAGGGCGAGGCTCCGCCGGAATGATGACCGCGCAGGAAACGCTGCACAAAGCAGTGCTCGAAGGTGCGGGCAGACCGGCATCCGGCATCTGTACGGTCGCTTTCTCGGGCGGCGCGGACAGTACGGCGCTGCTGCTCTGTCTTTGGCAGCTGCGGGAGCAGCTTGGAATTGATCTGCGCGCGGTGCATGTGCATCACGGCATCCGCGGCGAAGAAGCGGACCGCGATGCGGCATTCTGCGAAAATCTCTGTGCAAGATACGGCATTCCGTTTCAGCTTGTCCGCGTTGATGTGCCGGCATTTGCAAAGGAACACCGGCTTTCCATTGAGACTGCGGCGCGCAAGCTCCGCTATGAAGCGCTCGAACAGGCGGCGCCTGAGGGCGAAATCGCGGCGGCGCATCATGCAGGCGATCATGCGGAAACCGTGCTCTTTCATCTGCTGCGCGGCAGCGGCATGAAGGGGCTGCGCGGGATCCTGCCGCGTTCGGGGCGGATTATCCGTCCGCTGCTGAGCGTCGAAAAGGACGAAATCCTGCGCTTTTTGCAGGAGCTCGGCGAGGGATTCGTTGAGGACAGCACCAATTTCACCGGTGAAAGCAGCCGGAACCGTCTGCGCGCGGATGTGATGCCGCTGCTGCTGCGGGAAAATCCGGCGGCGCTGCAGCATATCGCAAGGACGGCGGAAATCCTCGCAGAGGACGAAGCCTATCTTGCTGCCGAAGCCGAAAAAGTCTATGCGGCGTGTCTCGATCCGGCGGGCAGGGGACTGCACGGTCTGATGCAGTACGCAAGACCGATCCGGATGCGCGTCTACATGCTGCGGCTCGAGCGGATGCAGAAGCCGGTGCACATTGATCCTTCCTATGAAATGCTCTGCGCGATTGACGAAATCGTCCGGCAGGGCAGCGGAACGGTAAATCTCTCGGGCGATGTTTATGCGCGGGCAGATCGGGGCATTCTGTATATGCAGACGCAGTTTGTGCTGCGCGAACCCGTCCCGATGCAGCTCGGCGAAAACCGGATTTTTCCGGAAACATGTTGTTTTGTCACATGCTGCGAAGCTGCGGCATTATCACGGAATCTTCACAAAGCACGCACAAAAAAGACATTGGATTTTGATAAAATAAAAGGGCAGCCGTATTTTCGCAGCTGCACGCCGCAGGACAAAGTGACATTGCCCGGGCGGAACTTTCAGACGCTGCTCAAAAAGCAGATACAGGCGCAGGTGCCGGCGCCGGAGCGCAGGACGCTCCACATTCTCTATGACGATCTGGGATGCATCTGGTGCGAACGGATCGGCACAGCGGCACGCGTCAAACCGGATGCAGACAGCCGCCGTATCCTGACTCTGGAGATCAGGGCGGCTGAGAACTGACAACAAAAAAGGAGTGAATCGAAACTTGGGCAAAAATCGTGGCTTGCTGACTTATGTGATCATTGCGCTGGTTTTCATCGTTGCGATCTGGGTGCTTCTCCCGAATCTGACGAGCAACCAGCACACGACAAAGTATTCGGATATCCTTGCGTACTTCGATGAATACAAGGTGACGGAATACACACTCGATCTCGGCACCGGAGAGCTGAAATATGTGCTTGAGGGTGAGGAGAAAACACATACCTACGAGGTTCCGAATGTCAGACTGTTCCTGGATGACACCGTGAACTACCGTGCGGAGTATAACGCAAAGCATCCGAATGCGGAGCTTTCGCAGGACTACTTCAAGGTGACGGATAACTCGTGGATGCTCACCGTTGTCCCGACCGCGCTGCTGATGATCATGGCGATCGTGCTGTTCGTTGTGATGTTCCGGCAGGCAAACGGCGGCGGCAAGATCAATTCGTTCGGCAGAGCGAACATCAAGGCGGCAAGCGGCTCCGCAAAGAAAGCAACCTTTGCCGATGTCGCAGGTGCCGATGAGGAAAAGGCGGAAATGGCTGAGATCGTTGACTTCCTCAAGAATCCGAAGAAGTATGACGATATCGGTGCGAGAATCCCGCGCGGCGTGCTGCTGCTCGGCCCTCCCGGTACCGGTAAAACGCTGCTTGCAAGAGCCGTTGCAGGTGAGGCGGGCGTGCCGTTCTTCCCGATCTCCGGTTCGGACTTCGTTGAGATGTTCGTCGGTGTCGGTGCGAGCCGTGTGCGTGACCTGTTTGAGCAGGCGAAGAAGCATGCGCCTTCGATCGTGTTCATCGACGAGATCGACGCGGTCGGCAGACACAGAGGCTCCGGTCTCGGCGGCGGCCACGATGAACGTGAGCAGACGCTGAACCAGCTCCTCGTTGAAATGGACGGCTTTACCGATAAGGAAAGCGTTATCGTCATTGCGGCGACAAACCGCCGCGATATCCTCGATCCGGCGCTGCTGCGTCCGGGCAGATTCGACCGCCAGATCACGGTCAATTATCCGGATGTCAAGGGCAGAGAGGAAATCCTCAAGGTTCACAAGGGCAAAAAGCCGATCGGTCCGGATGTCGATTTCCACGATCTCGCAAAGGATACGCAGGGCTTCACCGGTGCGGACCTTGAAAACCTGCTGAATGAGGCGGCGATCCTTGCTGCAAGAGCAAACCGCAAGGCGATCACCGCTGCGGATATCGACGAGGCAACGATGAAGGTTATCTCCGGTCCGGAGAAGAAATCCCATATCCCGACTGCGAGCGACAAGCGCATCACGGCGTTTCACGAGGCAGGTCATGCGGTCACCGCATATCACCTCGAGACGCAGGATCGTGTGCAGCAGGTCAGCGTTGTGCCGCGCGGTATGGCTGCCGGTATGACATGGACTCGACCGAATACGGAGGATAACCACATGAGCCGCACGAAGCTGCTCGAGACCATTGTCATGATGATGGGCGGCCGCGCAGGCGAAAAGACCGCACTCGAGGATATCTGCACGGGTGCTTCCAATGATATCGAGCGTGCAACCAAGCTCGCAAAGAACATGGTCACACGCTGGGGTCTTTCCGATGAGCTCGGTCCGGTTGCTTACGGCTCCGAGAACGATGAGGTGTTTATCGGCAAAGACTTCGGTCATGTCCGCGATTACTCCGAGGAGGTTGCTGCGCGCATTGATGCTGAGGTGCGCCGGATCGTTGAGGAGGGCTATGAGCGTGCGCTGGTGATCCTGAGCGAGAACCGCGATCAGCTTGATGCACTCGCAAACTTCCTGCTGGAATATGAAAAGGTCAATGAGCAGGAGTTCCTGCAGATCATGAAGGGCGAGCTGACGGTTGAGAGCCGCAGGGCGGAAGAAGCTGCAAAGCAGCCTGCTGCTGAGATCAACCCGTTCCTTGATGCTCCCGCGCCTGAAGAAGAGCCGCAGGATGAATGATTTTTGACGGGGCGCTGCCCCGAACCCGAGTGAATAAAGCCGCTTCAGTCAAATGTGATTGGGGCGGCTTTCGGTTTTTCGTTCTTCGCTTTTCACTTTTCTCTATTCACTCTGCTATAGCTATCTTTGGGTTTCTTGCTCTGTATCCTTTGTCTGATGTTAAGTTTCGCTGGGCGCGGGGCGCGAATAGCGGGGCTTGTGTTTTTTGTTCTTTATCCTTTCGTCTGATTGTTTAATTCCGCTGGGCGCGGGGCGCGAATGCGAGGGGAAGAACCATAGGGAGAGGGAAG
>CAMKLV010000097.1:0-10108 GCA_946413695.1 uncultured Ruminococcus sp. | reverse complement strand
GCTATTGAAATACGGCATCCCGAAAGACTTTCCGTAATGATGATTGACTGAAAAGAGGTTTCAAATGACCACATACATCGACATCGGGCTGAATCTGTTTTGCAGGCAGTTCAGGGAGCCGGACCGCGTGATCTCGGATGCGGCTGCGGCGGGCGTTGCCTGCATCCTGACCGGCTCGGATATGAAGGAAAACGAATCGGTGCAGCGCTATGTGCAGTTGCATGACTGCTGGGGCACCTGCGGCATTCATCCGCACAGCGCCGATCATGCCCGCCCCGAGGATTTTGTCCGCATCCGCGAGATCGTGACGCAGAATCCGAAGATCGTTGCGGTGGGGGAGTGCGGTCTCGATTATGACCGCATGTTCTCAACGCGCGAGAATCAGCTCCGCTGCTTTGACCGGCATATCCGGCTTGCAGAGGAGCTCGGAAAACCGCTCTTTCTGCATGAGCGCGAGGCTGCAAAGGATTTCACCGCGCGGATGAAGCAGCATCCGGAGCAGTGCAGCCGCTCGGTGGTGCATTGCTTCACCGGCGATGCGCAGACGCTTAAAACCTATCTGGACATGGGCTTTTACATCGGCATCACGGGCTGGATCTGCGATGACCGCCGCGGAACCGCGCTGCGCGAGGCAGTCCGGCTGATTCCGCTTGACCGCCTGATGATCGAGACCGACGCGCCCTACCTGATCCCGAAAAATGTCAAAGGACTGGGCAGCGTCAATGTGCCGCAGAACATCTGCTATGTTGCCGCGGAGCTTGCAAAGCACATGCAGATTGACGAATCGGAGCTGACAAAACAGGTGCTTGAGAACACGCGCCGGTTCTTCGGGCTGGAATAAGCCCCGCGCAGGCAGATTTTACTGCCGGAAATCGCACAAATGTGCTTTACATTTCGGGCGCTTTGTGCTATAATAGAAACATATATTCCATAACAGAAAAAGGTGGAGATGAAAAATGAGCAGGCAGCCGAAATCAGCAATCCGCAGACCGCTGACGGAACGCCGTGAGCCCTATCTGCGTGTCTTTTTGCTGAGCTTTTTCATGATGATGCTCCTCGTTTTGCCGGTGATGATCTACACCGGCGGCTATTTTGTTTATTATGGGGATTTCAATTCGCAGCAGCTCCCGTTCTATTATCTTGCGCATGACGCGGTGCAGAACGGAAACTTCGGCTGGAACTGGCAGACCGATCTCGGTGCGAATTTCATCGGTTCCTATTCGTTTTATCTGCTCGGCAGCCCGTTCTTCTGGCTGACGGTGCCGTTCCCGCAGGAATGGGTGCTCTATCTGATTCCGTTTCTGCTGGCACTCAAGCATGCAGTCGCCGCGCTGACCGCCTATGCCTATATCCGGCGCTTTGTCCGCAGCCGGCAGGCATCCACGATCGGTGCGCTGCTCTACGCATTCTCGGGATTCCAGCTTTACAATGTATTCTTCAACCATTTTCAGGATGTCACCGCGTTTTTCCCGCTGCTGCTGCTCGCGATGGAACAGCGCGTCAATGAGAACCGCCGCGGCGTCTTCGGGCTGACCGTTGCACTGCTCGGTCTCATCAATTATTATTTCTTCTCGTGCGAAGTTGTGTTTACGGTGATCTATTTTATCATCCGCTGCACAAGCAAGGATTTCCACGCCGATGTCCGCAAGTTCTTCGGGATCGCGGTTGAGGCGGTGTTCGGCACGATGATCGCCTGCGTGATCCTGCTGCCTGCGGCACTGGCGGTGCTCGATAACTACCGTGTCCACAAGCATCTGGTCGGCATGGATATGGTCGCGTATACCGACCGCACGCGCGTCTGGCGCATTATCCAGAGCTTCTTCATGATTCCGGATGTCCCTGCAAGACCCAATCTGTTCCGCTCCGATTACGGCAAGTGGTCCTCGATTGCAGGTTATCTGCCGATGTTCTCGATGGCGGGCGTGATCGCCTTTATGTCGCAGAAGCGCAAGCACTGGGCGACAAAGCTCGTTGCAGTCTGCATGGTCTGCGCACTGGTGCCGATCCTGAACTCGATGTTCTACACGTTCAACAGTTCCTATTACGCACGCTGGTTCTACATGCCGGTGCTGATCATGGCGCTGATGACCGCCTATGCAATCGACAATCCGCAGATTCGCTGGAAGGGCGGCATTGTCACCTGCATCATCGTCAATGCCGGATTCATTCTGATCTCGCTGCTGCCGCGCAAGGAGAATGACGAGATCAAGTGGTTCGATTTCGCCGCATATCCGCTCTTCTTCTGGGTGACGGCGGTGCTGACGCTGCTGATGCTCTACTTTGTCATTCTGGTTGCGGTTTCGCGCGGCAGGAGCAGAAAGGTCTATACGCTTGCAATCTGGGCAACCGTATTCTCCTGCCTCTGCACGGGCTTCTGCATGATGTATTTCGGCATCGGGCTCGGCGCAGACCCGACATCCTATCTCAATGCATCCTACCGCGCAAAGGATCAGATCTCCCTCGATATGCCGGAGAATCAGTTTGCGCGCGTCGATATCTCCAAGGATCACGATAATTACCCGATGTTCTGGGGTTATTCCAATATGCGCTGCTTCCACAGCATCGTGCCGCCCTCTGTCATGGATTTCTATGATGCAGTCGGCGTGCAGCGCGATGTTGCTTCGCGTGCGGAGACAACGGAGTTCCCGCTGCGCGAGCTGTTCAGCGTCAAATATTATATCGAGAAAATCTCCGGCAGCGATGCCGAAAAAGAGCATGATCTCACCGAGGATATGCCGATGTTCACGCTCCTCAAGCAGGAGGCGGGCTACCGCATTTACGAGAACGAGGCATATATCCCGATGGGCATTGCATATGACACCTATATCGACCAGGCGGAATTTGACAAGATGACGAATCTTGCAAAGGAAAAGACGATGGTCAAGGCGCTGGTGCTCAGTGAGGAGCAGCGCGATGCATACAGCTCCATTCTTGAGCCGATTACCGGCGAGGAGAAATATGCAATGTCCGATGAGGAATTCATCGACTACTGCAAGGAGCGCGCGGCGGAAACCTGCGAATCCTTCCGCTATGATTCCAAGGGCTTTGATGCGGTCATCAATCTGGAAAAGCCGGAGATGGTGTTCTTCAGCGTGCCGTATGAAAAGGGCTGGAGCGCAAAGGTCAACGGCAGAGATGTACAGGTCGAGCGCGTCAATGTCGGATTCATGGCAGTCCGCTGCGAGAAGGGCGAGAACAGCATCACGTTCACTTATGAGACGCCCGGTCTGCGCGTCGGCATGATCGTCATGCTCTGCGGCGCGGCAGGTCTGGTGCTCTATCTGATCCTGATGGCAATTCTCGACAAGGACACCGTGCCGAAGTATCCGAAGCAGAAGCACTATTATGATTACAACGGTCTGACGGTCTTTACCGATCACGAGCGCTATCTCAACTTCGCTGCCTATAAGCAGCAGGCTTCGCCGCGGCGCAGACGCCGTCCGGCTGAGGAAGGAGAGAGACCGCGGCGGCAGCATCCGGCGGAAGAACCGGAATATGCACCGGAGACCGCACCGCCTGCACCGGATGATCCGGCGGCGGACGATGCAGGCTTTGCAGAGCCCGCGGATGCAGAATATCCGCCGGAGCCCGATTATCCGGATCCCTTTGCGGAACCGGCATCCGGCGGTGAGGAGGAACACTATGACAACTGATCTGCAGCCGGCGCCGCATCTGAGAGAGGAGCGGCTCCGTTCTGAGAAAATCTACCGCGGCAGGATCCTCGATGTCTCAAAGGACACCGTCCTGCTGGAAAACGGCACGGAGGCGATCCGTGAGGTGGTGCATCATCCGGGCGGTGCCTGCGTGGTGCCGCTGACACCGGACGGCTGTGTGCTGATGGTCCGGCAGTTCCGCTATCCGCATCATGCGGAGACGCTGGAAGTCCCTGCCGGAAAGCTCGAATACGGCGAGGAGCCTTTGCAGTGCGCCGTGCGCGAGCTGAAAGAGGAGGTCGGCGGCGAGGCGGATGTGCTCGAACCGCTCGGCTCGCTCTATCCGACTCCTGCCTACGATGAAGAAGTCATCTATATGTATCTTGCAAGGCAGCTCAAAGAGACGCATGCGCAGTCGCTCGATGAAGATGAATTTCTCGATGTGATCCGCGTGCCGCTGAAGGACGCCGTGCAGATGGTCATGGATGACCGCATCAAGGATGCGAAAACGCAGATCGCACTGCTCAAAACCGCATTCCTGCTGCAGAACGCGCAGGATTCCTGAGGACAAAAAAGACTTTCCGGCGTGCATTCAGAACACGCCGGAAAGTCCGGAATTGATTAGGCTTGAATTCAGATTTCAGGCTCTGCAGCCGGAGCTTCGGCAGCGGTTTCAGCGGCAGGCTCCTCTGCCTCTGTCAGTTCTGCCTCAGCCTGAATCAGTGCAAGCTGTTCCTGATAGGCGTTGAGAATCTGGGATTCCAGATATTCTCTTGCCTGTGCCGAGATCGGATGCACGATGTCGCGGAAGATTCCGCCCTCATCCTTGCGGCTCGGCATTGCGACGAAGAGACGCGTCTCTCCCTGCACAACCTTGATGTCATGCACAGCAAGCATCTGGTCAAGTGTAATCGAGACGATTGCACGCAGTCTTCCGTCAGTCATCATTTTGCGAATTTTCAGATCGGTGATTTCCATGGTAATGTTCATTCCTTCCGTTGAGTGGTATGCGGTGTATCTAATTTCAATCGGTACATCGCCGGAGCCGCCGGAGCTGCGGAGATCCGCAAAGGTACCGCTTTGGCTATATCATAGCATGGAAATGTGTTGATTGTGTGAATGTTTCATGTCAAATAACAATCTATATTGCATATTTTATTGGAAAATCCTGCATAATCGGTGCGTATAGAAGTGACAGCGCGGCATATTATGCGCATATGTCCTATTTCGCGCCGGAATCATGCATATTTTAAGAGAGGATCGTGTTTTATGAGTTCCATTTTAGAAGGCAAGCAGCATATCCATATGATCGGCATCGGCGGCAGCGGCATGTATCCGCTGGCACAGGTGCTGCATGCAAAGGGATACTATCTGACCGGCTCGGATAACAACGAGACGGATACGCTTGCGGCGGTGCGGGCACTGGGGATTCCGGTGCAGCTCGGTCAGCGCGCGGAGAATATCGCGGGTGCGGATCTGGTTGTTTATTCGGCAGCCATCGCAAAGACGAATCCCGAGCGCGCGGCGGCAGAGGCATCCGGCGTCGCGATGATGGAGCGCAGCGAGCTGCTCGGGCTTGTCTCGGAGTGGTATTCCGATGCGGTCTGCATTGCGGGCACGCACGGCAAAACAACAACATCCTCGATGCTCGCGCAGATTCTGTTCACCGCAGGCATTGATCTTTCCGCTGTCATCGGCGGCAAGCTCCCGTCGATCGGCGGCAGCGGCAGAGCGGGCAGCAGCGATGTGTTCGTCTGCGAGGCGTGCGAATATGTGGACACATTCCTGCATCTCTCGCCGGATATCGCGGTGATCCTGAACATTGACGAGGATCACATGGAATACTTCCACACGCTGGAAAACCTCAAGGCATCCTTTACAAAGTTTGCACAGAAATCCAGCAGATATGTGCTTTACAACGGCGATGACAAAAACAGCTGCGATGCAATGGCATCCGTCACCGGAAAGACCATGCTCCGCTTCGGCACCGGCGCGGACTGCGAATGGCGCGCGACCGATATCGAGCACACCGCAGAGCAGACCACAACCTTTAAGGTCTGGCATCTCGGCGAATGCCTCGGCACGGCGACGCTGCTTGTGCCGGGTCTGCACAATGTCCTGAATGCGCTCTCCGCGATTGCGGCGGCAGAGCTTGTCGGACTGAACTTTGCACAGTGTCAGGCGGGATTGCTCGCGTTCCACGGTGCAAAGCGCCGGTTTGATGTTCACGCGAATGTCAGCGGCATCACCGTCGCGGATGACTACGGCCATCATCCGGCGGAGATTGCGGCGACGCTCAAAGCGGCAAAGGCAATGCCCTACCGCAGAGTGATCGCGGTGCATCAGCCTTTCACCTACTCCAGAACAGAACGCCTGCTCGATGACTTTGCCGATGCGCTCAGAATCGCGGATATCGTGGCGCTGACGGATATCATGGGCGGCAGAGAGACCAACACGCGCGGAATCTTTACACGGATGCTCGCGGAGAAAATTCCGGACTGCATCTGGTTCCCGCAGGATGAGACAGAACCCGAAAACGATACGCGGAAATATCAGAATTTCGATGCGGTCTGTGAAGCGGTCTGCAAAATTGCACAGCCGGGTGATCTGATCATCACGCTGGGCTGCGGCGATGTCAACAAGCTCTCCAAAGAGATCGCCGATACACTGCGTGCGCGTGCGGAAAGCTGATACCGGCGGGGAAGGAAAGATTGTTATGCTGAATGACAGGGCAAAAACGATTTATAACTATATCCGTTCGCGGATCGACGACGGCTATGCGCCGACTGTGCGCGAAATCTGCCATGCGCTCGACATCGGCTCCACCTCGACGGTTCACCGCTATATCAACCTGCTGGTCGAGGAAGGTCTGCTCGACAAAATGGATAATCAGAACCGCGCGATCCGGCTGCACGGCAGCACCGTGCGGAATGTGCCGCTCGTCGGAACGGTGACCGCGGGCGTCCCGATTACGGCGGTCGAGAACATCGAGGATCACATCAGCTATGTGCCGGACAGACATTATTCCGGCGAACTGTTTGCGCTGCGCGTGCGCGGGGAAAGCATGATCAACGCAGGCATCTTTGACGGTGACATCGTCATCGTTGAGCAAACCAATACAGCGGAAAACGGGGAGATCGTTGTCGCGCTCGTCAACGGCGATGAGGCAACGGTCAAGCGGTTCTTCAAGGAAAACGGCGGCTATCGACTTCAGCCGGAAAATGACACGATGGAACCGATTTATGTCAAGGAAGCGGCGGTGCTCGGCAAGGTTGTCGCGCTGCTGCGCTATCTGGATCAGTAAATAGAGAAAGGAAGAACAATTATGATCAATCGCGTGAAGGTTGTACTGTGCGGCAGAGAATATGTGCTGCAGACGGAGGATGCACCGAGCTATGTCTATCAGCTCGCGAAGAATCTCGAGAAGCGCATCTCGGATATTACTGAGGAGAATCCGCGTGTTTCCGCGCATTCTGCGGTGATGATGGTCGCGCTTTCCACCATGGATGAGCTGACCAAGGCGAACAACAGCGTTGAGGTGATCCGCTCGCAGGTCAAGGAGTATGTCGATGAGGCGGGCAAGGCGCGTCTCGAGCGCGATGCCGCACTCCGTGAGATCGACGTCCTCAAGGCAAAGATCGAGCAGCTTGAGAATCTCAACAAGCTGAAGTCCCTCAAGGACAGCATCGGGGAAGAGCCGCAGGGCAAAAAGAAGCATGCGCAGGCTGCACCCGCTGAGGAACCCGCAGAAGCACCGGCAGAGCCCGCTGCTGCCGAGGCAGACGGCGAGACCCAGCTGACCTTTACCGCATCCGAGCAATGAGCAGCACGCCTGAGCTGCTTGCGCCTGCCGGCAGCATGGAATCGCTGCTGGCAGCTTTGCGCTGCGGTGCGGACGCTGTCTATGTCGGGGCGCAGCAGTTTTCGGCGCGCGCCAATGCGGAAAATTTTGACCGCGACGGACTCAGAGAGGCGGCTGCGCGCTGTCATCTTTACGGCGCAAAGCTTTATCTCGCGATCAATACGCTGCTGTTTGATGCGGAGTTTCCGGCACTGGACAGATTGCTGGAAACCGCTGCTGAAACCGGCGCCGACGGCTGCATTGTGCAGGACCTCGGCACGGCTGCGTATATCGCGAAACGGCTGCCGACACTGCGTCTGCATGCTTCCACACAACTGACCATTCATTCGCCTGCCGGCGTGCGGTTTGCAAAGCGGGCAGGCTTTTGCCGTGTTGTTCTGGCGCGCGAGCTTTCGGCGGAACAGATCGCTGCATGCTGCGCGGAGGCGGCGCAATGCGATATGGAAATCGAGGCGTTTGTCCACGGTGCACACTGCATGTCTGTCTCCGGACAGTGCTGGATGTCGGCGGCAATGGGCGGCAGAAGCGCGAACCGCGGCTGCTGCGCACAGCCCTGCCGTCTCCCGTTTACTGCGGATGCAAGGCAGAAGCAGGCGTGTGCGCTTTCGCTCAAGGATCAGTCGCTGGTGCAGCATCTGCCGGAGATGATCCGCATGGGCGTGCAGTCGCTGAAAATCGAGGGGCGCATGAAGCGTCCGGAATATGTTGCCGCCGCCGTGACCGCCTGCCGTGCAGCACTGCGTGGTGAATCCTACGATCTGCACGAGCTGCAGTCGATCTTTTCGCGCAGCGGCTTTACCGACGGCTACTTCACCGGCATCCGGAAGGATATGTTCGGGACACGCCGCAAGGAGGATGTTACTGCCGCACAGGATGTCATGCGCGGACTGCGCGCGCGGTATCAGAAGCCGCGGAAAATCGCGGAACTCGATGCGCATTATACGCTCAGGCTTGGCGAGCCCGCGCTGCTCACTGTCACCGACGGCATCAGCAGCGTGACTGTGACAGGGGAGCCGCCGCAGCAGGCGGTCTCGCGCCCGACCGATCTTGCGCAGCTGCAAAAGCAGTTTGATAAGCTCGGGGATACGGTTTATACTGCGGGGAAAGTCACCGCGGCGCTGGATGATGCAGTGATGCTGCCTGCCTCGGCGCTGAATGCGATGCGGCGGCAGGCGGCTGCGGATATGGATGCAGCGCGCATCCGGCGAAATGCGCCGCAGCATGTCTGCGGGACAGCACCCGAACTGCCGCATATGCTCCGGACTCGCGCGGAACAGCCGAAGATCCGGCTGCAGATCCGGCGGCTCGCGCAGCTCGCGGAGATCGGCGGATTTGCGGAGGAACTCGATGCGCTGCTGCTGCCGCTGCATCTGGTGCCGGAATATCAAAAGGGGACAATGCCGGTTCCGGTTTCGCGATGTATTGTTGTGCCGCCGCGTTTCATCTGTGATGAGGAGGCGGTCATAAAGCGGCTGCGGGCGGCGAAGGACGCCGGATTTGCTGCGCTTGCCTGTCAGAATGCTGCGGATATTGAAACCGGAAAGGCGCTCGGGTTTGCACTGCACGGCACGCTCGGTCTGCATGCGGCGAACAGCTATGCCGCCGAAGAATTGCGCAGATTCGGGCTTTGCGACGCGCTCTGTTCACCGGAGGCGCCCCGCATGCCCGCGCAGATGCTGCCGCTCGGGATTTTTGCATACGGCAGGCTGCCGCTGATGCTGACGCGGAACTGTCCGGTTCAGGCGCAGATCGGCTGCGCAAAATGCCGTCACACGCTGACGGACCGCAGGGATGCTGCTGTTTATACCGACTGCACGCGCCTGACCGAAAAGCCGGATTATGCGGAGCTGTTCAATGCGGTGCCGGTCTGGCTGGCGGACAGGAGAACGCAGCTTTGTGAGGCTGCGTACGGGCTGGTTTCCGTGACGGATGAGGCGCCGGAGCGTGTCAGGGAGGTTCTTGATGCGTATCTGCACGGGGCGGGCGGTTTTGCGCCTGCCGCCTTTACGCGCGGATTGAAGGTCGCGGCAGAGGGGGAGTAGAATGGGGCTCTGCCCCGAACCCTGTTAGATATAGTCGCTGAATCAGCGTTAATGCGTTGATTTGGCGGCTTTTCTGTTGGCTAAAGCTGATTATAGGTTGATTGTTCTTAGCCTGCGTCCGAGGGTTTGATTTTAGTTTTTGGGTCAATGGTTCGGCATTTGATTTCTTATTCTTTATCTTTTGTCCGAATGTTTATTTTTGCTGGGCGCGGGGCGCGAATGCGAGGGGAAGAACCATAGAGAGAGGGAAGTCCTCGCTGCGCTCGGGTCTCCCTCTCCCTAAGGTTCTCCCCCGCACCGTTACGCCGGTGCTGCGCTCACCTCTTTCCTTATCCTCTCCTCTCTGGGGGCGTGAGCCACTCATTTGACAAAAGCTGCTTGCTGAATCATACCCGTTTGATTGGCGCGAGCCTTGCGATTTGGCACAGGTCTGACGTTTGAGGTTTCATTCTCTTGCAAATCAGCCTATGCATTAAGACGCAGCACAAGTCAAACAAGTGGCTTACGCCCTAAAGGGGTCAAGGAATCAGGAAAGGGGAGCGCGAGGGGAA
>CAMKLV010000096.1:0-10250 GCA_946413695.1 uncultured Ruminococcus sp. | reverse complement strand
ATGTCGCAGGCGATCGGCTCCTATATCTATCCGGAACCGGATATGCGGCTTTCCGGTATGGAGCTGTATGCAGGATATGTATTCTATGCCGAGGATGAGAGCAGTCTGCACCGGCTAAATGAGGAGCTGGAGGATGCAAACGACATGCTGGCACTCGAAAATGAACTGCTGGAGCATGAGCAGGAACTGATCGAGGAGCGCGCTGCAATCGAGGTGCGGAACCGTCTCTATGATGAGGCGGCAGGCGCGGTCTATCCGGTGCAGAAGCGCATCGCGGAAATCCTGAAGCAGATGCAGCCCTTTACTGATTCGTTCCGGGAAGGACTGGCAAGGGTGCTGTTCATGACGGCATTTGTCAAGCGCAAGGCGAATTTCGTGATGCTGAATGCGGAACACGGCAGCATCACGCCGGAGGAGCTTGCCGTCGCACTGAAGGAATCCGCGCATTACCTGCGCTATTGCAATATGGATGCAGCCGTGAATGTGACGGCGGAAACGGATTTTTCATGCAGCAAGGCAATGGCGGTCTATGACTGCTTTGAAGCCGTGACGGAGCTGCTCTGCGGTACTGCATCCGAATTGCTGGTGCGCTTGACGGAAACAGAGCTGCTGATCCTTGCGGATGCGGCGCAGGCACCGGTGCTTCCGGAACTGCCGCTGCCGTTCACCTGTACTGCGGAGGACGGACAGACGACTGTTCGCGTGCAGATCGGGGGTGCTGCTTCATGACGGCATTTTCTGAGATGTATCGGACAATCCCCGGCATTCTGATTCTGCTGGCCGCGATGCTGCTCGTACTCGGACAGTTCAGGATTCTGCTGCGCGCTGCACAGAAGCCGCGGAAGCTCTCGCTGATTCTGCTGGCGGCGTTGCATCTGACTTTGAACTTCACCCTGCTGTTTCTGCTGCTCTACGGCATCGACGAGGCGGATCATTCGGTATTTGATCCGGCACCGCTGCGGCAGGATTTCAGCCGTGTCCTGACGGCTGTGCCGGGCGCGGTCTATGCGGCGGCGGAATGTATTTCGGCGGTATTGCTGTTTCTGCAAAGCCGGAGCATCCGCTGTTACCGCGCAAAGCATCTGACACCGGATGCGGTCAAGGAGGCGCTGGATCATCTGCCGGTTGCGGTCTGTATCAGTGATGTGCAGGGCAATGTCTTCCTTTCCAATCTCCGGATGCATGATCTGACAAAAGAACTGACGGAACATCATCTGTTTGATGCACGCAGCCTGTGGGAGAAAATCACAGAACAGGGCACGCCCTGGAAGGACGGCTGGCTTCTGCACGGAAATGACAGCCGCGTCTATCTGTTTACGAAAAAGCCGCTGACTGTGCAGGATACCGGATCGGAAAGACAGTTTGACTGCATCACCGCATCCGATATGACCGAGGTCTACTGCATTACGGAAGATCTCGCTGCAAAAAACAAGCATCTGAAAGAGGTGCAGTATCACATGAAAGCGGTCGCTGCCTATGAGCGCAGCCTGATCGCGGCGAGAGAGGGCATCAAGGCGCGGGCTGCGGTTCACAATCAGCTTGGAAGTGTACTGCTCTGCGGCAGGCATTATCTGGAGCATCCGGAACGTGTGAAGGCAGATGAACTGCTGCGTCTGCTCGATTACAGCAGCTTCTTTCAGCTCGTCGAAGCAAAGCAGAAAAAGGCGGAAAACGCGGTCTATGAAGCCATGCATTTTGCAAAGCGGATCGGTGTGGATGTGCAGCTCACGGGCGCGCTTCCGGAGCAGCTCCGGTTCCGGAATCTGCTTGCACAGGCGATTGAACAGTGTGCTGCCAATACCGTGCGGCATGCAGAAGGGGACACCCTCAGCGTGACACTCACGGAAACCGCCGCACACTGCACGGCTGCATTCCGCAACAACGGGAATCCGCCGGAGCATCCTGTCGCCGAAACGGGCGGCCTGCTGTATCTGCGGCGCGCGGCGGAGGAAGCAGGCGGAACCATGACGGTCCGGAGTGAACCGGTCTTTCTGCTGACAATCTCGCTGCCGAAAAACTGATATTCCAAAAGGCGTTCTGCACAGTTTGCTGCGGAACGCCTTTTTCCTGCAAAAAATACCCGAACGGGTAGGTGACAAGCCCTAAGCGCTGTGCTATAATGAAACTGGCGGCACAGGCTTCTGTGCATCTGACTGAAAGGAGCTGAAGATGATGAACAAACGGCAGGTGATGCAGCAGTGAATACACCCTGCAATGTCGTAATTGTAGACGATGAACTGATCTCACGCGGATTTATGGAAATGCTGATCAGGCCGCTCAAGGACTACCGGATTGCAGCAGCGCTTTCCTATGCAAAGGATGTGCTGCTCTGGTGCGAACAGAACGAACCGCCCGATCTGATCCTGATGGATGTCATGATGGAAAAGGGAATGGACGGGCTGTCCGCGGCGGCCATGCTCAAGCAGCGGTATCCGCAGACGAAAATCATCCTGACAACCTCAATGGTCGATTCGGGCTTTCTCGGAAAGGCAAAGGATGCCGGAATCGACAGCTTCTGGTTCAAAAGCTGCGCGGAGATCTCCCTAACCGATGTGATGGAGCTGACGATGGCAGGCACATCCTGCTATCCGGAGGAGGCACCCTCTGTCATGCTCGGCGATCTGCCTGCAAATGAGCTGACCGGTCAGCAGCGCAGACTGCTCCGGCTGCTGATTGACGGGCTTTCCAACCGCGAAATCGGTGCGCTGATGTATATCAGTCCGAATACGGTCAAGGCGCATCTTGAGGAGCTGATGCGGAAAACAGGGATCCATTCCCGGATTGCACTCGCTGCAAAGGCCTCACGGCTCGGCGTTGTTGTCAGCGAGAAAGAACGGCTCGAAAAGCCGGAATAAACACAAAGCTGTATCCCCCACAAATATCATTATGAAAGCGAGGAATCAGACTTATGAAGCCAACACGAAAACGCATCCTTTCGCTGCTGACGGCAGGCGCTATGACGCTGTCGCTGCTGCCCTCTATGCTGCCCGCGATGCCTGCGCTGCCGGCTGCCGCGAATCCGGTATTCGGGGACGATGATTTCGAGGATGTCACCGACCTGACCATCAACTTCGATCAGGATGCGCCGGGGCCGGAGGATGCCTTCAATCAGATCGGCGCGGCAGGCAGCACCAGAAGCAGCGTCGGAATTGATTATTACAGAAGCAATTACAACAAATTCCACTGGAGACATGTCCGGTACTGGACATGCAACAATGAGCCGGACAGAAAATCATGGGTTGCGTGGAAGTGCGGATTCAGATCGGATTCGGAGGACTGGAAGAAAATCCGCCGCGAGAATTTCTATGGCTCGATGGCACCGGTCACGATCCGGTACTGTCTGGAAGCGACCGGCGCGGAGAACACCTATGTTGCACTGGCAGCGGATGATGTGCATGAGGAGCATGAGCGTGATGTCTGGCAGCCCATCCGCATCACGGAGGACAAGGTGCTGGATCTGAACGGACATACGCTTTCGATCGAGTACAACCGCAACCGAAATAATTCTGACGAAAACAAATGTCAGAATCTGGTCGATACAACGACGCATAACTGCTGGGCTTTTGAAATCACAAACGGTGCCACGCTGACAATCATTGATTCCTCAGCATGGCGCGGCGAAAACGGCGGAAACGGGTCCGGCAGCATCTCTTTTACAGGTTATATGGTCGATCCGTTCGAATACGGCATCGTTTATAACACAACCCGTGACATGTTCCATGTGGACAACGGCAATCTGGTCATTTACGGCGGAACCTATCAGGCTGGCCGGAAAAAAGACCAGCTCAAGAAGAACTTTACATGGAGCCGACTGAAAACCGTCATCGGTACGGCTGTGGAGCTCGGCGTCAATATTGCTGAATATTCCACGGGGCTGAATCTGGAAACAGCAAAATATGAGGATGTTCTGGCAAAGCTGAAGCAGTCTGTGGAGTGGTCAGCGATCAAGGAATCCGACGAGACAGGCGAGGATGACGGCGATATCTCGAACGGCAAAAGCCAGACTGTGACACCGCGGGACGGCAAAAACCTCGATCCGACGGAGGAATCGAAAGGCAAAGCGCCGGATTCCAAAGAAGGACGGGACAAGACCGTCGGGGAGAAACAGAAGGACAGCAGCAGCGAAGGCGAAAACAAAGCAAATGAACGCGGAAACGCGAAGGACGATAAAAATACAAAGCTCGCAGAAGCACAGAACAACATCGTCAACAAGGCCGTCGATAAGGACAAGATCGGAAAAATGCTGGACGGTGCTTTTGCACTGACTGACGGCATCATCGGGCTGTTCGGCACCGACCAGAAAACGCGCATCACGCAGTCGATCAAGGGCACGGTTGTCCGCGTCGGCAATGAGGGCTCGTTTGTTGCATACGGCGGCACGTTCCGCGGCTACGGCTCCACGCCGAATACCCGAAACGCCGTCATTGAAGTCAACTCGGTTCCAAGTGAGACCAAAACATGGGACAAAAGCAAAAATGCCGGCGGCGTTGCATATATTTACGGCGGCACGTTTGAAGCCTACAGCGGCGCCAATGTCTTTAATATGATCTCGTTCAACGAAGACCAGAAGGCATGGCAGTATACCCGTGATACAAACGGCGTGCGGAGTGCGCCGACGCAGGTTCCGCTCTCCGTGAATGAGACCGGCGGCGTTGAGGTTCTGTATTATCAGAATCAGGCTGAGCTGAATCAGAATCCGGATGCGGAGCCGATTCCGATCAATACCTCGAATGTGCAGGTGCGCGGCGGCGTGTTCCGCTGCTACTATGATCTGATGAATCTTGCTATCAGCGAGAGCGGGAATGACAGTGAGAATTTCCGCAAATTCCCCGGCACAATGGGCGCGGTCAATCTCGGCGTCGAATCCTTCAACAATGAGCTGATCAAGGACGGCAGAATCCAGATCATTGACAAATACGGCGTCGGCGCACTCGTCCTGATGGATGAGCAGAAGCCGGAGGAGGCAGGCAAAGACGGACTCTATCACTACCGCCTGTTCTGCGGCGATACGGAGCTGCGCTACAAGAGCTATCTGGAAGTCATGCCGAATAACAATCCGCTCATCAATGCTTCCAAATCGCTGCAGCTTGCTACTTATTTCGGCTCAGGCAACAGCACGAAGAACATCTTTCAGGATGATGCAGACAACATCCGTGCGCCGTACCGGCAGTCGGAATGCTATTTTGATGTCATGCTGAGCAGCGCCGAACAGCTCGCAGATCCGGATATTCCGGATTCGCTGGAAAACTATTCCGTCAAGCCGAATTTCTACCGCCGCGCGGATAAGGATAATGTGCAGGCACATATGGATGTCTGCGGACAGTTCCTTGCAAACTCCGAGGTGTGGTATTATCCGGAGCCGCTGACTGCAAGCGGTCGGCAGATTCCCGATTTTGCCTACGGCTATGCTGCAATCAAGCACAGAACCGGTGACACCATGAGCTATGTCCGGTCGATGGATCTCTTCCAGGATCCGGACTGGGAAGCCAATATCTCATACTTCGGTTCAGACTTCTGCGGCAGCATCCGCAATGAGAATGACAGCATCCGGAAAGGCATGCGGTATTTTACCTATAAGGTCTACCGTGTCGATCCGCTGACGCGCACAAACCTCTACGAGACGGAAGACAATGATACAACCGACATTGACAAGCCGCTGATCGAAGTCCGCTACGGCTCCAGCAATGATGCGCTCAAGTGCAAGCTGCCGCTGAAGGACTTGCAGACAGAAATCGGAAAGCGGAAGGGCGATCCGAACTGGAAATTCCAGGGCGGCGAGATGTACCGCATTGTTCTGGAAATGGAAGAATATGTCGGCATGAACTATGACAGAAATGAAGACTCATTGAAATACGAGTTCAGCCAGCGGCTGCCGGTTGCAAAGGCAAAGACTTCTGTCATATTCCGCTGCTATGATCCGGACGAACAGAAGAACACCGGCAAAGAACTGCTTGACACAGACTTCACGCCGCTGCAGTGGATGGAGGACGCAGAGCAGCTCTCCGCCGATCAGGTGCACACAATCGAGCTGGTCAACGGCAAAGCCGGTATGACAGACTGGGAAGGCGACGGCAAGATCTTTGACGTTTACTATCAGTGGTGGGAGACCGATGAGGACGGCAATCCCAAGCGCATGATCGCCGGAACCGACAATATCTTTGAAGGCGAGCAGGAAGACAGAGATAAGCATGTGCCTTCCTCATTCAACGTCGGATCGGACGGCAAAACCTATGTCAATACCGTCAATCCGGAGGATCCGAAAGCCGACAGCTACGGTGAGAACGGACTGCCGGAGAATCCGCAGCTCTGGAATTATAAGCAGCTTCATATGTATACGTTCCGGATGACGCCGATCGAACTTCTGAAGCGGATTCCGGAATTGAATCTCTCGCTGAACAACAACAATGTCCTTGCTACGAATACGGATTCCTGCTATATCCCGATGGAGATGGCAGGGAAATATGTGCGTGTCAAGGCGGTCGTGATGAACCCGAAGTGGCTGGACATCTATGACCTCAAGCAGACATTCTGGTCGCATCCGATCAAGGTCGTTTCGGATCTGGACGCAATCAAGGGCGATCTTTCACTGAGCTATTCCGAGGGCATGAACTACGCAACATATGACAAGCCGTTCACCCTCTCACTGAACAAGCTGGAGGGACTGACTGAGGGCGAAACCGTCAGCGAAGTCAGCTTCATTGCGAACGGACATCAGAAAACGTTTACAGACCTGAATCTGACGGATATTTCCGAATTGCCTTCGGTCAAATATCCCGAGGATTTCTACGCAGAGGATTATCCGCTCGAACGTCTCCACGGCGTTGCAAACGGCAGCCTCAGCGTGAAAGTCACCACGTACAAAGACGGCATAAAATTCCGGAAAGAAACGATCCTTTCAACGGAAACACCGACATTCCGCTATGAGGTCCATGCAGCATCGCTGAACCTTGTCGGCAAGGAATCCGAGACCTACCGGCTGACGGATATTCAGCGCGGTGACTATGAAAACGGCGTTCCGGCATTCACAAGGCAGCCCTATTTTGCAACGATCGGCTGGGATTTCACGGATCATACATCCACAGACAGCAAGGTCGCATCGCTCGATCAGAACGGACATATTCAGTTCGGCGGCGGATACGGCGAGACTGAAATCACAGTCAACAGTCCGGACGGCACAAAGCTCTCCAAAAAGATCACTGTCATCCGCGATTACGATTCCTTTTCAGTCAGCGGCATCAAGCCGCCTGTAATCGGCGAGCCGCTCAGCTTCAACGCGGAGATTCCGGAAGACGCGCCGTATCACATCACCGATATTGCGTGGATGAAGGGCGATGTCCCCGCGGAACCGGATGAGGCGGCGGATTATTTCCAGCCTTACACATTCTGCGTGACAGTCGAATCCAATGATTTCTGTGAGTCGGACGGCTACTTCTCCGCATTCAGTATCGCGGCAGAGCAGGCGGACGGTTCTGTCGATCTCGTCAGCGATTCCAATCTGAATTATGACGATGCGCGGCAGGCATATGATGAGGAGACCGGCGAGGAACTGGAACGCTTCACATTCCGCTATACCTATCCGGGACAGTCGAATCATCAGTCCGGTCCGATCGACACGGTCTATATGGACTTCCCGACCGAGGTGCAGGAGGGCGATAACTTTCTGCAGTGGCTCGAAAAGGCACATGTCTACACAACAGGCTATGACGAGGGATTTGAATTTATCCTGAAACCGACCTACGGCGCGGATGCCGACGCAATCGCAAAGGCATACGGCTATTCTATCGGAACGAATCAGCAGCTCAACTATTTTGTCAGAGGCGTACAGGACGGCCTTTCGGCGGAGATTAAAATTCCCGCTGCACTGGCAGAGACAGGCGACAAATTCGCAGACAAAGTCAAACTGATTATCAACGGACAGGAGGGCGGAGAGATCATGCGTTTCAGTTCCACGGATATTCAGTTCACGGCACCGGATACGCTGACAGTCCGAACCGGCGAGGCACCGCCCGTCAAGCCGGTAATTTCGGTCAGACAGCCGGTAGCCGTGATCGGGGAACCGGTCGTGCTTGCGGATCTGCTGGAAAGCAATGCCCCGGGTGTTACGATCAGAATGGACAGCATCAGCTTTGACAGAAACGACGATGAATACTTCACCGTGGATCGGCAGGAGGGCACGCTGACACCGATCAAGTCTCTTGACGGTACGAATAGCTGGATCTATATCAATTATACGCTTGCATATGATGCAGACAGCGACGGTCTGGCAGAGTATCAGGAAACCGGAAATGTCTGGATCAAACAGGTATATGAGAGTGCGGCGGATATTCCGGAACCGGTGAAAGCAGGTAAGGCACTCATCACAATGCTCAATCCGGACGGCGAAGAAGCCTGCACGGCAGAGTATACCGTCGGCAGCAACGCAGCGCTTCCGGAGATCGAAGGCGCATTTATCACCAATATCTATGATGCTGCAGGAAAAATTGTCCGGCTCACCGGTCTGAAAGACGGCGAACAGTATACCGTTAAATCCGTTCCGGCGGACAGCATTGAGATCCACAGCGGCGCGGACAGCGTCAATGCGGCTGTGAAGGATACAGACGGAAAGCGTCTCGAGGATATCCAGATTTCTGCGGACGGCTCGCATTTCACAACAGGCGAAAGCATCAGTGATCTGGAGCCCGAAAGCGAATACACGCTGTATTACAAAGCCGGAACGAACGGAACCGTCTACAAGCGCAATTTCCGCACGGCAAAGCGGAATTACGGTGTTGCGGTCGGTCATACGATCGTGACGGATGCCGACCTCGGCGATCTGGAACAGGACGGCTGGCACTATGATCCGGCAAGCAAAACGCTGACGCTCAAAAACTACACGCTGAAGGATTCCGGAACCACAGGCATCTCAGACACGTTTGCCGGATTTACGTTCAGCGCATCGGCAACGATTGTTTCGCAGGATGCACTGACTGTTCACCTGATCGGTGACAACACGGTTGCCCAGACTTCCAGTACATTGGGCGCTGCTGCGATCTTTGCAGCGAAAGGTCTGACGATCACCGGAAACGGCAATCTGAATATACCAAGCGGTGCTTATGCATTGCAGACACATCAGGGCGACATCAACCTGAACGGCACCGGTACACTGTTCTTTACAGGAAATGACAGATACGGATTTTATGCGTTCAATCCGGGCGAAGGCACTGTCCGCTATACAAACGGAACGATTGATTTCCGGCCGTATCTTTATAAGATCGAAAACGTCATGATTCAGGCGGGCAGCATGCTCACCAAGAGCGACAAGGATAAACTCGACGTTTCCGGCGCTCATCACGAGATCACGGTGGAAGCTGCAGGCGCGGACGGCATTTACCGGACGATCTCTGCAAGCGAAATTCCGGATGTGATCGAATCGAGCGATCCAAGTGAAAGCTATCTGCGCATCACGCCGAAGCACAGCGACACGGTAAAGGTCACCGACGCGGAAAACCATGTTGACGGCGCATGCGATGCAGGCGGCAGCTATTACTACGTCTGCGAATGCGGACACATCGGCGAAACGACCTTTGAGCAGCCTGCCGGAGCGCATCACCTGATTCTGCACGGCGCGAAAGCTGCAACCTGCACGGAATCCGGCACTGCCGCATACTGGGAATGCACACACTGCGGAGAATGCTTTGCGGATGAAGACGGCACGCAAAAGCTGCGCGAGGCAGATCTGATCATTCCGGCACGCGGCCATGACCTGATACATCATGAGGGACATGCTGAAACCTGTACGGCAGACGGAAAAGCGGAATACTGGTCGTGCAGCATCTGCGGCGAGCTCTTTGCGGATGCAGATGCGGAAAAGCTGTTCTTTGCTTCTGATCTGAATATTCCGGCGACGGGACACCATTGGATTCATGTCAATAAAAAGCCGGCGACCTGTACCGAGGACGGCACGATCGAACACTGGAAGTGCGAAAACTGCGGCAGGCTCAGTGCGGATGAATCCGGCTATGCGGCACTGACGCAGGATGATCTGACCGCTCCGGCAACGGGACATAAATGGGGCGCGTGGAACGTCACAAAGCAGCCGACCGCGACTGCCGAGGGCGAGGAGATTCGTTCGTGCAGCCGCTGCAATGAAACCGAAAAGCGCGTGATTCCTGCTGATCCGAGCCTGACAACGACCACGACCACTACTACTACAACGTCTACAACCAAGGCGACGACAACTACTACGGCAACATCCACGACCAAGGCGACGA
>CAMKLV010000095.1:0-10645 GCA_946413695.1 uncultured Ruminococcus sp. | reverse complement strand
AACTGGACGAGGCGCTGTCACAGGTTCGGAGCTATGCGAAATTGTTGGGTGCGAAATATGCGGCAATCATATCGCAGGAAAAGGTTTGGATTTATTCAACGGAAGATGATTTCAGTGCAACCATATTAGGTATTCCTGCAAATATGACTGATGATGAATTGTTTTCGTTGCGGGAAATATTGGGTGCAAAGTGAAGTGCTGCGGAAATATCCGGAATGAGGCTTGATGAATAAATCCCCATCCGCGGCAAACAATACCGGTAGCTTTGAAAAAGCGAAGCTATCCCAAAATAGCGAAACCATAAACAGGAGGCACAAAATGAAAGCAACCGGTATTGTGAGAAGAATCGATGACCTCGGCAGAGTCGTCATACCAAAAGAGATTCGCCGAACGCTCCGGATCAGGATGGGCGACCCCCTCGAGATATACACGAGTCCGGAGGGTGAGGTTGTATTCCGGAAGTACTCCGCGCTGGGTGAGATGAGTGAGAACGCGGCGCAGGTCGCGGAGATCATGCAGCGGCTGGCGGGCTGCGGGGTACTGGTATTTGACCGCGATCATGTTGTTGCGGTTTCAGGGACGCAGAAAAAGGAGTTCACCGAGCGCCGCGTTTCACAGGAACTCGAATCGCTGATGGAAAGCCGCCGCGCATATTATGCGGCAGAGCATGACAGCGCACATCTGCGGCCGGCTGCGGAACTGCAGCGCACGGCGTTTGCCGCGATGCCGATCCTGACAGCGGGAGACGTCACCGGCGCAGTGGCGTTTCTGGATGCGCCCGAGCCGGATGCCAAAACCGTTCCGAGCGATCTCCAGCGCTCTCTGATTTCCGCGGCTGCGCAGTTTCTCGGCAGACAAATGGAATAACAAAAAACGGGAGCCGCGCGGTTCCCGTTTTTTGATATGAAAGACAGTCAGCCGCCGGCTGCAACAGAACCGGCGGCTGACATTCCCGCTTTTATGAGAGGTTATGCGTTTGTTTCGCCGGGCAGCATGCCGCCCGTTTCAAAGAACAGTCTTTCGATTGCAAGCGTGCAGCCGGCAAGATAGGCATCGTTCTGATCCACGGTGCTGAACCGTACCTTGATCGGCTTTGCATCGCCGGTGAGCTTGTTGAGCTCATCCTGCATTTTCTGGTGCGTTTTCTCGGAGATACGGAAGCACTGCAGGGTTGCGCAGAAGACATTGCTGCCGGTGCAGAGATTGTAGATCAGTCTCGCAAGATCGGAAACGGTCTGCTCATAGATCTTTGTGATGACCGGATTCTCCGCCTCGTATTCCGCATTGACCTCATCCATTGTCATGGTCTGACCGGTTTCGGCTGCGATCTTTGCGAGCAGCGCAGCGCGGGTCAGCTCTGCATGCACGGAGCCGTCCGGATAGCCCTCGCAGGCAGCACCGTGCGGCGTAATGACCATGCGGTCGATGACGGAAGTATCTCTGTTGAAGCCGCCGATCAGCTCATTGCCGAGCACGATCGAATACTGGAACTTCTGACCGGAATAGATCAGGATCTGGTTGGAGGTATTCGGATCGGAATAGTCGATGCCGGCGAGTGCATAAAGGTTGATTGCACTTTCTGCGAGTACAGGCAGGCTCAGCTCCATTTCAAGCAGATAGCAGAGCTTGGCAAAAGAGACCTTGCCGTTCTTTTCCTCTGCGCGGAACATATCCCAGCGTGCCGGAACGATGCCGACGCCGAGACCGAGCATCTGCTTGCTGCTGAGCGAATGCTTCTGCATCAGCTCGCGGCAGCTTGCGACGATGAATGTGACGAGCTCCTCTGTCTTGGAGTCATCGCTGATTTCAAGCGAGCGGTTGTCGATCGGTTCGCCGGTGATATCGGAAAGACCGACGCTGATGCTGCGCTCATTGACCACGGCGCCGAGCACATTCTTGAAACCCGGATTGATGCGGATCATCGTCTTTTTTCTGCCCTTTTTCTTCGGCTCGCTGATGTTTTCGACAGCCGGACTGTTCATATCCTCAAGGATATTCTGCGCGATCATCTGGTTGGTGATGATCGTGACGGCTGCGCGTGTCAGCGAAAGCTGTGCTGCGATATCCACACGCGCGAGCATGCCTGCCTGCCGGATTGCCAGCAGGATCTGCTTGCGGTTTCTGCGCTTAAGATCAAGTTTACTGATTCCCTTCGTGTCCATATGATTTCCTCTCCGTTATTTGTTTATTGTGAGAATGATGCCGTTTGACGCCCGCAGGGATCGGGTGTGCTGAAAACGGCACAGATGCATGAAAATCGGTACATTTTCATTATAGTCTCCGAATGTGAATTTTCTGTGAAACCCGGGTAAAGAATCTGTAAAAAGAAATATTTTTACTTTCGGAATTTCCAGAAAACATGTGATTTTCACATGTTTGTTTAAGATGTCACCGAGTGACGGTGCCGTAAAGCCAGAATCCGATCGGCAGCAGATAAACTGCGAACAGCACCAGAAGATATCCGGCCTGCAGCAGAATCCCCGCGCCGTGACCGGCCGCATTTTCCAGGCTCTGCGGTATTTTGCGGCGGAGCAGCCAAAGCAGCACTGCTGCGCTGAGTGATATGCCGCTGAGGATACAGGCGGCGCGGAATCCGGGTGTGTGGTAGCGCAGTGTAACTGTGCCGCTCCCTTTGGGAATCCGGACGGCGAGCTGACAGCCGTTGACGCGGTAAACCGCAGCAGCCTCCCCGTTGATGTCCGCGGAAAAGCCTTCATCGTAGGCGGCTGCGAGCACCATTGTCTGCGGACGGTCGCTCTCGAATTCTGCCGTATAAACGCCGTTCTGATAATGCAGAGCAGTTCCCTCTGTCTGCCGGAGCGCCTCAGCAAGCGGCTCCGCGGATATGCCGAACACACCAAAGCTTTCGCAGGTAAAATCGTGGCTGACGCGAATGCTGATGACACAGTATTCCTTCTCCGGTTCGCCGAGCAGCACAAAGCCGTTTTCGTTGTTTTCGGGATAGCTTTCTGAAAGCGTATGCCCGTTGCAGCGGACAGCGACTGCATCATTCCGGTCGTTTGCAAGTTCCGTGCCGGTCTGGGAGTAGAGATCAAAATAGAGTGCCTGTTTTTCCGGAACGAACAGAGAATATCGGATTTCTCCCTCCATTGCGGGATTGTTCAGCGTGCAGACGGTTTCGCCGCTGCTGTTCTGCGTCAGGGTTACATTGCTCAGTGATGTCGGTTCGTATTCTGTAATGATCTGCGGATCTGCTGAAAGCTGCCGGAGAAGCTCCCTTTGTACTTCAATGCGGCTGCCTTCCGGAAGATCGGCGATCTCCTCAAGTGTCAGTTCGGTATAATGTGCTGCGGGGATCGTCATGGTGCTCTGCGCGACGGAAAGCAGTCCGTTTGTCCAGCACAGATCTGTCCACGAGGGAAAATCTGACTGAACGCCCAGCTGATACTGCACATTCCAGTATGCATCCGAAAGGACGGTGCCGCCGGTGGACGGAACCTCCATCCAGTAGGAGCTGTAGCCGAAGCGCTTGACGCCCTGCAAAAAGTCTTCGCGTGTCAGGGATGTGTAATGTGCAAGCGTCGGGTAGCCGAGCGCGCCGACCATATTGGCGTGTGCGTATTTGCGTGTCAGCCGGAGCCTTGCGGTTTTGTCCGCAGGATGCACCGCCTCCGCTGCGGAACAGGTCTGCGAAAAGAGCGCGTCGCTGCCGGCTGCATGCCCGAAATAGCAGTCATAGTGAAACGCGAATTCACAGAGGAACAGTACCGCCAGAAAGCCCGTGCAGCTGCGCGCGGAAAGTACGCCGTGCTGCCGGAACAGAATCGCAAAAGCATAGCCCGTTGTCAGCAGGAACATGAAGATCAGAAGCCGCAGGGTGTTTTCCGTGCTCACCCAGAGTGTCTCGGTGTAGGAATAGATGTGTCCGCTTTCTCTGAAGTGCAGAATCAGCCCGCAGGCGCAGACCGCAGCAAGGCTGCCGCAGAGCATCGCCCATGCAGCAGGCTTCGGAAAGATTGCTGCCTTTTCCGGATCATACTGGACTGAGAGCTGCTTTCCGGCGAGCGTCAGCATCAGCAGAATCGGGATCATGCCCCAGCGCAGCGGGAATGCCTGATAGCTTCCGCCGTGCCACATAATGTTGATCGGATCCAAGACCGCAGCCGCGCCGAGCAGCAGAAAAATCCGCCGGTCGCGTCTTCTGGAGGAGATCCGCGGGGAATCCTTCTGCCAGAGCATAATCAGCGCACTGAAGCCGATACAGGTACAGCCGAGCAGACAGAGCTTGTCGCCCAGATGATGAAACAGCTCAGATTGCTGCAGCACCTGCGGGATGCTGACGCCGCGTGCGGACTGCCGCACCTGAATCAGACAGGGCAGCCACACAACCGATGTCAGACCGCCTGCACAGAGCCCCGCGAGCAGAAACCGCAGCGAGACTGCACCGCGCCGCGTCTTCGGCACCGTCGTCCGCACGGATACCGCCATGTAGAGCACGACAAAGATCACGATCATGTAGCTGATATAAAAACAGGTGAGCATAATCGCGGTCAGCGAGAGCAGAAACGGCAGCGGATCGGCACGCTTGAGCAGCCGCCGCATCGAGAACATCAGCAGCGGCAGCAGCAGCATGACATCGAGCCACATCAGGTTCTGATAGTAGAACAGCCCGTAGCCGGAGCAGCCGTACATCACGCCCAGCAGCACCGCATTGGCAGCACTGCATCCGCGGATGCGGCTCCGGAACCAGAAGGATGCCGTGCCTGCAGCAAGTGCGAGCTTCAGCACGGCGATCAGTGTCACAAGCTGATCTGCAGGGAGATCCGTCAGCAGAATCAGCAGCGAAAACGGATTGCTGAGAAAGAAACAGAATACCGAATAAAAATGCATGCCGCCTGCATCAAAGGGCGAAAACCAGATGGATTCACCGCTTTTCAGCAGCATACGCAGCTGCATCAGCAGCGGAACCGCCTGCTGTTCCATATCACACCAGACAATGCTGTTTGTGCCGCAGGGGAAGATCCCGTAAAGCGCATTCAGCAGCAGAAAGAGCCCCAGCGTGAGGGCACAGCTCACCAGCGGAATGCCTGCCTTTTCTGCGAGAACGCGCGGCAGGGGACGCGTTTTGGATTGTTTCAGCGTATCCATGAATTTATTTTATCATATTACAAGCGGAAAAGCAAGCAGCTTCATAAAATCTTCATGATTGTGCTTTTTGTCGGATTTTGGCAGAGGAATTGAAAAAGTGCAAAGCACCCACTATCATATTAGCACAATTCTCAACAGAATACCGTGGGCGTGATATGTCGGTTCCGTGATGCCATTGTGAAAATTTCAGGAAATCTTAATTGTTTTGCATGTTGTATCTTCATCCGGAATCTGCTATAATGATGATATCAAATTCTCTACAGCGAAGTTGCAGAAAGGATATATACTCATGCTGGAGACTAAAAATCTGTGTAAAACATATACGCCGAAAATGGGCGTTCCTGTTCTGGCAATCGATCATATCTCGCTGCGCTTTCCGGAAAAGGGCATGGTGTTCCTGCTTGGAAAATCCGGCAGCGGCAAATCCACGATGCTGAATCTGCTCGGCGGTCTCGATCAGTATGACGAGGGCGAGATCATCATCAAGGGCATCTCCTCAAAGGATTTCACCCAGCAGCGTTTTGACAGCTACCGCAATACCTATGTCGGATTTATCTTTCAGGAATACAATGTGCTCGAGGAGTTCACGGTCGGCGCGAACATCGCGCTGGCACTGGAGCTGCAGGGCAAAACCGCCTCGGATGAGGAGCTCAACCGCATTCTGAAGCTGGTGGATCTTGAGGGCTTCGGCGACCGCAAGCCGAATGAACTTTCCGGCGGACAGAAGCAGCGTGTCGCGATTGCGCGCGCACTGGTGAAGAATCCGGAGATCATCATGGCGGATGAACCGACCGGCGCACTCGATTCCAATACCGGCAGACAGGTGTTCGATACGCTCAAGAAGCTCTCGGCGGATAAGCTCGTCATCGTTGTCTCGCATGACCGCGAATATGCCGAGCAGTATGCCGACCGCATCATTGAGCTTGCCGACGGCAAGGTGATCCGCGATGTGGAGGCAAAGCAGGATTATGAACCGGAGACGGAAAAGAACCTGATCTTCCGCGCGGCAAGCATTGAGATTCCGCCGGATTATCACCTGACGGAGGAGGACAGAATCCAGATCAATGCCTATCTCGATTCGCTCCGCACGGGCGCGACTTTTACGCTGCCTTCCAAATCAAACCGGTTTCAGGAGACCGATACCGCATCCATTCCCGTGCAGGACGGCTCCGACTTCAATCTGATTCAGTCGAAGCTGCCGATGAAAAGCGCATTCAAGATCGGATGCAGCAGCTTAAAGCACAAGCAGTTCCGCCTGATCATGACGATTCTGCTCTCGGTGACGGCGTTCACGCTGTTTGCACTTGTGGATACGTTCAGCTCCTATGACCATATCCGCGCCTGCACCGATTCGCTGATTGACAGCGATGCGAATTATATTTCAGTCAACAAATCAGTCCGGCGCGGCAGGAGTGCGCTGAGTTCGTGGTGGTCAACCTACGGGCAGAAAATCTCTGAACAGGAAATGGAGCAGCTCCGGAAGGACACCGGCATTCCGGTGACGGGTTTGTTCATCCCGCATGATGCAAATCTCCGGTTTGATGCACAGTATGACATGAACTATGAATTCTCCAAGGGTGACTCTCAGGTGAGCCTGACACACTTCTGCGGCTTTGCTGAAATCACGCAGGAATCCCTGGAACAGATGCATTTCAAGCTGGTCGCCGGAAAGCTGCCGGACGGCAAAAAGAATGAGATCGCCGTCAGCACGGCAATCTGCGATACATTTGTAAGGGCGGGATTCCGTCCGCCGGCACCGGCAGATTCCAAAAAGGTGCCGAAGCTGCAAAAGATCACTTCGCCGGTGGAGATGGTCGGCAAGGTCGTCCGCCTGATGGATACGGACTACACAATCTCCGCCGTCATTGATACGGGCTTTGATCTGAGCCGCTATGACAGTCTGCGCGAGGAGGTCACATTGAACTCGGCGGCGGGCAGTCTCATCAACCAAATGCTCTCGACTGAACTCAGCGTTGCAACAAACTACAGCTTCACCGGCTGCGCGATGGTCGGTCCGGGCAAGGTGCAGGAGATGATCGCGGCTGAACCGAGTGTCTTTGAGCCGACAGAGGAAGCAAACTATTCGCTTTCTCTGGAATCTGAAAACGGCTGGGGCGGCTGCTATTCGCAGTATTACACCACGCTCGGCAAGATTCCGGCATCGGAGATCATCTGGCTCGGGGAGCAGAAAAAAGAGCTCGCGGATGATGAAGTCATCATCTGCCTGCAGAATCTGGAATACAGCTACGGCCGCGGCGAACAGCCCTATGCAGCAGACATCAGCGGCTATTTGAGCGGAAAAACCGAACCCGACGCAGAAAAGCTCAAAACGATGCTGGATGAAATGCGCGGCAACGGCAAGTGGAAGATCTACTTCGGGTTTACGGAGGACGGCGACTACAGCCATTATCAGCACGAGGACCTGAATGCAAAGATCGTCGGCGTTGTCAATCCCACCGGTCAGTACGGCAGTACGCTGGTGATTCCGGATCGCTTTATGGAAAAGCTTGTCAGCGATACAGACGGTGTCTATGACAGCGCGGTCGGCCCGATTCCTGCGGACAGAGACGGCATTGAGCAGTTTGTCCGGTTCTGCTATCGCGAGGGCGAGGACATCACGCAGCGTTATGAGATCAACCACGCCGTCACCTATGAGCTGGATACAGTCAATATGGCACTGAAGGCAATTGCAAGAGTGTTCTTATGGATCGGCGTGTTCTTCGCGGTCTTTGCGGCACTGCTGCTTGCAAACTTCATCACAACAAGTATCCATTACAAGCGGCAGGAGATCGGCATTCTCCGCGCGATCGGTTCGCGCTCTGCCGATGTGTTCCGCATCTTCTTCTCGGAGAGCTTTGTCATTGCCATGATCAATTTTGTCATCTCCGTAATCCTTTGCGGTGCGGGCGTGGCAGTCATCAATTTCGTTGTGCGCACACAGCTGGGCGTTCTGATTACCGTCCTGCATTTCGGCATCCGTCAGATCGTGCTGCTGGCAGTCCTCAGCATTCTGATCGCGGCGGCTGCAAGCTTTCTGCCGGTGCGGCGGATTGCAGCAAAGCGCCCGATCGACGCGATCCGCGACCGTTGATCTGCCTCCTTTCCATGCGTCTGTACATCGCCCGCCGGTGTATGGACGCATTTTTTTCAGGAAACCACTGCGCAGAGTGCTATATTTCATGCGCCGCAAGGCGGTATTTTGTGAACTCTGACAGAAAATGCGCGCGATGCTTTCTTTTTTTCGCGTTTTCTGGTATGATAACATTAAGTAGGAGTATCTTTCAGAAAGGAGTCTGTGTACTATGGCTGGAGCAAATGGGGCAGCACCGAACGGCAAATCGGGCGGCTCCGGAAAAAAGAAGATTGATCAGAAGAAACAGCTCAAGCAGCTGATCGGTATGGCGGCAGCGCTGATTGTTTGCGCCGTACTGATTACGTGGACTGTCCTGCTGATGAAGGACCGGCTCGGGCAGGGCGCTGAGCTGAATGAACAGAACTCGACGGTTGAGTATTACGAGCTGAGCAGTGCGGAGGATGATCCGGAGGAGGCAACGCAGACCGCTGTTCCGGAATTCACCGAGGAGACCACAACAACCACTACGGTTGGTTCCACTGATTCGACCGAGAGCGGAACAACAACCGCAACGAATGCAACTGCACCGAAGCGCGTAACGGTACAGTCCGTGCAGTTCAGCAAGGTTCCGGCAACCGCGACCAGAACAGTCGCCACAACAGTGGCAGCCGGCAAAACGCAGAGTCCCAAAACGCAGACCAAGAATAATCAGACCACGGCGGCAACGGAGCGCACCACGCAGACCGAGCCGAAGCAGGTCACGCCGGATTCGGCACCGACCGAAGCGCAGCTGCCGTATAACGAGCTGCTCGCGCTGTATCTCGGTGCACAGTCGCAGAACGATGAGGCGTTCTTCGCCGATGCGAACGGCACATCTCCGGCAACGGTTGTGCTGCACGGCAATCAGGCATACCGCGTGGTAACTCCGGCGGACGGCTGCAATCTCGGCAAGTGGCTCGGCGGCACCGGCGGCACGGAGGAGCACTCATGGCAGACCGGCACCGGATTCCGGCTCTATCAATATGAGGACGGCGACCGCTATCTCTATTATTCCAGCTCGGGCGACAGCTATCAGGTTCTCGGCTATTATGACTGCAGAACCGGTGACAATGTCTGGGCACGCCTGCACTATTATCAGGTCGGCGTCGGCTGGCAGGCAGAGTATCACATCATCCACAGAGACGGTCAGGGCGGCTCCGGCACGGAAATCTACAACAGCACCTTTGATGCGGAGGCAGTCTATACAATCTCCGCAGAGTTTGAACAGCAGCTCGAAAAGGAGCTGCAGGCGCGCGGCATGTCCGCAGGCAACTGGAACAATTACAGCGAAATCAAGCCGAACCAGCAGAGCGATGCGCTCTGGGGCAAGGCAGGCACGCACAACAACGGCTTTGCGCCGCAGTCCGGCGAGACCTACGGTGTCGTGACAGGCAGCGGCAATGTCACGCTGTATTCAGCGGCAAATACCGGTTCTGCTGCGGCGGCATCGCTGCCGGCGGGCACATTCCTCAGTGTCCCGAAGGATGCACTTCCGGCAGGCGGCAATATGGTATCCGTGCAGGCAAAGGTCAACGGCACATGGGTATCCGGATTTATTCAGCCGGAGCATCTTGCAGCATGGTACGGCGTATAAAAATAAACGAGCACTTCCGGCAGCGGTCGGGAGTGCTCTGTTTTTTTTCGGAGGATGTATGAAACCTGAGATCATGTATTCTTTTTATGAGACACCGGCGGGCTGGCTCGGCATCGGCTGCACGGCGGATGCGGTTGTCATGCTGCGGATCACGGCTGAAAAACCTGCGTATCCGGATCAGCCGACGGCACTTTCTGACCGGACGGCTGCGGAGGTGCGGGAGTATCTGGCGGGGGCGCGCCGTGCGTTTTCGGTTCCGGTCACAATCGGCGGGACGGCATTCCGGCAGGCGTGCTATCGGGCTGTGATGCAGATTCCCTACGGCGAGACCCGCAACTACGGCGAGATTGCGGCGGCAGTCGGCAGACCGAAAGCGGCAAGAGCCGTCGGCACGGCGATGGCGCAGAATCCGCTGTGGCTGATTGTGCCCTGTCACCGTGTCTGCGGCGCGGACGGCAGCCTGACCGGATATGCGGGCGGACTGCCGCTCAAGCAGCGTCTCCTGCAGATGGAACGGAACGCACGAATGAGAACGCGGGAAAGTGCTGAATCATGTATCGCTGCGCAATGATTCAAAACGGGGCTCTCTCTCGCTTTGCTATGAGTTTGCAAGCAAACTCACCCAACCCGCCCCGGCGAAGCCAAAATAAAAGTTTTGATCAAATTTTTTCACCGCGCCGTGCGCGGCTCCGTAGTGCGAAAGCATTCCGGTCACGCACTGTGCTGCCGGAGCATAACACGCCGCGGGAGCGCCAATATAAAAGTTTTGGTCGAGCTTTTTCACCGCGCCGTGCGCGGCTCCGTATTGCTAAAGCATTCCGGTCACGCAC
>CAMKLV010000094.1:0-11021 GCA_946413695.1 uncultured Ruminococcus sp. | reverse complement strand
ATTAGCCCCTCTGCGTTGCTCGCAGAGGGGCTTTGTGGACAGGCTGAGCCGCTCCTGTTTACGAAAATAGGAGCGGCTTTTTCTACATTCACATAAAAATGGGATTCCAAAGGGTCAGTGACCCTTTGGCGGGGTTTGGGGCAGCGCCCCATTATCAATCCGTTGGAGACACATCTATCCAATCTCCGCGAAGCGATACCGCTTACCGCAGGGTGCGCAGATAGGTTTTGGTTTCCTCGGGGATGCGGCGGCTCTCGATGCACTTCTGGATCGTCTTTTTGTGCACCCATTCCGGCAGACGGCGCGTCTCCAGATATGGCAGAATCGTCTCGGGCTGCTTGGCAAGCGCCGTCGCAAAATACCACGCGATCTCCATATTGATGTAATATTCATCCGAGCGGATCGCCGCGATGCGTTCGGGATATGCCGGATCAAACCGCACATCGAGAAAATGCTGCATCAGCATCCCGACCGCGAACCGCACCGTATAGGTGTGCGCCGACTGCATCCAGCGGTCGATATAGGGCAGGAGCTGCTCTGCCTCTTTCCGGAAAACCGTTGGCGAAAGCTGATCGCAGGTCGCCCAGTTGTCCACATAGGGCAGAAATGCCTCAACCGCCGCGATGCATTCTGCAAAGCACTTGATGCGCGCGATCAGGAAGGCGTGCAGCTGATTTTCGTCAAAATACCGATGCGGCAGCGTGTGCAGAAATGTCTGCACGGCATCCGGCTCCGTGCCGAGAGATTTTGCCAGCGCCCGCAGCGCCGGTGTCCGGCAGCCGAGAATCTGCTCCGGCGAAATCTGCGGCATCAGGCGCGCAACAAACTTTGCGTTCTCCGCATCCGCAAGCGAGCGGATCTGTTCTGTGATCTCCTGCATATCAAACTCCTGTTATGTGCGGTGCTCACGCCGGAAAACCGTCGGTGTGACGCCATTGTTTTTCTTGAACTGCCGCATAAAGTGCTCCTCATTGTCATAGCCGCAGAGCTGCGCGATATGCGAAATCGTGTAGCTTGTCGAGGTCAGCAGATCGCGCGCGCGGTTCATCTTGCAGTTGATGACATCCGCGATGCAGGTCATACCGAAGGTCTCGCGGTAGATCAGCTGAAAATAGCTGCGGCTCATATTGACCTCGGAGCAGAGCATTTCCACAGACCACTTTTCCTGCGGATTTGCGTAGATTTTCTCGCGCAGACGGACAAGCTCCGCATAATGCGGATCGCTGTTTGCAGCCGCCTGCTGACTGACAATCGGGCCGCCGGTCTCCGAAATCCGGATCAGCAGCGCCTTCATCAGGCAGTCAGTCATTTCGCTGCGTTTCGCATTCGAGGCGTAGTATTCGGCGCAGAGCTGCTGCATCAGCACCGAGATAAACGCCGTATCGCCGAAGCGCAGCAGCGTGTTTTCCGGCAGCTGCAAAGCCTGATAAAAGCTGCCGTCGCTCGCGGGCGTGAACAGCACCCAGTCATAGAGCAGATCCTGCTCCGCGGTGAACCGCAGCGGCGTATCTGCGGAAATCAGCACCGTGTCGCCGGATTCCGCCTGCAGAACCGCACCGCCGAGCTCCAGACGCATCGCGCCGCCCGTCAGCAGGAGCAGAATGCCGTGCAGCCCGTCCGGATGAAACACCGCATCCGACTGCCGCAGCAGCGACTGATATCCGATTTCGAGAATCTGCATGGCGCCCGCCTCCCTTTTCGTTCACGTTCTGAAAATCAGTGATTTTCGTCCGCGCGGATCAGCTCGTCCGCAGCATAGCGTTTGCTGATCTTTGCGCGCCGGATGCGCCGCCGGATAGACCGCATCGCCGTACTGAAACTGCGGCGGCTCTTGCAGCGGCTTGATATTCTGCATCAGTCTGAATCCGCAATCCGGATGTCGATCTCCGCCTCTGCGGGCGGCTCAAAGATCGCCTGAAATTTGGCGGCAAGTCCGTCATCGACATAGTAGGCATCCAGCTTTTTTTCGCGGATGCGTTCATTTCGCTGCCGGATGCGTCTGTACCATTCATCATCCGGAATTTCGATATAGTGCAGCTCGGTTTCAATCCCGCGGGAACCGTAAAACTGCCGCGCTTCGCCGCGCTCGGCTTTTGTCCAGAAGCCCCAGTCCAGCACAACATTGATCCCAGTATCAAGGATCTCCAGCGATTTGCGGTAGAGATAGCTTTCGGCGCGGGCGACATATTCGCCGTGCTTTTCGCCCGCATCCTGCCCGAACAGCGCCAGCGTGATCTCATCCACGGAGAGCACCACGGCGCTGTGTTCTTTGCGGAGCTTCTGCGCATGCGTACTTTTGCCGCTGCAGATTTTGCCGCACATCATATATACTTTCGGCATTCTGATTTCCTTTCATTCCGGCTGCTTCTGCCGCGCACGCTCTGTCAGCAGCGCCATCAGCACGAGGAAGAACGAGAGGAACAGCGGGAACATCCGCAGCCCTGCCTTTTCCGCAATCACGCCGAACAGCGGCGGCATCAGCGTTGTGCCGATATAGGCGCATGCCATCTGCATGCCGATCATCGCCTGCGCACGGTCTGTGCCGAACAGCGACGGCGTTGCGTGAATCTGACAGGGATAAATCGGTGCGCAGCCAAACCCGATCATGACAAGTCCCGAGAGCGCAAAGATATCCGGCAGCGGCAGTAGCACCAGAATCACACCGGCGGTGATGCCGCAGAGCCCGAAGCGCGTCATTTTATGGTCACCGAAGCGGTCGGCGACAAAGCCGCTGAGCAGCCGCCCGACCGTAATCCCGATGTAAAACAGCGACGCAAACCGCGCTGCTGTCTCCGGATTGACACCGCGCTCCTGCACCAGAAAGCTGCTCGCCCAGAGTCCGGCGGTGCTTTCCAGCGCGCAATAGCTGAAAAAGATCACGAGCGCCTGTATCACGCCGCGCTCGCGCAAAAGCTGCTTCATCGGGACGGGCGCTGCGCCTTTGACGTCCGCTGCCGCATGGCTGCGTTTCCACAGCGGCAGCGAACAGAACAGCAGCACGGTCAGGATGATCTGCAGCAGAGAGATCGCACGGTAGCCGCCCTGCCAGTCATCGCCGCGGTGCAGATAAAAGCCCATGATATACGGGCTGAGCGAGCATCCGACGCCCCAGAAGCAGTGCAGCCAGCTCATGTGCCGCGCCGCATAATGCAGGGCGACATAGTGATTGAGCGCCGCATCGACCGCGCCTGCGCCGAGCCCATACGGCACGGCAAACAGACAGAGCATCCAGAAGCGGCCGGATACGGAGTAGCCAAACAGCGCGACCGCCGTCAGCAGGACACTGCACGAAACAACCAGTCCTGTCCCGAACCGCCGCAGCAGCCGGTCAGAGAGCAGGCTCGAAATCACCGTGCCGCAGGATATGATCATCGAGAGGCAGCCTGCATAGGAGATCGGGACACCGAGCAGCGGCTGCATCGAGGGCCACGCCGCGCCGAGCAGCGAATCCGGCAGCCCGAGACTGATAAACGAGAGATAAATGACGATCAAAAGCAACGAAAACAAGTATGGCTCCTTTCGCCGCTCGGTTCGGCGGTTGAATTATGTGTTCTGCGCACGCGAGCTGCCGAGATAGAACAGCGCAACGGTTCCGGGGCCTGCATGCGCACCGATCACCGGACCGATTTCGCCGACAACCACATGCTTTGCGCCGTGCTGATGCAGCAGCGCGTCCTTGAGGGTTTCCGCCGCCTCGATCGCATCCGCATGCGCGATGAAAACGGTCGAATCCTTATCGGTGCACTCGGCGGCATAGCGCTTGCCGAGCTCCGCGATCGCATTCTTTCTGCCGCGGACCTTCTGCACCGGCACCAGCTTGCCCTCCTCGCTGACATGCAGCACCGGCTTGATGCCGAGCAGTGCGCCCGCATAGGCTGAGACTGCACCGACTCTGCCGCCTCGCTTCAAAAACAGCAGATCATCGACGGTGAACCAGTGCATGATCTTCAGTCTGGTCTCTTCAGCATATGCAGCAAGCTCGTCCAGTGACATGCCGCGCTCCTTCTGCTCGGCGCAGTGATAGACCAGCAGTCCCTCGCCGAGACTTGCGCAGAGCGTGTCGATCACGATGATTCTGCGATCAGGATATTCCTCCTGCAGCTCCTCCGCCGCGATGCGTGCCGTTGCGCACATGCAGCTCAGCGGCGAGGAGAACGCGAGATACAGAATATCCCTGCCGGATTCCAGCACCTCGCCGAAGGTCTCGCGGAAGCGTGCCAGATTCGCCGCAGAGGTGCAGGCAACCTGTCCGCCGCGGAGTGCATCGTAAAAATCTGCACCGCGCAGCTCGCAGGGCAGCGCAGGGTTATCCTTCATAAACACATTCAGTGCGATCGACTTCACGCCCATCGACTCCAGCATATGTGCGGAGAGGTCGGCGCCGCTGTCGGTGATCAGTACGTAACTGTCATTCTGTTTCATAGATGCTCACTTTCTTTCTGTAGATTTTGGCGGAGTGCTCCGCCTGTATATATTGTAACCGATTCCGGTGAAAATGTCACGAACTTTTCCCGAAAAATCCGGAAACTGCTTTGAGAATCTGCGGTAGAATCCGTATTTCCGGACTCTCCGGTTCGTAGAGTCGGCAGCGCCCGCCTGCATTGATCGAAAGCTCTCCGGCAGCGCATTTTCTGCATATGACAAAACGCTCTCATCTTGCTATTTGCGAGATATTGTGTTATAATAAAGGAAAGTTATTCACCGAAAGGAGTGGTTGCATGGAAGACTGGAAGCAGATCGTCGCCGGTAATCTGGCGGCACTGCGCAAGGCGCAGGGTCTGACACAGCTCCAGCTTGCAGAGCAGCTTCACTATTCTGATAAAGCGGTCTCCAAATGGGAACGCGGCGAGTCGATGCCCGATCTTGCGGTCATGAAGCAGCTCGCCGATTTCTACGGCATCCGCATCGACGATTTTCTCCTGACGCCCGAGCAGCGCGCCGAAGCACAGCCTGCGCCCGAAGAATCCCCCGCTGAAGCGGAACCCGCGCCGGAGGAATCCCCCGCACCGCAGCCCGATCACCGCCGGCGCAATCTCAACCGCCTGATTATCGCAGGCATGGCGGCGCTCCTTGTCTGGCTGATCGCCTCCATGATCTTTGTGGTGCTCGATGCAGCCCTGCCCGAGCTCGAATACAAATCCTTCCTGTTTATCTATGCAGCGCCCGTTACCGCGATCGTGCTGCTGGTGTTCAACTCGATCTGGTTCAATCCGCGCTGGAATTATATCATTATCTCGTTTCTGGTATGGTCGCTGCTGGCGGCGCTTTACATGACGTTCTACATGATCGGCATTTCGATCCCGAAGCTCTTTCTCATCGGCATCCCGGCGCAGCTCATCATTATTCTGTGGTCGAGACTGCGTCCGGCTGACAAAACCTGACATCCGGCAGTGCGTGTGATCCTCAAAAAGGACATACGCACTTGCTTTTTTGCACGAAATATGATAAGATAGAGAGGGGTAACCCGTTTCGTACAATCTCAGGAAAGGAGCCGTCATGAAACGAAGCATCTTCTCAGCAATTGCCGCAGCACTCCTGTTCACGGCATGCGCCGTCCCTGCGGAGGCGGTTGATCTCAGCTACGCCGCCGCGGAATACACCTACGTCACTGAATACACCGCGCCGCGCAAACTCGATACCGGTCTGCTCACAGACGGCATGGAAAGCACTGCCCTGAATTTTTCCGCCGGTGAAACGCTCGCGCTCAAATGCGATGCGCCGATTGGCGGCATCTATGTCAAATTCGATAACAAACAGACAAAATGGTGCGCGTCCGTCGGTGAGACGGCAATCCAGTTCGGCATAAACGGCTATCTGCACGAATATGCCGATGTCTCGCGGTTTGAATCCGGCGAAGTCCTCATGAATTTTCAGGAGGATACGCAGATCTGCGAGATCCGGATTTTCAGCGCGGGCAAACCGCCGGAAAATGTCCAGCTCTGGGAGCCGCAGTATGACAAGGCGGATATGGCGCTGTTCACCTCGCACAGCGATGACGAAACACTCTTTCTGCTCGGTCTGATCCCGACCGCCGCTGCGCAGGGCAAACGGCTGCAGGTCATCTATTTCTGTCAGCACAACGATAAGCCCGGACGTCTGCATGAGCAGCTCAACGGGCTGTGGACCTCCGGCTGCACGCATTATCCGGTGATCGGGCGCTTTCCCGATCTCTACTCGGAATCCATTGACGCCGCGCGCAATGCCTATGCGGCAAACGGTATCTCCGAGGATCAGATCCTCGCGTGTCAGGTCGAGATGCTCCGGCGTTTCAAGCCGAATGTCATCTGCGGGCACGATCTCAACGGCGAATACGGCCACGGCACGCACTGTCTCAATGCCGAGACGCTGATGAAGGCGGTCGAAATCGCGCCGAATCCGGATATGTATGCGGATACCGCGGAAAAATACGGCGTCTGGGATGTCCCCAAGACCTATATCCACCTCTGGGAGGAGAATCCGATCACGCTGGATTTTGACACGCCGCTCGATTTCTTCGGCGGCAGAACCGCTTATCAGGTCAGCGTTGAAGGCTACGGCTGCCACTATTCGCAGCACTGGACATGGTTCACACGCTGGCTCAGGGGCACAGACGCGGAGCCGATCACCGCAGCCGCCGATATCACGGAATACAACCCGTGCAATTACGGTCTTTACCGCTCGACGGTCGGTGCGGATACCGGCATCGGTGATCTGTTCGAGCACATCGCACCGGAGGAGCCGCCTGCCGAGACGCAGCCGCCTGCACCGCCCGAAACGATGATCTGGACAACCACCACGACCACCACAACGAGCACGACAACAACGACCACTACAACAACGACAACCACCACTACCACATCAACTGCCGCGGTGACCCGCAGCACAACCACGCAGACAACCGCCGTCATGATGCCGGAGACCGGCGAATATGACGGAGACTCGCCCGCGCGCGAGCTGCCGTGGATGCTCGGCGGCGGTGCCGTCTGCATCGGCGGACTGCTGTTTCTCCGGCATCATCTCCGGAAGAAGAAACAGCAGAAGCCCCATTATCTTCACTGATTCATGAGCCGCAAAATCACTGCATCTGCGTTGGTTTTGCGGCTTTAGTCTGCATTGACGCGCAGGAACTGCGTCGGGTTGATGCGCACGCCGTCCGGATCACGCACCTCAAAATGCAGATGCGCGCCCGTTGAATCGCCGGTGTTGCCGACCAGCGCGATCACATCGCCGCGCTTGACCTCGAGCTCCGGCTGACAGAGCAGCTCGACGCAGTGACCGTAAACGGTGTAGTAGCCGTCCGGATGCTGCAGAATGACAAAGTTGCCGTAACCCGGCTCCCAGCCCGCATAAAGGCAGGTGCCGCCGTCCGCTGCGTAAATCTCAGAATATTCCGCGGCGCCGATATCCATGCCGCCGTGGTTGCGCTCGCCGCCGAACAGATCGGTGATTCTGCCGCCGTCCACCGGCCAGAGATATTTGCCGTTGCCGTCCACAACCGTATCGGTGCTGTAGGGCTGCGCTTCAAATGTGCCGACTGCGATTTCCTCGTCAACCGGATAGACCGCCTGAATCGACTGCAGCTCGCGGCGCGTGGTCTCTGCGCCGTCGGTGTAGGTAATCAGAACCTGACTCTGCTTTTCGCCCTTGACGCCGCGCCGGACGCGCTCCTCCTGCCCTTTCGGCAGCTCATTGGTCTCCTTTCGGACGGTTTTGTAATCCTGAAAACTCAGCACAAACGCCTTTTTCGTGACGATCACCGGCAGCTCGCGCCTGACCGTCGGGACCTTGACGCGCTGTGCAGGCGGCATCACATCCGGCAGATTCGGGTTGAGTCTGCGCAGCTCGTCGATCGTGGTCGAGAAGCGCTCCGCAACCGAATAGATTGTATCCGTTTTTCCCGCGGTATAGGTTCGTGTGCCGTGCTCCGCCTTTGTCAGCTGATTTGCAAGTTTCTGCGCCGGAATCAGGCTGTCCTCGGGGTACATCCCCTTTTCATAGGTGACCGCATCCGCGAATCTGACCTCCTCAACCGCGCCGTGATACTGATCGCTGACGGCACTCAGCACACGCGCAAGCGCCGCCTCAACCGGATGCGTTTCGGTCACGGCGCCCCTGAATTCATCGTTGACATAGACGCCGTATGCCTCTGTCAGTGCGATATCCGCCTGCTCGAGCAGTTTATCCGCAAGCGCACCGGCAGTCAGGATCGTCTCGGTGCCGTCATATTCCTCGAGCTGAAAGCTCCGGCTGAACGTCAGCCCCTTGCCCTGCTCCGAGCCTGCAAGCCGCTCATGGACAAGCTCCACCGCGGCGAAGTAGTCGGATTCGTCCGCGATCATGCCGAGCGCCTTGCCGTCAACCGCGACCGCAATGCCGTACTGGCGCGTCTGGAACTGGTGCACAACCGACCACAGCACCAGACAGCATGTAACCGGCACAGCAAAGCGCAGAAAGCTCAGCAGCATGCCCTGCCGCCCCAGCAGTATCTCGCGCAGCATCCGCAGGACGGAGACCGCCCGCGATTTCGCAGGTTTCCGGTATGCACGAACCGCACGCACCGCGTTCATCCGGCGGGCACGTACCCATGCGACAACCCCATCCGCGAGAAACGCAAGCCCGCGCACAATCACGCCGAGAATCTCTGCGGCGCCCATCAGAATCCCCCAGAGGATCAATCCGAGCACGCGCAGAATCGAAAACAATACTGCTTTTCCGCAGCGGCCGAGCCGCGCAAACACTGATTTCACTGAAATCCGATGCAAGAAAAGCACTCCTTTCTTTTTTGCAATCTGTCTATATCTTATCTTTATATTATACTCTTTTTCGTCACTCAAATGCAAGGGTATTGGACAAACTTCATGAATCTGCACATCCGAACCGTTTGCGTTCTGCATGTTTTGTACAGGATGCCATGCAATCCGATTGTATGCGCAAACCCGCCTGCTTATGCATGGGATGCGGTATCAAGGGATATCCCTTAGGAATCCCATTTTGGATTTGATTTTTGAATACCGCTAAATGCATCTTAGTAAACAAACATGAAAAAAGCACCCTGCGAACAGGGTGCTTTTATTGTTGGTATCCGGATTATACGAGCTTGATGATAGCCATCTCAGCTGCGTCGCCGCGACGCGGACCGATCTTGACCATGCTGGTATAACCGCCGTTGCGCTCTGCGTAGCGCGGTGCGATTTCGTCGAAGAGCTTCTTTGCGACGCTCTCCTTGGTCACATAAGCAAAGACCTGACGCTTCAGGTGAAGATCCGCAGCGGTATCGTTGCCGGAGATCCCCTTCGCAATGGTGATCATCTTCTCTGCCATCGAGCGAACTTCTTTCGCTCTGGTCTCGGTTGTTTCGATCTGGCCGTTTTCAAGCAGATAGGTAACCATGCCGCGAAGCATTGCCTTTCTGTGATCCGTGGCTCTGCCGAGCTTTCTGGAACCCGCCATTGTGTTTCACTCCTTTGTAAATCCATTCAGCGATTCTCAGAGAGAACCCTGAAATCGGGAATTAGTCATTGTCATCAGAGGAAAGGTCAAAGCCCAGAGACTGGAGCTTCTCCTTGACCTCATCAAACGATTTTCTGCCGAGGTTTCTGACCTTCATCATTTCGTCCTCAGACCGGCTGATCAGGTCGGCAACCGTGTTGATGCCGGCACGCTTCAGGCAGTTGAACGATCTGACCGACAGATCCAGCTCCTCGATTGTGGTATCGAGTTTCTTCTCGTGATCGCCGTCGGTGTTATCCTGCAGAACAGGCTCCGAAACCTTCTCATCAGAGAGGTTGACGAACAGCTGGAGATACTCTGTCAGCAGGCTTGCCGCCTGAGAGAGTGCATCGTTTGCGCCGACAGTGCCGTCGGTCCAAACTTCAATTGTCAGCTTGTCAAAGTCTGTGACCTGACCGAGTCTTGTATCCTCGACCTTATAATTCACCTTCAAGACCGGGGTGTAGATACTGTCCACAGTGATGACATCAAGCGGCAGATTCTGTCTGGTCTGCTTGTTGCGCTCTGCGGAAACATAACCTCTGCCGCGATCGAGCATGATCTGCATTTCGAGCTTTGCGCCCTTGCCGATCGTCGCGATATGCGGGAACGGCGGCAGAATCTCGACTTCAGAATCCGTGCGGATATCAGCAGCGGTGACCTCACATTCACCCTGGGCGTCAATATAGATCGTCTTGGGGCCGTCGCCGTGAAGCTTCGCGGTCAGGCCTTTGATTGCAAGGATGATCTCGGTGACATCCTCCTTGACACCGGGGATGGTTGAGAGCTCATGATGAACACCGTCAATCTTGACAGCATAGACTGCCACACCGGGCAGCGAGGAGAGCAGAATCCTTCTGAGACTGTTACCGATCGTGATGCCGTACCCACGCGGCAGCGGACGAATCTCGAACTTGCCGTACTTGCCGTCTGCGTGGAGTTCTTTTGTCTCAATTTCCGGCTTTTCCATTTTCAGCATAAATACCCTCCTGTTGTGCATTCAGTTGTGGTACGGCCGGAGCAAATGCTCAACAGCCGCTCAGGGAAAATCCCGAGATTACTTGGAGTACAACTCAACGATGAGGTGCGTTTGTGCTTCGTACTCGATATCGTCAGCAGAAGGCATGCGAACGACGGTTGCGGAAAAATCGTCCTTCTTGGCTTCGAGCCAGAGCGGAACAACTCTGTCTGCAGTCGCCTCAACGGTGGCCTTGAACTTCTCGGAAGTTCTGTCCTTCTCGCACAGAGCGATCACATCGCCGACCTTCACGCGGTAGGAAGGAATGTTGACCTTCTTGCCGTTGACGGTGTAGTGTGCGTGCGAAACGAGCTGTCTTGCCTCACGTCTGGTCAGTGCAAGACCCATGCGGAAGACAACATTGTCCAGTCTGGATTCGAGGCAGGTGATGAGGTTATCACCGGTCTTGCCTTCCATCTTGGATGCGATCTCGAAATAGTGATAGAACTGCTTTTCGAGCATGCCATAGATAAACTTCAGCTTCTGCTTCTCCTTCAGCTGGAGACCATACTCAGAAACCTTCTTGCGGTTGTTT
>CAMKLV010000093.1:0-11035 GCA_946413695.1 uncultured Ruminococcus sp. | reverse complement strand
TGCGATAGAGGGCGCCCCTAAGTGAATTGCAGCGCAATTCACTGGGAAACGCAACTGCTTAAGTTGTTAGCGTTGTGCAGGGAGCGGGGATATAAAAACGGCAAAGGCACGATCAACCGATCGTGCCCTTGTCGTTTTGTAAGGAAATGAGATGTAGGAAGAAGGCTTAGTTGGTTTCCGGCAGTTCCTCGCTCTGCAGCGCATCATAGTTCACAGAGCCGGTACGCACCTTGACGACCTGTTCCACCGGATAGGTAAAGATCTTGCCGTCGCCGACCTGACCGGTATACAGCACCTCGCGTGCTGTCTTGATGACGGTCTCGACCGGCACCTTGCAGACAACGATCTCCGCCTTGATCTTCGGATGCAGCGTAGCGCTCATCTTCGCGCCGCGATAATAGTGATTGGATTTCTGGATGCCGCAGCCCATGACATTTGTGACCGTCACGCCGGTGATGCCGATGCGCTCCATCGCGTGAATGAAGTGGTGCAGCTTCTCCTGATTGAACACCACCGCGACTTTGGTCATCTTCGGGTGCGATGCATCCGTTGTCGGTGTTGCTGTCACGCTGACAGCCGGAACAGCAGATGCAGGCTTTTCCACAAGCTCGCCGTGCTCGGGATAACCCGCCATAGCAGCCTCACCCATAGCCGGTGCAAAATCCGCGTAGGAGCTGACCAGACCGTGTTCTGCGGCATCCATGCCGAGGATTTCCTCCTGCTCCGAAGCGCGCAGACCGATCGTGTGCTTGATGACGAGGAAAACGATTGTCATCATGACCGCCGCCCATGCCGCGACCGTTACAAATCCGAGCAGCTGCTTGCCGAGCAGATCAAATCCGCCGCCGTAGAACAGACCGCTGAACGTATCATTGCCGGGGACAGAGGTTGTTGCGAACAGACCGACCGCAATCGTGCCCCAGATGCCGTTCATCATGTGGACAGCGACCGCACCGACCGGATCGTCGATGTGCAGCACGTAATCGAGCAGCCAGACGCCGAAGCAGACGAGCAGTCCGGAGACGATGCCGACAACCGAAGCGCCGGCGACATCCATGACGTCACATCCCGCCGTGATGCCGACGAGACCTGCGAGCGAAGCATTCAGGCACATCGAGACATCGGGCTTGCCGTATTTCACCCATGTGAAGATCATGCAGGTGACGGTTGCGATTGCCGGTGCAACCGTTGTGGTGACGAACACCGAGGCGAGCTGTCCGGTGCTTGTACATGCCGCACCGTTGAAGCCGTACCAGCCGAACCAGAGGATGAAACATCCGAGTGCGCCGAGCGTCAGGTTATGACCGGGGATTGCATTCGGCTGAACCTTGCCGTCAGAATTTTTCGTGAACTTGCCGATGCGCGGTCCGAGGATTTTTGCGCCGATCAGTGCAGCAATGCCGCCGACCATGTGGATTGCGCAGGAGCCTGCAAAATCGTGGAAGCCGAGCTGCGAGAGCCAGCCGCCGCCCCAGATCCAGTGCGCCTCAACCGGATAGACCAGCGCGCTGATGATGCCGGAGTAGATGCAGTACGAGAGGAACTTGCAGCGCTCTGCCATCGCGCCGGAAACGATTGTCGCGGCGGTTGCGCAGAACACCAGATTGAACACGAAGTTCGACCAGTCGAAATTTTCGTAAGCAGTGAACACATCGAAGCCCGGCTTGCCGATGAAGCCCAGCAGGTCCTCACCCATGAACAGCCCGAAGCCGATCAGAACGAACATCGGGGTGCCGATGCAGAAATCCATGAGGTTTTTCATGATAATATTTGCAGCATTCTTTGCGCGGGTAAAGCCCGTTTCGACCATCGCAAAGCCCGCTTGCATAAAGAACACCAGTGCGGCGCCGATCAGGAACCAGATCGCAAAGACCTCGCTGTCCACCGCCTGCAGGATATCGTTTGCCATAGAAATCTCTCCTTTGTGAGAAACGAAACAGGGCGCATGTGCTGGGAAAAATCAGCATCATGCACCCCGTTGTGCGTTTCATTTGGATTTTCAAAGCGCTTTGGAAAAACAAAAAGGCTGCAGAGATCCTTGTTCTCCGCAGCCCCTTTGCTGTTCTGATGACAGTATAGCACATTGTGAAAGTTTTGTCAAGCCTTTTTTCACATTTTGTTATTCGGTATAAATTTATGCAGGATTTATACGATATTTTCGGCGATCAGCTGTCCTCAAATTCGCTGACAAGCTGCGAGACAGTCTGTTTCGCGTCGCCGTAGATCATGACGGTGTTGTCATTTGTGAACAGCGGATTCTCCACGCCGGAGAAGCCCGCGCCCTTGCCGCGCTTGAGTACGAATACCGTGCGCGCCTCATAGGCGTTGATGATCGGCATGCCGTAGAGCGGCGAGGATTCGTCCGTCTGCGCCGAGGGATTGACAACGTCATTTGCACCGATGACGATTGCGACATCGGTATTCGGCATCTGCGGATTCATTTCGTCCGCAGTCTTGAGCTGTTCATAGGGGACATTCGCCTCAGCGAGCAGCACGTTCATGTGTCCGGGCATGCGTCCCGCAACCGGATGAATCGCAAAGCTGACCTCTGCGCCGTTCTCCTCAAGCTTATCCGCAAGCTCCTTGACGCTGTGCTGTGCCTGCGCAACCGCCATGCCGTAGCCCGGAATGAACACAACCGAGGATGCCGCCTCAAGAATCAGATAGGCGTCCTCAACGGACATGGATTTCGGCTCCTTGCCGCTGCCTGCCGCAGATTTCGATTTCGATGCGCCGAAGCTGCCGAACAGCAGCGAATAGAGCGTGCGGTTCATCGCCTTGCACATGATCAGCGTCAGGATGAGACCCGATGTGCCGACCAGACAGCCCGAGACCACCAGCACCGAGTTGCTGATCGCGAGACCTGCAAACGCCGCTGCAAGTCCGGAGAAGGCATTGAGCAGCGAGATGATAACCGGCATATCGCCGCCGCCGATTGTCACAACCATTGTAAAGCCGAGGATCAGGAATGCAGCCGTCACAGCCGCCATGCCGATGAAGCCGAGCTGCGTATTGCTGCCGCTGAATGCATAGAGACAGACACCTGCAAGACCCGCAATTGCAAGCACGGCATTGAGCGCGTTCTTTGCGGGGATTGTCACGGATTTCTTGAACATCTTGCCGGAAAGCTTGCCCCATGCGACAACCGAGCCCGTGAACGCGATGGCACCGATGGCAACCGTCAGACCGAGCGTGATGCCCTCAAAGGGCACCGCATCCGCACCGATTGTGCGGTAGTTTGCGTACTGCGCCAGCGCAACCAGCAGCGACGAGAGACCGCCGAAGCCGTTGAACAGCGCGACAAGCTGCGGCATACCGGTCATTTCGACCTTTTTCGCCCAGACCGCGCCGATGATGCTGCCGAGGATCACGGCACCCGCGATCATCAGATAGCTCTTGACGCCTGCGTCCATGACCTGCTTTTCAAAGAGCACCGTGACAACCGCAATCAGCATGCCGACCGCGGAAAGCCCGTTGCCCTTGCGGGCGGTATCCGCCTTGCCGAGCAGCTTGATGCCGCGGATGAACAGCACCGCCGAGATCATGTATAAAACGGTGATGATAACGTCTCTCACTTCTGTTTATCCCCCTTCTTCTTGAACATCCCGAGCATTCTGTCCGTGACCAGATAGCCGCCGACCACATTGATCGCAGCGAGCACGATCGCGATGATGCCGAACACCATGCCGAGCGTGCTGCTCGGAGCGAGCACAGCAACCGCCGTTGCGGACATCGCGCCGACAATCGTGATGCCGGAGATTGCATTCGTACCGGACATCAGCGGCGTGTGGAGCTGCGAGGGCACCTTGGAAATCAGCTCAACGCCTAAGAATCCGGCGATGACAAATACAAAAATAAGCAGCATGATTTCGCCCATGATTATGCCTCCTTGAACCGTTCGTGGATGATCTTTCCGCCCTGTGTCAGCAGACAGCCGCGCATGATCTCATCCTGCATGTTGACCTTGAATTCCTTTGCTTCCTTATCGTAGAAATGCGTGAGGAACGCCGTGAAGTTGCCCGAGAGCATCTTGGATGCATCAAACGGCACCTGCCGCTCGAGATAATCGCCGGACATGATGATGACGCCGTTCTCGGTGACAACCTCCTCATAGAGCTTTGAGCCCTCGACATTGCCGCCGGTCGAAACCGCCATATCGACGATGATCGAGCCCGGCTGCATGCGGTCGATCACATCCTTTGCGATGAGCCGCGGCGCCTTTCTGCCAAAGACCTTCGCTGTTGTGATCACGATATTGGAGCGCTCGCAGACCTTTGCCTGCGCCTCCTGCTGCTTTTTGATCTGCTCGGGCGTCAGTTCCTTGGCGTAGCCCTGATCGGTCTGACCCATTTCGCCGAGGTCGATCTTGACAAAGCTTGCGCCGAGCGACTTGACCTGCTCCTCAACAACCGGACGGGTATCGAACGCATCGACTCTGGCGCCGAGACGCTTTGCGGTTGCGATGGCCTGCAGACCCGCCACGCCGACACCGATGATAAACACGCGCGCCGGATTGATCGTGCCCGAGGGCGTGACCATCATCGGCAGGATCTTCGGGAGCCGCGCCGCCGCATTGATCACAGCGACATAGCCCGCGAGCGAAGTCTGCGAGGACTGCACATCCATTTTCTGCGCGAGCGTGGTGCGCGGGATCATTTCCAGCGAGACCGCCTGTACGCCGCTCTTTGCGAAATCGCGCAGCAGTTCCTTTTCATTAAACGGGTCGAGATAGCTCAGGTGCAGTGTACCGGCGCGCAGACCATCCGCGCTCTGCGGCTTAAGAATGCGCAGGACGATTTCGCTGTCATAGCCTTCCTGCTCGCTGCCGATCATTTGGGCGCCTGCTTTTTCATAGGCAGCATCGGAGAAGCCGCTCTTTGCGCCCGCGCCGCGCACGACCTTGCACGAGAAGCCCATGCCGATGAGCTTTTTGATATCGTCGGGAATCAGCGCGACTCTGGTTTCGCGCGGATCCGTCTCCCGACAGACTAAAATGGATTTCATCTCATTCTCCTCTCAGATGATTTGTAAATATACAGCAACAGATACGCCCCCTGCATCCTTGAAAGGGGCGTATCTGCATTGTATTCGGTTAATCCCAGGTTTGTGTGTCGCGGGAGAAGTCCGTCTCCGCCGCGACCGGTTCAAAGGGATTCGGTGCCGGAGCCTCGATCTGTATCTCGGCTTGCTTCATTGGGAATCCCGTGAACGGGATGCTGTTCAGTTCGGTTATTGTCATATCATAACCTCCTTGCACTTTGCAATGCCTGTTTATACAATACCCTGAGCGTTCATTGCATCGAGAACTTTCTCAAATCCGGCGATGTTCGCACCGGCAACATAATTGCCCTCCATGCCGTATTTCTTTGCCGCCGCGCTGATGTTCGCGTAGACATTCTCCATGATGCCCTTGAGCTTGGAATCGACCTCCTCGAAGCTCCAGCTCAGGCGCTCGCTGTTCTGGGACATTTCCAGTGCAGAGGTTGCAACGCCGCCGCAGTTGGAAGCCTTGCCGGGAATGAACAGAATGCCGTTCTCCTGCAGGAACTTGGTTGCATCCTCGGTGGTCGGCATGTTTGCGCCCTCGCAGACCGCGATGCAGCCGTTCTCCTTGAGCAGCTTTGCATCCTCGAGCGTCAGCTCATTCTGCGTAGCGCAGGGCAGTGCGATGTCGCACTTGATCTGCCAGACGCCGCGTCCCTCGTGATATTCCGAGGTCAGCTTTGCGTTCTTGTAAGCGGTCAGGCGCTCGCGGCGGACTTCCTTGATCTCCTTGAGCAGTGCCACATCAATGCCGTCCGGATCGTAGATCCAGCCGGTGGAATCGGAGCAGGTGACAACCTTTGCGCCGAGCTGCTGTGCCTTCTCGATCGCGTAGATTGCAACATTGCCCGCGCCGGAGACTGCAACAGTCTTGCCCTTGATATCAATATCATGGTCGCGGAGCAGCGCATCGGTGATGTAGAGCAGACCGTAGCCGGTTGCCTCGGTTCTTGCAAGCGAGCCGCCGTAGGAGAGACCCTTGCCGGTCAGGACGCCCTCAAAGAGGCCGCGCAGCTTCTTGTACTGTCCGAACATATAGCCGATCTCGCGGGCACCTGTGCCGATATCACCTGCCGGAACGTCGGTATCTGCGCCGATGTACTTGCAGAGCTCAGACATGAAGCTCTGGCAGAAGCTCATGATTTCGCGGTCGGATTTGCCCTTCGGATCGAAATCGGAGCCGCCCTTGCCGCCGCCGATCGGGAGACCGGTCAGCGAGTTCTTGAAGATCTGCTCAAAGCCGAGGAACTTGATAATGCCGATATTGACAGACGGGTGCAGTCTGAGGCCGCCCTTATAGGGACCGATTGCGGAATTGAACTGCACGCGGTAGCCGGTGTTGACATGTGCGTTGCCCTGATCGTCGATCCACGGCACGCGGAATTTGATCTGACGCTCCGGATTGACCAGACGCTCCAGAAGTGCATCGCGGCGGAACTGCGCCTCGTTTGCATCAACGATCACGCGGATGGAATCCAGCACCTCGCGCACTGCCTGATGGAACTCCGGTTCATCGGGATTTTTTTCGATCACCTGCTCGATGATCTCATCAATGTAAGACATAAAACATCCTCCTGTTGGTTTTTTTACGAATCCCTGAAATGATTGTCTGCGGGTTGTTTTCAGGATTCGTATTACATCGGTATCAACCGACAAATTAACGCATAATAATCATACCGGATTTTCTGCGGGAAAGTCAACGAACATTCCCCTGCAAATATCCGACATCTGCCCGCATTTATCCGTGAAACCGTCCGCGGGCGCTTGTGGTGCAGCGCGATTTCCCGTATAATGAGATACAAAACGCAAAGCAAGGAGTATCTCAGATGAAACCGATCCGCATTCTCTCGGAATCCGCAGCGCTCGGCAGCCGGCTGCGTGATATTCTGTATCAGGCAGGCTATGCAGACATTGTGCTTTCCGAGCCTTCGGCGATGCCGCGCAGTCCGGAGAACGAAATCCTGATTATCTACGCAAAATCGCGCATTCCGGATATCATTCGGAATGCTGCGGATTCGCAGGCGCAGACTATTCTGCTGCTCAATCCGGATTGCTACGCGATGCATCTGGACCGTGCGCGGCATGCGGGCATCACGCTGCTGCTGATGCCGGTCGCACCCGATACGCTGCTGGATGCCGTGCAGGATTCTCTGGGGAAGTGCTGAACATATCGGTATCTCCGATGGATCAGAAATGGGGCGCTGCCCCATACCCCGCCAAAGGGACACTGTCCCTTTGGAATCCCGCTTTCAGGAAATGATAGATATTGATGTTCCAATTAAATCCGCCGGAGGCACTTTAATCAGCGCTTGACCGCTGAGGGCGTGTCGCCGGTGTGCTTCTTGAACACGCGGGTGAAGTAATCGGGCGTGGAGAACCCGAGCAGGCGGCTGACTTCCAGCACCTTGAACTGACCGCTTTCGAGCAGTCTTCTCGCATAGTCGATCTGGAATCCCTTGTAGAATTCGCCGAAGGTCATGCTGAATTTGCTTTTGAAATATCTGCCGAAGTAATCGCGGTTGAAGCCGAAGTAATCGGCGGCGAGCTCAACGGTAGCGGTCTGGTGTTCCATTTTCATCAGGAATGTGCGGAGCTTTTCCAGCACAGGCTGCAGCTCCTCCGACTGCGGCAGGGCGGAGAGCGCCTGCTCTGCGGCGGAGCGATATTCCGATTCGATGAGCTGTTCATGGATCAGCGCGGCGGCTCTGGAAATGGATGCAAGCAGATCCTCCGGCGGAATCGGCTCCGATAAAAAGTCGATTGCACCGAGCAAAAAGCATTCGCGCATCCGCTGGGAGTCATCCTGTTCACTGATGATGATTGCAGGGATTCTGTTTTCCGCAGTGCCGGTCAGGCGCAGCAGCTTTGCCGCGATAAATTCCGGTGCGCGGTTGATGCAGAGGAGAATATCGAATTTCCGGCTCAGCACCAGACGAACCGCGTCATTGAGGTTTGTCGTGTGCTGGCTGATTGTATATTCGGTATCCTCCAGGACGGAAAAGAGACGATTCAAATGATTGCCGGTGCGTTCACCGGAATCTGCGACCAGTATCTGCAGTTTCATTTTTCTCCTCCTTTCCGCAAAAAAACAAGGCTGTTCCGCCTTTCTTTCAGACGGAACAGCCCCATTGCTTTCCTTGTTTCACATTCTAGCACAAGCGGCGGAGAAAGTCAATAATTTGCGGCTGAGTTGTCGGAATTTTACTGGGAGAAGTCTTGATTTTGCGGAAAAGCAATGCTGCGCGGCTGGATGAGAACGAACCGCGCAGCATTGCTTTGTAAGGATGATGGCAGAGGTTATGGAGACCCTCCATCGTGATTATCATAGCACAAGCTTCTGCCGGAATCAAGCGTTTGTGCACAGGATGTCTGGAATGTGTGTGGTATTCTCGTATTTTTACCGGCAGCAGAGGTGTGCGGACGGGCACTTTTCCGCCTGCAAACAGACAGCCCCGACGGGAGTGACGTCGGGGCTGTCTGCTCTGTATGAAAGGTTGACCACATCAGAAATCCGAAATGATTTTCGCAATATACTGAAGGATCACGATGACATCGTTCTGATCGGGCATGCCGTTGTGGTTGACATCGGCGTTTTTCTTGCCCTGCGCAGAGATGAGCGCTTTCTGATCCTCTGCGGCGAAGCGTGCGAGCAGCACCGCATCGGAGACATCGACCTTGCCGCTCTCGTTGACATCACCGAACATGGTCTCTGCCGGTTCAGCGGTGGTCTCCGTGGTGAGGGTTGTGGTCATCAGGGATGTTGTTGTTGTTGTTGTGGTTTCAGCGGCGGTTGTCGTGGTGAGGATTGTGGTGGTTGTGGTGGTGAGAACCGTTGTGGTTGTCACGGCAGGCGTGGTGGTCTGCGGCTTTTCTCCGGTAAAGACGGAGCAGGGCTTTCCGGTTTCCTTCCAGCCGTTCTTGCCGTTGATGATGACCTCGCCCCAGTCGCGGGAGAGCGTGCCGCCTGCATTTGCATTGCTCATATCGAGATACTCAACAGGGCTGCCGTTGCCGTACCAGCTCCATGCCATCCAGCCGGTGCCGGTTTTCTGCGCATATTCCATGATGTAGCCCTCGTCCACATCGCCGTCGGAGTGCTTGTAGCCGAATTCACCGATGACAAGGCAAAGCTCGCGGGTGATCATGCTGTCCATGATATTTTTGATCATGCTCTGGGAGCCGCCTGCGTAGCCGTACATGTGGACGGAGAACATGGTATTGTGCTCCGGATCGGCTGCGAGCACCGCCGCGCCGCCGTTGATGACGGTTGTCGCGGTCTGACCCCAGCCGCCGGCATCGCACATGATGCAGTGCTTGAGACCGGCATCGCGGATGATCTTGACCGCGTCGATATATGCCGCCTGCCATGCGGAATCATTTGCAGTGCCCTGCCACTCGTTCGCGATGTTGATAATCACCGTGTCCTCGTGACCCTTGAGCGCCGAAGCGATATCATTCGCGAAATACTTTGCCGCGTTGAGCAGCGGCTGTGTCTCGTTTTTGCCGGTTGCATCGTGGACTTCAAACACGGCAACGAGCTTGTTCTTCTCGCAGAGCTGAATCAGGTTTGCGATCTCGCCGGATGTATTCTTGGTGTACTGGTCGCCGTCGCCGAGCACAATGCGGACAACATTTGCGCCGTAGCCTGCGATCTCCTTGAGGGCGGCTTCGGTTTTGCCGTCCCAGCTGTACCATGTATAGGCGTAGTTCGTGCCGCGCATGATAAACGGATTTTGGTTCGCATCGCGCAGGACGCTGCCGTCCACATAAAAGCCGTTTTTCGGCTCGACCGCAGCAGCCGCGCTGCCGCTGAGCTTGAGATCGGAAACTGTGACCGAACCGGAGACAGTCGATGCGCCGTAAACCGGCATGACCATCATATTGATGCGGTGGACTGCGAAGACATCCGCGAGCGCCGAAGGATCCTCGGTGCCGTTATACGCCCACTCCTCGGATTTGAGGTAGTAGGTCAGATCGACGGATTTGCCCGCCTCGACTGTTGTGTTCGAGGTGGACTGATACCATGCCCAGTCCGCGCCGGTGCCGAGCGCCAGTGCAAAGTTGATGTCGCTAGCGCAGTCATTTTTGAGTGTAAACGAAAGCTGCGTGTAATCGGACCAGTCCCAGCCGTCGCCGTTCTGCGCGCAGAAGCCCGCGGTGTTGTCGCCGTTGTCAGCGTCCGTGAACTTGACAACGGTCTGGTTGTTTCCGTCGGTGACGGAATCGGTGCCTTCCTGATAGCCGCTGGTTTTCTCCCAAGTGAAGCCGCCGGCGCCGCCTGCTGCGGCAGCGTGGATGCCGGTCATCACGGAAAGCGATGCGGCAGCGGTTGCGAGTGCCGTCAGGACGGCAAAATGTTTTTGTTTTTTCATAATTTCTCCCCTAAAAATCTGGCTGGATGCAGTCTTCTTTCTGCTGCATCTGTTCATATTATATACAGAAAAAAGCGCACTGTCAAACGATTTTTGATAATTTCCGCGAAAACACGGGAATGCTGCAGTTCCGTAAAGTAACTATCGGCAGAATCATCAATCTTAATGAGACAGGTTTTGTTTAATCATCCTATATTTCAGCAATATAGTTTCAAGAATTCGCAATTACAATATAGACTGCCTGTCAAATCCCGTCACTCTGCACAAAACGGCGCAGTCGGCAGTGGTGACATTCAAATTGCGAAAGGTATATTTTGCGTTGATGTTCTGTATCCTGTGTCCGAAGGTTTGATTTTAGTTTTTGGGGCGAATGGTTCGGCTTTTGATTTCTTATTCTTTATCTTTTGTCCGAATGTTTATTTCCGCTGGGCGGTCGGCAGTGCCGACATCCATTTTGCTAAAGGGATATTTGGTGTTAATGTTCTTATCCTTTGTCCGAGGGTTTATTTTTACTGGGCGCAATTGTTTTTTATTTGTTTGCTTGTTCTTTATCTTTTGCCCGAATGTTAGATTCCGCTGGGCGCGGGGCGCAAGTGCGAGGGGAAGAACCATAGAGAGAG
>CAMKLV010000092.1:0-11307 GCA_946413695.1 uncultured Ruminococcus sp. | reverse complement strand
GGAAACCTGCGAGCTTTTGAAAAAGCTCGACCAAAACTTTTATTTCGGCTTCGCCATGTGCGCCTGCGATAGAGGCGACCTTTCTAAAATAGCACCCGCGAAGCGGATACCTCTTTCTCCTCACGGATGCTTGCGCAGACAGCAGCAATATCGACACGCGCCGCACCCATTTCCAGCAGCAGCGACGCACAGCGGCGGAGTGTCGCTCCGGTGGTCAGGATGTCATCCACAAGCAGGATATGCAGCCCGCTGAGATCGGCACCCGTACCGGTAAAGCGCATCGCATAGGCTTCGCGCTCCGCAGCAGGCAGATCATGCTGCCGGACAGTGCCCGCATGCTCCTCCAGAAGTCCGCCGCGCGCGGGGATTCCGAGCTCCTCCGCGATGCATCCCGCAAGATACTCCGCATGCGAATAACCCTGCTGTTTTCGGCGCTTAGCCGTCACCGGAACCCATGTCACACAGTCGATTCCCGGTGTTTCGGCAAGCGATTCCGCGAGCAGCTTCGCGGAAAATCTGCAAAAGCCGCGTCTGCCGTCCTTCATGGCAAGCACGCCCGTCCGCGCCGCATCCGCATAGGAGAACAGCACAGTGCCCGCCGTCCACGGGTTCTCCGGATGATCCTGCGCCCAGTCCGCGTAGTCAATGCGCTGCCCGAGCAGCAGTGCGGTGCAATCCCCGCAAATGAGCAGATCATAGGGGATGCGCGCGTCACAGCAGTCGCAGCGGTTCGGATAGAGGATATCGAGCAGCAGCATTTCTGCGCGCTTCATGATTCATCTTCCTCGCGGCTGAGCATGTTCTGCAGCATATCTGAGAGACAGGAATACCGCACCGTCCGCTGATGATTCTGCACCATTTCGTGCACCTTGTAGGGCGAACCGATCAGGATGAGCAGCTTTTTCGCGCGCGTGACCGCCGTATACAGCAGACTGCGGTAGCTGAGACGGTCTCTGCCCTCGGGCAGCACAAGGATCACGGCTTCAAATTCGCTGCCCTGACTTTTATGCACCGTGACGGCATAGGCGAGCTCAAGCTGATCGAGCTGATCGGGGCGATATGTAACGATCTTGCCGTCGAAATCGACCTTCAGCGTGTTCGCGGCTTTGTCAATGACCGTGACCGTGCCCATATCGCCGTTGAAGATGCCTGTGCCGCGCTCGCCGTCCTTAGCCCATTCCATATCATACTGATTCTGAATCTGCATGACCTTGTCACCCTCGCGGAAGGTGTAGAGCAGATTTTTCATAATCATCTTGCCATACTGTGCCGGATTGACCGTCTCCTGCAGCATCTGGTTCAGCATGACCGTGCCGAGGATGCCCTTGCGCGTCGGCGAGATCACCTGAATATCGCTCTGCGGTTTGAACCCGTATGCCTGCGGCAGACGGCGGCTGTAGAGGTCTTTGAGGAACGCCGCGGCTTCATTGGCATTGCGGCGGTCGAAGAAGAAGAAATCGCTCTGTTTTTCGCGCAGATCGGGCATTTCGCCGCTGACAATCTGGTGCGCGCTGCGGATGATGCAGCTCTCCTGCGCCTGCCGGAAAATCTCCGTCAGGCGGACAACGGGAATGCGTCTGCTCTCGATGAGCGTCTGCAAAAGCTGCCCCGCCCCGACCGACGGCAGCTGATCGACATCGCCGACGAGCACAATGCGCGCCGAAAGCCGGACAGCCCGCAGCAGACCAGCAAAGAGCAGTGTATCGACCATGGAGACCTCGTCCACGATGATGACATCCGCCTGCAGCTGATTCTGCTCATCGTGCATGAAGGTCAGCTCGCCGCTGTCATTATATTCCGTGCCGAGCAGCCGGTGGATGGTCTTCGCCTCTCTGCCGGTCAGCTCGGTCATGCGCTTGGCGGCTCTGCCGGTCGGAGCGGCAAGCAGAACCGTGCTGCCCGCCTTCGTGCACAGATGAATGACGCCGTTGAGCGTTGTGGTTTTACCGGTACCGGGGCCGCCGGTCAGCACCATGATACCGCGCGAAAACGCCGCAGAGATTGCCTTTTTCTGCTGCTCCGCATAGGTGATGCCGGTTGCCTGCTCCTCCTGCTCGATCGCCTTTGCGCAGTCAAATTCCTCCGGCGAGGAGAACGCAAGCTTTGCCGCAATGCGCGAGGCGATGAAGTCCTCCGCATGAAAATAGATGTCCAGATAGATAAAATCCGCCTCTGCCGCGTGATAGAGATAGATGACATGCTCCTCGATCGCCTCGGCATAGCCGGACTGAAAATCCTGCTCCTGAATGCCGAGACCCTGCAGCGCAACGGCATGGAAATCCGCGAAGGGAAGGCAGGTGTGACCTTCCAACGCGGCAGTTTCGAGCAGCCAGCGGAATCCCGCGAGCAGCCGCTTCGGGGAGTTTGCGGGAATCTGCAGTGCCGCCGCGATGCGCTCCGCGGCGCGAAAATCCAGCCCGATGCCCTCGGTGCAGAGCCGGTAGGGATTCTCCTGAATCAGCTCCCATGCCGGTGTACCCCAGCGCCGGTAGGCTTTCATCGCAACCGATGCCGGAATGCTGAACGCCTGCAGTCTGCCCATGAGACTGCGCAGCCCGAAGATCTGCTGTGCGGCTTCGGTGATCTCCTCACACTTCTGCGGCGAGATGCCCTTGATCCGGCAGAGCTTCTCGGGTTCCTTCTCGATGACCTGCAGCGTAAACTCACCGAATTCGCTGACGATCCGCTTAGCGAGCGCCTTGCCGATGCCGCGGATGACGCCGCTTGCCAGATAGCGCTCGATATTGACAACAGTCGAGGGCAGTGCGCGGACGCAGCTGTCTGCGCGGAACTGCTGCCCGAAGCGCGGGTGCGTGACAAAGTTTCCGGTCAGCTCGACTTCTTCTCCGGGCTCGAGCAGACCGAGCTCCCCGACAACAGTGATCATCGCCTCCTCGGTCTCAAGATCGAACACGATGTAGCCGTCCTCCTCTTTGTAGAACAGAACGTCATCGACGGTGCCTTTCATGGCAAGAACCATTTTCGGCGGCATGCAATTACTCCTTTCCGCGTGTTTGATTGATTCTATTGTATTATACCGCATTTCCCCCAATAATGCAAGCGGGCGGGCAGTGCCCACCTCCATTTTGCGCGGGCAGTGCCCGCCGCCATATTGCTAAAGGTCTGTTTTGTGTCTGCTGGTTTCATCTTCTGTTTTTGAATCAATCGCAGCGAGCAGTGCCTGCATTCAATTTGCGCGGGCAGTACCCGCTTCCATTTTGCGAAAGGTCTGTTTTGTGTTTGCTGGTTTCATCTTCTGTTTTTGAATCAATCAAAGTTGGCTGTGCCTGCATCCAATTTTCCATAGCTGACAAAGGACCATTTATAAGATCATCCGCGCAGCGGATACCGCATCTTCTCACTCCTCTCTGCTCACTGCTCACTATTTCAAATCCGCCGCCGCAGGCAGCACCGCAATTTCTCATTTCTAATTTCTCATTTCTCATTTTCATCACCTCCTCACTTCTCACTCCTATCTTCTCACTATTTCAAATCCGCCGCCGCAGGCGGCACCGCAATTTCTCATTTCTCATTTCTCATTTCTAATTCTTTCCGTGCTCGCTCTCATCTTGCTTTTTAGCGGAGAATGTGATATAATAAGGGAAAAGGTGATTTTTGTCGATGCAGAGGGGGGATCGGCTTGGCAGCGGTCTGGATGCTGATGCGCACACTCGGAAAGTGGCGCTATTTTCTGACCGGTTCCGCGCTTGCACTGCTCTTTGCACTGGTTGTCCGCGGGCTTGGCAGAATCTTTCTTCCGCTGACCGAGTGGCAGTCCTTCCGCGGTACGGTTGAGGATATCGCGGAGCAGAACGCGCAGACGCTCCTGACCGTGACATTCACGGACAGCCGCCTGCTGCAGCACAGGGTCTGCTTTCCGGCAGAGACCGGCGCAAAGGCGGGCGATGAAATCCGGTTTGCGATGCAGCGCAGCCTGTTTCTCTCCGGCGGATACCCGCAGGATCCGGCACATGCCGCAGAATCCGCAGGCAGAATTCTGCTGCGGGATGCACAGCGCCGTCAGCTGCTCCGGCAGATTTTGCAGCGTGCTGCCGGATACATCCTGCTCTGGATTGCGGCGGCAGTGCTCTGCGCCGTGACAATCCGGTTCTGTTTCCCGAAGCAGTAGCAGCAGGCACCGCATACTGCACCGCAGCCACGCATATAAAATCACAGGCGCACCCTTTGCGCAATGCACGGATGAAAAGGAGAAATCCCCATGATCGCAACCGTTACGATGAATCCGGCAGTCGATTACACCGTTCTGCTGGAAGCACCGCTGATGCACAATAATGTCAACCGCACCTCGCATGAGCGGATCACCGCAGGCGGCAAGGGCGTCAATGTCTCGCTGATTCTGCAGCAGCTTGAAATCCCGACAACCGTCTACGGCTATCTTTCCGGCACAACCGGCACGATGATCGCAGAGCAGCTTCTGCGGACACAGATCCCGACCGACTGGATCAAAGTGCCGAACCAGATGAACCGTATCAACTTAAAGGTCAAGGAAGACCATGCCGTGACCGAGCTCAACGGCAGAGGCGTCTCGGTCTCTCCGGCAGAAACCGAAATGATGCTGCAAAAGCTGCGCAAATACGGCGACGGCGATTACATCGTGCTGGCGGGCTCCGTGCCTGCGGGCGCACCGGCAACGCATTATGCGGATGTCATGCGGGCACTCGGCGACAGCGGGGTCCGGTTTGCCGTCGATGCAGAGGGCGAAACGCTGCGTGAGGCGCTTGCGCTGCATCCGTTTGTGGTCAAGCCGAATCTGCGGGAGCTCTGCTCGCTCTTTGATGATGACGGCACCATTGATACATGGTGGGATGCACTCCCCTACGGCAGAAAGCTGATCGAATGGGGCGCACAGAATGCCCTGCTCTCGCTCGGCGCAGAGGGCGCGCTGCTCTTTACCGATGAAAACAGAGTGTGGCATCTTTCGGCGCCGCACGGTCAGGTCAAGAACGCGGTCGGCTCCGGCGATGCAATGCTCGGCGGATTCCTCGCAGCCTGCGCAAAGGGGCAATCGCTGACCGAAGCACTGCGCATGGGCATCGCGGCAGGCTCCGCGACGGCATTCAGCGAATGGATCGCAAACCGCTCGCAGATGGATAATCTCCTGCGCACGCTCCCCGAGCCGACAGAGCTGCTGTAATGCTGCAAGCCAAACAGAATACAACAAAGCCCGAATGCGAAGTACATGCTCCGCGTTCGGGCTTTTCTTATTTCACAATTTTATCCGAATGCAGAATCAGGAGATCCTGCGGAATAAGCTCCAGATCATTCCGCGGCAGCACCGTCAGACCGTCACGCAGCACGAGCAGAATCTGCAGCTGAAACTGCGTCTGCACATCCCCGACGGTCTTTCCGCAGAACGCATGCTCCGGGCTGAGCAGCAGCTCCCCGACCTCGCGCACATCCTGAAAGCGGGTATCCGCATGCTCCTTCTGCGTATACTGTTCAACGAAACCGGCGCTGATGATACCGGTCGGGATTGCAACCACGCCGACGCCCAGAAACGCAATACAGATTGCCATTGCCTTGCCGACAACCGTCACGGGGTAGATATCGCCGTAGCCGACGGTCAGCAGCGTGGACATGCTCCACCAGATGCCGGAGAACGCATTGCGGAAGTTTTCGGGCTGCGCATCATGCTCGGCGCTGTACATACACAGCGATGAGGAGAGCATCAGCACAATGATGATAAACACCGAGGAAAGAATCTGATTGCGCTTCTCATAGAGCACCGTTGTGATGACCTGAAAGGAGTCATACTGCGCATTGATGCGGAACAGGTGCAGAATCCGCACGACGCGCAGCATCCGGAAGACGATGAAGCCGTCGAGAAAAAAGAACGGCAGAATTGTCATCAGATCGACCACACCGTCAAACGAGCGCAGGAACCGCAGCCTTGCTTTCGCCGGTGTGCGGTCGGGATAGAGCAGATCCGCCGTCCAGATGCGCAGGATATACTCCACGCAGAAGATGCCCGCCGTGACAACCTCAATCATCCGCAGCGCCGGATACAGCGGCGCAAAGAAATCAAACGTTTCGAGAAACATCACAAGGATATTGAGGATAATGACCGCCACGATGAACCAGTCAAACGCGCGGCTCGGCAGATCCTCTGTATTGCCGATCTGAATGATATCAAAAATACGTTTCTTCTTCATTTCTCCTCGCCCCCTCCCCCCGATTATATCATATTCTCCGCGAAAAAGCAAGACGAGAGTGAGCACGGAAAGAATTAGAAATGAGAAATGAGGAGTTGCGGTATGCGCTTCGCGGATGATCTTATCAATGGTTCTTGAACAGCTATGAAATAATGGATGCAGGCACAGCCAACTTCGATTGATTCAAAAACAGAAGATGAAACCAGCAGACACAAAACAGACCTTTCGCAATATGGAGGCGGGCACTGCCCGCGATTGATTCATAAACACAAGATGAAACCAGCAAACACAAAACAGACCTTTCGCAATATGGATGCGGGCACTGCCCGCACAAATTGAATACAGGCACAGCCAACTTCGATTGATTCATAAACACAAGATGAAACCAGCAAACACAACTCAGACCTTTAGCAATATGGATGCGGGCACTGCCCGCACCGTTTCGGCAAATTTCGCATACCATAGAGCAATCCGGAAACACCGGAGAACACATGCAAAAGAGGAGTGAAGCGAATGACAGATACACAAAAACGGCTGCTCGTGGCAGGCGGTGATCTGCGGCAGCTCAGTGCGGCAGAGGCGCTGAGCCGGACCTGCGCTGTCACCGTGACGGGCTTCGACCGCTTCGGGACACTGCCGGAATCGCTGACGGCTGCGGAACATATGCAGGATCTGCCGCAGATGCTGGATGCGCTGATTCTGCCGATGCCGGTCACACAGGAGGGCGGCTTTCTGCATACGCCGTTCGGGAGCAGTGCAATCCGGCTTTCGGCACTGCTGCCGCTAGTCAGACCGGACGGACTGGTGCTCGGCGGCAGATTCACAGCGCAGGAGCGCACACTGATCGAATCCGCAGGGCTGCGCTGCGAGGATTACGCCGCCAGAGAGACCTTTGCGCTGCGCAATGCCGTCCCGACGGCAGAGGGCGCCATTCAGATCGCGATGCAGGAGCTGCCGGTTGTGCTGCACCGTCTGCCGTGCCTGATTCTCGGTGCAGGCAGAGTGAGCCGCGCACTGCAAAGCAGACTGCAGGCGCTCGGGGCAGAGGTGACAGTCGCGGCGCGGCGGTGTACCGACCTTGCGCGGGCATAAGGCGCCGAAAGGAAACCGCGCAGCAAACAAAGCCGCTCCTGTCATCGCTGACCGGAGCGGCTTCATCTTTATAATCGGCGAACGCGGAGCATCCCGCACTCACTTCCGCAGCATGCGCATGGCGTTGAGAACAGCGAGAACCGTAACACCGACATCGCCGAAAACCGCCCACCACATGCCGACAAGCCCGCAGGCGCCGAGAATCAGCAGCAGAATCTTGACGCCGAGCGCAAAGATAATATTCTGCATCACGATCTGCTTGGTCTGCTTTGCAACACGGATTGCATCGCCGAGCCTTGCGGGTTCGTCGGTCATCAGGACAACATCCGCCGCCTCGATTGCCGCATCCGCACCGAGCGCACCCATTGCAATGCCGACATCCGCGCGTGCCAGCACCGGCGCATCATTGATGCCGTCGCCGACAAACGCGAGCTTTTCGCCCGCGGGCATTTTCTCCGCAATCGCCTCGAGCTTTTCGACCTTGTTCTCAGGCAGCAGCTCTGCATAGCAGGCGTCAAGCTTCAGCTCCTTTGCAACCGCATCGGCAATCTCCTTGTTGTCGCCCGTCAGCATGACCATCTGTGAGATACCCGCGCCGCGCAGTCCGCTGAGCGTCTGCCTGACGTCAGGCTTGAGCGAATCCGCGATCAGAATGCAGCCGAGATATTTCCCGTCCGCCGCGAGATAGACCTTTGTACCCGTCCCCTCACAGCGCGGATAGTCGATTCCCTTTTTCTCCATGAGTCTGCCGCTGCCCGCAAGGATTTTTCTGCCCTCAACGGTCGCCTGCAGACCGTAGCCGGAAATCTCCGTGCTGTCCGTGACGGTCAGCGCATTGACATCATCCGGATACGCCGCAAGAATCGAAGCAGCGATCGGGTGATTGGAATTGCGCTCGCAGCCCGCCGCATATTTGAGCAGCTCAGATTCGGAGACGCCCTCTGCGGGCAGAATCTGCGCGACATTAAACTCGCCCTTTGTCAGCGTGCCGGTTTTATCAAAGACAATCGCGCGCACCTTGCTCAGCGCCTCGAGATCATTGCTGCCCTTGACGAGCACACCGTGCTTGGATGCCGCACCGATGCCGCCGAAGAAGGTCAGCGGAATCGAAATGACCAGCGCGCAGGGGCACGAAACAATCAGGAATACAAATGCTCTGCGAATCCACTCTGCCCAGACACCGTGCAGCAGCAGCGGCGGCACCACGGCAAGCAGAACCGCCAGAATCACAACCACCGGCGTATAATACCGCGCAAATGTTGTGATGAAATTCTCGGTCGGGGCTTTGCGTGCGGCAGCATTCTCGACCATGTCAATGATCCTGGATGCAGTCGATTCGCTGAACGGCTTTGTGACGCGGACCGTCAGCGTGCCGCTCTGGTTGATGCAGCCCGAAAGTGCCTCATCGCCCGGCCGCACATGCCGCGGGACGGATTCGCCGGTCAGTGCCGTAGTATCGAGCATGGATTCGCCCTCGGTGACAACGCCGTCCAGCGGAACGCGCTCACCGGCGCGCACGACAATCAGCTCCCCGATACAGACATCCTCCGCCGCCGTCTCCGAGACCGTTCCGCCGCGCAGGACATTCACGGTGTCGGGGCGGATATCGAGCAGCGCCGAGATCGACTTGCGCGAGCGCTGCACGGCAAGCGACTGGAAGAATTCGCCGACCTGATAGAACAGCATGACGGCAGCCGCCTCCGGATACTCGCCGAGCGCCAATGCACCGATCGTCGAGATGCTCATGAGGAAGTGCTCATCGAAAATCTGACCCTTTGTGATATTGCGGAGTGCCGTCCAGACAACATCCCACCCGAGGATGATGTACGAGACAAGCATCACGGCGAACACCGCCATGGCAGGCGCATGCAGCAGATAGTGCATCACCGCGCCGACGGCAAAGACCGCCGCACCCGCCAGAATCCGCAGCGTCATGACGCGGTTGCGGTCAGGCTTTTTCGCCGTGCGCGTCTCCGCGTGTGCATGTGCATGTTCATGTTCGTGCTCGTGGCTGTGCGCATGTTCGTGTGCATGATCGCAGCAGTGCCCGTGTTCGTGGTCATGATCATGATGATGCTCGTGTGCATGGTTTTCCTTCGCAATGACTTCCACATCCGGCTCATGCTTATGGACAATGCCCTCGATCAGTTCGCGGATTTCCTCCGCCGCGTGCGCCGTCCTGACGGTCAGCGTCTGCTGCATGAGGTTGACATTCGCCTCTGTGATCTGCTCAAGCGCCCCGACTTCCTTCTCGATCTTCGCCGAGCAGTTCGGGCAGTCCAGACCTTTCAGCGTATAGGTCAGCATCTGCGCATGATCATGATGATGCGCATGCCCGCCCTTTGCAATGACTTCCACATCCGGCTCATGCTTGTGGACAATGCCCTCGATCAGTTCGCGGATTTCCTCCGCCGCGTGCGCCGTTTTGACAGTCAGCGTCTGCTGCATGAGGTTGACGTTCGCCTCTGTGATCTGCTCGAGCGCCCCGACCTCCTTCTCGATCTTCGCCGAGCAGTTCGGGCAGTCCAGACCTTTCAGCGTGTAGACAAGCTCCATGTTTCTCCTCCGTTCTGTCGGCAAATAGTTGAGCAATCGTTCAACTATCCACCCGAAATAAATGCGGGGCATCCCCGCACTTATTCATTCTGAAATGTGCTCATAGCCCATGTCAAGGATTTTCTTCACATGGTCATCCGCGAGCGAATAATAGGCATTCTGCCCGTCCCTGCGGTATTTGACAAGCCTTGCGAGCCGCAGCGACTTGAGCTGATGCGAAACGGCTGATTTGGTCAGACCGAGCAGTGCCGCCAGATCACAGACACAGAGCTCATGCTGCTCCAGAGCGTGCAGAATCTGAACGCGCGTGCCGTCACCGAACAGCTTGAAAAGGGTGGCGAGAGAAATATAGCGCTCCTTATCCAGAAGCTGCGCGCGGACATCGCGCACAACATCCTCATGGATGATCTCGCAGGAGCAGACCGGCTGTTCTTCCATGCTGTACCTCCGTTCCGATAGTTGAACAGTTGCTCAACCATCTGTATTATAGCATATCCGGAATCGTTTGTCAAGTGTTTTCCGAAAAAAACTGCGGGCAGTGGCGGGCAGTGCCCGCCTCCAATTGGCTAAAGGTCTGTTTTGTGTCTGCTGTCTTCATCTTGTGTTTATGAATCAATCGCGGGCAGTGCCCGCCTCCATTTTGCTAAAGGTCTGTTTTGTGTTTGCTGTCTTCATCGAGTGTTTATGAATCAATCGCGGGCAGTGCCCGCCTCCAAATGTCTGCAGCCGGTCGGCAGTGCCGACAGCCGTTTTTCTATAGCTGCCCAAGAACCATTCTCGTATTGAGCGCAAACTCTTTTCAGTTCCGGTTCTCAGATAATTTGAGTATCGCGTAACCTCAGCTAATCACGCCAAATAGGCGCATGGTTCTCCGGCTAAGGTAAATCAGAATTTACACACCATAATATATTCTTCGTCATTTTCATCAACCGTGATAAACCCGACATTTTTGTACATTTTCACAGCATAATTTTCTTTTTGAACGGCTAAAGAGGCTTGTTTATACCCTGCTTTTTTCAGTTCATTCAGCATTGCTTTCATTAAAGCAGTACCAATCCCGTTGTTTCGATACTCTTCGTACAGAGAAATCGCAAAAGAGGGTGTTTCATCATCAATATGTCCATAATCATTCATAATGCGCACCCAGACAGAACCGATTATTTTTCCGTCAACTTCTGCGGCAAGAGCGATATCCCCGTCTTTCTTCCCAAATTCAGATACATACACCTGCAATTCAGGTTGATTCACAATTTCTCTTGGCGGTGCAGGAACTCCATCGGGGATAAAGATCGCTTCATAGAGAAAATCCTCCAACACGCCGTATTCGCTTTCTGTCATTTTCCGAATCGTATAAGTCATATATCCTCCTCTGAATGCCGATATCTTACAGCACAACGCCAAAAACTTCGTTCCTGTAAGGCTCTGCCCTCGACAATGCTAACAACTTAAGGCGCACACGGCGAAGCCGAAATAAAAGTTTTGGTCG
>CAMKLV010000091.1:0-11680 GCA_946413695.1 uncultured Ruminococcus sp. | reverse complement strand
AATCTTCAAGGGTTTCTCTTTGGTTGCATTGTTCAATTTTCAAGGTGCCGCTGTGTCTTTCCGACAGCTTATTTATTATAGCACATTTTCGGATTTTTGTCAAGCCCTTTTCAAAACTTTTTTCAAGTTTTTTTCGGAGCTCTTTTCCGGAGTGCCTGTCCCCGTCTCGCGGCGACTTGTATATAATACCACAGATTGCCCGATTTGTCAAGCATTTTCTTCGATTTTTTTCGGGTTTTACGTTCTGCACAATATCCGACAAAAATCCGTATAATCCGTATCCAAATCGCCCGATAAAACGCTCCGGACAGTATCTATCCGGAGCGTTAATCTCATTTTTCGAGCAAGACTGCTGCCCATCCGGCGCTCTGTTCGATCTGCAGGACGGTCAGTCCCTCCTGCTTCATCGCATCCAGCACCTCATCCAGACGCTCGTCAATGATGCCTGAGAGCATCAGCTTTGCCTGCGGCTTCATAAACTTCACAAACAACTTGCGCATTGCAATCAGGATATCTGCGACGATATTCGCGCAGACAACATCATATCCCGTGCCGAGGCGCTCCACCAGCGCTTCGTCCTCGAGGATGTTGCCGCAGATCGTCTCATAGTTCGCAAGATCAATGCCGTTGCGCGCCGCGTTCTCCGCTGCTGCCTCTGCCGCATTCTGTTCAATGTCGATTGCAATCGAGGAGCCTGCCCCCAGCAGCATCGCGCCGATCGACAGAATGCCGCTGCCGCATCCGATATCCAGAATCTTTGCGCCCGCTGTCACACAGCGTTCCAGAAATGTCAGGCAGAGCTTTGTGGTGTCATGCTGACCCGTGCCGAAGCTTGAACCCGGATCAATCCGCAGAGCCGTTCTGCCCGCCGGAACTGCCTCGTCCACCCATGTCGGAGTGATCCAGAGACGGTCGCCGATCGGGAGCGGCTTGAAATACTGCTTCCAGTTATTCGCCCAGTCCTCCTCACGGATGCCCTTGACCTTGACATCCAGCGAGCCGAACTCCGCCGCCTGCGGACCGTTTTTCAGCTGTGCAAGCAGCGATTTCAGCGCGGTCATCTGCTCCGCGCCCTGTGCGTTTTCGGGGACATAGACCGTCACGCTCGGATTGCCCTGCGTCAGCTGCTCAGTCAGTCCCTCCTCGAGATAATCCCAGTGTCCGACTCTGCCCGCCATGAGATCCTCGAAATCATCCGGATCGTAAACCGAAAAGCCTTTGAAGCCGATATCCGTCAGCATTGCGCAGAGGATATCCAGCATCGGCTTTGCGGTTTCGATCGTTACCTCAGACCAGTTCACCGTGCAGCGCCCTCACCAAGCGCAAGAATCGCACGGACTGCGGGCTCGAGCCAGTCGCCCTCAAAGAGCTCGACCATGCCCTTGTCGCAGGCGCCTGCAAGCTTCGGGTTCATCGGGATTTTGCCGAGCACCGGCAGATGATGCTCTGCTGCGATCTCGTCGATATGGCTCTCGCCAAAAACCGGGATTCGCTTGCCGCAATCCGGACATTCTGCATAGCTCATATTCTCCACCAGACCGAGAATCGGGATGTTCATAGTCTCCGCCATGCGGACAGCCTTCTCCACGATCATCGAGACCAGTTCCTGCGGGGTGGTGACAATCAGGATGCCGTCCACCGGAATGCTCTGGAAGACGGTCAGCGGCACATCGCCTGTCCCGGGAGGCATATCAACGAACAGATATTCGTCATCGCCCCAGATGACATCCGTCCAGAACTGCTTGACCGCGCCTGCAATGACCGGTCCGCGCCAGATCACCGGATCCTCCGGATTTTCCAGCAGCAGGTTGACACTCATCAGATCGGTGCCGAGCTTCGAGCGCACCGGAAAAATGCCGTGCTCATCACCCTCGGCATGCTGCCGGATGCCGAACATCTTGGGGACAGAAGGTCCCGTGATATCCGCATCGAGGATACCGACCGTATGGCCGCTGCGCTGGACGGAAACCGCCGTCAGTGCCGTGACGAGGGACTTGCCGACGCCGCCCTTGCCGCTGACAACCGCAATCACCTTTCCGATTTTGCTCAGTTCATGCGGCTTTTCATGAAGATCCTGCGGCGTGCGGCTTGCACATGCCTCACCGCAGGTGGAACAATCATGCGTACATTCGCTCATTTCTATCATCCTTTCGGTGTTATGATAACCATATTGATGTTCCAATTAAATCTTGAAGAATAGATGCGCAGGATTTTTGTCGTGAGACAAGGCAAGGATTTCTAACGCAGTATCACGGCAAAAAGACAAGCAGATATCTTCAAGAGATAGTTGGGACATCAATAGTATACCACAAAAATGTATCGGTGTCAAATCTTTGCCAAAATGCAGAATCGGGCGACGCACAAGGCATCACCCGATTCATGATAAACGGTCGCTATTATCGCAAAGCGCGTCCTGACACCGCGCCGCGTTCAGCTCATCTCAGAAAATCAAACCAGTCATATGCATTGAAGAACCAGTCGAGATCAAGATGGAAATGTGCCTCCTTCTTTTCCTTCTTCGGCTTCTTGTCCTTCTTATCCTTCTTGTCCTTTTTGTCTTTCTTGTCCTTCTTATCCTTCTTGTCCTTTTTATCCTTCTGGCTCTGCTGTTCCTCGGGCTGTTCCGCCTCGCCGGTCACGAGAATGCAGCCGTCGATGGTCTCAACAGGAATCGGATCGGCGTGGATATCAGAGAAATTCTGAATCTCAAGCTTCATCGGGTAGACATCGCCGATCTTTGCGTTATCCGGAATGTCAATCTGAACTGTATAGAACAGACCGTTATCCTTTTCGCCCTCAAAGCTCATTGTGCCGACGCCGATAATATGCTCGTCGGTATTCAGTGCAAAGGACTTGACGAGGTCATCGCCGGCAATGCAGTCGCGGTTGACGATCAGACCGCCCTCCTCGTCCGTGCAGGGCGAAAGGCGCGGATCATATTTCAGGCGGACGCCTGCTGCAGCAAAGCCCGGTGCCGCGTTGTTTCCGATGTAAACCGGATATGTAACCGTCTCGCCGATCTTCGCTTCGACCATGCCGGCGATCACGTTGACTTTTCTGGTTTCGGTCTGCTCCTCAGCCGGCGCCTCCGGTTCGGTCGGGTCTGCGGGATCAGCAGGATCAACCGGATCAGCAGGCTCTGCGGGTTCCTCCGCTTCACCGGTCACGGTGATTTTGCCGCCGAATGCTGCAACTTCCAGCGGATTGGTATGAATATCCATAAACTTCGCGATTTCAAGCTGCATATCAAAGACATCGCCTGCCTTTGCATCTGCCGGAACCGTGAAATCAACTGTATAGAAAAGGCCTTCATCCGGCTCGCCGTCCGAGCTCATGGTGCCGATGCCGACAATATGCTCCGCTTCGTTCACGGAAGCGCTCATGACAACATCATCACCGGCAGGGCCGCTGTGATCAAAGACCGGCTTGCCGTTCGCATCGACGCAAGGCGTCAGGCGCGGATCATAAATCAGGCGGACACCGGTTGCCGCAAAACCGGATGCAGCGTTGTTTTCAATAAACACAGGGAACGAGACCGTCTCGCCGGCTTTTGCCTCAATCCCGCCGCCGACCACTCTGACCGGACCGTTGGACTGCTCAGGGGCTTTGGGCTGTTCGGGGACAGCAGGCTGCTCAGGATCGGCAGGCTGTTCCGGATCAACAGGTTGTTCGGGATCAACAGGTTGTTCCGGATCAACGGGTTCTTCCGGATCAACAGGCTGTTCCGGCTCCTCCGAAGGATCCGCGATGCGGATACAGCCGCCTGTGATCGCAACGTCCACCGGATTGGTCTTGGAATCGAGGAACCGCTCGATTTCAAGCTCGATCGGGAAGACATCGCCCGCCTGTGCATCCTCCGGCACCTGAATCTGCGCCGTGAAGAAGATGCCGTTGTCCATCTCGCCGTCCGAGCTCATGGTGCCGATGCCGATGATATTCAGCTCCTGGTTCAGCGCCGAACTCATGACAAGATCGTCGCCAGCCGCGTTGCTGTGCTTGATAATCGGCTTGCCCTTGGCGTTGACACTGGGAATCAGGCGCGAATCGTAGATCAGGCGAACGCCTGTTGCTGCGAAGCCGGGATCGGCATTGTTCGCGACGTACACAGGGAATGTGACCGTCTCGCCTGCTTCTGCCACGATCTGTCCTGCGATCAGATTGACTTTTCCGTCTGCCAGTTCCGTCATGCTGTTGATGTCATTGTCGTCGGGGAAGGGGACCTGTGCGAAAGCTGTAATACCGAGTGCGCTGAGAGTTGCAATGCAGCATGCAAATGCTGCAACTTTGCGGTGCAGAGACTTGTTCATGAGTTTCAATCCTTTCCATATGATGTAAATTTGTGATCAGTGTTTGTTATCCCATGTCCGGAATAACACTTACAATATAGCACAGAAAAGTTGTTTTGTCAATATCTTTCAAAACAACTATATTTTTTGAATTTGAATCGTGCAAAACGGTGAAAACGCAATCATTTTTTACTGAATCGCAATAAAATCGTATTCTTATTGTTGATATAATCAATTTTCTAGGTGTAATATTATTATCCCTTCATACAATTTGTATAGTCTCCCGTGCGATCATGTTCACTTTATCAGGCAAAATATTCCTGAAAAAAAATCCGGAGACGCCGAAGCATCACCGGATTTTTTGTGATTTTCGCAACGAATTGAGCGGAAAGCGCTCAGTCCTTCTTCTTTCTGGTCACAGCAGCGGCAGTACCGGCTGCGAGGAGCAGACCTGCAGCAGCAACGCCGACACCGGCATCACCGGTCTTGGCAGCCGTTGCGGAGCCGGAAGTACCTGCCTTGGTAGTCGTGACAGCAGCACCCGCCTTTGCAGATGTTGTGGTCACAGCAGCCTGCTTGGAAGTGGTTGTGACAGCCGCATTGCCCGAAGCGGTCGGAGCCGTTGTAGGAGCTGTAGTCGGAGCTGCAGTCGAATCCGTAGTCGAATCCGTAGTCGGAGCGGTTGTCGGTGCAGTTGTAGGAGCTGTAGTCGGCTCCGTGGTGGTTGTCTGAGGACCTTCCGGATGCGGGAGGAACACGTGGATATAGCCGTCAATCGTGACATAGTCAACCGGATTTTTTGCAGGATCGCCGAATGAATCGACAACGAGCCTCACCGGAAACATCTCCCTGTCCGGGTTCTCCGGAACGGTAACCTTCACAGTGTAAAAGACACCGTTGCCCGGAGTTGCCTTCTCACCCGAGGTAGTCAGCGCGACCGTGCGCTCTGCCTCGTTGTAATCCCATTCAGAAGAAAGCTCCGACTCGAGTGCAACCTCACCCAGCTTTGCATCCGGCTTGCCGTTGGTCTTGAGGAGCGGCTTCAGCTCCTCATCAAGGGTCAGGCGGATATTGGACGCTGCAAAGCCCGGCTCCTTGTTGTTGTAAACATAAATCGGGAATTGAACAACCTCGCCGCATTCCGCCTCAACGATACCGGCAACGATGTTGACCTTGCCGGCAGTCAGCTTGGCCTCATCAATCGGCTCATTGGTCTGCGCGGAAGCGGAGACGCCCAGCACGCACAGTGCTGCGATGCTGCATGCTGTTGCTGCAATTTTAGTCATCATAGATTTCATAGTCAAATGTCCTTTCTGAAGCATCAATTGATCGCGCCGCCGCAGATTACACCAGCAGCAGCTTTCATTTCCTATTATATCACACGATGGCCACAATGTCAAGCGCACAACAAATCCGGTGACGCCAAAGCATCACCGGATTTGTTTTTTGGTTATGATACCAAATTCAGTTGAAAGAGATTAGTCCTTCTTCTTCTTGGTAGCAACAACAGCAGTACCAGCTGCGAGGAGCAGACCAGCAACAGCAACGCCAACACCAGCATCACCGGTCTTGGTAGCAGTTGTGGAGCTGGAGGAAGTACCAGCCTTGGTGGTGGTGACAGCAGCGCCTGCCTTAGCAGAAGTTGTGGTCACAGCATTCTGCTTAGAGGTAGTGGTGACAGCTGCAGTGTTCGAGGTGGTCGGAGCAGCGGTCGGAGCCGTTGTCGGAGCGGTGGTCGGAGCCGTTGTCGGTGCAGTGGTCGGAGCCGTCGTCGGAGCGGTGGTCGGCGCAGTGGTCGGAGCCGTCGTCGGAGCGGTGGTCGGTGCAGTGGTGACGATATCGTCAATATAGATGTAACCGTCAACAGTGACATAGTCAACCGGGTTGGTTGCAGAATCGAGGAACTTATCGACTTCGAGAGTCATCGGGAACTTGGCCTTGGTCGGGGTCTCCGGAACGGTAACCTTTGCAGTGTACCAGACACCGTTGAGCGGAGTAGCCTCGTCGCCCATGGTGCCCAGAGCGATCAGACGCTCTGCCTCGTTGTAATCCCAGGAGGAAGAGAGACCGACTTCAGTTGCAACTTCGCCGAGCTTTGCATCCGGCTTGCCGTTGGTCTTGAAGACCGGCTTCAGTTCTGCATCGTGGAACAGACGGATACCGGTAGCTGCGAAGCCCGGAGCCTTGTTGTTGTAAACATAGACCGGGAATGTAACGGTCTCGCCCTTGTCAGCCTTAACGATACCGGCAACGATGTTGACCTTGCCGGCAGTCAGCTTGGACTCATCGATCGGATCGTTGGTCTGCGCGGAAGCAGCGATACCGAGCGCACCCAGTGCTGCGACGCTGCATGCAACTGCAGCAACCTTTGCGAAAATAGATTTGCTCATGTGTTTCAATCCTTTCTGCTTTTTGTCGGAATGTCAGGCGCTCAGCGCTTCTGTGCATTCCCAAAACTGTTCGGCTTGTTCACGCAATGCCCTGACAAGCATTGCCCGCCAAGCCTATCGGCATTCAGAACTTTGCCTGAATCACCTGTGACGTTCAACCCCGCCTGACACAGAGCTGCGCCACCATATCAGTGATACACCTGTATTTTAACACAAATCGCAATTTAAGTCAAGCGGTCTTGGGCATTTTCACTCCCAATTTACGCGAGAAAATAGCGTTCATTTTTGTGTATCATGCACAATGTTTTGCGGATTTTTCCGGTTTATGGAATTTTTGCGCGAGCCCGCAGAACAGGCGTTCCGGTAAATACCGGAAAGCTGTTTTGCCGCGTATCTCCTTGCAGACTGTGCATCCGCCGCACTGCGCGCGGGGATCCAGAGCAAAGCGCGGTAGGGTTCCGAGGCGGCGCTCCCGCTTTGGTCATAATGCCGAAAATCCGGTTTTTGCATGCATCCGGCTCCTTTCCCTGTTTTTTCATGCATATGCAGGAAACATGCGGATGATGCGGTCGGAAGTGCCGGCAGACAAATTACTTCTTGAACTTCTGTTTCAGTCGGCAGTGCCGACAGCCGTTTCGTGAATATCAGCGATGCGGTCATTCCGGTCAATTCCCGACCGGATCACTTCTTGAACTTCTGTTTCAGTCGGCAGTGCCGACAGCCGTTTCGTGAATTTCAGCGATGCGGTCATTCCGGTCAATTCCCGACCGGATCACTTCTTAAATTTTTGTTTCATACGGAGGCTGTTATCGAGAATGCGCTTGCGGATACGCAGATTTTCCGGTGTGACCTCAAGCAGCTCATCCTCCGCAAGATATTCAAGGCAGTCTTCGAGCGACATATCCTTCGGCGGGATCAGGCGCAGTGCATCATCGCTGCCGCTTGCACGGGTGTTCGTCAGATGCTTGCGCTTGCAGACATTGACAACGATATCCTCAGACTTCGGAGAACATCCGACAACCATGCCCTCATAGACCTGCGTACCTGCCGGAATGAACAGGCTGCCGCGCTCCTGCGCATTATAGAGACCGTATGTGACCGCCTCGCCCGTCTCATAGGAGATCAGCGAACCGACGGAGCGGCGTGCGATATCGCCCTTATACGGCTCAAACTTCTCAAAGACCGCGGACATGATGCCCTCGCCCTTTGTATCGGTCAGGAATTCGCTCTTGTAGCCGAACAGACCGCGCGACGGAATCAGGAATTCCAGACGCATTCTGCTGCCCTGCGGATGCATCTCCTGCATCTCGCCCTTGCGCGAGCCGAGCTTTTCCATCACGGCACCGACACAGTCCTCCGGCACGTCGATGACAACGCGTTCGATCGGCTCATAGCGCTTGCCGTCGATCTCCTTGATCAGGACTCTCGGGGGCGAGACTGCGAGCTCATAGCCCTCTCTGCGCATGTTCTCGATCAGGATCGAGAGATGCATTTCGCCTCTGCCCGCAACAAGGAACGAATCGGTGGATTCGGTATCGCTGACGCGGAGCGAAACGTCCTTGAGCAGTTCCCTATAAAGGCGCTCGCGGAGCTGACGGGATGTCACGAACTTGCCCTCTCTGCCTGCGAGCGGGCTGTCATTGACGGAGAATGTCATTTCGACGGTCGGCTCACTGATCTTTGTGAAGCTGACCGGCTCATAGCTGCCCTGTGCGCAGATCGTATCGCCGATGTTGATGCCCTCAATGCCGGACACCCAGACGATATCACCGACGGTTGCACTCTGTGTCGAGACACGCTGCAGCTGCTCGATCTGGAGCAGCGTGACAAGCTTTGCATTGACCGGCTTTTCCTCGCTGTGGAAGTTGCCGACCTGCACCTGCTGACCGACTTTTGCCGTGCCGCGGATGATTCTGCCGATACCGATTCTGCCGACATACTCGTTGTAGTCGATCGAGGAGATCAGCATCTGCAGCGGCTCATCCGGCTCGCCCTGCGGCGGCTCGATGTAGCTGAGGATTGTATCAAAAAGCGGCTTGAGGTTTTCGCCCGGCTCATACTGCGAGAGCGATGCCGTGCCGCTTCTGCCGGAGCAGAACAGCACCGGGCTTTCGAGCTGCTCATCGTTTGCGTCAAGATCGAGCAGGAGCTCGAGCACCTCGTCGCCGATCTGATCGAGACGGGCATCGGGGCGGTCAATCTTGTTGACAACGATGATGATCTTCTGACCCATTTCCAGTGCCTTGGAGAGCACGAATCTGGTCTGCGGCATCGGGCCCTCTGCTGCATCCACGAGCAGCAGAACGCCGTCTACCATGTTCAGCACACGCTCGACCTCGCCGGAGAAATCCGCGTGGCCCGGGGTGTCAATGATGTTGATCTTGACGCCGTTGTACATGATCGACGTATTCTTTGCAAGGATCGTGATGCCGCGCTCACGCTCCAGATCATTCGAGTCCATGACGCGCTCTGCGACGGACTGATTCTCGCGGAATGCGCCGCTCTGCTTGAGCATTTCATCGACCAGCGTGGTCTTGCCGTGGTCAACGTGCGCAATAATCGCGATGTTTCTCAAATCTTCTCTTACCAACTTGATTCCCTCACTTCTTCTTTTCATCTGCCCGGCGCTTCTTCTCCGCACGGGTTTCATCCTTCTGCACGCGGGCTTTCAGCTCCGCGCGTTTCTCCTGAAATACGGGGACCTTTGCAAGTCCCGTGATCCGGCAGACAAACTGCTCACCGCGATCCAGCCAGCTTTTCGCCGCATTGAGATCGCGCTTCACGCCGACGCCGTTCATGCATGCATAGTAAAGTGCAAGCGCCGCGCGCGTGTTGCCGTGGAGAATATCCTTCTGCGTCACGGTAAAGTCCACGAAGTTCGGCTGCGCATAGAATTCCCAGTAGATGCGCGTCATGCGCTCCGACTGCTCAGCCCATGCATAGGCTTTTTCGTGGTCGATCCGGATGCCTGCGATGCCGCTGCTGTATGCTTTGGAGAGTTTCTCCATCGCATGCCAGGAGCCGTTCTCCGCAGCCAGAATCAGCATCTCCTCGCCCTTTTCCGAATTGGTCTCCACCAGACCGATCTGATCGTTCAGGTAGTAATCCGCGAGCAGCGCCTGCGCATCCTGTGCGCCGAGCTCTGCGGCGGCTTTCAGATAATCATACGCTTTCTGATAATCCTGCTCTGCACCGAGGATGCCGTAGAAATACCGCTCGCCGAGTGAAAGCAGCGCGCCGCATTCCTGCTGTGCCGCATGCGCCTCCAGTGCACTGACCGTATACGCCTCATACGGGCGGAACACGGTGACAGGCTCGCCGCCCGCCTTCGGTTTCATCGTGACCGAAACCGCCGGAAGATAGGACGGAACAATGTTTTCTTTCACGGGTATATCCCCCCTTTTGTCACCGGCAGATCATGTGCCGGATTTTAGTCTGCAACATCTGATTATAACACTGCCGCCGCCCATCTGTCAAGATTTCCGGCAGATTTCGCACATTTTCAGAGCATTTTTGCGGCACTGCGCCGGATTTTTGTCAGTTTTCAATTAAACTGCACACTGAAATGAAGTGAGGAGTGAGGAGATAGGAGTGAGGTGTTTCGGTGCCGCTGACGCGGCGGATCGGAATATCTCAGTATACAAGAAAAGCAGCCGCACAGCATGTAACGCCTGTACGACTGCATATATTTTTTCAGATCATCCGCGAAGCGGATTCCGCAACTCCTAACTCCTATCTTCTAACTCTTATCCGCCGATGATTGTGCGCTTGAGCAGAGAGAGGTCTGCGGCGTTGAGAATGCGGTTGTCATCAAGATCGGCTCGCGGCGCCTGCTCCGCCGTCAGCGGCTGCACTGCAATCAGATGCTTTGTCAGCAGAACGGCATCCGCGGTCTGCACGGTGCCGTTCCCGTCGATATCCCCGCGCAGAATCTGCGGCGCAGGCGGATCGGTCTCCGCCGTTGTTTCAACGGGCTGCACATCGCCGTCGAGGTATGCACTGAGCTTCTCATACCAGAACACGCCGAGCTTTTCATAGCCCGCTTCGCTCGGGTGCACGCCGTCATAGAGATCGGCTTTCGTCAGCACCTTGTTGACCTCGGCAAGCTGGACCGGTTTGCCCTCTGCCTGCATTTTTTCAGCAAGTGCGCGGATCTGCTCATTGCAGAGATCGACCGAAGCATCCATTTTTGCGGTATCAAAATAATACTCGCTGATATAAAGCGTGTTTGTCGCATCCATGACGGGCAGCGTCGCAAGATAGAGCATGCCGCCCTCGGGCAGCTTTTCCGTGATGCAGTCCGTCAGCTTTTCAAGCCGCTCGCCCAGATGCTCGAGATCATAGAGGCTGAGGATATCGTTCGTGCCGATCTGCAGCAGCACAACATCCGGCTGATAGGTGTCCATCAGGGAACCCGCAAAGCCGGAGATGCCCGTCCGCTGACCGGAGATCGAATCCGCCTGCGCGATGTTGTCGATGCTGAATCCGGAATAGCCTGCATGCTGCGGGTCATATCCGGAGCCGCCCCAGTTCGGTCCGACAAAATCGACTGTTTCCTCCCTGCCCCGCTCTTTGAGCAGCTTGCAGAGCGTGTTCCGGTATCCGCCGGGCAGCCAGAAGCCGTCCGTGATCGAATCGCCGAAGCACATGACTTTTACTTTGTTTTCTTTCTCTCCGGCAGCCATAGCCGGTGCTGCAGCGCCGAGCATCATAATGACCGCCCCTGCTGCCGCAGCAATTTTATACATTCCTTCATACATAACAAAACTCCTACTCCGCCGAAATCCGGCATAATAAGCGAAACGGGAGCCGGATTGACCGGTCTCCCCTTTTCCGCTATTTCCCCTAAGCAGCAGCTTTTTTATTTATGTTCTTATTATAACAGATTCCGCCGGAATACGCAATGTTATTTTATCGCAACCGGATGTGCAATTATTTCCAGTTCCGCTTTCTATTGATGTACCAATTAAATCTTGAAGAATAGATGCGCAGGATTTTTGTCAT
>CAMKLV010000090.1:0-11709 GCA_946413695.1 uncultured Ruminococcus sp. | reverse complement strand
GGCTCGCAGAGCTCAGTCATGCGGGTGTATTGGTCATTGATGAGCGCTTTCAGCGGTGCAATGTAGATTGCGCCGACAGACTGCGGCGGATTCTCCTCGAGCAGCGTCAGGACGGGAAAAAACGCGGCTTCGGTCTTGCCGGATGCGGTCGATGCGGAAATCAGGACATTGTCCTCCGTGTTGAAAATCGCATCCGCAGCGGCGACCTGCACCGCTCTGAGCTTCTCCCAGCCCGAACGGAAAATGTATTCCTGAATAAAGGGGGCATAGCGTTCAAATGCGTCCATACGCACAGTCCCTCCGTTCATTTTATGATAAACAATAAATTTTTACAGTGAAATTGCATAAAGGTGCCTGACAATCCGTCATGCCGGATTGTGCAAGCATATAATATTTATCGTTTATCGTTAAATTCTAGTTGACAAACGTTAATTTTCGTGCTATACTGCAAGCATCGGAGAGAGGAACGGCTCCGCAAACCAAAATCGGAGGGAATTCATTATGAGCAAAGAGCAAATCATCGAAAAACTCAAAAAGGGCAGCCTGTGGATTTTCATTGTCTGCGTACTGGCGGTGCTGTTCAATCTGCTGGTGATCGGCTGGGGGATATTTCGCCACAGCGATGCATTGGAGATTGATGCAGTCACGAAATATGTCTTTTTCCGCGAGTTTGTGACTTACGGTCTCAGTGCTGTGATTATGCTGCTGGCGGCGCTGCTCTTTTTCCGCGTTGCGAAAAGCGGCATTCCGTTCACTGTGAAAAATATCCGCACCGTGCGCATCATCGGGATTCTGTTTCTGGTGAATGCTGTCATTCCCACTGTCATAACCGGCGGGGTCATTTCACCGTTCAGCGTGCAGAATTATTCGTCGCTGCTCGAAGGTCTGCTGTTCCTGTTCATTGCGCATATCATCCGCTACGGCGCGATGCTGCAGCAGGAATCGGACGAAACTCTGTGAGGTGCAGTATGGCGATTATTTTACGTCTGGACCGCGTCATGGCGGACCGGAAAATGAGTCTCAATGAGCTGAGCGAAAAGGTCGGCGTCAGCAATGTCAATCTCTCGAAGCTCAAGACCGGAAAGGTCAGCGCGATCCGCTTTTCCACGCTCAATGCGATCTGTCTGGCACTGCACTGTCAGCCCGGTGATATATTGGAATTTGTAGAGGACGAAGACTAGAGGATGAAGCATAAACGCCTCGCGCTTTGCTATTATATTAGACCGGAATCACGCAGAATCGTTACATTCCATATTCCGGAACGGCAGGGACCTGAAACAGATCCCTGCCGCTTTTCTTATTCCTTCGGCAGGAAATCCTGCATTGTGACCAGCACGCGGTCATGGCCTTCGGAATCCTGCGTGTACATCTCAACCTTGTCCATGACAATCGGAGACTTCGGAACGGAAAGCTCACCCATGCTGCTCATATCAAGACCGACCTTGATAAAGTTGTCAACGACCTCCATGCCCTCGGTCACCTTGCCGAACGCAGCATATTTGCCGTCGAGATACGGAATGTTGTCATCGGTATAACAGATGAAGAACTGGCTCGATGCGCTGTCCGGATCGTTCGATCTTGCCATCGAAACAACGCCGCGCGTATGCGAAAGCTGATTGTCAACGCCGTTCTCCTTGAACTCGCCCTTGATGTTCTTGTCGCTGCCGCCCATGCCGGTGCCGGTCGGGTCGCCGCCCTGTGCCATGAATCCCTCAATGACGCGGTGGAACACAATGCCGTCATAGAAGCCGTCCTTGACGAGGTTCTCAAAATTCTCGCAGGTGATCGGTGCATATTCCGGATACAGCGTAATCACAAACTGCTTGTCATTCAGCGTAATCTCGGAGGCAGCGCTCTGCTCTGCAACCTCGCCTGCCGGATCGCTCGTCTGTGTGTTGCCGCAGCCTGCCATACCGGTCATCAGCAGCATCATTGCCGCAGTCAGCAGCGCTCTTTTTCTGATTCTCATGATAAAAACTCCTTTGGTAAATGAAAATATATGGATACGCGGTTTTCCGCGAATCTGGCTGATTTATACGGTAAACTCCGCATATTCGTCCTCGACGGGCTCCTGCTCCTCGAGGGCGGTCGGTGCATAGGTAAAGCCGCCGTCGCCGCCGAGCAGGCCTGCAACCGTACTGCCCGGATGCTGCTGCATGATATCCAGCACCTCAATGAAATCGCGGATCACCTCGCGCGGGGTCAGGTTGCTGTCCGCGCCGATCCTGCCGTATTCAATCTTGATGAAGGCGTCCATATCCGCCGCGGTGACAATCTGCTGATAGTCATAGAGCACGGCATGGATTTCCGCGAGCTTTTCCACAAGGATACGCATTTCTGCGTAGCTCAGCGGCTCCAGACGGATGATCGGGGCATGCAGATTGTTCTGCCCGTCGCAGTATTTGCCGTCCACCAGACGGGAACGCAGCGCCTCATAGCTGTAGATGCCGCGCCGCGGATCCTCCATGCACTGCGGGGTTCCGCACATCACAATGCCGAGATACTGCGCCTTGCCCTGCATCGTGTCATTGTACATCGTCAGGATTTTTTCGTAGTTCTTGTCGCGCGAAATGCTCTGCGGGATTTTATAGAGATTGACAAGCTCATCGACCAGCACGATCAGTCCCTGATAGCCTGCCTGCTTTAAGAACATCGCAAACAGCTTGATGTACTCGTACCAGTCATCATCGCGGATGCAGATGCTCACGCCGAGCTCGTTTTTCGCCTCGGTCTTGTTCTGATATTCGCCGCGGAACCACTTGATGACCTTCGCTTTCGTCTCCATATCATCGTTGACGAAGGACTTGTAATAAATACGCAGGAGCGTTGCAAAATCGAAGCCGTGGACAAGGCTGCTCAGCGCATCGACCATCTGATAAATCTGCTTTTCGACCTGCTTGTGAAATTCCGGATCGGTCAGCTCAAGCCCGCTCTCTGCTGCGACATTCGTCCGGATGCCGTTGATCCAGCGGTCGAGGATCAGTGTCAGCGCGCCGCCGTCGGGCTTTGTTTTGGTCGAAAGATTCTGCATCAGTTCCTTGTAGGTGGCAAGTCCCTGACCGTTCGCGCCCTGCAGTCTGCGCTCCGGTGAAAGGTCGGCATCGCAGACCGCAAATCCCCTGTCCATTGCGTAATTGCGGACTGTCTGCAGCAGAAAGCTCTTGCCGCTGCCGTATTTGCCGCTGATGAACCGGAAGGATGCGCCGCCGTCCGCCATGACGCCGATGTCATGCAGCAGCGCTTCGATCTCCTTTTCTCTGCCGACTGCGATATACTGCAGACCGATGCGCGGAACAACGCCGCCCTGCAGCGCGTGAATCACCGCGCCTGCCATTCGTTTCGGGATATTCATGTTTCCAGCATTCCTTTCACATCGTCAAGATAATCTTCGATCAGCACAGGTGTCTCATCATCCTGCATTTCGATGATCGTGTCACCGAAGCTGTCATAGAGGTTTTCGTTGATCTCATCCGCAAGCACCGAGAGCATCTGTCCGGCATCGACAAGCGGCTGATAGGATTCGCCCGTTGCAAGGCAGATCAGCAGCGCCATTGCCGGTGCACTCAGCGGCAGATCCGGAATCTCGCTGTCATCCGGATCGTCATCGTCCTCAGGTTCCGGTTCGGCAGCGGGTACTGCGGGCTCGGTGATCTCGTCCTCAGGGAGCGTCAGCATATCGGTGGTGTGCTCGGCTGCCTTGCGGATCGCCGCGAGTTCCTCCTCATTGAGCGTGATCACCGGCGCATTTTTGCGCGCCTGCTCCTCGAACCATGCATCAATCGCCTGCCGGATGACTTCTGCATCGCCCTCGGGCAGATCGCCGGGTTTGAGTTTGCCCTTAAAGTTCAACTTCTCACGCAGAATCGAATCAAAGGTGCGGAGCAGTGCTCCGACTCTGTCCGGATGCGGCGCGGAGCAGAATGTCTCCTTCACCCACTGTCCCTTGTAGCACTGATAGACACACAGCGGGGACAGCCGGTAACTGCCGTCCGTCTGCGGCGTGCGGTAGCAGAAGACAGCGCCCTCAAACATGATGTGCTGCTCGCGTTTCTGTTCACCCAGCAGATACGCCGAAAATGACTGATTTTTCTGCTCGGCGTAGTGCATCAGCATTGCCTGATAGACCGCTTTGAGCAGCTCGGCAACCTTTTCCGGCTCGGCGAGATAGAGTTTGGAATCCTTGATGTGATACTTGGAAAGCGTATCAAGCGCAAGCAGCAGCTCCTCCGCCGTGTGGGAGCTGTGGCGCAGAACCGTGATCTCCGCCGCCTCCTTCTCGTCCTCAAGGCGGTACGGGAGATGATAATATGCGGCGAAATCCGGCATCCAGCGCAGCAGCGATTTCTTCACGGACGGGAACTGCTCTCCGTAATCGTTCAGCAGATTGCCGAGTGCATCATAGGCGAGCTCCGCCGTAGCAAAACCGATCAGATTCAGAATCTCATATGCATAAAGCAGCAGAAACGCATTCTGCGTCTCGGGGAGTGCACCCTGCCGGTAGAGCGTGCGCCATGTGAAATATGCGCGCAGCTCGTTGTCTTTCATATTATAGTACATCGGCGTTGAGCGGCCGCACTGCACCTTGTCAAAATACTCATCCGTATAGTGCTCCATGAATTTGCCCTGCTGATAGAACAGGCTTTCCATCGAGCGCGTGCCGTCAAGATTGTTGTATCCTGAGAGCGTCCGCATCTGACGGAGCTGCTGCGGAACGGGCGTGAACACCGCCATCGGATTGGAGAGGATCGACTGGTCGCTGTAAACCTTTGCCGAGTGTGAAGCCGTACCGGTCTTTCTGCGGTTTGCAGTCTGGGATGCGGGGCGCTTCGAGGGAGACGCCGGTTTCTTTGCCGCCGGTTTCCTCCGCGCGGATGACGCAGGCCTGCGCGCTCCGGACGCGGGCAGCTTTTCATCGAGATATGCCTCTCCTGCTGCACGGAACAGCTTTTTCAGTATATTCATCATGCTCATGGCAGACCTGTCTCCTTTCACGCTGACATACTACTTTATTATAGCATATTCTCTGTCAAAACGCAATGGGAGAAACGTGAAAAAAGCCTGAAAAGATTGCTTCACCAATCGCAGCGGGCACTGCCCGCCGCTGCCCACATTAGATTATAAAAAGTTTGATTGATTCATAAACACAAGATGAAAACAGTAAACACTAAACAGACCTTTAGCAAATTGGAAGCGGGCACTGCCCGCCACTGCCCGCCGCTGCCCGCGCTTGACAAGCGGGAGCAATTTGATTATACTATATATAATCTCAGCAGGAGGTGTTCTCAATGCATGATATCTGGAATCCGTGGCACGGCTGCATCCGCAAGAGCGAGGGCTGCGACCACTGCTATATGTACTTTCTTGACAAGATGCGCGGCGGCGACGGCTCGCAGATCTACCGCACCAAAGCCGGCTTCAACTATCCGCTGCAGAAAGAACGCTCCGGTCAGTATAAAGTCAAAAGCGGCGAGATGATCCGCGTCTGCATGACCTCGGATTTCTTCCTCCAAGAGGCTGATCCTTGGCGCCCCGATGCGTGGGATATCATCCGCGCAAGAAGCGATGTCATATTCTTCCTGCTGACAAAGCGTCCCGAACGGGTCGCAGAATGTCTGCCGCCGGATTGGGGCGACGGCTGGGAGAATGTCTTTTTCAACGTATCTGCTGAGAATCAGCGCCGTGCAGATGAACGCATCCCGATTTTGCTGGAGCTGCCGTTCAAGCACAAGGGCGTGATGTGTGCGCCGTTTATCGGGCGCGTCAGCCTGCGGCAATATCTCAGTTCCGGACAGATCGAGCGCGTGGTCTGCGACGGCGAAAACTATGACGGCGCCCGCCCCTGCAATTTTGAATGGGTAAAGCTGCTGCGGCAGGAATGCGAGGAGCACGATGTCACGTTTGTTTTCTGCGGCACCGGCAGGCGCTTCATCAAGGACAAAAAGCTCTATCACATCGAGGGCAATTCACTCCAAAACAGACAGGCGCATCTTTCTGGCATGCACTATCAGGGGAAACCGATGCAGTTTCTGCTCTATGATGACTTTGGCTATCCGATTGCACCGGAGAAGATGCATCAGCCGTATTTCCGCGAAAAATGTCAGACCTGCGGCATGCGCACAATCTGCAACGGATGCGAAAACTGCGGAAAATGTGATCCGTGATGTGCAGATATCTGTCATCTGTTGCGGTGCAATAAAATATCATTTTTGAATATTTAGACAATATTATCCAAATTTCGCCGGAAACAATCAGAAAACTGCCGGATATGCATACAAAATCCGCTGCTGAAAACGTCAAAATGCCCTGAGAATCGCAAAACGGCTTGACATTATCCGTTATTCATGGTATACTGATTTTATAAGAACTTTTTTAAGCATTCTGCGCCGCTGATTCCGCCTTCGTGCATAATATGCGCGACTGCAGCCGCAGATGCATCCGCATTTCATATACCCGGAACGCACAATTTCGCTTCTGTATCCAGCACACGGTGCCCGAACGCTCCCGCATTCCGCACCGCAGTTCCCGCATGTGCCATGCATATGCGTGCACAGGTCTCCCAGCCTGTTTCGGTTCATGCTGCCGGCTGAATTCAACACCCCGAATCCATCCGGTTCTGCGTGATCTATGATTTTCCGATGCTGTGCTCCCCTCAATGCACTTCGCAAGCATGAGCCGCATCGGGCAGCCGGATGATAAGGGGTTCAATGCATATGAAATCTAAGTTCCAAAAATATGTGGGCTCATTTTCCACGCGAAAATATCTGCTCGCAATCGCAGACAGTTTTATTTTAGCAGCATCCGCTCTCATCTCGAACTTTATTCTTTCCCTGGGCGGAACCGGACTTCCTTCCGATGCGCTTCTCATACCGCTGGTCATCGGAACCATCTGCTGTTTTGCATTCCTGTTTATCTGGGGTGCCTACAGCAAAATGTGGCGCTACTTCCGCAGAAGGGATTATCTCTCCTGCATCCTCGGCGTCCTCTGCGGACTTTCCGCAACCTTCCTGTTTACGCATATCCTTGAAATGAATCTGCCGATCGCATTCCTTGCACTTTATGCAGCGTGTTCCGTGATCGGCGTCTGTCTGTTCCGGCTTCTGTTCCGCAAAACCTTTATCAAGGTCGCGGAGATCAGCAAGCACTCCATGCAGTATAAGCGCACAATGATCATCGGCGGCGGCAAGGCATGTCAGATGCTGCTGACCGAGATCGGAAATGCGAGAAAATCGCCTTATGAAGGCGACAAGGTCTCGGCACAGTTCCTGCCGGTCTGCATCATCGACGATGACCGTGCCAAAATCGGCAAGGAGGTCATGGGCATCGAGATCGTTGGCACCACTGCCGATATCGCCGATTTTGCAAAGAAAATGGAGATCGAACAGATCATCTGCGCAATGCCCTCTGCTGCGGAGGAAGACCGCACCAGAGTCCTTAATCTTTGCTCAAAAACCAATCTGCCCGTCAAGATGGTGCCGTTCATCGGCTGCCTGATCTTCGACGAACAGCATCCCTCGCTGCTCGGTCAGGTTCGCGATATCAAGGTCGAGGATCTGCTCGGCAGAGAACCCGTCCGCTTTGACAACAAGGAGATCCGCCGCTTTATCAGCGGTAAGGTCTGTATGGTCACCGGCGGCGGCGGTTCGATCGGCTCGGAGCTTGTCCGGCAGATTGCGAAATATGAACCCAAACAGGTGATCATCGTAGACATCTACGAGAACAACGCCTATGAGATTCAGCAGGAGCTGCTCATGGAGTACGGCTCCGACTTAAACCTCGTCACGCTGATCGCATCCGTCCGCGATTACTTCCGCATGAATCAGATCTACGAAAAGTACAAGCCGCAGGTTGTGTTCCACGCAGCCGCACACAAGCATGTGCCGCTGATGGAGGTTTCACCGATGGAGGCGATCAAGAACAATATCGTCGGCACATTCAATGTCGCGACGCTTGCACAGTTCCATGACGTTGAAAAGTTCGTCATGATCTCCACCGACAAGGCGGTCAATCCGACGAATGTCATGGGTGCCTCCAAGCGCTGCTGCGAGATGATCGTGCAGTATCTGGCACAGCAGCACGAGGGCAGAACCGAATTTGTGACCACACGCTTCGGCAATGTGCTCGGCTCAAACGGCTCTGTCATTCCGCTGTTCAAAAAGCAGATTGAGGAGGGCAGGCCTGTCACGGTCACGCATCCCGATGTCATCCGCTACTTTATGACGATTCCGGAGGCTGTTTCGCTCGTCATGGAGGCGGCGGCAATTGCAAACGGCGGCGAAATCTTTGTCCTTGATATGGGCAAGCCGGTGCGCATTGTCACACTCGCCGAGAACCTCATCCGCATGTACGGCAAGGTACCCTATAAGGATGTCGAAATCAAATTCGTCGGGCTGCGTCCCGGTGAGAAGATCAAGGAAGAACTGCTCATGGATGAAGAAGGTCTACAGAAAACCGCGAACAAGCTCATCTATATCGGCAAGCAGATCAACATTGACATCCAGAAATTCGGCATGGAGCTCGGTGTTCTGCGTGATTCTGCGCAGAAGAACAATGAGGCAATCGCCGTTGCGGCACTGCATCAGATTGTGCCGACCTTCACAACGCCCGATGCCTATAACCGCAAAGAGCTGGCAAAGAAAAAAGCAAAGCATGAACGCCGCAATCTCGCGCCGGATGATGCGCAGAGTGCACTGGCGGCTGTCTGAAACATACAACTTTTACAGGAGAGATTCGTTCTCTCCTGTTTCTTTTGCATGCAATTAAGTTTTATTATGAAAAAATATGAAAAATGCTTGATTTTTCTGTATACTCCTGCTATAATGAAAGCAGCAGCGCTTTATAAGCAGAGGGAACGAACATACAAGCTGCAAATCACAGGAGGGGCGAGAAATGAAAAGACATTGTATCAAGCACATCTCAGCAGTCACAGCCGCAATCGTATTCCTGTCGCAGACGGTTCTGCCGGCAGCCGCTTATTATGATGACGGTGAATTCCGATGGAAGGATAATCAGCCGGAGCTTCTGGCAGACGGCAGCTACGATCTGGAAAGCCCGTACATGATTCTGGAAGTCATGTATGAGCAGGGCGATCTGACACCGGCAAAAGCAACGGAAATCATAACGGAGGATCCCGATATTCTCTATAATCCGTTCCGGGATCCGGATAATCCCGCCTACTTTACAGCCGGTCCGGATATCACATGGAAGGTTGAAAATCACACCCTGACATTCACCGGCTCCGGCAGGATGTATGATATAGAGGACAGCTATTCAAACTGGGCGATTTTTAGCCAGGCAATCTTCAATGTTGTCTTTGATGATGACATCGAATACATCGCAAGCTATGCCCTGAGCGGCTTCGGCAATATGGAAAAGCTGCATCTGCCGGAAAATCTGGTCGCACTCGGAAACTCGTGCTTTGAATCCTGCTACATGCTCCATGAACTCGATTTTCCGGAGTCGCTGTCAGTCATCGGCGACTATGCTTTTGAAGGCTGTTCACTGGAATCGGTTGTTCTGGGCAGTAATGTCACAGAAATCGGCTATGAGGCGTTTTCAAATAACGGACCGCTCAGCACGGTTGTGCTTCCCGATTCGCTCGTGAGCCTCGGTGCGTTCTGCTTTATGGGAGACATGAATCTCGCGGATTGCAAAGTTCCGGATTCCGTAACGGATCTCGGCAGAGGCATTTTCAACGGATGCCATCAATGGCTGATCAATCAATCGCAGAATAATGACTTTCTTGTGCTGGGAGACGGTTATCTCTACGGCCACTTTATTCATGATCCCACGGAGCTGACGATTCCGGAGGGTGTCAAGCATATCACTGAGGATTCCTTCACCGAGTATTATCTCTCATCGGATTACTATGACGAACCAGTCTTTCAACATTCCAAGAAGAGCCGCTATCTGACCAAGGTTACGCTTCCGGAATCACTTGAGGATATCAGATACAGCGGCATGGCAAACCTGAACCGGCTTGAAACAGTTGTATTCAAAGGCAGCAATCTCAAATCCATCGCAGATCATGCATTTTACGATGATAATGCGCTTGTATCAATCAATCTTCCGGATTCGCTGGAATACATCGGAGCAAACGCATTCGAGACCTGCAGCGCTCTGGAAAAACTGACAATCCCGAAGAGTGTGACATATATCGGTGATAATGCTTTTCGGTTCACGCCGTTTTTTGAATTGTATCCGGATGATTTTATCATTCTGGCAGACGGCATTCTCTGCTATTACAAAGGCGATGACAAGGTCATCACGATTCCGGATGGCGTCAAGACCATCAACAGTTATGCACTCAGTGATCATCCGGTGGTGTCCATCACCATGCCGGAATCGCTCCGCACCATTCAGCAATACGCCATTCACTGCGATGATCTTGCAGAGGTCTATCTCAATGACGGACTGGAAACCATCGAAGATTTCGGCATCGTCGCCGGAACGGGACTCAAAACACTCTATATTCCTGAATCACTGAAAACTTTTTCGGGGGATTCCATTCCGCGCGCCAACCTGAAATACATCACCGGCGACAGTGAAGCCGCACAGCTTTTTTCTGAGAAGTATTCCGCGCCGATCGCAGAAGATCCTTCGGAATATGAAAAAACAGGTCCGGATAACACACTCGATATTGAGAAGGACTGCTGGAGCTTTGCAAATGTCGCACAGAGCTTTGACAATACCTATTACTTCACCGAACATGATGCTGCTGTGATCCGCGATCTCCCCGCAAGAGATTCTCTGCTTGACCGCGAATCATGGACAGGCGCCTGCTTCGGCATGACCGCAACCGTCATTCTTGCAAAGGCGGGCGTTATCAAGCCGCAGCAGATTCAGAAGGACGCTGACTCCATTCATACGCTCAAGCCCGACAAACCGGTGCAGTCGCTGATCAATTATTATCACAATGTGCAGAATCTGCGTTCGTTCACGCTTTCCAATCTGCCGAAATCCATGGTCAGCCGCATGTACAGCATCATCCACACAGCAGAACATGTCAAAGACGGCGAACTGCCCTTCATGGTCTCCTTCCAGAAAAAAGACTTCGGGCATGCGCTCATCGGCTTTGGACAGGAGGACGGCGAATGGACGTTCAATGACAACAAGTATGACGGCAGAATCATCGCCTGGGACCCGAACTTCCCGAATGTCCTCAATGAGGAATCCTACATCTACTATGACAAGCACACCTTTGATTACTGCATTCCGCATTACGATGTCTACTACAGCTTCGATGAAGACACAGACAGTACCGGACAGATTCTCTATATGTGCAATGATCTGGACAAACTGAATCCGATTCCCTATCAGTTTGAGGTTTCAAAGAGCATCGACCCCGTGCGCGGCGATCTCAACAATGACAACATCGTCGATGTTTCGGATGCAGTGCTCCTCGCGCGGCATTTTGCCGAGGATCAGACAGCACAGATTCCGGCTTCTGCACTGCTGCTCGCGGATGTCAATCAGGATGGAGCACTCCTGCCCGATGACGTCATCGGAATCCTGCGCATCATCGCAAAACTCGATGTCGCATAAGGCAGTGTCCATTCAATAACCGTACAAAAAAGCCGCTGAAATGAGCGTTTCGCAAATTTCAGCGGCTTTCATATTTCCGTGCATCCTGTATACGAAAAAAATCCCTGCCGTGTAAAGACGGGTACTCGTAAAGAAGTTTTTATGATTTGAAGATAAGGTTGCGTAACC
>CAMKLV010000089.1:0-11792 GCA_946413695.1 uncultured Ruminococcus sp. | reverse complement strand
TTTACGAAAACAGGAGCGGCTTCGTTCTATTTCAGCATAAACATGGGGTCTGGGGATAATATCCCCAGCGAGGGGTTTGGGGGCGAGCAGCCCCCATTATTGATCCATCGGAGATACATTTTTACTGCGCGTGCCTGCCGCAGTATTGGGTACAGAGCTTGTCTGTACAGTTTGTACATCGCAGGGCGGCGTTGGAATTTTCCCAGAAGCGCTCAGGGTACATCATGATGCAGAGCTCCCAGAGCAGCCAGTCCGCAAATGCCATCAGCACAAGTGTCCGCGAATAGAAACCGCTGACCATCAGCATCGGGGAGAACATCATCAGGTGATCCCAGTTGAAGATGCGGCAGGTTGTGCAGCACTTTGCTTTGACAATCAGCCGGAACGGACACCAGATCAGCACGCAGATCAGGTCGCAGACATAAAACACCATTGTGATCATGAACAGCGCTGTATCACTCAGGATATCAAACGTGCGCAGCAGTGAAACCGCCGCGACAATCACCGCCCAGATCGCAAAGACCTTGTAGGCTGCCTTTGTTGTCTCGATGATGTGCCGCCGGAGCGCCTGCATGCTGAACGCCTCCTTGATCGGCTGAAACCGGAAACGGAAATGCTTTTGTGAGCCCAGCGCGATCACAATGCGCTTTTTCACCGGCACAAGCTGCCAGAGCATATCCAGCATCCATGCGAGCCAGAGCAGATGCAGCGGCGAGAACTTCCGAAAGAAGTTCCAGCCCTCCAGAATCTCTGTCTGCTGCGGATCGAAAATCACGATCAGGATGCATGCCGCCAGTACAATGCAGCGGATGACAAGCTGCAGCATGTACATCCTGCGCGTTTTCGATGTTTTCGGTCTGGATACGGCTGCCGTGCGCTGCATATTCTCACGCTCCCCTGTATCGCGTTACTGCGGCTTTTTTGCGTTTGCAAGCATCAGCTTGACGCGGTTTTCCTGATTGACGCGCGTCGCACCCGGATCGTAGTCGATTGCGGTGATGTTTGCCTCCGGATAGGCGTTCTTGATGACGCGCATCATGCCCTTTGCGACGATGTGATTCGGCAGACAGCCGAACGGCTGCGTGCAGATGATGTTCTCTGTGCCGGATTCCACCAGTGCCGCCATTTCGGCAGTGATCAGCCAGCCCTCGCCCATGCTGACGCCCTGACTGATATACTGATCCGCACGGGCGCGCAGATGCTCGAAGTCATGCGGCGGATCGAACACGCCGTGCTTCTTGACGGCATTGATCTGCTGCTTCTGCAGCGCATAGATCGCCTTGTATCCGATGCCGTTGTACAGCACCTTTTTATCAAAGAAGTGATAGAGCTTGCCGTCCACGGCGGTGCTGATCGCACAGTACATGACGAATTCCAGCAGCGAGGGGATTACCGGCTCGCAGTTCTCCGAGAGCAGATAGTCCTCAAGATGATTGTTTGCAAGCGGCGAATACTTGACGTAGATCTCGCCGACAATGCCGACCCGCACCTTGTTCCGCGCGGTCCGCGGGATGGCGGCGAAGTCATCAAGGATGCGCTTGTAGAAGGTTTTGGTGCGCAGAAAATCTCTTGTCTGGAAGACCTTTTCCAGCTTCTTCTGCCATTTTTTCAGCACCTTATCCGTTGCGCCCTTCTGCAGCTCATAGGGGCGGCACTGGTTTGCGACCAGCATCAGCAGATCGCCGTAAAGCACCGCATACAGAAACTTCAAAAAGATTGCGGGCGTCATCTGCCAGCCGGATTTCGGATCCTTTTCGAGTCCCGAGAAGTTCAGCGAGATGACCGGCACCTGCGGGAACTGCTCTGTCAGCGCCTTGCGCAGCAGGTGGATATAATTCGAGGCACGGCAGCCGCCGCCGGTCTGGGTGATCAGCAGGGCGGTGCGGTCGGGATTATAGCGCCCCGATTTCAGCGCCTCCATAAACTGCCCGATGACCAGCAATGCCGGATAGCAGGTGTCGTTATGGACATTTTTCAGTCCCTCATCGACCACCGCGCGGCTTGCCGTCTGCAAAAGCTCGCAGGTGTAGCCATAGGGCTTGAGGATGCTGATGAGCAGCTGAAAATGAATCGGGAGCATATCCGGTACAAGGATCGTATGCGTTTTTTTCATTTCGGGAGTAAACCGGGCTGACATTGAAAACCTCCATGAACTTGATCCGCTGCGCGGGGCAGGGGATCAGAAGCGAATCTGATAGGGGAAACCGATTGCCTCCAGATATTCCGGAAGGACGGTCTCCACGGGGAACGGGCGCTGCTCCAGCTTGCCGGATTTTGTCCGGACGAGCGCGCAGAGCGTGCCGATCTCGATATGCTCGGCTTTGCAGAATTCCGCAAAGCTCGTACAGAATGCGTCAAATAAATCGCTGCGCGGCGTGCGGAGCGAACAGGTCTCGTGCCACTGCGCTGTCCAGAAGCTCTGTTTGCGCTCGCGCTTGAGCAGCGGCTTTTCAAAATGCGGTTCCTCGATGCGGCAGAATCCGCTGACAACCATTATATTGCCGTCGCGTTCATATCTGCCGGACTGCGCATCGAGCCGCGCATAGCTTTTCATCATGTTGACATAGGTCTCTGCGATCTCGCGCCCCTGCTGAAAATGGATGCTCTGCAGATTGATCTGCTTGCTCGCGTGGGCGTCTGCATCCTGCCGGAGCGATGCGGCAAAACCTTCGTGAACTTCCGGCTGCTGTGCATACTGCATGTTCATCCCTCATACACTCCTTTCAGAATTCGATCTGATACGGAAAGCCGAATGCCTGAATCTTCTCTTTTTTCGGCTTGCGCAGGGTGACAGGCAGGGTGTGATAGCAGAGCTTGCCCTCGCGGTCGAGAATCTGCACCTGAAACGGGTGACAGATGATATGCTCCTGCTCGCAGAGCTGCCGGAATGCGGAGTGAAATGCCTCAAAGAGCTCACTCTCGATATTCATGGAGACAATCTCCTGCTTGTGATGCATGAAGCGCTTTTTCTTCTCGCGGACCGCGAACGGCTGATCGAAATCCTTTTCGTTCAGCGCGCAGAATCCGCTGATGAGCGCATGACCGTCCAGACGCTCATACTCTCCGCTGCGGGCAGAGATGCGCGCCTGCTCCTCGATGATGTCGATATACTTGGCGGCAAGATTGCGCGCCTGATGATAGCGGCGGCTGCGGAAATCGGTTTCCATATCGCCGTGGATACGGACCTCCGCTTTCAGCTGGTCGATAAACTGCATTTGAATCATCCTTTTTCTTGTTGTTCTGCGTTCTCTTTTCTGTGCGGCGACCTGAAACAGATCACCAACTTATATTATAGCACATCGGGCTGAAAAGTGCAAGAGGATATAATCAGAAAAATGAAGGGGCGCACTCCTATAATTATTCCGGCATTCTTTGCGGTTGTCAGGCGCATATAAAATGTTTCAACCAATTTGGTCGGAACGCCGAAATTCCGCCTGACGTCTTGACAAACTGTCTGATTTGTAGTAAAGTTAAGATGAGCCGGGGAAGTGTCTGCACAACGTTTCAGCAACTGCCTTTGTTTTCAAAAAGAATCATAATCTGAGCGCGTTTACACGATCTGTCACAGCCTGTGCTGTTCTGCAACCATCCGGAACAGCCTTCTGATGCATGCAGTGCAAAGGCGCTTTTGCTGTCTCTGATTTCAAACCGAAAGGAGTGGTACAAACGTGATCCGTCCGAGCCGCCGCCGTGATGATCATGAAAGGAGTGTCTGAAATGATCGTGCTGTTTATGTTTATCCTGCTTGTTGTGATCGGTCTGATTTGTCTGTTCTATAAGCGTCCGGATCTTGCGATTTCAGCATGCATTCTCGCGATGCTGATCGCAGCCGCCTACGGGACCGTGATGTTCTTTGCCCGCGTGATTGTCCCGAACGCTGTTTCTATTCTGAGCGTGATGATCATGCTCCTGTTTATTCCGGCTATGTTCGCAATCAGTTTCTATCTCAAGGATTGTTTCCGATACAAACACGGGCGTTTGTATTTTCTTTATATGCGCATCCTGACGTCTCACCGACTGGATGAGCTCCTGACTGACTGCAGAGAAATCTGCCGCCACAGCGCAACTGCGGCTGTGCTGGACGGTGCGATCGAACTGCGGAATGAAACAGAGAGTACCATCAACTGGATGCATAACAACCGTATACATGATCAGGAAGTCGAAGTCCTGCTCAGGAAGATTTCAGGTCTTGAGCAGCGTCTTGATATGCTGCGCCGCGAGAATGCGGTCAGTGCGGTGCAGCTTGCAAAAAATAAAAACTGACCTGTTCCGGATCAGATCAAGGCAGAGGAATGTCGGGTGCATTCCTCTGCTTTTTTACGCGCGGCGGCAGGTGCATGCAGAAAGCCGATTTGCATTGCTCGAAAGTTTATGCAAAAATACGATTGCATTTCAAAATCGGTTTGTGCTATAATAGGTGCAGTATACTTTCGGACATATAAATGGTATACTATGACAGCTTACATTTTATCACAAGGAGGAAAAGAATGAAACGAATCTACGCATTTCTGACATCAGCGGCACTGCTGCTCTCCTACGGCGGCACGCTCCCGCAGGAGACGCTTGTCTCTGCGGTGCAGAGTCTCCGGACGGCGGCGGATGAGGCGGTTTCAACCGGCACTGCCGTGCTCGATGAGACCACGGGCACCCTGACGCTCTCGGGCGAGGTGAACGCTGCGGATGTCAAAGCCTTTGCAAAAAACACAGCAGTCAAAAAGGTTGTTGCTGCAAAGGGGACTGTTCTGCCGGAGGACTGTACCAAGCTGTTTGCAGATTTTGGCACGGCGGAATCCTTTGAACTTGCAGGTGCGGATACCTCGAAGGTCACGAACATGTCTCAGATGTTCAGCAACTGCAAAAGCGCCGAGGTGATCGACGTCAGCGGGTTCAACACTGCAAATGTCACGAACATGAACAATATGTTTGTCTCGTGCAAAGCGGTGAAATCGCTGGATGTCTCCGGCTTCGATACCTCGAATGTCACGATCATGACGGACATGTTTGCTGTCTGCTCGGCACTGACCGCGCTCGATGTCTCCAATTTCGACACCTCGAATGTCACCTCGATGGCGGGCATGTTCTATGAGCTCGATCAGATCGAATCGCTGGATATTTCCAACTTTGATACATCCAGCGTCCGCAGCATGGGCAGCATGTTCTCCAGAATGCGCAAGCTCGTCAGCATGGACCTCACGAACTTCGATACTTCCGGTGTCACCGATATCGGCTTTCTGTTCAATGAGTGCAGCGCACTGAAATCCGTGGACCTGAGCAGCTTCACCACGGATCAAGTCACGGACATGGGCTACATGTTCTATAACTGCAAGGCAATTGAGGAGATTGACCTTTCAACCTTTGAGACCGAGAACGTCAAGGATATGCACAATATGTTCAACGGGTGCGATTCGCTCAAGTGCATCAATCTTGCGCAGTTCAAGACGCCGAAGGTCGAGAATTTTGAAAACATGTTCGCTTCCTGCCCCGAGCTGACAACGATCATTGCGGCAAATAAATTCAGCATGGAAAGCATCCGCGGCACGGCTGCGTGGAATATGTTTAAGGATGATCTGAAGCTCGTCGGCGGAAACGGCACGCTCTATTCCACCTACGGCGGTCTGCTGGATTCCTCCTATGCGCATGCAGACTGCTTTGAGGAGCCCGGCTACTTTACCGATCCGGCGGGCAGCCTGACGCCGCCCCCGATCACCGATGTCACTTTTGATGAGGCGACCGGCGTCCTGACGCTCTCCGGCGAGATCAATGTCTCGCATGTCTGGCGCTACCGCAAGGATGAGCGCGTCAAAAAGATCGCTGCGGAAAAGGGAACCAAGTTCCCGCCGAACTGCCGCGAGATATTTGCGGAATCCTCTGCATCGGAGATTGACATTTCGCAGGCGGACAGCTCGCTCGTCACGAGCGTCATGCTGATGTTCGGAAACTGCAAAAATCTGACTTCGGTCAATCTGGACGGATTTGATACCTCCAATGTCTTTAATTTCAGCGCTATGTTCAGAAACTGCGAAAAGCTCCCTGCAGTGGATGTTTCGCAGTTTGATACCTCCGAGGCGCTCAGCTTATACGGCATGTTTGAAGGCTGTGCGGCACTGGAAACGCTGGATGTCTCGAATTTTGATACATCCAAAGCGGATGATCTGGACTCCATGTTTGAGGGCTGCGCGAAGCTCGAAAAGCTCGATCTGCGCAATTTTGATACGCGGCGGTGCAGCAACTTCTCCTGCATGTTTGACGGCTGCGAATCGCTGAGCGATCTCGATATCAGCTCCTTCCGCACACCGCGCGCAACCTCGATGCAGTTCATGTTCGGCGGCTGCAGCAAGCTCACTTCGATTGATGTCAGCAAGTTTGATACGCGCCATGTCAAACTGTTCCAGGGCATGTTCCTGAACTGCACCGGTCTGACAACGCTTGACCTGAGCAGCTTTGTCCAGAAGCCGATTGAGCCGGTCGATATCTCGAGAATGTTCGGCGGCTGCAGTCAGCTCCAGACGATCTATGTTTCGGATAACTGGATCCCTGCACAGCTCACAAACAAGGATGACGGTACAATCGGCAACCGCGGCAGACAGTCGCTGTTTTCCGGCTGCACGGCGCTCAAGGGCGGAAACGGTACCGCATATACAGCGGATGAATCCAAGGCGATGATGCTGAGCAAATTCTGCATCGACAGCGCCGAGACCCCCGGCTATCTGACACGCGGAAACGGCTCTGTTCAGCCGCCCGAAGCAACCTTCGGCACGGAATTTGATGCGGAAACCGGAACGCTGACCATCTTCGGCGATTTCACGCCCTATGACTGGCAGCTGCAGGTGGACGGCTTTACCAATGACATCACCTACTACGCAAAGAACGATGCGGTCAAAACCGTTGTCGCGAAAGAGGGCACAATTCTTCCGCCGCGCAGTGACTATCTGTTCCGGGATTACATGGCGGAATCCATTGATATTTCCAAGGCGGATGCCTCCAAAGCTGAGCAGATCAACGGCATGTTCTATCAGTGCCCGAATCTGAAAACCGTGAATATCTCCGGACTGGATTTTTCCGGTGCTGATTCGATGGCGCACATGTTCCTCGGGGACGCTGCGCTGGAATCCGTTGATATGACCGGCTGCAAAACGCAGAATATCACCACGCTGGAGGGCATGTTTACCGGCTGTGCATCCCTGACCTCTGCGGATTGCCTGCGCGGAATGGATACAAGCAGCATGAAGAATCTGGGCGGTCTGTTCAATAACTGCACAGGGCTGAAAGATGCCGAGGCACTGAAAACGCTTGATCTTTCCAAGGTGGAGACCGTCGCCCGCATGTTCGGATACAGCGGCGTGGAGGAGATCGACTGGTCCGGTTTCAGCCTGCCGAGTGTGACGGAAAAAGGCGTAACCTATCTGTTTGATCACTGCGAACAGCTGAAAACAGTTGACTTCTCCGGTTTGAAAATCCCGCATGTAACGGAGCTGACCAGCCTGTTCTATTATTGCGGCGCGCTGGAAAAGGTCAACCTTGCAAACATGGAGACCGGCGAGCTGACGAATCTCATGACCCTGTTTGCGCATTGTGAATCGCTGAAAGATGTAGACCTCACCGGCATGGATACAAAGTCTGTCACGAGCCTTTCCACGATGTTCAGCGATTGCAAATCGCTGGAAACGCTGGATCTTTCCATGTTCGATACTTCGTCTGTTGAAAGCATCTACGATTGCTTCTATGGCTGCGCAAAGCTGAAAACCGTTTATGTTTCCGGAAAGTGGAATCTGAACAGCGGCGAGCTTGGTACCATACGGCAGCAAAATATGTTCCGCAACGCTGCCTCGATCGTCGGCGGAAACGGCACGGTCTATGATGCAAAGCATCTGAACGCGGAATACGCACGCATCGACACCGCAGAGGCGCCCGGCTACTTCACCGGCAAGGACGGCGCACTGCCGCCTGCCACCACGCCGGTTGTCACAACCACCGCGCCCCCGACCACTGCGCCGCACATCGTGACCGGCGGCGGAAAGACCACAACCTCGACCACACCGACTACCGCACCGACCACCGCACCGACTACCGCGCTTCCGACCACCGCACCGACTACTGCACCGACCACCGCAGCGCCCACAACCGCGCCGCGCGTCATTACAACATCTGTGCCGACAACTGCGGCGGATACCGTCACCACCACAAGACCTGCCTCGCAGCAGGCCACGGTGATGTATGATCCTGCGGCCGCCACGCTGACACTGCTTGACGGTGTCACCCGTGAGGCGATCCTGCGCATTCTGCGCGCTTCGGATGTGCTTGTCAAGCATGTGACCGCAGACAAGAACGCAAAGCTCCCGCAGGATTGCTCTGCGTTCTTTGCTCAGCCAAAGGGCGAGGATCTGTTCTCCGAGCTGGAGACGGTCGATCTCTCTGCCGCGGATGCTTCGGCTGTTACGGACACCAATCACATGTTCGCGGGCTGCATCGGTCTGAAATCCGCTGACCTCAGCAGCTTTGACGGTGCAGCGCTCACCGATCTTTCCTACATGTTCAGTCAGTGCGAATCGCTGACCGAACTCGACCTCAGCATGCTGAACACCGCAAATGCTGTGGATACAAACAACATGTTCTGGGGCTGCAGCGAGCTGAAAACCGTCTATGCGTCCGATCAGTGGAACATGGGCAAGGTCAAAAAATCCGACGATATGTTCACCTTCTGCACCGCGCTGACCGGCGAAAACGGCACAACATTTGCAGACAGCCATGTCAGCGCCGCCTATGCGCAGGTTGACCGCGAGGCATCGCCCGGCTACTTCACCTACCGCTGGAATGAAAAGGATGACCGCGTCATCTTTGACGATGCGACCGGTGTGCTCTATCTTCGCGGCGACCTCGAAAAGGCGCGTTTGGAGCTGCAGACATATCTCAGCGATGAAAGCGTGAAAAAGGTCATCTGCGAAAACGGCACGGTGCTGCCGGAGGACTGCAGCGGTCTGTTCATGCAGTGCCCTGCGGAGCTGATTGATCTTTCCAAAGCGGATTCCTCGCAGGTTAAGCTGATGAACAGCATGTTCGCAAACTGCAGGAATCTCAAGACACTGAACCTCAAAGGCATCACAACGGAAAATGTCACGGATATGCACCTGATGTTCGGCGGCTGCGCTGCGCTCACGGCGCTTGACGTTTCCGGCTTCAACACCGCAAATGTCACGGATCTGTCCGCGATGTTCGACGGCTGCGAATCGCTGCAGACGCTCGATGTCTCCGGATTCAATACGGCAAATGCAACTTCGTTCATTGATATGTTCTGCGGGTGCTCGCAGCTGACAGAGCTCGATCTCAGCTCGTTTGCAACATCAAATCCGATCAAGGCGGACGGCATGTTTGCAAACTGCACCGCGCTGAAAACGGTCTATGCTTCCGATGCATGGGATTACACCAAGATCACGGATTCGCATATGATGTTTGCAAATGACGATGTTCTGACCGGCGGCAACGGCACCGGCTATGTCGGCAGCGATGTCAACGAGGCGGAATATGCGCGCATTGATACCGAGGATGCACCGGGCTACTTCACCGCAAAGGACGCACAGCCTGCGGCGAAAACCGGTGATGTCAACGGCGACGGCTTGCTCAACAGCGCCGATGTCATGCTGCTTGTCCGCCATGTCAACGGCTGGGAGAATGTCAAGCTCGATCTCACCGCTGCGGATGTCAACGGTGACGGCGAAGTCTCCGGCAAGGATGCCATGATCATCACACGCTATGTCAACGGCTGGGAAGGCTATGACGAATACTTCAGCTAAACACAACAGCAAAAGCCGCTTCCATCGGGTGTTCCGGTGGAAGCGGCTTTGTATATCGGGTTACGGGGCGACCGGTATGACAGTCTCGCCGATGCGGACGGCGGTGACCTCTGCAAGGTCGATCGGTGCGCGGAAAATCAGCACGAGATCATCTGCTGTATCATAGGTGCCGGATTCGTTCTGTGCGGCGCTGCTGCTGTTGTGCAGACTGCCCTGCACGGGCTGCTCGGAGCCGTCCGCAAAGATCAGGGTGCAGCAATCCGAGGCGACTTCGTCAACGGTGCGCAAATCCTCCGTGGGAACGAACCAGCTGAAATTGCTGCGGTCGCTGTCCGGATATTGGAGCTGATAGGCAGTGCGCTGATCGGTATGCCGGAGCCTGAGCTGCATCGGCGTGAGCGTCAGCGAGGTGTATTCCACCTGATTTCTGTCAGCCGGCAGAGTGACATTGCAATCGCGCTCGATGCCTTTCTGCACGGTAATATCCGCGAGCGAAACCGTGCCGAGTGCATGGCCGTCCCCGATCTGCGGCAGTATGATCGAATCGGCGTTATCGCGTCCGATGATGACCAAGCCGGCATGATAATCCAACGACTTTGTGGTGAGATCGGTGCCGTAGTCGATCTCTGCGGTATAAACGCCGTGCCAGACGCCGTTTTCATCTTCGTTGAGCGGCTCATGATAACCGGTGCCGCCTGTATCGCTCAGTCCGCCGCCCAGACCGCCCTGGAAGCCGATGATTTCGCTGCCTGCAAGCTGCGCCTGCACGGATTCGTCGAGCGCGATGTTATAGAGCAGATAGACGGCGTTTGTATCGGCGATTACGCCCTCGACGGTCAGCGTGTAGCCTTCGCCCTGATAGCTTTTTCCGATGCCAAGACCCATGCCGAAGAAATCATAGCTGATTTCGGTGCCGGTTTTGTTGCTGAAATATTTGCGGAACAGCGCCGCATAGTCCCAATTGCTGACGGCGCCTGCTGTCACGGTGCCGCAGAGAATCACGGCGGCTGCTGCGGCAAGCGCGAGGCGGAATCCGCGGTTTGTTCTGCGTGCCGGATGCTGCGCCTCATACTGTGCCTGTATCCGGTGCGCCATGCTGCGGATCTCGGTTTCGTCGGCTGCAATTTTGCGCATCGCGTTCTGATATGCTGTCTTCTTCATCCTGCAAAACCTCCTTTAACTGTTTGCGTGCCCGTGTCAGCCACGAGCTGACGGTATTGCTGCTTTTGTGCAGGATCGCGGCGATCTCCCGGATTGAATATTCCTCGAAGTAAAAGAGGTAGATCACATTCCGGTATTCGGGACGCAGCGCGCCGACTGCCGCAAGGACAGCCTGCGTGTCATCGTCCGCGATGCCGCCGTCCGCCGCCGGAAGACGGTTTTCCGCCAGACCGGAGAGCGCAAGATTGCGCTGATGCCGCGCGGATTTGAGATAATCAAGGCAGCGGTTGACGGTTGAACGGATGAGAAACGCCTTTGCATGCTCGGGGTTCCGGAATTTTCTGCCGGATTCGAGCAGCTTCAGAAAGGTCTCCTGCACGATGTCCTCCGCCTCGGGGCGGCTGCCGGTGTGCTGAATCGCAATCCGGAGCATGGTGTTGTAGTTCGCGGTCATGATGTCCTCAAAGCTGAGTATCTCCAAGCGGAGTCACCTCCTGTCAGTTGAATTCATTGCGCAATGCAGCGCGTGTTCACCGCGCTTCACTTATAAAACGATTGAGAGGGCTGTTTTCGTGCAGGCGCGCGCAGTAAAAATGTATCTCCGATGGATTTGTAATGGGGGCTGCTCGCCCCCAAACCCCTCGCTGGGGATATTATCCCCAGACCCCATTTTTATGTGTGGGGGCGGGAATTGTGTATCACTATGTGCCTTTGAAAGGATAAGAAATGTGCGTGTTACAGATTCGTCTGAAATGTGCTTTAGCAAAATGGATGTCGGCACTGCCGACTCTCCGATGGATTTGTAATGGGGGCTGCTCGCCCCCAAACCCCTCGCTGGGGTCA
>CAMKLV010000088.1:0-11951 GCA_946413695.1 uncultured Ruminococcus sp. | reverse complement strand
TGTGTAATTAGCCCCTCTGCGTTGCTCGCAGAGGGGCTTTGTGGACAGGCTGAGAGCCTGTGAAGCGTCACAGGCTCTTTTTTTGCGTATTTACGAAATACGGCAAATCAATTCCGCAATTCTCTATGGATTCTCCCTGCCGATCGGTGCTATACTGAGAATGGTGGATTCGTACTCACCGAAAAAAATATAGGGGGAATAAAAAATGAGAAAAAGATTATTCAGTTTACTGACAGCGGTATCATGCGGCGCGGGGTTGCTCTGGTATCTGCCGCCGGAAATGAATACCTATGCAGCGGAGATCGTTTCAAACGACTTTGAAACAACCTACGGCGGATGGTACGAAGACGGTGATACGGTCACGCTGCACGCAGAAAGCGGTCTCGGGATCAACGGCTCCAGAGGCATGAAAGTGACCGGACGAAAATCGCCGAATGACGGTGCAGCATCCGACAAGCACTTCTATCTGGACGGCTGTGTCACTTATGACTACAGCGTGCGGGTCAGAAGTGATGCAGATGAGCAGTTTCATTTCCGGCTCAGCTACACCTGCGGCGGCATCGGGCAAACCGCGGAGATCGCATCGAAAAAGAGTAAGGGCGGCGCATGGACGGAACTGTCCGGTCATTATCAGGCGCCGCAGGATGCCGAAAATCTGACGCTGACGATCACGACGGATTCTGTCAATGATTTTGTATTTGACGATGTGTCCGTCACAACGCAATCTGCTGGAAATACGGTATATGCAGCAGACGCTTCAAAGGGTTTGAAGGATGAATTTGCCGCCTATTTCCGTGTCGGCAACACACTGAACGGCACCACTGTCAAGAATTCTAATATCACAAATCTCCTGCTGAAGGAATATAACAGCGTTACCTGTCCGAACGAAATGAAGCCGGATTATACGCTGGTGCAGAGCAGCTCAAAAGGAGATACGGTCGGTGTATCATTGAAAAGCGCTGCCGCGATCATGGATTTCTGCGCAAGCCACAATATTGCGATGCGCGGGCATACCTTCGTCTGGCACGCCCAGACACCGACATGGTTCTTCAAAAAGGACTACAATGCAAACAGCGGCTGGGTTGATGAAGCGACAATGGATATTCGTCTGGAAAGCTATATCAGCGGAATGTTCCGTCTGATCAAAGAGCAGTATCCGACGCTGAATCTCTATGCCTATGATGTTGCCAATGAGTGCATTGCCAACGCCGACAAGCTGTTCAATGTCAACGGCGGCGCAAGAGAACCGGGTGATGATAAAAAAGAAAGCGGAAAGTCTGCATGGGTACAGATCTACGGAGACAATCATTATGTAGAAAAAGCATTCCGCATTGCCAAGAAATATGCGCCGGAAGGCTGCGCGCTCTGTTATAACGATTACAACGAATACTGGGACGGCAAGCAGAACGCGATCTACAATCTCTGCAAATCGCTGTATGACAAAGGACTGCTGGACGCCGTCGGCATGCAGTCACACTGCAATGCAGGCGCAAGCGGATTCGGCAGCACGGATGCGTATATCAAGGCAATGAAGCGTTTTCTGTCGATCGGCTGCAATGTGCAGATCACCGAGCTGGATATCAACCTGAAAGGCAATACCTATTCCCTGCAGGATCAGGCGAACAAATACAAGGCGATTTTTCAGGCTGCGAAGGAATGGAACGATGCACATCCGAAATCGAACAGAGTAACAGCCGTCTGTATGTGGGGCATGAACGATTCGCTGTCGTGGATCGGTGCGGACAATAAGCCGCTGCTGCATGATGCGAACAATCAGCCGAAGCTCGCCTATCAGGCGGTCGCCGGACTGATTCCGGAATCGGAATGGGGCGACGGCTCAAATGTCGGTAATGGGGTTTCTTTGCCGGATGAAAACGGGTATTATTTCCAGGATCACTTTGATGATCAGACCGGCAGCTGGCAGGGGAGAGGTGCAGCCAGTATTGCCGTCAGCAGCAGCGAGCATTCCGACGGAAGCGGTGCGCTCAGCATCACCGGGCGTGAAAAAGCATGGAACGGTGCCGAAAAGCAGCTCAGTGCCGGTATTTACAAGGGTGGTGAATCGTACAGCTTCAGCGTCAACGTCAAATATGCCGGAGAAGAAGCGCAGATGCCGATGTTCCTGAAATTGCAGTATAAGGATGCAAATGACGAAACGCATTATGATACGATTGCGGAATGCATGGCGGTCAGCGGCGCGTGGGCGCAGCTCTGCAATACGGCATACAAGCTGCCGGAGGGTGCATCCAATATGAAGCTCTATGTTGAAACAGAAAGCGGAACCGAAGATTTCTTCATGGATGAAGCAATGTGTGCCGTGGAAAACACAGTCATTGAAGGCGCAGGACAGCCGAATTATTCGATCAGAGGAGATGTGAACGCGGATAAGAAGTTCGATCGTGCAGACGTCCTTCTGCTGCAAAAATGGCTGCTGGCTGAACCGGGTACGGAGCTTGCAGATTGGAAAGCCGGAGACATGAACAGCGACGGAAAACTGAATGCGGTTGATTTCAGCCTTATGAAAAGAGAACTGCTTACGGCAGAGGACTGACTGACGTTTCTGTGCAATACCGTATTCAATGTGAGTGCGGTGCAAATATTGATTTAAGGGGAAATTTAAAAATGGGAAAGAAACAAACACGCAAACGGGTATTGACCGGATTGCTGTCCGGTGTGATGCTGTGGAGCTCCGCAGGGATGCTTCCGGCAGCACCGCAGATAAACGCAGCAAGCGTCTGCACGGTCAATACGAACAAAACCTATCAGACCATCCGCGGCTTCGGCGGCATGAATCTGCCGGAATGGCAGGGCTATGACCTCACCGATGCGCAGATTCAGACCTGTTTCGGCAATGGGCAGGGACAACTCGGTCTGACCGTTCTGCGAATTTATGTCAGCGATGACAGCAATGCATGGTCCCGCGCAGTTCCGACTGCGAAGGGGGCGCAGAAACTTGGCGCGACTGTCTTCGCAACACCGTGGAACCCGCCCGCCAGTATGCGGACAAACGGCAGCGGCGGCAGAACCGGCGGAAAATATGTGCTGAAAAACGGCTCCGAGGCAGATTATGCCAAGCATCTGAACAGTTATATCAAATATATGGAGGGGCAAGGCATCAATCTGTACTCTGTTTCTGTACAGAATGAGCCTGACTGCTCCAGCGATTGGACACACTGGAAGCCAGACCGTACTGCAAGCTTTATTGCCAATTACGGAAAGGCGGTCAAAGAGGGAACACACGCAAAGCTGATGTCCGCAGAAAGCTTCCAGTACGGTCCTGAAAGCGGCGGATACGGCAAAAACTATTATAAAGCCGTCATCCAGAATCAGGCTGCAATGGCAAACTGCGATCTCTTCGGTACGCATTTCTACGGCACACAGCGCAGCCAGATGGACTATCCGACCGTCGAAAACTCAGGCAAAGAAATCTGGATGACGGAAGTGTATGTGCCGAATTCCGATACCGATTCTGCAAACCGCTGGCCGGAAGCCGTCAAGGTAGCAGAGAACATTCACAACGGTCTGGTCGTCGGCAATATGAGCGCATATGTCTGGTGGTACATCCGGCGCAGCTACAGCCTGATTGGTCAGAACGACGGTAAGCCGACAAAACGCGGCTACATGATGGCGCAGTATTCCAAGTGGGTGCGTCCGGGCGATATCCGCATTGACGCCACCGAGCAGCCCGACAGCAATCTGCTCTGTTCGGCATATAAGCACAGTGACAAGCAAATCACAATCGTCGCAGTCAACAAGGGCAGCGGCGATGTGACGCAGCAGTTCAATGTCAGCAGCCGCAATATCACCAATGTTGACCGCTACCGCACAACAAGCAGTGAAAATCTCGCCGAGACAAAGAGTATGGAATATTCCGGCTCGTCTTTCTGGGCAACGCTTCCCGGAAACAGCGTATCGACGTTTGTTGTCACAATGGAAAGCGACGGCGTGGCCGTTCCGGAAAACAACGGTCAGCCCGTCCAACAGGAGCCTGAAAAGCCTGATGAAAACGGGTATTATTTCCATGACACCTTTGAGAGCGGTGCCGGCAGCTGGGAAGGCAGAGGCGCTGCATCCGCAGTGAATGGCGGAAACGGCTATCAGAGCAGCGGTGCGCTCAGCATCACCGGACGCGAAAAAGCATGGAACGGTGCACAGAAAACGCTCAACGGCGCGACGTTTGAAGCAGGAAAAGAATACAGCTTCAGCGCGGATGTTTACAGTGAAACAGCCCAGACCGTGATGCTCTCGCTGCAATATACCGATGCTTCCGGTGAAAAGCAGTATGACCACATTGCAGAAGCTGTCAGCAGCGGCGGCTATGTGCAGCTTGCGAATCCGAACTATCAGATTCCAAACGGCGCGTCCTCGCCGATCCTTTACATTGAAACCGCAGAGAGTACCGGCAATCTGTTCGTGGATGAGGTCATCGGCGCTGTTGCCGGTACAAAGATCGACGGACCGCAGGAAGCACCGATCTTGCTTGGTGATGTGAACAGCGACGGCAGAATCAACGCAGTTGACCTTTCACTTGCGAAATCTCTGCTGATCCGTCAGGAAACGGATACCGCAAAAATCAGAGCTGCGGATATTAACAGCAACAAAAGGATGGACATAGGTGATATTGAGTGGTATATTCTGTTTCTGACGGCGCAGACCGATAAATACCTGACAGACCGGCATGATTTTTGACGCAGAGATATGAACTTAAAAGAGAATCAGACAGACATCGGAACTGTTTCCCCTTCAACAGTTCCGGTGCCTGTCATTTTAATGATTTCTTCCTTTTCATATTACAACGGCGTTTGTCTGCCATTGTTCATTGCGCTGCAAGTGTGCCCCCCGGAGCAATCCGGGGGGGCACAGGAATGCCCTCCCCCCCCTGGAACCTGTTTTACACCAAAGTCGGACATTCTACATACCATCTGCCAATTCTGCTTCATCAGCCGCATTATCAAAAAGCGTTTCAGAAATCACGAGAAGTATCATGCGAGTATCTGCCAATGCTGCAAACACCAATGTGAAAATTGCGTGAAATCGCTCAAAAAGTGCCCCAATAGATAGACGCCGCCCAATATCCGTTTTGACAAGCCGTTTCGGCTGATCAAAACAGGAGCATTTCACTTGCGTTTCATTTCTTGGGCAAAGTCTGCGACCTTGACGGCATCGGTATGACAGTACTCGAAAATTATTTTCGCACTGTCAAACTTCTTGCTCCGCAATCGGGAAATTTCCCGAACCCTGCGTTTCATTTTCGTATTTCTTCCATGTATGTTTTGAATTCGATCGTACCGTCAAGCGCCTGCTGCCGGAGATCAAGCGCATGGTCTGCCCAGATCTGAAACTCCGCCTGCGTCATTTTCTTTTTCAGAAAGCGTGCATAGTGTGCCTTGTATGCGCGGGAGTATGTCAGCCAGACCGGATCGTTTTTGATCTTGTCGGCGTACTTCTTCCGGTGTCCGAGATCCTGAACGCCGCTGATCTCACGATTCTGAAGCAGCTGCTCCTCCAAGACGGTGCGGATGATAAGCCGGAGATCGCCGTCGCGTTTGTCAAGGAGGACGCAGGCAAGTGGCGCATGACGGAAGGATTAAGCGAGCATGCGATGACAATGACCGTTTCCGCAAAGCCCGAATCCGAGCTGAATCTTGCATGGGGCTACTGGGACCCGAATGCGGAAAACGGCAGCGGCAAGTGGATCACGAAGACGCTCGGCAAGCATCCGGCAGACAGCAGCGGCAAGGCACAGGTCACGGTGGAGATGCCCGCCGATGCGCGCAGAATGGCACTGGAGGTCTGGGGATATACGGATGCATCCGGCAAGCTGGATGTTGACACCGCAGAGCTGGTCTCTGTCACGGCACAGGCGAAATAACAAACGAAACAGCACTCCGCGCTGGAGCAGAAGATTTCAGTCATAATATTTCTGTTGTAACGGCAGAAGAACTATGGCGTTTTGATTGCCGGAACTACAATCCTGTGCTATAATTGTTACGAACATAAATGAACACAATGCCCCTGAGCGTTGAAGGCTCAGGGGCAAAAATTTTATGCGGATTTTCTTCTTTCTGTCTGCACTCTACGGAGCGTGGATTGACAAGCCCGCGTGCATATGGTATCATGTAGACAGAACAGAAACCAGAGGTGATCACATGAACCAGAGCAAAACAGGCGATCTGATCAAACGGCTCCGGAAAGAATGCGGCATGACGCAGAAGCAGCTTGCAGAACGCATCCATGTCAGTGACAAGGCGGTGTCAAAATGGGAATGCGGCAACGGCTGTCCGGATGTATCGCTGCTTGCGGCACTTGCAGAGGTCTTTGATACGGATATTCATGTCCTGCTGACGGGCGAGATCGCACAAAAGGAAAGTGAGAAAGGCAATATGAAGAAGACGAAATTCTATGTATGCAAATCGTGCGGCAACATCATCGCAGCAAGCTCTGAAGCGGCAGTGACCTGCTGCGGCAGCAGGCTCTCCCCGATGGAGCCGCGCAGAGCGGAACCGGAAGAAATGCTGCAAATCGAGGACACCGGCGGCGAATGGTATGTATCCTCCGCGCACCCGATGACCAAGGCGCACTATATCTCGTTTGCAGCGTACATCACCGACAGCAGCGTCATGCTGTTCAAACAGTATCCCGAGTGGGATTTTCATTTCACCATGCCGATGTACCGGATGGGCAGGCTCGTCTGGTACTGCACACAGTGCGGATTCCTGTATCAGGATATCCGGCGGAGATGATGCGGCAATGAAACACCCGTTTACGAAAGAGATCGTAAGCGGGTGTTTTTTCAATCTCCCCCAAAGTCTTGCAATTCAGTAAAAAATATGCTATACTGATTTGAGACAGCGCAGCCGGAAATCACCGGCAGGACATACGGAGTACACATCATTCTGATAAGCTGAGGACACAGGGAGGTGAGGCAAATGACATACAGAATTCTGCTCGTCGAGGACAATGTGCAGATCTGCCGGATGATCGCGGATTATTTTTCCGCACAGCCGGATAACATCTGTCAGCTCGATACCGTGCAGAACGGCGCAGAAGGGCTCGATGCCGCGCGCAGCGGCGAATATGACCTGATTCTGCTGGATGTCATGCTGCCTGATCTGGACGGATTTTCGATCTGCCGCAGCATCCGTGCCGTATCCGATATTCCGCTGCTGTTTCTCACGGCGCGCGCCCGCGAGGAGGATGTGCTTTACGGCTACACGCTCGGCTGTGATGACTATGTGGTCAAGCCGTTTTCGCTCGCAACGCTTTATGCCAAGGTTCTGGCGCTGCTCAAACGCGCAAAGGGCACAATCCTGCGCAGCGAGCTTGTCTGCGGGGGCATCACGCTCAATCCGCTGACGCTTGCCGTCACGGCGAACGGACAGCCCGTGACGCTGCCTGCAAAGGAATTCGCACTGCTGCAATACCTGATGGAACACAGGGACTGGGTTGTCTCGCGCGGCCAGCTCCTTGACCGCATCTGGGGCAGCGATTTCTTCGGCAGCGACCGCGTTGTGGATACGCACATCAAAAAGCTGCGCAAGGCACTCGGCAGTGCAGGTCAGCAAATCCGGACAGTCATCTCCAGGGGTTATCAGCTAAAGGATCACACCTAGGAGGCGATCAGAATGAAGAAGAAAAAACAGCAGGAACAGACAAAGTATCCCGGAAAAAAGAAATTCGGCAGATTCTTCCGGCGCAGACTGCTGATCTGTACCGTTGCGGCGCTGGGACTCATCGGCTGGAAGTATCTCTACAAGGGCTGGGAGGAATGTCTCAGCAATTACCCCGCCGGTCTTCCGGATTCCAAAGTGGATGGGGTTGAACATGCACTGGCAGGAATCGAAAACACAGAAGAAGATGTCTCTCTGACACTCGGAAAAAGGCTCTTTCTGAATCCTGCATATGAGCGTGCCTTACTGCTGTATCAGCCGGAGACCGGCGAATGCTATTCCAGCAAAACCTTTGCCGCAGCATACACCAAGCAGGGCGGGGAAAGCAAGTTCTACTATCTCTATGATCCGAAGCTCGTCGGTCAGCTTGCAGATTCGATGAATAAACAGGCGTATTATACTGAGACAATCGTTCACAGCATTTACGTCAAGAATGATATGTTTCTCCCCGGCGAAGTATATATGCAGAAGAACCGGGTTCCGCTTGTCTCTCTGATCGGGGGATTCGCATCCAAAAAGCCGATTCCGGGCGAATGGGCGGATCTCACAATCGACCGCGCAGAGGGCTGGGATATGATCTGTAATCTGGATGACAAGGAGACACTCTCCCATTATCCTGATTACGAAAACAGAACGGACATAGATGCGCAATTCGCGGCGCTGGCAAAGGATGAGCCGAAGCTCGGCTATGTGTTCCTGAGAGGTTCACCGAATTCGCCCACTGCCGATGCATGCATGCAGGAGGTCACACAGCAGATTTCGGAAAACTTTGAACAACTGCAGAAAGATTGGGCACAGCAGCTCCATGATGCCGAATACGGCGTTTTCAATCAGGACATACGGGAAGAACACCAGGTCAAAACCAGAGAGGAACTGATCAAGCAGGTCAAAGAGAGCATTGAATCACAAAAGAACATCCTGCCCTATAGGTTTTTCACTTACTTCCTGTTTGGCAGAGATGAAATAAACCGTCCATATATCTCTTTTCAACCCTGCGACAGAGATATTACGTTCCGCGGTCAGAACTGGCAGCTGTGGTATTTCCAGTATTACTACCCGGAGCGCGACTTCAAATATAATTATGTCTCACTGCTGCCGCTTCGTCTTGCATTTTCGGTTATTCCGGTGCTGCTGCTTGCGCTGGTCTGGGCGGTCATTTCCTATCTGATTTACAGCAGACGCTATGACATCGAAACATACCGCAGAAACTTAACCGGTGCGCTCGCCCACGATCTGAAAACGCCGCTCGCCGTGATCTACGGCAATGCGGAAAACATCCGCGCACACAATCATCCGGAGAACACCGATGAATACGCGGATTTCATCATGGAGAATGTCACGCACATGGATGAGATGATCGCAGGCGTGCTGGGACTCGCGCAGCTTGAAGCGCGGAAGCGTCCCAAACTGAAGGACAGAGTCGATGTGACGGCGCTTCTGCACGCGGCATTCCGGCGCAATGCGGCAGTCATGGAACAGCGCGGTCTGACGCTGAAAGAATCCGGAACATTTATCGTTGAGGGCAATGCCGATATGCTGACGCAGCTTGCGGAAAACCTCGCGGCGAACGCGGTGCAGCATGCAGCCGAAGGCAGCGAGATCACGGTATCCGCCGAAAAGTGCAGACTGCGCATCTGCAATCCCTATACCGGTGAGCTTGACGAGAAAACACTCTGTGAACCGTTCCGGCGCGGCGATGCAGAACGCAGCAGCCACTCCGGCAGCGGGCTGGGACTGAGCATCGTGCAGCAGATTGCGGCGCTCAACAAAATCCGACTGCGCATTACGGCAAGGGACGGCATCTTCACCGCTGAGCTGAAACGGAATCCCCTGCGCAGAACAATCAAAATCAAGAAGGAGCGCCCGAAGAAGAAAGAACGGCTCGACCTGACAGCGCTGCTGCACACCGCGTTCCGGAACAATGCAGCCGCAATGGAGACGAACGGTCTGACACTGAGCGAATCCGGCAGATGCATGCTCACTGCAAATGCGGAACACTTGTCGGCGCTCGCGGCACAGCTTGCGGAAACCGCAGTCAGGCATGCGGCAGCGGGCAGCAGGATCACGGTCACAGGCGAAAAATACGCCCTGCGCATCTGCACGCCCTATACCGGCACGCTCGATACAGACTCGCTGCTCAAAAATGAACTCAGCACCGCGCAGCAGACCGCATCGCTGTATCAGGGCAAGCTGCGCGTCACGGCAGAGGCGGGCATCCTCACAACAGAGCTGAAACTGAATCCGCTGTTTCAGCCGATCGGCAGACACTGAACCCTGAACACCACACATCCTGCATATCCAACATCTCACAAACAGACGGAGGTATCCTATGACAAGAACAATCCGGCACAGCATGCGGTTTCTCTTTGCAGCAGCGGTTCTGCTGCTGGCAGTGATGATCACACCGCTGAACGCATCCGCAGATGACAAGCAGTATCAGATCAACAGCGCAGATTTCACAATCGAGCTGGAAACAAACGGCGATGCGGTCATCACCGAACAATGGCAGGTCCAATATGTAAGGGGCAGCTTCACGCGCTTTTACAAGGACATCTTTTATGACAGCTCCAGTCAGCTTGAGTACATTCGGGATGTGCAGGTGCAGAGCTGTTCAATCAACGGCAGGGAGGCTGCCGCGCAGAACAATACCGACCGCAATGACGGGCATTACTATCTCGAAAAAAACGCCGCGGGCTATACAATCCACTGGTTTCAGGCTGCGGAGAATCAGACCGTGCAGTATGCCGTCACCTACCGGATTCCCGGCGCTGTCAAGATGGAGGAGAGCGGCAGAGCGGCATTCTCATACCGCCTGATCGGTGAGCGCTTTACCACGCCGGTCGCCAAAGCAACGGTCAGGCTGACCATGCCTTCTGCGGACAGCTCCGCAAAAGCCGGTCTCACAGGCAGCACAACAGAAATCATCGGGAAAACAATCAGCGGCAGCCGCAGCGCTTCATCCGGTCTCTGGCAGATGACGCTCCGCATGGACGGCAGCAATTTCGATGACCTGCAGCGGGTCTCCGATGTATCCGTTCCGAAACAAAACGGCACAAAGATCAGCGCATCGGGAATCGGTGCGGTCGCACTGGTGATCGGGGCTGTGATCAGCACGCTGGCATTTCCCGCGATCATCATCTTCCTGATCCTGTGGCTCATTTTCGCCCCGGGTATGCGCGCAAAAGCCATGCTGAAAAAGGATCCGGAATGTCTGGAGCATGCCGCAGAGCATCTGGACAGTGTGAACATCCCCTTTGCGTGGTATGCGTTTCTCAGACCCTCTGCCGCTGTGTTTACGGATAAATTCACGCCGTTTTATCTCGGCATGTTCGATCTGCACCGGCAGGGCATGCTGCTCTTTACAGAGGACGGCATCCAGCTGAGCAAAAACACGCCCGCGCAGAACGATATCGAGACACAGAACTGCATCGCGTTCCGCAATCTGCTGGTCAACGGCTTTCCGTATACCGATCAGGGCGACCGTGTGATGATCCCATATGCCGAAATCCGGAAAGCCGTTTCGGATACGAACACGGCATACCAGTTCTTCAAAAGCGTGAATGACTGGCTGAATGATTATAGAAATACAATCGGCAGCAGTCAGCATTATCAGGAGCTGCTCGCCGCGGGAGAAATCGAAAAAATCAAGCAGGATCTGAAAATCTGGTACACTGTCGGGAAAAAGGGCAGATACACAAACAGCGCCTATGACTGCATCCGGACGCTCATGCGCAACGGCACGCTCCGCAGTCTGGATGTGCTGCCGTTCATGTTCCACACGGAGAATGTGCCGGGCAACTCGCCGGAGGGCAGCAACCCGCTGAATGACATGGTTTATCTGCTGGGCGTTGTCAAGCCGTATGATCCCACAGTGCGGAGCGATTCGGGCGGATCAAGCTGTTCGAGCTGCTCGAGTTGCTCGAGTTGTTCAAGCTGTTCAAGCTGCGGAGGCGGCGGTGCGGATTGAGGGGGTTCCCCTATCCCCCGCCAAAGGGGCACTGCCCCTTTGGAATCCCGCTTTTTATGTTGGAATATAAGAAAGCCGCTCAGATTTGCGTTATGCAGACCGGGCGGCTTTCAGTTTTTCACTTTTCGTTTTTCACTTTTCTCTATTCACTTTGCAGCGTTGATGTTCTTTATCCTTTGTCCGATATTCATTTTTACTGGGCGCAATTGTTTTTTATTTGTTTGCTTGTTCTTTATCTTTTGTCCGAATGTTAGATTCCGCTGGGCGCGGGGCGCGAATGCGAGGGGAGAACCCAAAGAGGACAGGGGGAAGGT
>CAMKLV010000087.1:0-12111 GCA_946413695.1 uncultured Ruminococcus sp. | reverse complement strand
AGCGGGAGTTTGAGGGCGGCGCCCTCAATATAAATCCGTCGGAGACACTTTATCTGCAGACTGAAGCCGCTCCGGTCAGATGAACGGAGCGGCTTCTGCTTACTTATAATTGTATACGTGCATGCATCAGCGGATGAACGCCTGAATCATGCCGTAGACGGTCTGTGCGTACTCCGCCTTCTGGACATAACCGATCATAGCCGGAATCAGGATCGCTGCAGCGATTGTGCACAGAATGATTGCAATGACAAAGAGGATCAGCGAGAGCTTTGCATAGTTCTTCGCGGAAGGATCCTTGCTGACGCAGAGCATAATGATCTGACCGATGATCGGAACAAAGTTGCAGAGCAGCAGCCAGCCGACCCAGCCGCCGAAGGTGGTCTCTGTGCCGGTTGTCACGGGCGGCTGCGAATAAGTGGGCTGTGCCTGCGGAGCAGCAGCAGTTCTCACAACCTGTGTGCCGCCGCAGTTCGGGCAGCTGGTATAGTAATCCGGCAGGTCAGCGCCGCATGAAGTACATCTTGCCATAATATTGTCCTCCTGTTCTGTTTACATACCGGCCATCGAGCGAATTGCCGCAAGGAGTGTTGCACTGCTGGCTGCACCGATGACACCGAAGATGATCTGCACAACGATCATTGCTTTTGCGAAGTTCTTTGCAGAGGTCTGCTTTGCCGTGAGCATCATGATGACTGCGCCGAGGATCGGCAGAAATGCGCAAAGCAGCGACCAGCCGAACCATGCGCCCATGGAGACGGGGGGCTGAGGCTGATAGGCAGGCGGAACATAACCGCCGCCGGAATAGACCGGCTGCGGAGCGGCTGCCGGCAGAACGGTGCCGCAGCTCACGCACTGTGCATACTGATCTGCATTCTGAGTGCCGCAATTGGGACAAAGTTTCATTCGATTTTTACCTCCCTTATGTCAATACCGGAAGACGCCGGCACGGAACGGTCCGGAATCCGCAGGCTCAGGCGGATTTCTATCATTGCAGACCGTTGGAGATATTATATCATATTCTGCGCAAAAAAGCAAGTAGCGCATATTCAACATTTTGAACCGGTTTTCAACCGTCCGCTTGTGCATTCCGTATAGTGCCCCGCGGCGGTGTTTCATGAAAATTTCGTGAGAAAACAAAAAAATCGTAAAAGGGTATGGACATTTGCGGGAAAATCATGTATAATAGCAATGTATCGGATTTTATTCCAATTCAGTTTTAATTTTTAAGGAGGCTCTTTCTACCCATGAATCTTCTCAAAAGAGCAGGCGCGGTTCTGCTTGCAGCATGTACAGCTGTGAGTCTGGCGTCCTGCGGCGAAAATACGGCGAATGCGATGACCGTTGACGGTCAGGACGTTCGTGCCGGCATCTATCTCTACTATGCGACCAGTGCCTACGGCGATGCCGTCGAGACGCTGCGCAAGGGCGGCGAAACCTTTGAGGGCGCAGAAACTTCCGATGATTACAAAAAGATCCTCGACAAAGCGAATATTGACAACATCACCGCTGAGGAGTGGATCCAGAACAAGGCGGAAAAAGCCTGCAAGACGTTTGTCAACATCGAGAAGGAGTTTGATGCACTCGGTCTCAAGCTGAGCGGCGAGGAGCTCGCTGCCGCAGATGCAAATGCCGCATCCAGCATGAACTATTACGGCGACTACTTCACCGGCGCAGGCATCGGTGAGGAGACCGTCAAGGCAATCGTCCTCAACTCCTATAAGCAGGATGCCGTCTGGCAGGCTTATTACGGCGAGGGCGGCTCCAAGGGCATTGAGACGCAGGAGCTTTATGATTTCTACAAGGCAAACAATCTGCGTGCCAAGTATATCGAGATGCCGCTCAAAGACGGCGAGGGCAATCTGCTCAAGGCGGACGGCAAAAAAGTCATCGAGGAAATGGCAAATGACTACCTCAAGCGCCTCGATAAGAAAAAGGGCAATGAGGCTGCGCTGATGGAGGAATTTGACTACCTCATCGAGGAACACATCAACTACATGACCTCGATCTCTGAGGCAGCCATTACCACCACCGATGAGAACGGCAGCACCATCACCACCCCGACCACCGCAAAGATCACAACCGATAAGGACGGCAACACCGGCACCACCGAGGGCGAGGCAACCACAACCGCTCCGGTCACAACTGCACCCGAAGACGATGCGGACAAGGAGGAGGACGGCGAGGATACCGCTGAGGTGACCACCACCACAACGGCGACCACCGAGACCACCACAACAACCGCCGGAACCTACAGCCACGATAACGAGCGGATCCTGACAGTCAGCACAACCGCAAAAGAGGCTGACGGCGAATCCGAAGGTGACGAGACCACAACCGAGCCGAGCTACACGCCCTGCGAAAAGGTCTACAACTGGATCGCCGATGAGAAAACACAGTATCTCAAGCCGGAGCTCATCAAGGATGACGAGTGCTACTACATCGTTGTCAAGCTGGACATTGAGGACCGCATGACCGAGGATGACCTCTGGAACGAGAGCAGAATCGAGAGTGTGCGGCAGCAGAAATACAATCAGGAATTCCTCGATATGATTGAGAAGGCGGCGGAAAGCCTGCCGGCAACCAGAAACGAACGCGCATTCAAGCGCTATAAGGTACTGGATCTGGATTACCTCGGATATCAGCAGGCGCTGATGCAGAGCTACTACAGCATGTACGGCGGCGGAACGGGCTGATCGGAACGCAAATGACGGCAGGAGCATGAAAACCATGTTCCTGCTGTTTTTATATCAAGGAAAAGGAGAATACGGGAAAATGTCTGAATATTCTGTACACGAGCCGATGACGGCGCATCTGGAGATGAAGCTGGAACGCACGGTCAAGGCACTGCAATCGAACCGCATGGATGCATGCTGGGTCAAAACAAAAGAGGAGGCGCTCGAAAAGGTCAGGGCGCTGCTGCCGAAGGGCGCGCTCACTGCAAGCGGCGGCTCCATGACGCTCGATGAATGCGGCATCACGGCACTGCTGCGCTCCGGCGACTATGACTATCTGGACAGAGCCGCCGTGCAGCCCGAGGAGATTCCCGAGCTGTTCCACCGCAGCTTTTACGCCGACTGCTATCTGATGAGCAGCAATGCCGTCACCGAGCAGGGCGAGCTTTATAATGTGGACGGCAACGGCAACCGCGTCGCGGCACTGATCTACGGGCCGAAATCCGTGATCGTGGTCGCTGGCGCAAACAAGATCGTGCCGGATATCCCTGCGGCGATCAGGCGCGTGCGATGTCTTGCGGCGCCGGTCAATGCGATGCGGCTGCATCAGGAGACGCCCTGCACAAAGACCGGCATCTGCGCGGGAATCAAGGGTGAGCTCGCTGCCGGATGCAAGGCGGAACAGCGCATCTGCTGCTCTTATGTTGTCTCGGGCTATCAGCGAACCCCGAACCGCATCCATGTGATTCTGGTCGCGGAAAACCTCGGCTACTGATAATCGGGGATTTTATTGTTTCGCATCCGGCGATGTCAATATAAAAGTTTGCGGGGTCAAGGGGCAGCAATGCCAACAACTTAAGATGTTGCGTTTCCCAGTGAATTGCGCTGCAATTCACTTAGGGGCGCCCTCTATCGCAGGGCGCCCCTCTCTCAAAAAGCATCCACTGGATGCTTTTTGAAATTCACCCCTGCGGAGCTCCTTGCGCAGTGGCATTTCGCACTCTGCGGAGTGCGACCAAAGGGCGCCGCCCTTTGGAAACCTGCGAGCTTTTGAAAAAGCTCGACCAAAACTTTTATTTCGGCTTCGCCGTGTGTGCCTTAAGTTGTTAGCATTGCGAGGGGCAGAGCCCTCGTCGCCCACGGTTTGCTTGCAAACCATTGCGCAGAGCGCGAAACTCCCCTTTGTGTATCAAGAGCTCGCGGGCTTGGGTGCCTGCGATAGAGGCACACATTTTATAATAGCATCCGCGAAGCGGATTCCTCTTTATTAGTAACCCCCTGTTTCAGCCACTCCCTGCGAATCCGCAGAATACGAAGCGGCAAAACAGCAAATCCATGCGTCTGCTCCGGCTTTCTGTGCGGGGCAGATGCATTGTTTTTTGTTTGTCTTATTGTACTTTGTGTAATATGCTGTAGGTTCGCTTGGAAAATTCGTGAAAATAGCGGCTTGTAATTTTGTACAAGTTGTGCTATAATATTGTATATCTGCGCAATTATTGCGCGGTATCGCAAAAAATGAATGCAATCTGCAAAAAGGAGCGTAACACAATGAAATCATTCGGTCATTTCGATGACGCGCGCAAGGAGTACGTCATTCAGTCTCCTCAGACGCCTTATCCGTGGATCAACTACCTCGGAACACAGGCCTTCTTCTCGCTGATCTCCAACACAGCCGGCGGCTACAGCTTCTATAAGGATGCCCGTCTCCGCCGCATCACGCGCTATCGCTATAACAATGTCCCGATCGACATGGGCGGCAGATATTTCTATATCTCCGAGAACGGTACCGTCTGGAATCCGGGCTGGTCGCCGGTCAAGACCGCGCTTGATTTCTATGAGTGCCGTCACGGTATGGGCTATACCGTCATCACCGGTAAGAAAAATGACCTGAAGGCAGAAGCTACCTTCTTTGTTCCGCAGAATTATGACGGCGAGGTTCAGCAGCTTGTCCTGACCAACGAGGGCAGCGCAGAAAAGAGCTTCAAGCTGTTCTCCTTTGCAGAATGGTGCCTCTGGGATGCGCAGGATGACTGCACCAACTTCCAGAGAAACTTCTCCACCGGCAGAGTTGAGGTCGAGGGCTCGACCATCTATCACAAGACCGAGTACCGCGACAGACGCGATCACTTCGCATTCTACACTGTCAATGATTCCATCGACGGCTATGATACCGACCGTGATTCCTTCATCGGTCTCTACAACGGCTTCGGCGATCCGCAGGCTGTCATGAACGGCAAGGCGACCAACTCCTTCGCGGACGGCTGGTCCCCGATCGCCTCCCACTACAAGGAAATCACCCTCAAGCCGGGCGAGAGCAAGACGCTCGTCTTCATCCTCGGCTATGTCGAGATGCCGGTTGACAAGAAGTTCGAGGCAGACGGCGTCACGATCAACAAGGAAAAGGCACACGCAATGATCGAGCAGTACAACACCCCTGAAAAGGTCGCTGCCGGTCTTGCAGAGCTCAAAGCTGCATGGGACAAGCTCCTCGGCATCTTCAATGTCAACACCTCGGATGACAAGGTCAACCGCATGGTCAATATCTGGAACCAGTATCAGTGCATGGTCACCTTCAACCTCTCCCGTTCCGCATCCTACTTTGAGAGCGGCATCGGCAGAGGCATGGGCTTCCGTGATTCCAATCAGGATATCCTCGGCTTCGTCCACCAGATTCCGGACAGAGCGAGAGAGCGCCTGATCGACCTCGCTTCCACCCAGCTCGAGGACGGCGGATGCTATCACCAGTATCAGCCGCTCACCAAGAAGGGCAACTCCGATATCGGCGGCGACTTCTCCGATGACCCGCTGTGGATGATCCTTTCCGTCGGCGCTTATATCAAGGAATCCGGAGACTGGGGCATTCTGGATCAGCTCGTTCCCTATGACAACGATGAATCCAAGGCAAAGCCGATGCTCGATCACCTGAATGTCTCCTTCTATCACATCGTCAACAATCTCGGTCCGCACGGTCTGCCGCTTGCAATGCGCGCTGACTGGAACGACTGCATCAATCTCTCCTGCTTCTCCGATAAGCCGGGCGAGAGCTTCCAGACCTACACCAACCCGAAGTTCAAGGCTGAGGGCGGTTATTCCAAGGTTGCAGAGTCCGTCATGGTCGCTGCGCTGTTCACCTATGTCGGCCCGACCTATGTCGGCATCCTGAAGCATCTGGGCAAGGATGATGAGGCTGCAAAGGCACAGGCTGAAATCGACAAGATGAAGAAGAACGTCATGGAATCCGCATTCGACGGCGACTGGTTCCTCCGTGCATATGATGCATACGGAAAGAAGATGGGCTCCAAGGAGTGCGAGGAAGGCAAGATCTTCATCGAGCCGCAGGGCTTCGCTGTCATGTCTGAGATCGGTAAGGATCAGGGCGCTGACATCAAGACGCTCAACTCCATCGACAAGTACCTGAACACCAAGTACGGTCTGGTGCTGAACAATCCGGCATTCACCAAGTACTACATTGAGTACGGCGAAATCTCGACCTACCCGGGCGGCTACAAGGAGAATGCGGGTATCTTCACCCACAACAATGCATGGATCATCTGCGCTGAGGCTTATGCAGGCAGAGGCGACAAGGCATTTGAATACTACAGCAAGATCGCACCGGCATTCAATGAGGAAATCTCCGACCTGCACAAGACCGAGCCGTATGTCTACGGTCAGATGATCGCAGGTAAGGATGCAAGCAGATTCGGCGAGGGCAAGAACTCCTGGCTGACCGGTACGGCGGCATGGAACTTCGTCGCAATTTCGCAGTATATCCTCGGTATCTCCGCAGACTTCGACGGTCTGAAGGTTGATCCGTCCATCCCGCAGGCATGGGACGGCTTCACCGCAACCAGAAAGTTCCGCGGCGCAACCTATAATATCACTGTCAAGAATCCGGATCACGTCTCCAAGGGCGTCAAGTCCCTGACGGTTGACGGCAAGGTTGTTGAAGGCAATGTCGTTCCGGTCTTCGCAGAAGGCGGCGAGCACGAGGTCATCGCAGTCCTCGGATAAGCGGATAAGCGGTATCTCCGATGGATCTATAATGGGGACTCCGTCCCCAAACCCCGGCTGGGGTCATTGACCCCAGACCCCATGTTTATGCATGAATACCAACAAAGCCGCTCAGGTTTGCATCAAGCGCAAACCGGGCGGCTTTTATATTGAAAGTGAAAAACAAGCCGCTCCAATTTCTATCATTGGAACGGCTTTGTTTTATTCATGTATATAAAAATGGGAGTCCAGAGGGATAGTATCCCTCTGGTGGGAGTTTGAGGGCAAAGCCCTCATTTCAAATCCATCGGAGATACCTCTATCAATCCATCGGAGATACCTTAAGAAGTAAAGTGGAAGGTGATGATATCGCCGTCGGCGACCTCATAGGTTTTGCCCTCCATGCGGACAACGCCCTTTTCCTTTGCAGCGACCATATTGCCGCCGTTTGCCATGAAGTCCTCAAAAGAGATGACCTCCGCACGGATAAAGCCCTTTTCAAAATCCGAGTGGATTTTGCCGGCAGCCTGCGGCGCCTTTGTGCCCTTTTTGATCGTCCATGCACGGCACTCATCCGAGCCGCCGGTCAGATAGGAGATCAGTCCGAGCAGCGAATAGCCTGCGTGAATGATGCGCGTCAGACCGGATTCCTCGAGACCGAGATCCGCGAGAAACTCCTTCTGCTCATCCTCTGCCATATCGGAGATTTCCGCCTCAATCTGTGCGCAGATCGGGAACACGGCTGCGTTCTCTGCCTCGGCAATCTGCTTGACAGCCTGAAAATGCGGATTGCTGTTCAGGTCGCCGGAGAAATCGCTCTCAGAAAGGTTTGCCGCGTAGATAACCGGCTTTGCGGTCAGGAGCGGTGTTTCCAGAATCACAGCCCACTCATCCTCGGAGCACTCGAAGCTGCGCGCCGGTTTTTCATCGGAGAGGTGCTCCTGCAGACGCTTGAGCAGGTCCACATCCGCCTGATATTTCTTATCGCCCTTTGCGAGCTTTGCCGTCTTGTCGATGCGGCGCTCGATCAGCTCGATATCCGAGAAGATCAGCTCGAGGTTGATGACATCAATATCACGCTTCGGATCAATCGAGCCGTCAACGTGGACGATGTTGTCATCCTCAAAGCAGCGCACAACGTGGATAATCGCATCCACCTCACGGATATCTGCGAGGAAACGGTTGCCGAGACCTTCACCCTTGGATGCGCCCTTGACAAGTCCTGCGATATCGACGAACTGCAGGGTCGCCGGTGTAAACTTCTTCGGCTGATAGATCTCCGCGAGCTTTTCGAGCCGTGCATCCGGCACGGAAACGATGCCGACATTCTTGTCGATCGTGCAGAACGGATAGTTTGCGGATTCTGCGCCGGCATTCGTCAGCGCATTGAACAGCGTGCTTTTGCCGACATTCGGCAGTCCGACCATTCCGAGTTTCATGTAAGGTGATTCCTCCTGATTGTATATTTGACCGAACAATCCGGTCTAAACAGCTTTTATATATTGGATGCGGTTAAGCCGCATTCTTTATCAATTCTTGCATACACCGAACGCAATTCTGCCGAAGGATTCCCTTTCAGCAGCCGATATGCTGCGTCGGCACATTTTTTTGCATTGTCATACTCTTTTAAGTCACAGTATGCAGCTGATATTGAAGTCAGCAGAACAGGTGTGATCAATTTCATCCCGTATTTTTCTTTGAGAAAGGAGAGTATTTCAACCGCTTGACGCGCTTGCCCGATCTGCCGCATACACGATGTCAGCCGAGGATAAATATACCGGCATTCGGACGGATTCGCACGCGTAATTGCTTCCTGATAATGTTTCACGGCAAGGGGATATGATTCTGTTTTTTTGAATTCATCTCCGAGACGTACAAGTTCTTCCACAGTATACTGTTCCAAAGAAAGCGTTTTTGCATATCGCTTATTCAATTCTGCCTGCACAGATAACGGCGCAATCTCATAATGAGTATTTACCCAATAACCGTTATAGCGAATATAGGTTTTGCCTTCAAATTCCAAGCTCTCCATCGTGGTGATCCCTCTTTTCGATCAATCGCCAATCCGATTACAAAAACAAGAATGATCCCCTCAGCGTCTCTTTTTGAGATACTGCCGGAGCGCAATCACGCCGACAGCGCATGCGGCTGTGACGGCAGCGGCTGCGGCAGCCTTCTTTGTACGCTGTTTCCGCAGCTCCGCCGATTTGGAGACAGAGACAGGTTTTTCCTCCTGCCAACCGTGCGGGAACGCCAGATTGTGCCGCTCCGTATGCAGCGTATCGGGCTCATCGGGCGTGAGCGCTTCGCAGGCGGACATGTCCATTTCCGGTATACCGGCAATCGTGCAGACCGCGCCCGATGCGACAAACCGGAAGGTCAGCGCTTCGGTTGCCTGCGGTGCGGTGAACGGGACAGCGAACAGCAGCCAGTGATTTTTCTCGAGCAGCGGCTTTGTGTAATTGCGGTTGAGCCGGAAGCGCAGCCGCTCCTCCCACGCATCGCCGTAGATCTCGAGCATGCAGGTCTCATTGCGGCGGCTGCTTTCACCGCCGTTGAGCCAGAAGCAGAAACGGTATTGCCCGCCGGATTCCAGCCAGCCCTTTTCAATCGGGATGCGCGATGTAATCGCCGTCCAGTCGGAGCCGAATTCCCCGAGCTGCCACGCATCGACTGTTCTGCCGGAATATCCGCGCACACGAATCAGCGATGCTGCATTTGTGGAGATCATGCTGTCCGGTTCCCAGCGCTCGGGACAGAAAAACAAATCGCTCATGCGTTCATACCGCCTTTCTGCGCAAATTCTGAAAGTGCATACACTTATATTGTATCACAAACGCGTATTGATGTCAAGCATACAACTTCAGAATTCCGGCGGATTTTTCGGTTGAAAGCAATACAAATTAACATAAATATTTTTCAAAAACTATTGCAATTTGTAGTGGAATTATGGTATAATAGAACAAAGCGGAGAAAGAGACGCTTTTGAAATAACGAGAAAAAATTTTAATATTGAGAGAGGTTGCAAAAGTATGAAGCCACACAGATTTTTAGCCGCTGCTGCGGCAGCCGTCCTGATGCTCACGGGCGGCAGTTTTCCGGTGCAGCAGCGGGCAAGTGCCGCCGAGCCGATCACCTTTTCCGGTATCACGGGGCTCCCGTTTGCAAACGGCGATCCCTTCAAAGGCGCGGATATCTCCTCTGTGATCTCGCTGGAGCAGAGCGGCGTCAAATTTTATGACCGCAGCGGCAAGGAGCAGGATATCTTCAAAACGCTTGCAGATGCAGGCATCAACACAATCCGCGTCCGCATCTGGAATGATCCGACGGGCGCGCAGAACCATGTGACCTACGGCGGCGGTGCCAACGATGTCGCCTGCGCCGAGCAGATTGCAAAGCGCTGTGCCGCGGCAGGGCTGAAGCTCTTTGTCGATTTCCATTATTCCGATTTCTGGGCAGATCCGGCAAAGCAGCGCGCCCCGAAGGCATGGGAGAATTATTCCGTCAGCCAGAAGGCGGATGCCATCTACCGCTTTACCGGTGAAACGCTGAAAAAGCTCAAAGCGACCGGCGTTGAAATCGCGATGGTGCAGGTCGGCAATGAGACCACAACCGGCATGTGCGGCGTCTCGCTCGATAAGGGCGGCTGGGGCGATGCTGTCTGGAAGGACCTGACAAGCCTGTTCAAGGCGGGCTCGAAGGCTGTCCGCGAGTTTGATAAAAATGTCCTTGTCGCACTGCATTTCACGAATCCGGAAAAAGCCTCCAATATGGATTATCTTGCAAAGATGCTCAAGCAGAACAATGTCGATTACGATGTCTTTGCAACCTCCTATTATCCCTATTGGCACGGCACGCCCGATGCGCTGAAAAATACGCTCGGCAATATTGCGAAAACCTACAACAAAAAGGTGCTCGTCGCAGAGACCTCGTGGGCGAACAGCTTTGAGAACAAAGACCCCGGCTCGAATACGATCTCGTCGAAATCGGATCTCGGCAATTATGTCAGCTATCCGGTCGGCGCGGACGGACAGATCGCATTCCTGAACGATCTGTTCCGCGCAATGGCGGCGATTCCGGACGGCAGGGGAATCGGCGTGTTCTACTGGGAGCCTGCATGGCTCGCAATCAATACCGACAACAACAAACGAAACGATCTCTGGAACCGCTACGGCGGCGGCTGGGCAACACAGACCGCTGCCGAATATGACGCAGATGCGAAGAATTCCGGTGGAAGCGGCTGGGAGAATCAGGCGCTCTTTGATGCCTCCGGCAAGCCCCTGGAATCGCTCTACATGTTCAACAGCGTCCACGGCGATCAGGTGGCGACCGTCAGCGCGGCGGTGACGGATCCCGCTGCGGGCGGCAATCTGCTGGAAAATCCGGATTTTGAGCTGGATAAAAAAGCAACGCAGACCCCGACCGGCTGGACCATTTCCAATCCGCCTGCCTCCGGACATCTCGATGTCCGCAAGGAGGATGCAAAGAACGGCGAATATGCGCTGCACTGGTATGCGACATCGGATTTCAGCCGCTCTTATGTCCGGACAAAGGTCACGGCACCGGTCTCCGGCACCTATGAGTTCACGGGCAACTTCCAGGGCTCCCCGTCGAGCACTGTCACGCTCGGACTCTATACGGAATCTTCGTCCTACAGCATCGACTTCCAGCTTGCCGCATGGAATGCGTGGTTTGATATCCCGCTCGAGATTCATGCAAAGACCGGCGAAACGATCACGGTATCTGTATCCATCAGCGGCAAGGGCGAATCCTTCGGCTCGCTGGATCAGTGCAGCCTTGTGCTCAAGGAAAAGGATGCAGTGCAGGAGACTACCACAACCCTCCGGACAACAACCACTGCAAAGCCCACTACCACCACAACAACCGTCACGACTGTTGCACCGGCAGCCGCAGCACTTCTGCGCGGCGACTGCAACTGCAGCAACATGGTCGATGTTTCCGATGCGGTTCTGCTGGCGCGATTCCTTGCAGAAGACCGGGCTGCAAAGCTTTCGGAGCAGGGACGCAAAAATGCGGACTGCAATGCAGACGGCAACCTCACCGGCGATGATGTCATTTCCATTCTCCGGAAGATTGCAAAACTTGAATAATCAGAATGCGGTATCTCCGATGAAATGATAGAGGTATCTCCGATGGATTTATAATGGGGCGCTTGCACGCTTCGCTATGAGTTTGCAAGCAAACTCACCTCAAACCCCGCCAAAGGGTCACTGACCCTTTGGAATCCCATTTTGATATGATTAGAACGAAGCCGCTCCTGTTTTCGTAAACGGGAGCGGCTTCATTTTATTACAATATAAACATGGGGTCTGGGGATAATATCCCCAGCGAGGGGTTTGGGGACGCAATGCTAACAACTTAAGGCGCACACGACGAAGCCGAAATAAAAGTTTTGGTCGAGCTTTTTCAAAAGCTCGCAGGTTTCCAA
>CAMKLV010000086.1:0-12147 GCA_946413695.1 uncultured Ruminococcus sp. | reverse complement strand
TCGCCCAAAACTTTTATTTCGGCTTCGCCGTGTGCGCCTTAAGTTGTTAGCATTGCCGCCCAAACCCGCCCTTGCGCAGCGTGGGGATACGATCCCTTTGGCGGGAGTTTGAGGGCAGAGCCCTCATGATTGATCCATCGGAGATACCTTAAAAAAGCCGCCGGAGATCGAAATGAACTCCGGCGGTCTGGGATTATACGCGATTGGTTTCCGGTTCGGATGCGGACTTTTCTGTCTGCTCCTTCTCCTTTTTGAGCTGCTTTTCCAGCTCCATTTTGTTGAATTCCTCCGGCGTGATGAAGGTCGGGACCATCTCATGCAGCGAGGAAACTGCAAGCGCTTCGTTATTCTTCTCTGCGGCGTCACGCAGCGTGCGCAGACGCTCTGCAAAGGTCTCGGTGTCGATCTCGATCTGTCTGCCGATATAGATGAGCTTGTTCGCGGTCTTCTGGAGACCCTCCTCATCCATCAGCAGCTCCTCTTTGATCTTCTCGCCCGGACGCAGACCGACAAACTTGATCTCGACATCCTCATAAGGCACCTTGCCGTACATGCGGATCAGGTTCTCGGCGAGCGTGACAATGCGAACCGGCTTGCCCATATCGAGCACGAAGATTTCGCCGCCGTGGGCGATCGCAGCCGCCTCCATAACCAGCGAAACTGCCTCCGGAATCGTCATGAAGTAACGGATGACATCCGGATGCGTGACCGTGACAGGCTTGCCCTGCTCGATCTGCTTTTTGAACAGCGGAATGACAGAACCGTTGGAGCCGAGCACGTTGCCGAAGCGCGTGGTGACGAATTCCGTGCGGTTGGTCTCGTCCTTCTGCTGTGCAAGATACTGCACGATCATCTCGCAGCAGCGCTTGGATGCGCCCATGACATTTGTCGGGTTGACCGCCTTGTCCGTCGAAATCATGACGAACTTCTCGACAAGGTGGAACTGCGCGAGCGATGCGACATTGAATGTACCGACAATGTTGTTCTTGATCGCCTCCATCGGGGAGACCTCCATCAGCGGCACATGCTTATGCGCGGCTGCGTGGAACACCACCTGCGGCTTGTATTTCTCGAAAATCTGGTTGATGCGGTAGTAATCGCGGACGGATGCGATCAGCGTCACGAGATTCAGCTTGCCGCCGTACTCCATGACGAGCTCCTGCTGGATCTCATAGGCGTTGTTCTCGTAGATATCGACAATGATGATCTGCTTCGGGTTGTACTTTGCGATCTGGCGCACCAGCTCCGAACCGATCGAGCCGCCGCCGCCCGTGACCATACAGACCTTGCCGCCGATGAACTTGCGGATGTCCTCGTTATCGAATTTGATCGGGTCTCTGCCGAGCAGATCCTCGACCTTGATATCACGGACCTGCTTGAGCAGCGAGGTCTGATTGTTCTCATCAAAGATCAGGTTGCCGATGAACGGAACCGTCTTGACAGGGAGATTCGTCTTGGAGCAGATATCCAGCACTCTTGCGCGCTCATCCTCGACTGCCGAGGGCACTGCGAAGATGATCTGCTCGATCTCCATTTCCTTTGCAAAGCGGATGATATCCGCGGTGGTGCCGACAATCTCAACGCCCATGACATCCTGACCGACCTTGTTGTGGTCATCGTCGATGATGCAGACCGGCAGGAACTGTGCGGAAACCTTGTCGCCGTCATAAGGCGATTTTCTCGCGTTCTCGATCTCGGTCAGCAGCATTTTGCATGCCGTGCCGCCGCCGATGATCATCGTGCGCTTGAATTTGCCGAGCTTCTTCGAGGATTCGGACATTTCAATGAACGCCGTGCGGAAGATCAGGCGGAACAGGCAGATGCCGAGAATCGCGGCGATCATATGCGTGACCGTAAATACCAGCGGAATCTTCTTATCGAGGATCGCGGCAAACAGGCAGGTCACTGCGAGACCGCAGCCCACGCCGAACACGCAGGAGAGATAATCCTTGCTGCGGAAGTAGCGCCACATTTTGCTGTAGGCGCCGCAGATAAAGAGGAATGCAAAGCAGCAGATCGTGCCGATCACGATCGGAACCATCAGATCAGAGGCGGGAATGCCGCATCCGAACAGCGAGAGCAGAAAGTTGACAATCAGTGAGGATGCTACCAGAATAAAAGCATCTGCAACTGCAAGCAGCATTTTCCGGTGCGTAAACGTACCGGCATATTCTTTGAGCTTTGTTTTCATCATGAAAACCCTTTCTTGTAATTTTCAAATTTCCGGGGCCTCATCTCACTACGCTCACACAGCGGATCGAGGCACAGGGCACGATCCGTTGTGTCAAAGCAGTGAGTGAGGTCTTTCGGCAGACATGAGAAATCATCCGGAACAGTCAGCCTTCTGCAGTGCAGGGCTGACCGATCCGGAGCTGTGATTCTATTAGTCTGCGGCGGTTTCTGCGACGATCTGCTCAAGCTCTGCGCGCTTGTTCATGATATCCTTTGCAAGCGTGAGCTGGCATCTGGTTCTGTCCAGATTGTGCAGCGGATAGTTGATCTTGAAATACTGATCGCCGGTGAGATAGTCATCCAGGAACCGCGATGCGAGTTCAATCGTGATCGAAAATGCGGCGAGGACAAGGCTGTCACGCTCTGCTGCCGTCAGCGATCTGCCGACTGCACCGAGGAATCCCTTGCAGAATGCGCGGAACTTGCCGGTATCAAAGCTGACCTTTGAGACATCGGGCTCATCCTCGGCGGCGGTGTTTGCGATGAAGCGGACGGCATCCGCGAAATCATACATCGCCATGCCGGGCATAACCGTATCAAGGTCGATGACAACCAGCGGCATTTTCGTCTCTTTGTCAAAGAGGACATTGTTCGATTTGGTATCGTTGTGTGTGACGCGGACAGGAAACTCCCCGTTCGCAAAGCGCTGAGACAGTTCTCCTGCCTGCTCGCGCACTTCGGTCAGGTAGCGGATTTCCTCTGCAACAGAGGCAGCCCGTCCGCAGGGATCGGCTGCGATATCTGCAAAGAGGGTATCAAGACGTTTTTTGGTGTTGTGGAAATCCGGAATGGTCTCAAAGAGCTGTGCGCCGTCAAAATCGCTGAGCTGATTCTGGAACTCGCCGAATGCTCTGCCCGTCGCCTCGATGACTGCCGGATCCTCACAGGTGTTGAACGTGATCGAATCGACATAGTTCATGACGCGCCAGAAATTTTCCGCATCGTCAAAGAGATAGTTCTTGCCGTCTGCGGTGTGGTGGAAGTGCAGGGTGACGCCCTCCGGATTCTTGTTTCGGATATGTGTTGTGACGAGGTCGATGTTCTGCATGATCTGAACCGGATTGCTGAACACAACCGTATTGATCCGCTGGAAGATATAGGACTTGGGGTTGCCGTCTGCATCGCGGTACGTGACCTTGAACGTCGCATTGATGTTGCCATTTGTGATCGTTTCAAAGGCATCGAACGTGCCGGGCAGCCGGAACGCCGCACCGATCTTCTGGATTGTTTCAAGCATATCTGAATCTCCGTTATGTTGGAATAAAAATGAAACGAGCATACTGCGCCGGAACAGCGCGGAACATGCGGCAGTTTCCGGACAGATACTCTTATGGTCTAGTATACCACGAAACGCAGGGTTTTGTCAAGTCTTTTCAGGCAAGAGCAGGATTTTCCGCGGAAGATTCCGGCAGTTTGCACACAACAAAAGCCGCACACTCTCCTCCGGAATGTGCGGCTTGGCTGTCTGAAAAAGGTATCGCTCCGCGATGATCTATAATGGGCTCCGCCCAAACCCGCCAAAGGGACATTGTCCCTTTGGAATCCCGTTTTTGTAAAAGGATCATAAGGGATTCACAGAATCGGCGCGGCTGCGTGCATTCTGATTACAGTTCAATGCCGTTGCGGCGGAGCAGTGCGCGCGCCGTATCGACGGAATCGACGCCGGTCTTGTTCTTGACGGGTGCGAATTCCTTTTCGCGCTCGACCTCATAGGCAAGGCAGTTCTTCTGCAGCTTGACAAGATCCAGCGCCAGCGTCTCGAATTTATAGGCATTCGGCTCCTCGGGCTTGACCGGATTGCCGTCCGCGCCCATATAGCGGATTTTCTTGAACGCCTTATGCAGCGGCAGCTTATAGGCAAGCGTCTCCTCAAGCTGATCGGTGCGGAACAGATAATTCAGGATGACGCCGAAGCGGTAAGACAGGGTGCCGTCCGGCTCGCGTCTTGTCCGCATTTCGTCGGTCATCTCAAAGTACTCCACAATAGACGGTCTGCCGTCCTCGAGGCACAGCACGCCGACCTTTTCATCCGGCGCCGCCTTTGCGACAACCTTTGCGCCCGAAACAGAGCCCGATTCGATCACCGCGCCGATAAAGCACGGATCGGCGATGGACTGCAGGACATTGTCAACCGCAAAGACATTCAGCCACTCGATGCTGCTCTCACGCAGCTCGTGCAGCATGCCGGTGTTCTCCATCGAGGCATACCAGCCGCCGTTGCCGTTCGGTGCCGTCGCAACAACACCGCGGGACATCAGCATCAGCTTCCCTTCCGGATCGACCGTCGGGAGCTGCTCCTGCCGGAAAAAGCGGATATGCGCCTTGCTGTAGCCGAAATAATTGTGTTCTGCGAAAAATGCAGTGGTCTCATCGTGATTCTCCACGCTCGTCATGATGAACAGCGGCACATAGGCGCCAGCCTGCTCCGTCACGCGCAGGAGATTATTGATCAGACACTCGAAAATATACAGCTCGCGCGTTTCGCCCATGTTGAACATCCCCTTGGGATGATCGCAGCCGAGCCGTGTGCCCTGTCCGCCGGCAAGCAGCACCGCGCCGACCTTGCCCGCACGGATCGCTTCGAGACCGGTTTTGGTAAATCGCGCGCGGCTGCGGTCGATCTCCGCAAGCGTGGTCGCATAGAGCGGCTCGAATTTTCCGCGCTGTTCATCGGCACATTCGGGATCGAGCACGGAAAGATCCAGCGCATCAATCTGCCGGAGCATGCAGAGCTGTTCTGCTTCGCTGAGCTGTTCCAGATGTTCGGCGATGTGAGACTGCCCCAGTGCTGCGAGCCGTTCACAGATCCGTCGCTTCATTGCAGTCGGATTTTCATGCTGTTCTGTCATATGATACTCCTTGTAACATCGTGGCGGTGTGCGGCTGATTCGCCGCCGTGTAAAAATATAAAGCCATTATAGCACATTTCTGTAAAATACGCAACTGTATAATTTGAAATTTGAAATGAGAAATTGCGGTGTCCGCTGACGCGGACAAATTGGAATGCACTGCTTCGGAATCAGATGCCTGATATATCATTCCGCCGGAGACACATTATCCTACTTGCGGATGCGGAAAAAGGCTTCGCGGTAGCGCTTGGGCGTATAGCCTGTGTACTTGCGGAACACCTGTATAAAATGGCTCTCCGAGGAGAAGCAGAGATAATCCGAGATTGCAAGGCAGGAGAAATCCGAATAGCGCAGCATGTTCTCTGCGGTCTCAATCCGCTTGCGCGTGATGTACTCCGAAACCGTGATGCCGACCTCCTTGCGGAACAGCTTGGAAAGATACGGCACCGAAAGCCCCGCAACATTTGCAAGCTCCGCAAGCGTCAGCTTGGTGTGCAGATTGTCATAGATATAATCCACCACAACCGCAATCGCCTTCGGATAGCGGTTGCGCCTGCGGATGATCTGCATGCGCTGGGCATAATCCAGCACAAGCTCGCTGTGCAGCATTTTGATCTCATCCTCGGATGCGCATTTGTCAATCGCACGGATATAGATATCGCTCAGGTTGTAAGCCTCCTCCATCTCCATGCCGCCCTCAATGCACGAGCGCGTGATCAGCGCGACCGTGATAATCAGATGATACTGCAGGTTCCGCAGCGGATTGTCGCTGAGCCTGCCCATATTCGATGTGCCGAGCGGCGCATAGAGCCGCTGCATTTCCGCGACTTCGCCATCCTGTATGCTCTTGAAAAAAGCATTTTCCCGTTCGTATGCAAGATGTGAGATGCTCAGCTCACGGTTCAGGAACGCCTGATGCGTCAGCTTTTGCTCGATGTCCATACGTAAACACCCCGTCTACTATTATACATGATAAAAGCAAAAAATGCAATACCGATTTGACAAAAAAGCTGTTTTTATGATATCCGGCTGAGACCGATTATGCTATACTGATATCAAACCGCCAAGGGGATTCGGCGGCTTGCTATCAGAGAGAAGCGATTGGCGATAAAACAAGGAGGATTTCGGGATGAAAAAAAGATTCCGGATCATGGCTGCATCCTGTGCGCTGCTGCTGACCTTCGGGGTTCTGGCGGGCGCTGCGCAGGCAGGCATGAATACTGACTTAAACGGCGACGGCGCTGCAAACCGCAGCGATGCCGCAATGCTCGTGGACGCGCTGCTCGGCAAATCCTCGGCGCGCATGACAAAAGATATGGACCAGAACAGCGACGGCAGAATTGATGCAAGCGACCTTTCCGTGCTCAAGAACGCCATCCTGTTCCCGCAGCAGGCTTCCGGCAGAGAGCCGAAGCTCCCTGCAACCATGTATTCCAACTTCCGCAGCGGTGACGCCGGCGACTTCTTCGCCTCGGACGGCTGGACAAACGGCAAGCCCTTCGACTGCTGGTGGTACAAGCAGAATGCACAGATCAAGGGCGATCACCTTGAGCTGACAATCTCGGACAACTACCAGAATAAGGGCAACTCCGACTGGCAGCCGAGCTACTCCGGCGGCGAGTTCCGCACCGAAAAATATTATCACTACGGCTACTACGAGACCTCGATGAAGGCGATCAAGAATGACGGCGTTGTCTCCTCGTTCTTCACCTACACAGGTCCTTCCGATGTCATCAACGGAAAAGAGAATCCGTGGGATGAGATCGACATCGAAATCCTCGGCAAGGATACCACAAAGGTTCAGCTCAACTACTACCGCAACGGTCAGGGCGGTCACGAAAAGATGATTGACCTCGGCTTTGATGCCTCCGAAGGATATCACACCTACGGCTTCGACTGGCAGCCCGATAAGATCACATGGTATGTGGACGGCAAGGAAGTCTACTCCATGTCCGGCGATGTCCCGAAGACACCGAGCAAGATCATGATGAACGCATGGCCCGGAAAGACCGTCGATGACTGGCTCAAGGCCTACAACGGCAACAAGCCGCTGACCGCAAGCTATGAATGGGTCACCTACCAGAAGGCAAGCAATGCAAATGCAATTGATCCGAGCACGCTCGAGCAGCTTGAGGCGCAGGGTCAGGGTCAGCAGGGACAGCAGGGACAGCAAGGTCAGCAGGGGCAGCAGGGTTCAACCGGCGGTCAGGAGCCTGATCTTCCGGCAACCATGTATTCCAACTTCCGCGCAGGCGAAGCAGGCGACTTCTTCTCCTCGGACGGCTGGACAAACGGCGAACCGTTTGACTGCTGGTGGTATAAGCAGAATGCGCAGATCAAGGGCGATCACCTCGAGCTGACAATCTCGGACAACTACCAGAATAAAGGCAATTCCGACTGGCAGCCGAACTATTCCGGCGGCGAGTTCCGCACCGACAAATACTATCACTACGGCTACTACGAAACCTCGATGAAGGCAATCAAGAATGACGGCGTTGTCTCTTCGTTCTTCACCTACACCGGTCCTTCCGATGTCATCAACGGACAGAAGAATCCGTGGGACGAGATCGACATTGAGATTCTCGGCAAGGACACCACGAAGATGCAGATCAACTACTACCGCAACGGTCAGGGCGGTCATGAGAAGATGATCGACCTCGGATTTGATTCCTCGCAAGCCTATCACAAGTACGGCTTTGACTGGCAGCCCGACAAGATCACATGGTATGTGGACGGCAAAAAGGTCGGCGAGATGACCGGCGATATGCCGAAGACACCGAGCAAGATCATGATGAACGCTTGGCCCGGACGCAATGTGAATGACTGGCTCAAGGCTTACAACGGCAACAAGCCGCTGACTGCTTCCTACGAGTGGGTAACCTATAAGAAGGCAGAAAACGGCGACGATCCGCATACACTGGATGAACTCGAAGCGATCGCAAAGGGCGGTCAGGGTTCTCAGGGACAGCAGGGTCAGCAGGGGCAGCAGCAGCAGGGTCAGCAGAGCAGCAGCGGCATGAACGCCAATGCGACAATGGTCTCGAACTTCTCCGCAGGTCAGGCAGGCGACTTCTTCGCTTCTGACGGCTGGACGAACGGCAAGCCCTTCGACTGCTACTGGTACAAGCGCAATGCTTACATTCAGGACGGCGCGCTCCGCCTGATCATCGACCAGAAATGGAACGGAAATGACGGCAACACGAGCGACTGGCAGCCGGGATACTCCGGCGGTGAGTTCCGCACCAACAATTTCTACCATTACGGTTACTACGAGACCTCGATGAAGGCAATCAAGAATGACGGCGTTGTTTCCTCGTTCTTCACCTACACCGGTCCTTCCGACAACAATCCGTGGGATGAGATCGACATCGAAATTCTCGGCAAGGATACCACAAAGGTTCAGCTTAACTACTACCGCAACGGTCAGGGCGGTCACGAGAAGATGATCGACCTCGGCTTTGATTCCTCGCAGGCGTTCCACAGATACGGCTTCAACTGGCAGCCCGGCAAGATCACATGGTATGTGGACGGCAAAGAAGTCTACTCCATGTCCGGCGATGTTCCGGTTACTCCGAGCAAAATCATGATGAACGCATGGCCCGGAAAGACTGTAGATGACTGGCTCAAGGCCTACAACGGCAACAAGCCGCTGACCGCTTACTATCAGTGGGTCACCTACAATAAACAGTGATTTCCTCCCCCATATCCCGCAGCCGTTTCGCATTTTCCGGCTGCGGGATTTCCCATATCTGCGGATAGATGTGTCTCCGACGGATTGAGAATGGGGACTCCGTCCCCAAGCCCCTGCCAAAGGGTCACTGACCCTTTGGAATCCCATTTTATATCTTTGTAAATAAGAAAGCCGCCAAATCAGCTTAATTGCGTTGATTTGGCGGCTTTGTTTTATTTCAGTATAAACATGGGGTCTGGGGTCAATGACCCCAGCGAGGGGTTGGGGCACAGTTTGCGCAGCAACACTGTAAGCCCCACATTATAAATCATCGCGTAGCGATACCGCTTTACGCTTCCTCGCGAATCTGGATATTGGCTTCGCGGAGCTGCTGTTCGGTGACCTGAGACGGCGCGCCGAGCAGGAGATCCTGCGCGTTGCCGTTGAGCGGGAACGCAATGACGTTGCGGATCGTTTCGGTATCGGCAAGCAGCATGATCATGCGGTCGATGCCGGGTGCCATGCCTGCATGCGGCGGTGCGCCGTACTGGAATGCGGTGTAAAGCGCGGAGAATCTTGCGGCAAGCTCCTCCTCGGTGTATCCTGCAAGCGCAAACGCCTTCTTCATGATATCAACGCTGTGGTTGCGGACTGCGCCGGATGCAAGCTCAATGCCGTTGCAGACGAGGTCATACTGATATGCGAGAATCTCGAGTGGATCCTGATTCTCCAGCGCAGCGAGACCGCCCTGCGGCATCGAGAACGGGTTATGTGTAAAGTCAAGCTTGTGGGTCTCCTCGTTGATCTCGTACATCGGGAAATCGACAACAAAGCAGAAGCGGAATGCGTTTTTCTCGAGCAGATCGAGACGCTCGCCGAGCCATGTGCGAATCTGACCGGCGTAAAGATCGACGGTGCCCTTCTTATCCGAGATAAAGAATATGGTCTCGCCGTCCTTGATGCCGGAGAGCTTGCGAATCTCTGCACGCTGCTCTTCAGAAAGGAACTTGTCGATCGGGCCCTTGAAATTCGGCTGACCTTCGACGGCGGTCAGATAGCCCAGACCCTTCATGCCGATCGAGGTCGCGAACTTGAGCGAATCCTCAAAGAACTTCTTGGAGCATGCTGCGCAGTCTGCGACGATGCCGCGAACCGGCTTGCCCTTGAAGATCGGGAAGTCTACATTTGCGAAGAAGTCCGTCAGGTCGATGATCTCGAGCGGGTTGCGGAGATCGGGCTTGTCGGTGCCGTACTTCATCATGGAATCTCTGTAGGTGATGCGCTCGAACGGTGCATCGGAGATTACGGCATCCGGTGCAAAATGCTTGAAAGTATCCGAAATGACCTCCTCGCAGACGGCAAGGACATCATCCTGCGTTGCGAATGCCATTTCGTAGTCGAGCTGATAGAACTCTCCCGGCGAACGGTCCTGACGCGCATCCTCATCGCGGAAGCACGGTGCGACCTGGTAATACTTGTTGAAGCCGGAGACCATCAGCAGCTGCTTGAACTGCTGCGGTGCCTGCGGCAGGGCATAGAACTTGCCCTTGTGCTTTCTGCTCGGGACAAGGAAGTCACGCGCACCCTCCGGCGAAGAAGCCGTCAGGATCGGTGTCTGGATATCGAGGAAGCCGAGATCCTCCATCTTGCGGCGCAGATAGGTGATGACCTTCGAGCGCAGGATGATGTTCTCGTGAACCTTCGGGTTGCGCAGGTCGAGGTAGCGGTACTTCAGGCGCACCTCCTCGCGCGTATCCATCGACTCTGCCGGAATGAACGGCAGCATGGATTTCGACGGTCCGAGCAGTTCCATCTGCTCGACATGGACCTCGACAAGACCCGTCGCGAGCTTCGGATCAACAGTCTCTGCATCACGCTCCACAACCTTGCCGGTCACGGAGATGACGCACTCTCTGCCGATGCCCTTGAGCATCTCATCATCATGGAAAACGACCTGCGTGATGCCGGTCTCATCGCGGAGTGCAAGGAACAGGACGCCGCCGTGGTCACGGATGGTATCCACCCAGCCCGCGAGCGAAACGGTCTGACCGATGTTTTCCTTGCGCAGTGCATTGCACATTACGGTACGGTACATTGTTTTTTCCTCCTGACAAAATAAAATCGCCCCCAAGCCGCCTGTCTTTCTGCAGACTGCTTCGGGACGAGTGTTTCTCATACGAAAAACCCGCGGTACCACCCGAATTAACCCATGCAGCCGCCGCAGCGGTGCATCCGGTTCTCTTTGTTTTGGGGCGATATTGGATTGTGCATGCAGGGAATCTGCATACGGGAGTGTTGCCGCTGCTGCTACTCTCCGCGGCGGCGCTTTCAGCCTTCGGCGCTGCCTCTCTGACCGGATTTCCACGGAGCGCGGGTCTCCTAGGATTTATTTTATTCGATTTTACGCGATTTGTCAAGCGATTTTTCCGCCATACACCTGCAAAATCCGATTTTTTCCGAAATTCACAAAATCGCTCTTGACATCATCCCGAAATATAGGTATAATAAAGGGAAGGATGCGCTGCATCCCTGATTTTTCTAAAGGAGGAACACACTATGGAACTGAAAGGCTCAAGAACAGAAGCGAATCTGCAGGCGGCTTTCGCAGGCGAATCGCAGGCAAGAAACAAGTATACTTACTTTGCTTCCAAGGCACGCAAAGAGGGTTATGTTCAGATCGCGGAGATCTTTGAGGAAACCGCAAACAACGAGAAGGAGCACGCAAAACTCTGGTTCAAGGAGCTGCACGGCGGCGAGGTGCCGGATACCGTCGAGAACCTCAAGGCTGCTGCTGACGGCGAGAACTATGAGTGGACGGATATGTATGTCGAGTTCGCAAAGGTCGCAAAAGAGGAAGGCTTCACCAGAATCGCTGCACTCTTTGAGATGGTCGGCAAGATCGAGAAGGCGCATGAGGAGCGCTACCGCAAGCTGCTCGCAAATGTCGAGGGCGGTCTGGTCTTCTCCCGCGACGGCGACATGATCTGGGAATGCACAAACTGCGGTCACATCGTGATCGGCAAGAACGCACCGAAGGTATGTCCGGTCTGCGCACATCCGCAGGCATACTTCAAGCTCCGCGCCGAGAACTATTGATTAAGGTGTCTCCGACGGATTTGTAATGAGGGGCTTACAGTGTTGCTGCGCAAACTGTGCCCCAACCCCGCGCCGGGGTCATTGACCCCAGACCCCATGTCTATATGTGGATGAAAAGAAGCCGCTCCAATTGGCGTTGATTGGAGCGGCTTCGTTTTGGGCGCACAGCATATCGAAAGTTTTGGTCGAGCTTTTTTAAAAGCTCGCGGAGTCCAGAGGCAGCGCCTCTGGTCGCGCATCGCAATGCGCGAAATCTCTTAGCGTAGTAAGAGCTCGGGGGCTTGGGCGCCTGCGATAGAG
>CAMKLV010000085.1:0-12228 GCA_946413695.1 uncultured Ruminococcus sp. | reverse complement strand
AAAATTGCTGTTTATCAGGGATAGCCCTTAAGAATCCCATTTTATGCATCAATATTAAAAAGCCGCTGAATTGGACGTCATGCCAATTCAGCGGCTTTCTATTTGTTGATGCGCGCAGCGCGGTATCAGTCGAACAGGACTTCTTTGAAGCAAACCTGCGGACAGTTGTTGTCAAAATCCCATGTGTGATAAGCGTCGCCGTGGCAGTATTTTGCCTCCTTGCAGTTGCGGCACTTTTCATTTTCAAGGCTCAGATCCTTGCGGAAAATCTCGAACTTGTTTTCCCAGACATCCTTGAAATGCTCGGTCAGGACATTGCCCTGAATGAACTCCGGACGGCGCTCGATATCGAGACATGCCGTGATATCGCCGTTGACCATGATGCTCGCGGTGTAAAGTCCGGCGGTGCAGAGGAAGTACCAGTCGCGCACCTCGCGCTCATATTCCATGCCGAGATAGTGGCTGCAGCCATAGCAGACAGGTTCGCCGGCAATGCGCTTGTTGCGAATGTACTCGAACAGGGTCTTGTAATCCTCTTTTGTCAGCAGCAGCTCCGGATGCTCCTTTGCTCTGCCGATCGGATCCATATTGATGACACGCCACGAATCAATGTCCACATCCTTGAGGATGTTGTAGAGGTCATCAAGCTCGACGATGTTCTTGTGCGTGACAACCGTTGTCACCTGAATCGACTGGAAACCGCCGATCTTGATGAGGTTCTTGACGCCCTGCATGCCGCGCTCCCAGCCCTGCGGTGTCCGGCGGAATGCATCGTGCGTTTCCGGCATGCCGTCGAGACTGATCGAAATGGTCTTCATGCCGCAGTCCTTGAGCTTCTGCGCGACCTCCTCGGTAATCAGTGTGCCGTTGCTCGTCATGCCCCAGTTAAAGCCGAGCTCGTTTGCGTACCCCATGATCTCAAAGAAATCCTTGCGGAGCAGCGGCTCGCCGCCGGTGATGCAGAGCATGTAGCCCTCGGTGCCGAGATCGGCTTTGAGCTGATCGAGGACGCCGCACCACTGCTCCGTGGTCATCTCCTCCGAGGGGACATCGCCGCAGCTCGAGCCGCAGTGCAGACAGCGCTCGTTGCAGCGGAGTGTCAGCTCAAAAAAGAGATTGTGAATCTGCGGCATTGCCTTGAGACCTTCGCGGTAAACAGCAAGGCGCTGCATATTTTGTTCTTTCAGTTTCGTGTTCAGCATAGTGTTCTCCTGTCGAATCATATATATTTTGGCGGATCATGCCGCCGGTTGTTGAAATGCTCAGTACGCAGTCGGCGGACCGTAAAGCGGCATCGGGATATCCAGATACGGATCGGTAGTTGTCTCAGGTCGCGGCGGAACGGTCGCATCGGTTGCGGTTGTGGTGACATCCGTTTCGTCCGGATCCTTCTCGGGGGCACCGGTCAGGCGGCGGATCATCTCCTTGACATCCGCCTTATCCAGCTTGCCGTCTTCATTCAGATCGCCGAGGCGGCGGGTCGCCTCATCATAAGAATCGTTGAGGACCGCACGCTTGAGCAGGCTAAGATCTGCTGCGTTCAGCTTTTTGTCATAGTTTAAGTCGCCTTCTTCAAACAGCACCCACGGCGGACCGTAAAGCGGCGCATTCGTCATGACCGGCATGGTGGTAGTTGTGATATCGGTGACCGGTGCAATCGTCTCATCCCAGCTCGGCGGACCATAAAGCGGCACAACCGTCATGATCGGCATAGTGGTGGTTGTGGTGTCGGTGACCGGTGCAATCGTCTCATCCCAGCGCGGCGGGCCATAGAGCGGTACTTCCGTCATGATCGGCAACGCCGTGGTTGTGGTGCCGGTGATCGGTGCAATCGTCTCATCCAAGCGCGGCGGACCGTAGAGCGGCACAGCTGTCAGGAACGGGTTTTCTGTTGTTGTCGCAACGGGCTCTGTCTCAGAAAACCAGCTTGGCGGACCGTAGACATCCTGCGGTTCGGTTTCGGTCAGGCGGGTCAGATCGTCTTCAGCGGGCGCTGCGGATGCATCCGGCGCATTTGCAATACTGCCCGCAGATGTTGTGACCGCGGCGGCAAACATCGCAGCCGTTAAAAGTGAGTGCAGTGATTTTTTCATGTGTTATTCCTCTATTTCGTCTTCGTTTCAGTTCCATGCAGACGGCGGTCCGTAAAGCGGCATCACAGTGGTTGTGATTGTTGTATCTGTTGTGGTGTCAGTCACGACAGCAGTTGTCGTCTCCTCAGGAAGCTCCTCATCCTCAGGTCTGCCGGTCAGTCTGCGGATCAGCTCCTTGACGTCCTCCTTGTCGATCTTGCCGTCTTGATTGACATTCGCAAGACGGTCTATACGGTCGTTGATCTCACCTTCGAGCAAATAGCGCTTGAGCAGTGTCAGGTCACGCGCGTCCAGCGTAAAATCATAGTTCAGATCGCCGGGCTCAGCAAACATCCAAGGCGGACCGTATGCCGGCTGCGGAATATCCACAGTCACATCTGTTGTTGTGGTGGTCGCGGCTTCGGTTTCCGTATCAGTAAACCAGTGCGGCGGGCCGTAAACCGTCGGCGGGTCATTTCTTGTGACGTCAGTCATTGTTTCTGTTTCAGAAAACCAACCCGGCGGGCCGTAGACATCCTGCGGTTCCGTTCCGGTTATATCCGTCAGTTCAGATTCACTTGTGAACCATTCCGGCGGACCGTACACGCACTGCGGCTCGGTGGTGGTCTCCGTAATCAGATCATTTTCAGCGGGTGCTGCGGATGCATTCGGTGCATTTGCAACGCTGCCCGCAGATGTTGTGACTGCAGCGGCAAACATTGCAGCTGTTAAAAGAGAGTGCAGTGATTTTTTCATCGGAATCCCCTCTGTTTCGTCTTTGTTTCAGTTCCATGCAGGCGGCGGGCCGTAGAGCGTACAGGTGGTTGTATTTGTGGTTATTACATCTGTTGTGGTAATCTCAGTTACCGTGGTTGTGGTCTCCTCACCGGTTTGCTCCTTCACGGGCTTGCCGGTCAGTTTGGTAATCATCTTCTGCACGTCCTTTTTGTCCACAACCCCATCCTGATTCAGGTCGCCGAGCGCCTGCCGCGTTACGAGTCCGTTGCTGCCCCATGACCAGACTTCGATCTTGCCGTCATGGTTCGTATCAATTACTTCTCCAAGATCAATGCTGCCTTCACTGTTCAGCAGCATGCGCTTGAGATCGGATAAATCGCGCGCATCAATGCACTCATCTTCATTCATGTCGCCGATCCAGCGGTCAACCGGCGGAGGACCGTAAAGCGGTGCCATATATTCACCGGGTGCATTGGAAAGCGCAGCCTCCTGCGCAGATGCAGAAAGCGCTGAAACCGCTGATGCAGAAAACATCGCGGCTGTCATAAGTGTTTGCAGTGTTTTTTTCATTGAGCTCCCTCTCCCTCATTTTTCGGTTCAGTTCCATGCCGGCGGCGGACCGTAGAGCACCATATAGGTCGGGGATGTGACATCAGTTGTTGTTTCCGGCAGCGGCGGAATTGTCGGGAGTGTTGTGACCTGTGTTTCCTCTCCGTCCTCCTCCTCGGGTCTGCCGGTCAGAAGGCGGATCAGTGCCTTGACGTCTTTTTTATTGACGCTGCCGTCCTCATTGATATCAATGGTGCGATTTGAAAATCCCACGCCGTCAAGCTGATAGAGCAAAAACTGCTTGAGCACCGTCAGATCGCGGGCATCAATACTGCCGTCGAAGTTGAGATCGCCCTTCTCGCTGAAAATCACCGGTTCCCCTGCCAGCTCCACTTCCTGTTCCGCCGTGGTCACATAGGGCATGACGTCTCCGGCAAGCGCCACTTCCTCATCGGTTGCGGTGGTTGTTTCCTCAATCGGATACACCACCATTTCGCCCTGCGGAACCAGCGGATCATCCGCCTCCTCTGTTGTCCTCGTCAGAGCCGGCGGTCCATAGGTTGTCTGCGGCACAACCGTGATATCATTCTCTGCACTTGCAAGCTCTGCGAGAACGGTACCTCCGGCTGCCGCTGATACGGTCGCGGCAAACACTGCCGCAGTCATCAGAGAATGCATCGTTTTTTTCATCCTGATTCACTTCCTTTCCCATTGAAACTGCAATCCGAAACGCCTGCGGTGCGGCAGCGGTACATCAGCCGCACCGCGGACGGTTTCATTCCATTGTAATTACTGCCATGCAGGCGGCGGACCGTAAAGCGGGCAGATCGTTGTGACCGTTGTGGTGGTCTCCGGATAGATGGGATACCCCGTCACATCGGTCTGCTGCGGCTCCTCATCCTCGCTCTCGGGCTTTCCGGTCAGAAGGCGGATCAGCGCCTTGACATCCTGCTTGTCGATCTTGCCGTCCAGATTGACATCCAGATTATCTGGATAGCTCTGGAGATCGTCGTTTGCAAGCAGATACTGCTTGAGCAGCGAAACATCGCGCGCATCCAGACTGCCGTCCTGATTGGTGTCGCCGGGCTCGTGATAGATCGGCATTACGCCGCCTGTCACCAGTTCACCATCCGGAATCGGCGTGGTTCCGTCAAGACCGACTGTTGTACAGGTTGTAGTTGTTGTATCCTGCGGGACCGGCGCAGTGCCTGCAAGGCCGAGTGTGGTTGCAATCGGGATCACGGATGTTCCTGCGAGTGCAAGCGTCGAAGTTGCTTCTGTGGTTGTTTCAGGATAGAACGGTGCGGTGCCGTCCGGAACGAGCGTCTGCTCGGTTTCCTCGGTTGTCAGCATCATCTCCGGCGGGCCGTAAACCGGCTGCGGAAGCATGGTTGTGACTTCACCGCCCAGATAATCCAGTTCCGCGCCGAACGAAACGCTCTGCGCCGAGGAGAGCGTATCATTCGCACCGGCACCGAGTGCCGCTGCAAAAACCGCGGCAGTCATAATTGTTTGAACTGTTTTTTTCATGCATTGCCTCCTGTGCTTACATGCTGTCTGCTTCCGGCGCGGCTGTTCTCTGCGGCACCGGAGCCACTGTTTCAGGGATATCAAGGATGCATGCTTTGCGCTGTATGTCCGAAGCGGCCGGAACGTCTGTGCCGCAGTTATGGTGCGGATTCCGCCTTTTCCTCTGCGGGGGATGCGACAGATTCCTCTGCCTCCGGCTCAGCGTCGGCAGGCGGCGGACCGTATACATCCTGCGGCTCTTCCGTCACGGACTGGATTCCGGATTGCGTCTGCAGAGAAGAAGGGGGGCCGTAAACACTTACGGGTTCTGTGCAGCCGCTCAGCGAAAGCATCCCGGCACAAAATGCAGCTTGAACCGCGCGTTTCTTCTGATGTTTCAATCAGACCGCCTCCCGTTCCTGTCAATTTGGCTATACACTTTTATTATAGCATGTTTGCCAGATATTGTCAAGAATCGAAGCCGAAATTTAAGAAATACGCGATCGGGGCTGTATTTTCTGCCTTCTAATATATCTGACCAGAAACTCCACAGAAAGGTTACACATAAATTTAGATTTTTCTGATGTTTTCGCAAATTATTTCTTCGCATCAGAAAACGCCCCGAAATGACCGCTGTCACTTCGGAGCGTCGCTTGATTCTGTTCGCTCAGGACTGGGTGTATGCGTCGATGCGCTCGAAGCCGTCGAGCAGGATATCGCGGCGTGTGAATGCCTTTTCCGTACCGCGTGCCACACAGGTCAGCGGGTCCTTCGCCGTGCGGCAGGGGACGCCGAGCATACGGGTCAGATAGGGCTCCAGGCCGCCGAGCAGCGCGCCGCCGCCCGTCAGCAGAATGCCGTTTGCGCAGATATCCCCGACAAGCTCCGGCGGTGTTTCCTCCAGCACGCGCCGGATCGTCTCGCCGATTTCGTTGATATCATCCTCAAGCGCCTCGGAAAGCTCCGCTTCGCTCAGGTCGCACTGATCCGGCAGGCCGCGCGAGATATTGCGCCCCTTGACCTGCGCGATCACATCCTCAGCCGGATTATAGAGATTGCAGAGCGATTTTTTCACCTGCTCCGCGGATTTTGCACCGAGCAGAATCTGATATTTGTTCTGCACATAGCGGATGATCGACTGATCGAATCGGTTGCCCGCGATTTTCAGCGAGCGCGCCGTCACGATGCCGTTCATCGAAACCACAGCGATATCCGTTGTGCCGCCGCCGATATCCACAACCATGTGTCCGACAGGGCGGTTGATCGAGATGCCTGCGCCGAGCAGTGCGGCGAGCGGCTCCTGAATCAGATGCACCTTGCGCGAACCGGTGCTCATCGCTGCATCAAGGATTGCGCGCTTCTCCACATCCGTGATCAGGGAGGGGACGCAGATGACAATGCGCGGCTTGATGATGCGCGCACCTGCGACCACATCAATCAGCTCGCGGATGAGCGCCTGCGTCAGAATATCATCCGAGATGACGCCGTCCTGCAGCGGATGCACAACCGCAATATACTTCGGCGAGCGCCCCTCCATTTTATAGGCTTCCTCTCCGACGGCGACAACGCGCTCGGTGCGCTTGTTGAAGGCGATCACCGAGGGCTCGTTCAGCACAACGCCCTTGCGGCGCTTCGTGATAATGATATTCGCCGTACCGAGGTCAATTCCGATATCCATAATGAATCCTTCCCGCGGAGTATGGCTCCGCTGCGTTTTGTTTCTCCTGTGTTCTGTTTCTGTTTTTTATGCCTGCGCGGCATCCCGTTCGATGCAGTAGCAGATTTCGCCCTCCGGCGATTCGCCTGCACGCCTGAACCGCTCAACTGTCTCTGTCCGGTGCATTGCGGATTTTTGCAGCACGCGCCCCGATTTCGGATTTGCCGCGCGGTGATAGGCTTCGAGCTTTGCAAAGCCCGTCTGCGCAAATGTCCACGCGATGACAGCCGCAAGCGCCTCGCCTGCAAAGCCGTGTCCCCAGAAATCCGCGCCGATGCAGTATTCGATCTCGGCGGTTTTGCAGTCCGCCCAGACCTTGCAGAACGCAATCATCCCGATGTTCTGCCCCGATGCGCGTTCAACGATTGCCCAGCGGTAGAAATCCGGCTGCGCATAGCCTGCAAGATACGTTTGCAGCAGACTCTGCACGGCATCCGATGTTTCATAAGTCGGCTCGCCGTATTCATGCTGCACATCCGGATCAGATGCCCAGTTCCGCAGCATATCGGCGGCGTCCTCCGGCAGAAAGCGGCGCAGGATCAGCCGCGGCGTTTCAATTGTCTGTGTGCCGCAGTGCTTCATTCCGCGGGTCTCCATTCCATTTCGGTGAATTTCGAGTGCTTCACGCGGAATCCGATTTTTTCGTAGATGCTTTTGCCCATATCACTTGCGGAGAGCGTCACCTGATCGAGTCTGCGTTCTTTTGCCGCATCCTGAATCAGCTGCATCATGCGTGTGGCGATGCCTTTGCCGCGATATCCGGGCTCTGTGAAAACGCCGAGGACATAACCCGTCCTGCCGTTCGGGAAGAACGGATTTGCCGGTTTCTCCTCGATCATCAATATAGCGTTTGCGATGAGCGCGCCCTCCGGTGTCTCTGCCGCTGCAACGATGCAGTCAGCCCCGAGATGCGCTGCAAAATAGTCCGGAAGCTGCGCCGCGATCGCCGAAAGCTGCTCCTGCGGCAGGCGCCCGAATTCCTCATCAAAATATGCAAGCCGCAGTCTGCACAGCGCAGGGATATCCTGCTGCTCTGCCATACGAATCTGAATCTCCGTTGCTGCCGCCTCCTTCCGCGTCTGCTCATACATTATATATTATAGCACATTATAACGTAAAAAGCAACCGGAGAGAAGGAATCTTTTGTGAAACGGTCTTCTTGCCGGAGTGCTTTCGATCAATGCAGGCGGGCGCTTTGATTCCCGTGGATTGTGCTGCCCGAAATCAAACCGCCGCCCTGTTGCGCAAAACAGAGCGGCGGTTTCTGATTCTGTATCGGGGAACGGCTTACTTTACCATCAGGATAAATTCCTGACGGAAGATGATATCCTTTTCGGTGTCGGAAGTATCAGCGGCGTGGTAGTCAATCAGGAATGACAGCTGCTTGCCGCGCGGCGATTCCGTCAGATTGACCTTACTCATATCAATCTGCATCGAATAGCGCATCGGAACACAATTCTCTGCTGTCGGATCGGGCGTGAATGCTGCGATTGCTTCCGGAATCGAAGAAGGATGCACTTCATTTGTCTCGGGATCCACATAGTCCTTGAATTCATAAGGTTCAATGATTACAATGTTCTCCCCCTCGGATTTTCCGTATATGAGCGGATCATCAAAGATCGGTTCCGGCCGGATGTCGATCGAGATATTCTGATTCTTCACAGTCTCATCCGGTGTCCACGCAAAGGTAACGTTCAGCATATTGTTTTCATCCGGCGAGATTTCCTCTCCGATGCCTTTCAGCTCTTTGCCGTTCACCAGCAGCTTTACATAGCGGCTGTAAACTGCGACCTGCTCAAACTCCGCACGCGCCTCTGCTGTTGTGTCCGGATAACAGTCCGCAATGGCGTCCACCGGTTCACCATTCTGCGTATTCCTTGCGCTATATACAACACACGGTACGTCTGCCGGTGCCTTGCGCGGCACGGCGATGAAATCATTTTCGGATTGTTCTGCTGCGGGTTCTGTTTCCGGTGTTTCGGCTTCTGCTGTCTGCACATTTGCTTCCGGTGTGAATTTTGTCAGATCCAGCGGACGTTCAAACGCTGCAAAGCTGTATTCGATGCCGGTGCCTGCTGATTCGCGGTATCCGATGATACCGTCCTTTACAGCGATCTTCGTTGCCGTGCCGTCATCAATACTTGTAAATGTGATGTCAAATGACTGCTCGCCGAAGTCAGTATAGGAATTGTTCTCATCATTGCCGGTCTCGTAAGAATCACTGAAAAAGATCATGCCGAACGGTGTGACTGCATAGCGCGTCATCTTCGGCTCCATGCCGAGCTTCAATGCGCCGTTTCCTTTGTAGAATGTTTCAAAGATGTTGTTGAAACCGGTTTCTTCTGTCAGCGGATATTCCGTACTGACAAAATCGAGCGGCTCTCTTGCAGCTTCGGTGTCCGTATCAGAAGTCGGAATCGCTGCACGCACACACATTGTTTTGTCTGCCCGGAAAAACGGGGCGCCGGAAGTATTGATGACTCTGCCATAGCAATGCCATGCACCGTCCTCAAGGGTATGTTCTGCATCCGGAATCGTTCCGCAGCCTTCAGAATGATCGGTCCAGCCGCCGCCGAAAACTTCAGCAGTCATACGCGGGAACTCGTGCTGGAACTGCTCCCAGTTCTGCCCCTTCAGCGGTGTCACGTCATAGAAATAATAGAGCACCCAGTCGCAGCCGGTGACAGCTTTCAGCTCGACGCGCCAGTCTTCATCCTCTGCGGAAACGCCCTCGAAATCCCTGCCGAAACCTGTGAAATCAAAATCGCAGGGCTCGCCGGTCAACGCGGTATAATACGCCTGCATGCGGTCAACATAGCAGGGAACTGCGGCATTTTCGGATGCCGCGGAAAGTTCGATCTCCGATTCGATTTCTGTGGCGGCGGGCGGATTGAGCGCCTGATTTCTGCCGTGCAGCAGCAGATAGCCGCCGCCGACATTCGCAGCCAGCAGTGCCGCTGCAATCGCGGTGCCTGCGATCTTTCCGCTGCGCTTCGTCACATGAATATGTTTTTGCTGTGCCATATTGAGAACCTCCTGTTTGCAGGCAGGATCGTGCCGGAGCTTATCCATTGCGCTGCAATATTGCTGAATTCGTTTCATCAGTAAACTCCTCTCCAAGCGCATGTTTCAACAGCTTACGTGCCCTGTAAAGCTGTGTCTGGATTGCGGTTTCAGATTTTCCGTTCATCTTTGCGATCTCCGCGACGGAATAGCCCTCGTAATAATAGAGGTGGATCACGGAGCGGTATTTTGCCGGCAGATTCATGACGGCGTGCCAGACCTCGCTCTCCTCCGGCGATTCAAATATGATGTTCGCGTCCTCCAAAGGGACGGTGAACCGGTATCGGAATGAGCGGAGCAGATCCTTTGCAAGGTTGATTGTCACGCGCATGATCCATGCGGTCTCGTGGGATTCGGAGTCAAAACTCTTTCCGCATGTAAAGCGCTTGAGGAACACCTCAGAGGTGAGATCCTCCGCGTCTGCGCGGTTTTTGGTATATGCATAGGCTAAGCGATAAACGGATTCGTGGTATTTGTCATAGATTTGTTCCATTTCGTCCGGATTCACGGGGTTACTCACCTCGGTTCTGATTGGAATGTGTATGTGAATAGAAGCGCCTCTATATTGTAAACGATTGAGGAGCAGAAAATATCACAGAATTCTGAATTTTTTTCATTTTGACTTTTAGCTGACCCGATTTGTACGATTCTGCACATTTTCAACACAGCAAAAAATACCAGAAGAAAAAAGCATAAACGCTCCGCCGCCGCATATACTACTTTCGCAGACGCGGCAGTGATTCCGGCGCAGCTCCTTTGCAGCGCATGATCCCTCCCGTGCGCTGCAAATCCACGAAATGAGGAAACAAACGATGTGGGATAAGCTGGCTCTGATACTGCTGGTCATCGGCGGTATCAACTGGGGGCTCGTCGGGATCTTTGAGCTTGATCTCGTCGCATGGATGTTCGGCGGTGCCGCGTCCGTTGTGAGCAGGCTGATCTACATTCTGGTGGCAATTTCTGCCGTCTGGTGTATTTCGTTCCTGTTCCGCGACCGCTCTCCTGTGCGCGCCGAGGTCTGACGCAATCCCGTCCCCCCCTTTCTCATGCGCCCTGTATGCGGATTCGCCCGCGTGCAGGGCGTCCTTTTTTGATTCGTCAGAATCCGACACCTGTTCTTTCACGATATGCCCAAAATTTGCGGAAAGATTCGTACAGATTGACAAAAAGTTCTGTTTGACTTGCGTTTTTGATGAAAATATGATATACTAAAGTGAATCATTGGATTACTATAAATATATAGAACTGAGTAAGGAGGATAAATCTGTATCATGAATGCAACACAGCAAACTACCCTCAACGGTACGCCCTGCATCATGCTTTCCGCCGGCGGATATGAGGCTTATATTGCCTATGAGATCGGTTCAAATGTCATCCGCCTTCGGGATGTAAAGCACAATATTGATGTTTTTCGCTATTCTCCGGATAACACCGCTGAATCTCTGATGCAGTCCGCTGAGGTCTGGGGACTGCCGACACTCTATCTCCCGAACCGCTTTGCTGACGGCATCCTGAAAACCTCGGATGCTGTCTATCAGCTGCCGGTCAATGAGGCTGAACCCTATCACAACCATATCCACGGTTTTCTGCACAAGCGCGTACATACCGTCATTTCGCATCATGCGGACGAAAACTGCGCAGTCGTGAAAACCGCATATGACTACGATGAAAAGGATCCGTTCTTCCAGTATCTTCCGCTGCGCTTCCGCGTGGAGCTGACCTTCACGCTGAGCGAATACGGTCTGGAGCACAAGATCGCAATGATCAATCTTTCGGAGAAGGCACTGCCGATCTCCATTGCAACGCACACCACCATTCAGGCTCCGTTCCTTGACGGCGCAAAGCCCGAGGATATGCGCCTGATGGTTCCGATCGGAAAGCGCTGCGAGCTCAATGAGCGCTGCCTGCCGACCGAGCGTCTGCTCGACCTGAAGCTCTCCGACCTCGAATACAAGAACGGCACAAAATGCCCGGTGCTCCAGAACCTCGATAACGATATGTATCAGGCAGAGGCCGGCAAGCTGGACGGTCAGGATTTCTACGGCGCAATCGTTGAGGATGAGCCTTCCGGCAGAAAAATCTGCTATGAGGTCAGCCCCGAATACAAGTTCTGGATCATCTGGAATGACAAGGGCTTCAACGGCTACTTCTGTCCGGAACCGATGACCGCGATGATCGACGCACCGAATCTTAATCTGCCGCCGGAGGTCACAGGCTATCAGGAGCTCAGACCGCACTGCGCATTTGAGGCGAATCAGCGGTTCTTCACCGTCTGAGCGACAAACGCGAAAAGAGGGTGCTCGCATGAAACACGCAGATAAAAAGAAGCTCACTTCGATGCTCTGCGTCAGTGTGCTTTCCGTCTCAAGCTTTTTCGGCTGTGCATACGGCCCCGCGCCGGACGAATCGCTGATCGAGAATTATTCGCTTGATCTCAGCGCCTTCGCGGAGACCGCAGAAAACACTACGGAAACTGAATTGCCCCCGCAAATGTAAACAAACAAAGCCGCTTCAATCAGCAGATTGGAGCGGCTCAGCCTGTCCACAAAGCCCCTCTGCGAGCAACGCAGAGGGGCTAAT
>CAMKLV010000084.1:0-12371 GCA_946413695.1 uncultured Ruminococcus sp. | reverse complement strand
GCAAACGTAAAAAAGACCTTTAGCAAATTGGAAGCGGGCACTGCCCGCATATGGGTGCAGGCACAGCCAACTTTGATTGATTCAAAAACAGAAGATGAAGCCAGCAAACACAAATCAGACCTTTAGCAAATAGGAGGCGGGCACTGCCCGCACGCTTAGCCTTCGGTCTGGCGCTTGCGTTTGCGGTATTCTGTCGGGGTGATGCCGACAATCTTCTTGAACTGGTGCATAAAGTGGACATAATTGCTGTAGCCGCTCTGGTCTGCAATATATGCGATGCTGTAATCCGTACTTGAAAGCAGACGCTTGGAAAGCTCAATCCGGCTGTTGATGACATCCTGCGTGAAGCTGATGCCGAAGCAGCGCGTATAAAGCTTCTGGAAGTATCCGCGGCTCAGGATCAGATCGCGGCACATCGAATCAATGCTCCAGTCCTCCTGCGGATTGCTGTAAATGCGCTCGCGCAGGTTGACAAATTCACGGTAATAGGGCGATGCCTTTTCGTTCTGCCGTGTCGCGCGGCTCTCCTCAATGCGCGCCGTGACCATCGCGGTAATCTCCTCGAGCGTGGTGTTCGGGGTGATGTAATCGCAGAAATAGCCGAAGCTCGCGGAAAGCTTATAAGGCTTCAAAGAACTCTGGTTATAGTGCTCGAGATAGCCTGAGATCGCGTACATCATGCGCTGACAGGCATCCTCCTCGTAATCCTGATAGCCGATGATTGAGAACTCTGCATCCTCGATGCGCGCACAGCGTTCGTAGGTTGTGCAGCTGTTGTTCATCGCGTTTGCAAGCACGGTGACGGCGCTGTCACCCTCAGAGTGACCGTAGGTCTCATTGACCTGCCGCAGCGAATCGAAGCTTGCATAGAGCAGCAGGAATCTGCGGTGCTCATTTTTTGCCGCTTCAAAGCATTCGCGCGAGAACTTGCGATAGCCCTCGTAGTTATACAGTCCCGTCAGCGAATCGCGGATGGACGAAAGATAAATGCGATTGTTGAAGCGCTTGAGATAGGTCTGCATGCGGACATATTCCAGCGCGATGTTGACAACGGAAATCCACTCGCAGTAGACCTGATCGTAGGTATCAAGACGGTCGCCGAAGCTCAGCGCCGAGATACCGAACACGCGGTCATTGTGATGCAGCGGCGAGAAGAAATAGCACGCAGGCTTTGCGCGCTCCTCATGCAGACGCGGCAGCATTTTGGTTGTCTGGAAAGGCTTTGTCACCACGCCGCCGCCCGGCTCATCAAAGAGCTTGAGCAGCATATGCTTCGGGTAGCCCTCCCTGCGGTACTCAGAGGGATTCTCGAGTGCACCGCCGCCTTCCCAGTCCTCACAGAGGCAGAGGAAGTATTCCTGCACATCGCGGATCAGATAGACATGCTCGCGGACAACCTCCATACATTCATCGAGTGTCTGCTTGCTGGTCAGACGGCTGCTCATGTTGCTTGTCCGGAACATGGTGCGGAAGCTCTCCTGCGTTTCCTCCACGCGGATCTGGTGTTTCAGATAATCCACATCCACACCGCAGGCACAGCTGTCGCCGGTGATAACCTCGATCTTTTCCGCTTCGGTCAGCTCACAGCTTTCGCCGGTCATCATCTGATAAAGCCGTGCGACGCCCTGCACGCCGAGCAGGAAGTTCTTGCGGACATAGCTTGTCAGCGGGATCATGCTGCGTGTTTCGGTCAGCGATGCGTCATAGCCGGTGATCATGACATCCTCGGGAATGCGGATGCCGTTGCCGATCAGCGCATGGCAGAGCGCCATTGCCATCGGATCATTGCCGCAGACAACGCCCTGCGGCAGCGGCCGTGTGCCGTCAATGAACTCCTGCGCGAGCGCCTTGGCTGATTCGTGCCAGTAGTCGCCGTAAAGGATCATATCCTCGCTGAACGGCAGATGTGCCGCCTCCAGTGCATCACGGAATCCGAGCGCACGCTGCTCAGCGGTATAGTGCCCCTTGAAACCGGTCAGGCAGAGCAGATCAGTCAGCCCGTGCTTCTGGATCAGATGTGAAGTAATCGCCGCAAAGCCGCTGCGGTCATCCATCATCAGATACGGAAACGGGCTGGTGTCATCATCAAGCACGAGCACCGGAATCTTCTGCTCCATCAGCAGCGCATCGAGCACCTGCTTTTCCTCCTCGCAGTGGATCGAATCGCGCAGATACAGGATACCGTCGAACGAAGGAAGGTGCATATAATTGAAAAGATTGTACTCCGCTCTCTGATACGGTGTCATTTCACGGTTGTTCGTGATACAGGAAAATACTGCGATGTCCATGTCAAGTGCATGACCCTGCGCGGTGATGCCTTTGATCAGACGGCGCTGCATGAGCTGCTCCGTTTCGCAGACGATCACCCCGATCAGTAATCTTTTTTTCATAGAATCCGCCCCTCTCAGAATTCTAAGTTACAATTCATCATCAGTATAGCACAAAAAGTCAGTTGTGTCAAGAGGATAGCGAAAATCCGTGCAAAAAAGCAATCCAGATTGCGCAGTTTGACGAGTTGCAAAAAAACAGCCCGACCGGTATTTCTGCATACCGGTCGGGTGAAAAGTAACGTTTTTACGTATTAGTCCATTGCCTTTTTGATCGCGGCAAGGAGCTCATCATAGGTCTCATATGCCGGGAACTGCGAGTAATCTTTTTTGATCTGCTCGGTCGAACGGAACAGGAAGCCTGCCTTGCTCGCTTCGATCATGCCGAGATCGTTGAAGCTGTCGCCGCTTGCGATTGTATCAAAGCCGATCGACTGCAGCGCCTTGACGGTTGTCAGCTTCGACTTTTCGCAGCGCATCTTGAAGCCGGTGATGGTGCCGTCCTCAGCAACCTCCAGCGAGTTGCAGAAGATCGTCGGCCAGCCGAGCTTTTTCATCAGCGGGGTTGCAAACTGCGAGAAGGTGTCGCTGATGATAATCACCTGACAAATGGAACGCAGCTCATCGAGGAACGCCTTTGCGCCCTCCATCGGTTCGATCTTTGCGATGGTCGCCTGAATCTCCTTGAGACCGAGGCCGTGCTCCTTGAGGATCGCAAGGCGATACTTCATCAGTTTATCGTAATCCGGCTCATCGCGCGTGGTCTTTTTGAGTTCCGGAATGCCGCTTGCCTCCGCAAATGCAATCCAGATCTCCGGCACGAGGACGCCTTCCAGATCCAAACAGGTAATATACATAGTGCATTCTCCTTTATGATAACATTCATGCTGTGACAGGCACAGCGTGCAGATATATTATACCATATTCAGAGCAAAAACGCAATGGGAGCAGTTATATTTTTTCGCGCCGCAAATCAAAACGGCAGACGCTATCCCCGCGGTGATCTGCGTTTGCCGCGTGCATTTTATAAATTGTTCACATATAATGCAATTGATATATGTGAACAGTATATGAACAATACAGACAAAAGTTTGCCCCATTCAAGCAGATTCCTGTTCGGAAATTGTATAGATGCACAATACAGAGGATATACAGAGCATGGTTTCTCGTCATAAATGTAAAATCGGAGTCAAAACTATTGACAAAAGCAGCCTTTTGATTTATAATATGCACATGATTCAACATCATATGCATTTACATCTAGATCGAGACAAGGAGGTGAATAACCATGACGAACGATTATACCATGACGATGAATGCTGCCAGCAGCGGTCTTGGAACTGGTATGCTGATCGGCACGCTCGTGGTCTGCGTTCTTTTCATCATTGCAACGTGGAGAATTTTCACAAAAGCAGGTGAAGCAGGCTGGAAGTGTCTGATCCCGATTTACAACATCTATGTGATGTACCAGCTGTTCTGGAACACGGACAAACCGGGACTGATGACCGTTCTGACACTCATTCCGGGTATCGGTGCGATCCTCGCGCTGATTCTCATGTACAAGATGTGCGCATCGTTCGGCAAGGGCGCAGGATTCTTCATCCTGCTCCTGATCTTCATGCCGATCATGTATCTTGTGCTTGCATTCGGCAATGCAGATTACATTGGTCCGCAATAATGCAGATGAAAAACCGTCGGCTTGTGCCGGCGGTTTTTTCTGTCCTCTGCCGAAAGAAAAATGCAGTTAGCTGTTGACAACCACATCGTTTTGTTGTATAATCATAGTGAACCGGTCGCTTCTGCTGCATCGGTTTCCTTTCAGTCCAATAGTTAGCTTCGACTAACGCATTGCAAAAAATACACCAAACTCGTCAAAGGAGGATATACACATGGATTTGAAATTCGGCGATATTCAGGAAACCGCCCTGATTCCGCTGGCCATCAAGGCGAGCAAAACCAGCCGCCCGAATGCCCGGATCACAGATCAGAAAGCGAAGGAGATCATTGATACGCTCAAGGTCGATGTCAGCAAATATGATCCCCTGCTTTCGCATGAGGGCGTCATCGCGCGGACGATCATGTTCCGCGATCAGCTGAAAACGCTGCTGAAAAAATATCCGGATGCGCTCTGCGTCAATCTCGGCTGCGGCTTTGATGACAAGTTCTCGCAGGTCGATAACGGCAGGCTGGAATGGTATGATGTTGACCTGCCCGATCAGATTGAAGTGCGCAGAAAAGTCTATGCGGACCGCCCCCGCTGCACGATGCTCGGCGGCAGTGCGCTCGAGGGCGGCTGGACAAAACAGCTCCCCAAACGCGATATGAACATTATTATCATGGAGGGCGTTCTGGAATACTTCAAAAAGGATCAGGTCAAGACCTGCCTGAACATGCTCTGCGACTGCTTTCCGCACGGCTATCTGGTCGCGGAGCTGCACTCCCCTTTCCTTGAAAAGCACGGTCAGCATCACGATGCGGTCAAGCATACCAATGCAACCTTCGGCTGGGGTACAAAATCCGGCAGGGAGTATCTTGATCTGGAACCGCGCATAAAGCTGCTCTCCGAGCACAGCTTTAATGAGGAAATGAAGAAATACACCCTCGTCGGCAAAATCTTTTCTGTCATCGGGAAGATTATCAACAACCGCCTCGCCCTGTTCAAATGGTAATGCTGAACATAGAAAATCCGCTCAATCTGCAGTATTTGCAATTGAGCGGATTATTTGTTTTTGCGGTCAGTTCTGCCACGGCTTCGCCTTTTCGGCGGCATCGTGCAGGCGTTTTTCAAGTGTGATCAAAGAATCATAGAGATCGGAAAGGCTCTCGCCGTTTGAGCGCACCCATGTGCTGAGTGCCGCGCCGCCGACATCGGTGCCCAGCACCTTGAGCGACGCCGCGCCGCGCTCGCAAATCCCGCTCACATCATTGATCAGCACGCCGGAGAACAGCTTGCGCTTATTCAGTTCAAACTTCAGGAAGCGCACTGCATTTTCCCATTCCTTTTTGCAGTCATTCCTGTCAGCCGGATAGTCCCGGTCATTTTGTGCCGCATCGACAAGCGACGCATACAGCCAGACTCTCGCCGCAAAATCCGTGTTGGAACGGTCGCGGTCGGTGATGTTTTCCGGTTTGGAAGCCTTGAGAAACAGATTGTCGATTTCGGGCAGAAGGTTCTTGCTTTTCACAAACATCGGCAGATCATTGCGAACCATCTGTGCCGTATCCGGAAGTTGAAAAATCGTCATATTACCACCCTTTCCGTAGATGTTAATTCAAGAATATCACATTTCGATGGAAAAGTCAACCAGATTTTTCGTGAACGATATGTAAATTTTTTGTGATTTCTCCGAATACGATCGTCTATCATTTTATAGACCGTCTATCAAAATCCGCGCAGCAAGACATGTTTTGTGCTGCCCGTTGCGTTTTTCCTGAAATTATGTTACAATAAAAACAGATTCAGAAAAGGAGCGAAACCATGACAGATAAATCACAGATTCTCGAAGCATGGATCATGACCGAGCATCTCTCCTCGGGCGATGTCAACTCCAAAGACCGCAGTCTGTTCGCAATCGACGCGGAGGCACAGCGGGATTACCATACATTTTTCAGGAACCTGCTCGCAGAAAAGCTGCGCGGCCGCCGGACTGCACAGAGCGGCATCGTGCTCTACTGCGGCATCTTCGATTTCCAGTGCGTGATTGACCTGCTGCGGCGCGGATTCGGTCTGCAGCCGACCGATGAGGATATCCGGATCGGGGAAAAGTTCACGATGGCGCTCTGCTTTGACAGCAGACTCACGCTGCTCGCAGATAAAACCTGTTACACCGAAAGCGCCTATATCCGTCAGAAAGGCAGGCTGCCGAGGGAATCGGAATTCCGTGACTTTGAAGCGGAATTGCAGACATCGCTCTCGCAGATATTTGAGGAAACCGGAAAGGATCCGGAGAAGTTTCAGGCGGCGATGGAAAAAATGCTCCGCAGATACAGCATCGCCCCCGAAAGCTGCCGCGTGCAGATCATCGCGAACATTGACAATGACGCGGCAAATCTGCACTCATTTTATATCGAGGACCTCGAACTTGCAAAAAGCACCGCAACGGACAATCTCGATGCGTATCTGTTCGGGTGCAAAGCGCCGCATGTCAACCTCGACAGCAAATCGGATTCGCCGCTCTTTGCGCCGGCACTGTTCCGGCAGATTCTCGCGCCGGATCACTACCCTGTCGGCCGGTTCCCGAGCAATACAAAATATGCGCTCTCACTGATGCAGCAGGTCGCCGTCAATCTCGCCGCCGGATACGATTCGCAGACAATCCGCAGCGTCAACGGTCCGCCCGGAACCGGCAAAACCACACTGCTCAAGGATATCTTCGCGGAACTGGTTGTCCGGCAGGCAATTTCTGTTGCCGCTCTCAGCGACCGCAGTCTCACCGGCACGCCCGATACCGTTTACTATAAAAAGGCATCCGTTGCGCGCCTGCCGCAGAATGTCGCGGAGAACAATATCATTGTGGCAAGCACGAACAACGGCGCTGTCCGGAATATCGTCAATGAGCTGCCGCTGACCAAGGAGATCGACAGCGCGCTTGTCAGCGAACTGACCGAGGCGGATTATTTCCGCGAAATCGCAAACGGCAAAGCGGATGCAAAATGGGAAACCGATGAGACCGGCAAGCCGCATGAGGTGCTGACGCTGGAGCCCGCCGCTGACCCGCAGTTCTGGGGACTGTTTTCCATGGAGGGCGGCAAGGCGGCAAACTGCGACCTGATCCTCAAAAAGCTCAAACATGTTGTCCGGTATCTTGAGGAGGACTATCAGCCTGTGCCGGGGGTCTATGCGGAATTCCGCGCGGCACATGAAACCGTCTGCAGGCTGCGCGAGAAGGCTGCGGCACTGGCAAAGCAATATCCGAATTACGAGAATGCAAAGGCGCATTTGCAGCAGTATCGTGATGAAGCTGCTGCACTCGATCAGAAGGTGGCTCAGGTGAAGCAGACCGCAGCACAGACACTCCGTGCGGTGCAGGCGAATCTGCAGGCAGATACAGAGCCGCTCATCCGGCAGCGCACGGAACTGACAGAGCGTATCGCAAAGGCGGAGCGGTATCTCGAGGACGCAAAGCAGTATCAGCGAACCGTAATCCAGATGGAAAAGCCAAAACTGTTTGCATCGGCGGCGGAAAAACAGGCATATCAGAAAAAGCTCGCATCTGCGTCGGAAAATATCAACGGATTCCTGACGGAAATCCGCACGCTGACCGCAGAGGAACAGACGCTCACGGCAAAGATCAAGCAGCTCGAATCTGATGCAAAAGCAAATGCCGACCGTCTGCTCAAAGAACAGCAATCGCTGGAAAACAGCCGCGCACAGGCTGCGGCAGAAATCCGGAAGCGCGAGAGCATGATCCGTATCTTAGAGGAGCAGTTTCTGCAGGGCGGCGCAGAACCGCTCGATCTCACAAAGGATTATGACGCGCTGCAGCTCTCGAATCCGTGGTTTGACGAACAATATCGCATTGCACAGTCCAAGCTGTTCATCGCTGCGCTGCGTGTGCGGAAACAGTTTCTCTTTGAGAACCGCAAAAATCTGAAAGCGGCTGTCATGATCTGGAGCAAACAGAAGGAGTATCTCGACAAAAAGCATCTCATCGGGATTGCGTGGGACTGGATCAATTTTGCCGTGCCGGTCATCAGCTCAACCTTTGCAAGCTTCGGCAGAATGTGCAGACAGCTCGGGGCGGAATCCATGGGACATCTGTTCATTGACGAAGCCGGTCAGGCTGTCCCGCAGGCGGCTGTCGGTGCGATTCTGCGCAGCCGGCATGTCATGGTCGTCGGCGACCCCTCGCAGATCAAGCCTGTCCTGACACTGGATGCAGGTGTGCTGAGCCTGCTCCGGCAGCACTTCGGTATCACAGAGCAGTATCTCTCGGACAGCGCCTCTGCACAGACGCTGACCGATGCCGCAAGCAGATACGGCTATTACCGCGGCGCAGAGCAATCCGATGAAGCATGGATCGGCATTCCGCTGTGGGTACACCGCCGCTGCGGATATCCGATGTTCACAATCTCGAATGAGATCTCCTACGGCGGCATGATGGTGCAGGGCAAGCCGGAATTCGGCAGCGCGGACTGGTTCAATGTCCGCGGCACCGCAAATAACAAATATGTGCAGAAGCAGGGCGATTTCCTCGCGGAGCTCCTTGAGAATATGATGCAGGAGAACCCGAAAATCGGCGACCGCTCCGAAAAGGACACTGTCTATGTCATCACGCCGTTTGCAAATGCCGCCGCAAAGCTCGCGCAGCGTCTGCAGAAGATCGGGTTTACGCGCTATGACGCGCAGGGCAAACCTTCAAATGTCGGTACAATCCATACCTTTCAGGGCAAGGAGGCGCCGATCGTCTTTCTGGTGCTCGGCGCCGATCAGCAGAGCAGCGGCGCCGCACGCTGGGCGGTCAGCGAACCGAACATGATGAATGTCGCCGCAACGCGCGCAAAGCAGGCGTTCTACATCATCGGAGACAAGTCGCTCTATCTGAAATGCGGCAGCGAGGTCGCCGAAGTCACCGCACGGATCATCCGCGGATACTGCGAAAAGCATCCGCCGGCGCTGCAGATTGAACAGATACCGGAAGAACCCTCAGAGCAGCCGGAAACCGCAGAACATGAGACAGCACCGCAGCAGCCCGCGCCCGTCCGGCTCACAGGAACGGTGAAATATGTCGGAAACGGGAGCCGTGCCCGCTATGCTTATATCAAGGGCAGCGACGGCAGCGAATACACTGTCACCGAGGATGAATATGCCAAAACGCCCGACGCTGCAAAGATCATCAGAAAAGGAAACAAGGTATCATTTGAACCCGACGCACAGCCCGAACGCAAGCCGCTCGCCGCTGAAATCCGGCATGCGCCGTAAGCAAATATATGAGAAAGCCGCTCCGTCTGCGTATCTGCAAAGGAGCGGCTTTGCTATAATCTAACAGCATCTTTTCCGTTTTCGTCATTGCGTTTTTTCAGATAATGTGGTATAATGAATGCATTCGCATTCATTATCTTTTATTTTTATGCCCTTGCAGATCCGCAAACCAAAGATTTGCTCCCTGCATATCGGGCAATTATACCATATGGTATAAAAACACGGCAGCTCAGCTGCAAATTTCAACTGAAAGGACGATTATACATTGAATCAACTGAAAGCGACCGCATTTACCGCTGCGGTCTGCATGGCTCTCTCCGGCACGCTGCAGGCGATGCCGAAAGCAAACACCCTGCACCCGCTGACCGCCTTTGCGGAGGAAACCGATGCAAAGGAATATGAAGGTCTGCAGTATGATTTCTCTGAGGACAGCGACGGGAAATATGCGTATATCACCGGATTCTCACAGAATGTCACACCGGATATCACGCTGCCCGCAGCGCTCGGCGGTGCACCGCTCCGTTATATCGACAGCTATGCGCTGCAGAACTGCGTGCAGCTGCATTCGCTGGTCATTCCGGACGGCGTGGCAATCAAGCATCATGCCTTTAAGGGATGCTCCAATCTCGAATCGGTAAAGCTCCCTTCCGATCTGAAGGAGCTCGGCAACCAGACCTTCGCAAACTGCGACAGCCTGAAGGAAATCGACATTCCGGATTCCGTCAGCAAGATCACAGGCGAAGTCTTCCTCAACTGCTCCGCACTGAAAAAGGCAAAGCTGCCGAATAATCCGGAGCTCACTTCCGTCAGCAGCGGACTGTTCTCCGGATGCTATGCGCTGGAACCTGTCGCTGTGCCGGAATCGCTCGCAGGTTCATCCGCTTCTTACTTTATGGGCGGCTTTGACAGAGACTACATCATATATGAAAACCAGACCGAGCTCGGGAGTGATGCAGATTTCAGCAATTTCAGAAAGCTGACTGAAATCGTGCTGGCAAAGGATGTCACCAAACTGAGCACCCGTGCACTGAGAGACTGCCCCTCACTCAAGCGCATCACGATCCTGAATCCGGACTGTGAGATCGAATGGAGATCGAGCGACGTCAGTTATGAAATCATCATTGCCGGAAAGCTGTCTTCCACTGCGCAATCCTATGCAGAAACAACCGGCAAGCGTTACATCACGATGGAAAATGACACGCTGCTCACTCCGCTGCAGTACACGGTTCCGGATGCACTCTCCTGCATCAATACTCTGAACACCGGTGACGCAGCGATGGTCAGCCGCATCTCTGATCCGGCGGCATATATGTCGGAGCTGAACATTCCGGAGCAGATCAACGGTCTGCCCGTTACGCAGATCCGTCTCAACTCTGCACCGGGACAGAAGATTCCGGTGATCAACATCCCCAAAACCGTTACATATATTGACACGAACTATCTTTCGCTGAATCCTTCGCTGGAAGCGGTCAATGTCGATCCGGAAAACGAGTTCTACAGCTCTGTAGACGGCGTGCTCTACAACAAGGATCAGACCGAGCTGGTGTTCTTCCCGCCTGCGAAAAACGCCTGTGTTCTGACGATTCCGGAGACTGTCACGAAAATCGGCGACAATGCGTTTGAAAACTGCGCACACATCGGCTTTGTGACGGTACCGGAGCATGTCAAGGAGATCGGCACCGCTGCATTCCGCTCGATGAAGGCACTGGTCAGCCTCGATCTCTCGGCGATGACCGAAGCAAAAATCGGCAGCGATGCCGCTCAGAACAACAGCAATCTGACAAAGTTGGTGCTCCCGAAGGATCTGACTGCGATTCCGAACGGTCTTTGCAGCAGCAACAGCAATCTTGCTGCGATCGAGCTGCCGGAATCTGTCACCGTCATCGGAGATGATGCTTTCAGCGACTGCAGCAAACTGCAGATCACCGCTCTGCCGGAGAAACTTACCGCGCTCGGCAGATCGGCATTCGCTTCATGCAATCTCACCGGCGAACTTGTGGTTCCGGAGGGCGTCACCGAGCTGCCCGCACGCGTTTTTGCAAGCAATCAGAATCTGACACGCATTACGATCTCGAATCCGGCGTGTACCATTTATGATTCCGGCGATACGATCAGCTCGGACTACGGCTACAATGAGAAAACCCAGATCTACGGTGCATACTTCACCGGTACGATCTGCGGCTACACCGGTTCTGCAGCAGAGGAATATGCTGAAAAATACGGCTGCACATTCGAGTCCCTCGGCGTTTATGAGCCGGAAACAACCGAGCCGGAAACATCGACAACCGAAAGCATCACAACATCCACTGAGACTGTTACGGACGAGAGCACCACTGCCGCAGTCTCCACAACGGTCAGCGGTTCGACGGACGCCGCTCCGACTACAACCGCATCTTCTGCAACAACTAATGTGCCGACCACCACAGTGACTACATCCACCACAAAGGCGCCGACTACTAAGGCAACTACCTCCACCACAAAGGCGCCGACCACTACCGTGACTACATCTACCACAAAGGCGCCGACCACTACCGTGACTACTTCCACCACAAAGGCGCCGACTACTAAGGCGACTACATCCACCACGAAAGCGCCGACCACTAAGGCAACTACCTCCACTACAAAGGCGCCGACTACTAAGGCAACCACTTCCACCACGAAAGCGCTAACCACTAAGGCAACTACTTCCACCACGAAGGCGCCGACCACCACCGTGACTACATCCACCACGAAGGCGCCGACCACACAGGTGACCACTTCCACCACGAAGGCGCTGACCACTAAGGCAACTACATCCACTACAAAGGCACCGACTACTAAGGTGACCACTTCCACCACAAAGGCGCCGACTACTAAGGCGACTACATCCACCACAAAGGCTCCGACCACCACGGTAACCACTACCACCACGAAGGCGCCTACCACTACCGTGACCACTTCCACCACGAAGGCACCGACCACCACGGTGACCACAACCACTACAAACACAACATCCACCACTACTACAACATCTACCACTACCACAACATCCACTACTACCACAACATCTACCACTACCACAACATCTACCACTACCACAACATCCACCACTACCACAACATCCACCACTACCACAACATCCA
>CAMKLV010000083.1:0-12573 GCA_946413695.1 uncultured Ruminococcus sp. | reverse complement strand
GCTCTGCCCTTGACCCGCAAACTTTTGAAAAAGTTTGATCAAAACTTTCGATATGCTGTGCGCCCAAAACGAAAGCCGCTCCCATTTACGAAAACAGGAGCGGCTTACTTCAATTCACACATAAACATGGGGTCTGGGGTCAATGACCCCAGCAGGGGCTTGGGGGCAGCGCCCCCATTACAAATCCATCGGAGATACCTTTATCCATCGTCCCGCCGGAACAGCAAAGGCAGCAGATCAACGGCAGCGCCCGCCGCGACCGCACCCAGCAGAGCCGCCCGCTGCGAAAGAAATCCGGCAAGGCGCTGATACACTGCGGAGGCTGTCAGCGCACAGAGCACACCGCAAAGCAGCATACCGGATGTCATGCGGAGCAGACGCAGCCGGATTCCCGTGCGCAGATGAAACCGCCGCAGCGCCAGCAGCAGAATCACCGCGTAACAGCAGCCCGTCGAGACTGCAATACCGCAGAGCCCGAACCGCGGAATCAGCAGCAGATTGCAAACCAGCTTGACCGCCGCCCCGCAGAGCATCACCGCGACCGTATCACCGGCATGCCCTGCTGCCTGCAGCATGCTGAACAGCGGATAGCAGAGCGCCGCAAAGATCACTGCCGCGCCGAGCAGCATCAGCGGCACAGATGCGGCATTGCATTCTGATATCCGCGACGGAAACAGTGCGCGTAAAATCGGGACGGCGAGTGCAGCTATGCCGCATCCGGCAGGGATGGCAAGGAACGCCGTCCGCCGCATGCAGAGCTGCGCCTGCTTTTCCGTCTGATCGGTATTGTGCTGCACAAAGCTTGCTGCAAACGCAGGAAATACGCCCTTTCCGAGCATATTCGTCACGGCGGGCACCAGATTGAACACGGTCATCGCCATGCCGGAGAACGCCCCAAACAGGAAATTGGCGTGTGCGGCTGCCTGCATCTGCGTGATCCCCTGCCGCTGCCCGAACCGGAGCGGTGCCGCAAGGATCGCATGTTCCAGCAGGCGCAGTCCGGCAGCGAGATCAATCAGCGTTGTCAGATTGGTCACGAGCGATGCCGCCGCTACCGGCAGCAGAATCCGCAGCAGTGCGCGCCGGAGTGCTTTGTCCGTGTGTGGATGATAGACCGGCGCATGCGCGACCTGCTGCGGCTTCGGGAAACAGAGCAACGTCAGCAGCCCGACTGCCGTCGAAAGCGTCACGCCGAGGATTGCGGCGGCAGCGGCAGCAGACTGCACGGTCATCCCCTGCGGCAGATGCGGCAGAATGACATTCGCATGCCGCAGCACCGCCGCACAGAGCAGCAATCCGCAAAGCACCCTGCCCAGACCCTCCGCGACCTGCGAAACGGAAGTCGGCACCATATTCCGGCTGCCCTCGTGAATGCCGCGGAGCACAGCATTCAGGCAGCAGAGCAGCACCGCGGGCGCAAACATCTGCACAGCAGGCGCCGCCTGCGGATTGTGCAGCATCCCCTGACAGAGCGGCTTTGCGGCAAGGAACAGGATCACGGAGCAGACCGCGCCCCCGAGCCCGAACATCCGGAACGCGATGTGCGCCGCACGGTCCGCCGCATCAGGATCATGCTTTGCGCGTGCCTGCGCCGTCACCGCGGAGACAGCGGTATTCATCCCCGTGACAGACAGCGCAAACACCGGCAGAAAAAGCCCGTAGGCGCAGGAAAAATACCCCATTCCCGTGCCGCCGAGCATTGCGGTCAGCGGAATGCGGAACACCGCTCCGAGACATTTCGCCAGCAGCGCCGAGCCGATCAGCCAGACCGAGCCGCGCAGCACCGATTGCTGTTTCATCCGCCGCCCCCCTTTCATCCCTAAAGCCTATGCTTCACGCATGCGAATCATTCGCGCACAGCTTAAATTAGAAATGAGAAATGAGAAATGAGAAATTGCGGTGCCGCTGCGCGGCGGATTTATAATTGGTGCAATTCATCCGCCTTGATTATGAATCGGACCTGCAACTGAAAAAAGTCCACGGATACCATCATTCCTTATTTCTCATTTCTCGCTCTATTTTGAAACATGCATGAAAATTGCTTCACCGCGCTTGCTTTTTGCATAGAAATATGCTATAATATAAAAGTACGGCTTTCCGTACCGATTTCATGCATCATGAAAGATCACTACACCCCGAAACCGGGGATATGAAAGGAAACACATAAAATGGCAAACAAGAATCCGAGCTTTAACAAGCGCGTTCCGGTCAGCAAGCCCTATCTCGTCACGAGAAATCAGGCGCTCCGTCTCTCGCCCTCGAACTTCACCCAGTTCATGAAGGAGAGCACTGTCTACGGCGTTGTCGTCGATATGCCGATGGCTCCGACCGTCATCACCACGCTCGCATGTTATATCAACGGTGCCGCAAATCTCTATTTCAACAACGGCAACGATTACTCCGGCGCAGCACAGCGCTATCCGGGCGTTGTACAGGCGGCCCGCATCTTTGTGACAAACGCAGCACGCTTTGTCACCGAGGAGAACCGTGCACGCACCCTCGAGCTGCCGAACAGCAGATCGCATTATGCCTACATCCTGACCACCAAGGGCATCCACCGCATCGAGATCAACCCGCTGCAGGGTCAGCAGACACCGGCAGAGCGCGCCTTCCTGCTGATGTATCAGCGCGTCATGGGCGAGCTGCACACCGCACAGCTCAAGGATAAAGCAGCAGGCGCCCAGCTCACCGAAACCCTTGTGGCTACGAAATAATCTCAAATAAGGAGCATATACATGGAAGCACAGAACACACAGCCCAAGAAGCAGCGCATCTTCAGCGCGATCCAGCCGACCGGCGTCTTTACGCTCGGCAACTATATCGGCGCGGTCCGCAACTGGGATACGCTTCAGGAAGAATACGAATGCATCTACGCCATTGCCGATCTGCATGCAATCACCGTCATGCAGGAGCCGGCAGAGCTGCGCAAGAATACCATGCAGGCATTCGCACTGATGCTCGCCTGCGGCATGGACCCCAAGCGCAGCATCACATTCGTACAGAGCCAGAACCCGCACCATGCTGAGCTGAGCTGGGTGCTCTCCTGCTCGACAATGTTCGGCGAGCTGAGCCGCATGACCCAGTTCAAGGATAAGAGTGCAAAGCACGCGGATAATATCAACGCAGGCCTGTTCACCTATCCGGTGCTCATGGCTGCCGATATCCTCGCCTATAACGCAGACCTCGTCCCGATCGGTGCAGACCAGAAGCAGCATCTTGAGCTTGCCCGCAATATCGCACAGCGCTTCAACCAGCGCTTCGGCGAGACCTTCACCGTTCCGGACGGCTACTTCCCGAAGCAGGGCGCAAGACTGATGTCCCTGCAGGATCCGACCAAGAAGATGTCCAAATCCGACGAGAATGCAAACGGCTGCGTCTACATCCTCGATGACAAGGATACCATCCTGCGCAAGTTCAAGCGCGCGGTGACAGATTCCGATACGGAAGTCTGCTACAAGGAAGGCAAGGACGGCATCAACAACCTCATGACCATCTACGGCGCCGTCACCGGCAAGACGATGGATGAGATCACCGCGGAGTTCGCAGGCAAGGGCTACGGCGATTTCAAGACCGCCGTCGGCGAAGCAGTTGCCGATCACCTCGAGCCGGTGCGCTCGGAGTTTGCCCGTCTCATCGCGGACAAGGCATATCTCACAGAGTGCATGACAAACGGCGCACAGCAGGCATATCACCTGACCTCCAAGCTGATCCGCAAGGTTTATCGCCGCGTCGGCTTCATTGACCGCCTGTAATCGTGCAAATACGGCGGATTTTTGCCGTGTAAATCACTAAAATCCGGCAAAAAGCGCACTTTCGTTTTGGGGTTATGGTGAAATTTTCAAAAAATCTCAAAAAAAGCTTGCTTTTTGTTGTAAATAGAGGTAAAATAATCTATATGAGAACAAGCGAAGAAACCCTTGCAGCACTGCGTGACTGCCCGCATTATACGATCGCGGAGCTGCTGCAGATCATGCAGGTTCTGCGCAGCGAAAACGGCTGCCCGTGGGATAAGGAACAGACGCATCAGAGCATCCGGCAGGATCTGCTCGAGGAATGCTATGAGGCTGTCGAGGCAATCGACAAGGACAGCGTCCCGATGATGCGCGAGGAGCTCGGCGATGTTCTGCTGCAGGTGGTGTTCCACTGCCAGATCGAAGCGGAGCAATCCCATTTCACATTTGACGACATCTGCGATGAACTGTGCAGAAAGCTCGTCATCCGGCATCCGCATGTGTTCGGCACAACCGAAGTCTCCGGCAGCGATGAGGTCCTCAAAAACTGGGACAGCATCAAAAAGGAGACCAAGCATCAGGAGACTGCCTCCGATACACTGGAAGGCGTCTGCAAGGCGCTCCCCGCCCTGATGTATGCACAGAAGCTCGGCAAGCGTGCCGGCAGAGCAGGCATGGACTGGAAAAATGCTGAAGATGCATTCCGGTACATCCGCAAGGAAACCGATGAACTGGAAGAAGCCATGCAGTCCGGCGACAGCGACCGCATCAGCGAGGAGCTCGGCGATCTGCTGTTCTCCTGCGTCAACACGGCGCGGCATCTGCATGTCGATGCGGAAACCGCCATGCGCGAAGCGGCAGAGAAATTCCTCAGAAGGTTTAAGGAAACCGAAAAGCTTGTCCTCGCAGACAAAAAAGAAATGGCATCACTCGGACTGGATACTCTCGATGAGTATTGGGCAAAGGCAAAAGAAAACCTTGCAAAGCCCGAATAATCGTTTTACAAGCGCGTACCAAACCAACGCGCTGTAAAAAAATCACACAAAAGAGATGCAATGTGGAGGATCTAACAATGACCAAAATTGAACTGATTACCGCACTGGCGCAGAAGGGTAACTGCACCAGAAAAGAGGCAGATGATGCACTTGAGCTTGTCACATCTGTCATCGTTGAATCGCTGATTGCCGGTGAAAAGGTACACCTGACCGGTCTCGGGACGTTTGAGATCCACGAGAGAAAGGCAAAGGAAACCAAGAATCCGCGTACCGGCAAGCCCATGACCACGCCGGCAAAGAAAGCACCTGCTTTCCGCGCCTCCAAAGCACTGAAGGAAGCTGTTAACAAATAATGAGACTGGATAAATACCTGAAGGTCTCCCGCCTGATGAAGCGCAGAACCGTCGCCAATGAAGCTTGCGACGCGGGGCGTGTCTCCGTCAACGGGAAGCCTGCGCGTGCCTCCTATGATGTCAGGATCGGGGATCTGATCGAGATCGCCTTCGGGCAGAGAACCATGAAGGTGCGTGTTGCCGCTGTTTCCGAGGTTGTCAAAAAGGAGGAGGCAGCGACGCTTTATACGGTTGAACCGTGAATCTGCCCCGATACTTGCAGATTGAGATTCAAGCGAACAACAGCCGGAGAGGACAAATCTCCGGCTGTTCTTATATGTATCTCCGTTTTTCGCGTGCAGACGAAAAGCCGCTCCAATTTGCATCACGCAATTGAAGCGGCTTCTTGTAAACCGGATGATCCGATTAGTCAGCAGTGTACGGGATCAGTGCAACGTATCTGGAGCGCTTGATCGCGGTTGTCAGCTGACGCTGATGATATGCACAGGTGCCGGTGACTCTGCGGGGCAGAATCTTTGCACGCTCGGTCATGCACTTCTTCAGACGGTTGATATCCTTGTAGTCGATGTTCTGAACCTTGTCAGCGCAGAACATGCAAACCTTTCTGCGCGGTCTCTTGCCGCCGCGCTGCGGTCTCTCATGATCCATAGGCATGATTATTTCCCTCCTTTTCAGGAAATCATTTTAGAACGGAACTTCTCCGTCGCTGAGGATTTCTTCAAATTCACCGATTTCACCAATGGAAAGCGCATCCTGAGCCGGTGCTGCGGGACGCGGAGCTGCCGGAGCAGGAGCCGGGGCATTCTGATAGCCGCCCTGCGGTGCGTAACCGCCCTGCTGCTGATAGCCGCCGCCCTGCGGAGCATATCCGCCGCCGTAGCCGCCCTGTTGACCGCCGGCATAATCGCCGCCGCCCTGAGAAGCGCCCTTGGATTCGCAGAAACTAACGTTATCCACGAGTACGCGCATGCTGTAATGCTTCACGCCATTGTTATCGGTATAGTTGTTGTTCCGGAGCTGACCTTCCACCAGAATCATGCTGCCCTTATTGAAATAACGGGAGACAAATTCTGCTGTATTTCTCCATGCATCGCAGTCGATAAAATCGGTCTCGCGCTCACCGGTCTGCTTGTTTGCAAACTGACGGTTGATCGCAATGGAGAACCGGCAAACCGGAACACCGGAGGTCGTCTGCCGGAACTCGGGATCACGGGTCAGACGTCCCATCAAAATAACCTTGTTCAGCATAAAGCGAACCTCCTTTGATCTTGGAATCTTACTCCGTGACCGTGATCATGGAGCGCAGCACACCGTCCGTGATGTTCAGGACACGATCCAGCTCTGCCGGGAAATCCGGAGTGGATGTGAAGCCTGCCACGATGTAGTATGCATCGGTCTCGTAGTTGATCGGGTATGCCAGCTTGCGCTTACCCCACTCATCAACCTCGCCGAGCTCTGCATTCTTTTCGATGAGGGTCTTGACCTTTGTCCAGATGTTCTGAACGGCCTCCTCACCCTTGCTGAGGCTGATAACCACCATCAGTTCGTAGCTTGCAGATTTCTTCGCCATGTTTGATACACCTCCTTCTGGATAAAGCCCGTCCGTTATTCCGGGCGGACAAGGAATCGGCTTTCGCCGCTTGGTACGGATAAACCGTACCTTACTATTTTATCAGAAAACGGCGGATTTGTCAAGAGCAAATCGGATTTTTTTCAAAGAATCTTTGCCGTTTCCGCGCCGTGTGCGGATTGCATAAAAATGATAGACAGAATATCAGTTTTCTATTGACAAATCGGAAATCCTCTGTTATAATAGTAACAGGAAACCAAAATCATTCAGAAACAAAAATACTTCAACCCGACCGCCTGATTTCCGAAGAAAAGAGGACGCACTATGAAACCGATGCTGATTTCCATTAGCCGAGAATACGGCAGCGGCGGCAGAGAGATCGCGCAGAACATCTCTGACCGGCTCGAACTGCCCGTTTTTGACCGCAAGCTCATCGACATGACTGCCGATCAGTGCGGCTATTCAACCAAGTTCATTCAGGAGAATGAGGAGCGCATGACCAATTCGTTCCTCTATAACATCGCGGTCGCTGGCCCCTACTCCCCCTTTGCGGAGACCGAGGCACTGCCGCAGGATTACGTCTTTCTGACGCAGAGCAAGATCATCACAAAGCTCGCAAACGAGCACCCCTCCGCGGTGTTCGTCGGGCGATGTGCGGATTATATCCTGCGCGACCACCCGAGCCTGTTCAGCGTGTTTATCACGGCGGATATGGACTTCCGCGTCAAGCGCGCAATTGAGCAGTACGATGTCCCGCCGGAGAAAGCGTATTCGATTGTCAGCCGCCACGATAAGCAGCGGCGCCGGCATTATAATTACTACACCGGTCTGGAATGGGGCGCAAGCTCCAATTACCACCTGATCCTCAATACCGGAAAGCTCGGCATTGAAACGGTCACAAGCATCCTGATTGAGCTCATCAAGCACGCATAAAAGATGCAGGCAATCGAAAGCCGCTGAATCAGCGTAAATGCGTTGATTCAGCGGCTTCGTCATTTTCCGCGCACAATCCGGATTCCGATGCTCTGCGAAATATCTGTCATATCGTCCAAATTCGTCCGCTCCGATTTGTGCATGATGCGAAAATCCGCGTGATAGCTTGCCTTTCATCTGAGATTATGTTAAAATAAGAATATCGAATTCTGTCGGATTGGGCTGATCCGGCAGCAAACAGGAGCTGCATTTATGTTCAAACGTCTGCGCGGCAGTCTGCTATTGCTGACAGCCGCAATTATCTGGGGAACCGCCTTTGTCGCACAGAGCGAGGGCATGCAATATGTCGAGCCGTTCACCTACAACGCAATCCGCACCCTGATCGGCGGTCTCGTGCTGATCCCGGTGATTTTCGGATTCCGGCTCGGGCGCAGGCACAGCAAAGAAAAGCCGCCCGCAGTCAACCGCAAAGCAACCGTTCTGGGCGGCATCTGCTGCGGCGCGGTGCTCTTTCTCGCGAGCTCGCTGCAGCAATGCGGCATCGTGCTGACAACCGCAGGCAAAGCGGGATTTGTCACAGCGCTGTATGTTGTGATCGTCCCTCTGATAGCGGTCTTTCTGCACCGCCGCCCGCCAAAAGCGATCTGGTTCTGTGTGGCAGCGGCAGTCGCGGGATTCTGGCTGCTCTGTGTCCGCGGCGGATTCACAATCAACCGCGGCGATCTGCTGATGCTCGGCTGTGCGCTGTTCTTTGCCGTCCACATCCTGACGGTCGATCACTTCTGCGCACAGCAGGCGGACGGCACGGCGATGTCCTGCATCCAGTTTTTCACGGCAGGCATCCTGATGACAGCGGTCATGCTGCTCTTTGAGCATCCGGATCTGCACAGCATTCTCGCGGCAAAGGGCACAATCCTCTATGCAGGCATCATGTCCAGCGGCGTCGCCTACACATTCCAGATTCTCGGGCAGCGCGAAACGCCCCCGACGCTCGCAACGCTGCTGATGAGTCTGGAATCGGTCTTTGCGGCGCTCTCCGGCTGGCTGATTCTGCACGAGCATCTCAGCGGCGCGGAATTCGCCGGATGCGCACTCGTTTTCGCCGCGGTCATCGCGGCACAGCTCCTGACAGCACATTCTGCAAATTTATCAGACAGGAAGGAATCACCATGAAAAAGAACAAGTATCTCAGCAAGATCATTTTTGCGCTGATCGTTGTTGTCTTTATCATCTGCTGCATGATGCAGGCGCCGCTCAGCGGAGCGATCGGTTCGCTCTGGTCGCTGCTCCCCCCGATCGTCGCGATCGGTCTGGCACTCATCACGAAAGAGGTCTATTCCTCGCTGTTCATCGGCATCCTGACGGGCGGTGTGATCTACGCCGCCGCCACGGACGGCGGCTTCACCGGCATGTTCACCGCAGTTGTGCAGGACGGCATCATCGCAAACATCGCGGATTCCTACAATGTCGGCATTCTGGTGTTTCTCGTTGTGCTCGGCATCATCGTTGTCCTGATGAACAAGGCAGGCGGCAGCCGCGCATACGGCGAATGGGCATCTGCGCATATCAAAACGCGCGCAGGTGCATGTCTTTCGACATTTCTGCTCGGCGTGCTGATCTTTGTAGACGATTACTTCAACTGCCTGACCGTCGGCTCGGTCATGCGCCCTGTCACGGATAAGCATCAGGTTTCGCGCTCGAAGCTCGCCTATCTGATCGACGCGACGGCAGCACCGGTCTGCATCATCGCACCGATCTCCTCGTGGGCGGCAGCGGTCGCTGGCACCGTGGACGGCGTCAACGGCATTTCGCTGTTCATCCGCACGATCCCCTACAATCTTTATGCGCTGCTCACGCTGCTCATGGTGATCTTCATCGCCCTCAGCGATGTGGATTACGGCCCGATGAAAACGCATGAGGACAACGCGAAAAAGGGCGACCTGTTCACATCGCGCAGCAAGGTCTATCCCGAGGATGCAAAGCCCACGCATACGCGCGGCAAGGTCATTGACCTGATTCTGCCGGTTGTGCTGCTGATCGTGCTCTGTGTCATCGGCATGATCTATACCGGCGGATTCTTCGACGGCGTGGATCTCATGGATGCATTTGCGGATTGCGACGCCTCGTTCGGTCTTGCAATCGGCTCGCTCGGCGCACTGATCATCATCATCCTGTATTTTCTCTGCCGCCGCGTCCTGAGCTTTACCGAGTGCATGGATTCCATTGCAGACGGATTCAAGCAGATGGTTCCGGCGATCCTGATTCTGACCTTTGCATGGACGCTCAAGACCATGACCGGACTGCTTGCCGCAGGCGAGTTTGTCTCCGGCGTTGTGGAGGGCGCGCGCAGCGTCCAGATTCTGCTGCCGGTGATTCTGTTTGTGGTCGCGGTCGGTCTCGCATTTGCGACGGGTACCTCGTGGGGCACATTCGGCATCCTGATCCCGATTGTCACGGGCGTGTTCTCGACGCAGCTTGCCACAACCGCAGAGACCGGCGTCATTCCGCCGATGGTCATTATCTGCATCTCGGCATGCCTCGCAGGCGCGGTCTGCGGCGACCACTGCTCCCCGATCTCCGATACCACGATTATGGCATCGACCGGTGCACAGTGCGACCATGTCAACCATGTCTCGACGCAGCTGCCCTATGCATTTACAGTTGCGGGCGTCTGCGCGGTGGGATATCTGATTGCGGGCTTTGTCCAGAATGTGTTTGTTGTGCTCGGCGTCAGCCTGCTCCTGATGGTCGGCGTCCTCTGGTGCATCCGCATGCTGAACCGCGGGAAAAAGGCGTCTCCGACGGAATGACAAAGGTGTCTCCGACGGATTTGTAATGTGGGACTTACAGTGTTGCTGCGCAAACTGTGCCCCAAGCCCCTGCCGGGGATATTATCCCCAGACCCCATGTTTGTATATGGATAAAAGAAAGCCGCCAGATCGACGTAAATTCGTTGATTTGGCGGCTTATACATTTATCTTTTCGTTTTTCACTATTCACTTTTTCCGTTCCTTGTTCTGTATCCTTTGTCCGAATGTTTATTTTCACCGGGCGCGGGTCGGTCGGCACTGCCGACCGGCAGCGGGCACAGGGCATGAAAAACCGCGGACCTGTAACCAGATCCGCGGTCTTCCATCCGTGATAGCCCCGCAGCGCAAAGCGCGATATCGTCAAATTCGGTCCGTAAGCCGGTTGCGACATAGCTTTGCTGTGATAATTGTTCCCCTAAGTGGCAGCTTGTTCCCCCAAAATCTGCTTGTTGATTTCTGTATCCTTGTGGTGCTTATGGTAACCCTTTCCCTCAGTGTCGGCGCGTTTTCTGTGTGTATCTGTAATCCTCTTTCCCTGTTACAGCGGTTTCCCCTAAGCGACAGCATCCTGTGTGGAACGATCTCTCCGGCTGCTGCCGCGTCCGTGCCTGAGTGCGCCGTTCCCTGCACGCTCAGGCGCGGAGTCAGATCGCGGCAAACAGAGAGATTTTTGCAGCCGAAAAGTGCCGTCAGCCTTGCAGTATTCCGCAAAGCAATTTCTTTTTGTTTTTCGACATCCCGATTTATCCGTTCTGTGATAGCTTATATATCATTATACAGAACGTGATATTTTTCAATTGGATATTTCAAACACTTTTGGGATTGTCTTGTCTGTTCCTTGTGATTGTATTATAGCATATTCGATGCAAAATGTCAATATCTTCACAACAGTTCGCAATAAAATCGGCATTATTGATAAGACTGATAGACAGCCTTTGGGCATAATATCAGAAACGGAAACACTTATTTTTACGGAGTGTAAAATATCATTCGTATTCAACTTTTTGAAGTTTCTTGCGCAAGATGGTCCGGAATCCGGAGCACTTTGCAAAATACCGGATTCCCCTCTTGCATTTTTTGCGAATATGTGGTATACTATACACGCAACAAGGGAGCTTGTAAGCAGGCTGAGAGGAAGGCGCCTGAGCCTTCGACCTATAACCTGATTTGGATAATGCCAACGTAGGGACATATACCCGATATCTGCGGGGGGCTGTGTTTTTGCGCGCGGCTCCCCGTTTTATTTTGGAGGTGGATTTATGGTAACTGTCAACGGGATTCCGGCAGAGGTTTCCGGCAGCAGCATCGCGCAGCTTGTCGCGCAGGGCGGATATCAGCCGCAGCGCGTGGCGGTCGAGCTGAATGAGCAGATCGTCCCGAAGGCGCAGTATGAGGCGACGGTTGTGCAGGACGGCGACAAGGTCGAGATCGTCGGATTTGTGGGGGGCGGCTGATATGGCAATCCCGACAAAAGAGGAAATGTATGCGGCACTCTGCGAACGGCACGGCGCCGATCTGCAGGCAAAATTCGCAGCGGGATCGGTCGCGGTCTGCGGACTGGGCGGGCTCGGCTCCAATGTCGCGATTCATCTGGCGCGCGCGGGCGTCGGCAGACTGCACCTGATCGACTTTGACCGCGTGGACATCTCAAACCTCAACCGGCAGCAGTATTTCCCCGCGCAGCTCGGTACATACAAGACCGAAGCGCTCTCGGAAACACTGCACCGCATCGCACCTTATTGCGAGATCACAGCAGAGACGGTGAAACTCACGGAGAAGAACATCCCGCAGCTGCTCGCCGGATTCCCGATCATCTGCGAGGCGTTTGACCGCGCCGACCAGAAGGCGATGCTCGTCAACTGTGTGCTGGAGCATCTGCCGCAGGCGTATCTTGTCTCGGCAAGCGGCATGGCAGGCATCGACACGGCGAACACCATTCAAACGCGGCGCATCACCTCGCATTTCTATCTCTGCGGCGACGGCAAGAGCGATGTCGCAGACGGGCTCGGGCTGATCTCCGCGCGCGTTGCAGTCTGTGCCGCCCACGAAGCACACATAATCCTGCGCCTCTTATCCGGTCAGGAGAATTAAGGTGTCTCCGACGGATTCTGAGGTGCCTCCGGCGGATTGATAATGGGGGCTCCTCGCCCCCAAACCCCTCGCTGGGGATATTATCCCCAG
>CAMKLV010000082.1:0-12980 GCA_946413695.1 uncultured Ruminococcus sp. | reverse complement strand
CCCCAGCGAGGGGTTTGGGGGCGAGCAGCCCCCATTATAAATCCATCGGAGATACATCTTTAATGCTTCGCGGCGCGGACAACCTCGCGCTTGTGGCGGCGGAAACGGATCAGTGCGAAGATTGCATAGAGCACCGCCGCAGCGAGGATGCCGCCGATAGCCGTACAGATCAGCGCCTTGGTGTTTGCGTAGAGATAGCCGGTGACGGCTGCGTAGGTCTGGTCGGTCTTGACGGCAAAGCGGTCAAACCAGCGCGTATGATGCAGCCATGCGGTCGGGATCAGCACGAGCAGCGAGGAGATCAGTGATGCCGTGGCGCACCAGTAAAAGCCGTCGCCGCGTGCGTGGAAGTTTGCGAGGAAGATCAGACCCGCAAAGAGGATGACAGCCGCGATCATTGCGAGCGCCGCAACGCCTGCCCACGGGACATAGACCTTTGCTGCCTTGACGACACCCGCATCATTGAGCGAGCCGAATCGGAATACATCGCAGGCAGTGAGGATTGTCTGCTCTGCGGCGTTTGTCGCCGAACGGACTGCCTCCTCAAAGGTCTCATCCTGCTTGACGCTGTGCTCCTTTGCGTAGGTTTCAAAGAAGCCGCGGATATCAGATTCGAGCTGCGAGAAATCCGGCTGCACACCGAGACTTGCGGTATCGCCGCGCAGATAGGCAAAGCCGTTTGTGACGGTGTCGCGGATGATCGGTGTGAGCTGTTCCTCGGTGATGGATGCCGCGTAGACATCTGCCGGAATGCCGGTTGTGCTTTCCTGCTGGCGGACTGTTGTTTCAAGCGCGCTGTGCACACGCGCTGCAAGCTCCTGTGTTTCGACAATGGAAAGCGGCGTTTTGGTATCGAGTGCACAGAACCGCAAAACGCCTGTCACTGCGGCGCCGATCATCACAAAGATCAGCAGCAGCGTGAAAATCACGCTTGCGATATAGGTTGAGGCTTTTGTCATTCTGTGCCTCCTTCCGCCGGTACCTGATTGAAGAACTGCTTTTCGACCGGTAGGCAGCGCACGCCGATCCGCTGATCCGCGCTGCCGAGCACCTGCGGCTTGCAGGTGTAGATCGTCAGGTATTCATCGTCCTTTGCGACGGCAAGATAGCGCTTGTCATCCTTGCTGAACTCAATCTGCTCGGTGACCTTGTAGGTGAATTTGCCGTACTTCGTGTAGACAAGTACCGTATCGCCGACCTTGACATCGGCAAGCTCCGAGAAGAAGGTATTGACATGCGCATCAATGACGGCATTACCGGGATTCTCGCCGATGATTGCGGACTGCGTGGAGTGGCATGCGCCGCGCTCGAGCAGCTCCGCGTTGACGCCGTAGTATACGCCGACATTGATGCCGACCGAGTCGATCTCAAGCTTTGCATACTGCTCGCCGAAGGTCGGGTAGATGATCTCGCCCTCGGTGTAGGTCTTCTCGGGGACATCCTGCGTGTTGATCTCATTCTCGATGATGTGCAGACCGTCCGTCTGCGCGGTGGTTTTGAGGTTGTCCATAAATGCGATGTTGAGATATTTCTGCAGGCGGTGCGTCGGTGCCAGATAGTAGCACAGGATCAGGATGCCGCCTGTCAGCAGGAGCAGCAGAAACGGCGAAATGACATAGATCGCCGCGCCGCTGCGCTTTTTTTCGGTTTGTTCAGCCATTCGATTGGTCCTCCTGTCTGCCTGTCCGGCGGAGCATGACCGCAAAGCCGCCGAGTGCGAGCAGAATCATCGCCGAGCCGCCGAGCACGGGAACTGTGGTGTTCCAGCCGGTCGGATCGACGGATGTTCCGAGGGTTGCGGAGTCGATCAGTCTGCCGTTTTTGTCGCGCACCTGAAACCGGAACGTATCGACATCCTCCACGGAGAGGTTTATGCCCATTTCCTGCCCGAGCTCGACGAGCCCGCCGGCGATTTCCTTTTTCTGCTCAGGTTCAAGCTGCCTGATGAGACTGCTGCGTTCCTCCGGCGTGAGATGCACGAGAAATTCCGCGCGCTCCTCCTCGGAAAGGCTGTCAAGATATGCGCGCTTTTCCTCGAGCGTCATTTCGGCAAAGGGCTTTTCGGGTTCCTTCGGCGGAACATATGCCGGTGCCTCCGGATCGGCTTTCATTTGCGCATCCATTTCAGCAAATTTCCGCTTTAATAATTCCACCGGTGTATTGGTCGCGATGGAATATGCGTTCCAGATGCCGTCCTGTCCTTCTTCGCGGATGATGCGCACCCATTCGTCATAGGTATTGTATGCGCCGTTCATTTCCATGCCGTTTTCATCGCGGTAGGTGTCAGGGGCGTTCGCATTGTTGCGTGTTGTTGTAATAAAGGATTGCGGCATGCCGATTTCCTCGAGTGCGCGGTAGATATCCTCCTCAGTCGCCTGCGATGCGGCGGAGACAGGGGATGTCAGCAGCGTGAACGCCGCGCAGAGACTCAGCGCTGCCGCAGCGATCTGCCTGCGGTGTGTTTTCATGCGTCCTGCTCCTCTCTGCGCTGTCTGCGTGTCAGCAGGATCAGACCGCCGACTGCGCCGAGGATCATGGCAGAGCCGCCGAGCACCGGAACGGTGGTGTTCCAGCCGGTATCATCGACCGAGGTGCCGACGCTGGAAACGTCGATCAAAGTGCCGTCGCTGTTGCGGACAGAATAATTGATGCCGCTGCCGTCCAGCTGATCGACCGAGATATGCATGCCGAACTGCTCGCCGAGCTGGATGAATCCGCTGGCGATGTTCGCCTGACTGTCGGTGCTCATCTGCTTGATGACGCTGTTGCGCTCGGTGGTGGAAAGTCCTGCGATGAATCCTGCGCGCTCGTTTTCCGGCAGGCTCGCGACGTATTCCTTTTTCTCATCAAGCGTCATGTTGATAAAGGGCTTTGCGGGCTCGACGGAGACAGCGGGCTTTGCGGGCGCTTCGGTCTGTGCAGGCGCCGGTGCGGTCTTGCCGCTCTCCGTTGATGCGGCAGCGGGCGGCTGCGTCTGGGCAGGCTGCTGTTCTGCGGCAGATGCCTGCTTGATCTCCTCGCCGGTGACGCCGAACTGCTTGCCGACCTCGTCCCAGATATCGTCCTCGTAGAGCTCGACCATATCCGACCAGACATCGTATGTGAGATAGGTGTCATTGATCTTCATGCCCTCATCGTCATGCTCGGTGTTCTGATACTGGAGCTTTGCCTCCTGTATCATGGATTCCGGCAGACCGATTCTGCGCATGGCTTCATAGACATCCTCGACGCTTTCCGCGGATGCGGCAAAGGGCATTGCAGCGCCGCAGAGCAGCACAGCCGCTGCCGCAGAGATTCCGGCGGAAAGCTTTTTGACAGTGTGTTTCATAATTGCTCCTTTCGGTACAAAGGGCATCAGGTTTTGCGGACTGTACAAAACAATCCAGCCTATATTATATCACATTCCGCCCCGAATTGCAACTCTCACCGCGATTTTTCAGAAAACACACACATTTCCCGAATGAGAAATGAGAAATTAGAAATTAGGAATAAAGGTATCCGCTGCGCGGATGATTGGAATAATATCAATCGTCTGCGAAGCAGACACTGCAATTTCTCATTCCACATTTCTCATTTCTGATTCGCCGCAGGCAGTTGACTTGCATTTTTTGAAAAAGTGTGCTATACTAATTAGGTATGACTATTTTCAGGAAAGGAACATCTTGCATGGCAAAGCAAAAGGACGGTGGCCGTCTGCCGCAGGAATACGGCAACGAAAGTATTACAGTCCTCAAAGGACCGGATACAGTCCGGAAGCGTCCGTCGGTTATCTTCGGCTCGGACAGTCTGGACGGCTGTGCGCATTCTGTCTTTGAGGTCATCACGAACTCAATCGACGAAGCGCGCGCAGGCTTTGGTAAAAAGATCATCATCACACGCTTTCTCGATCACTCGATCGAGGTCGAGGACTTCGGCAGAGGCTGTCCGGTTGACTGGAACAGCGCCGAGGAAAAATATAACTGGGAGCTCGTTTACTGCACGCTCTATGCCGGCGGTAAATATGATGCGAATGCGGATACCTATGCCTATTCGCTGGGTCTGAACGGTCTGGGTCTCTGCGCAACGCAGTTTGCCGCGGAGTATATGGATGTCACGGTCATCCGCGACGGGCAGGAGTATACGCTGCACTTTGAAAAGGGCTTCTGCATCGGCGGACTGCAGAAGGCGGAGGCGTCCCGTAAGCAGACCGGTACGAAAACACGCTGGAAGCCCGATCTCGAGGTCTTTACGGATATCGCCGTCACGGATGACTGGTTCCGCGATGTGCTGAAACGGCAGGCGGTTGTCAACCCGAATCTGCTGTTTGTCTACCGCAATGAGGTGACGCCCGGCAAATTCGATACAACCGAATTCCTCTATGAAAACGGCATCACGGATTATGTCACGGAGATCGTCGGCGAAAAGCCGCTGACGCCGGTGCAGTTCTGGGCGGCAGACCGCAAGGGCCGCGACCGCGCCGACCGCGATGAATATAAGGTCAAGCTCTCGGTTGCGTTTGCGTTTTCCAATCAGGTGCAGCTCCTTGAATATTATCACAACTCGAGCTGGCTCGAGCACGGCGGCTCGCCGGATGATGCGGTCAAGCGCGCATTCACCGCGCAGATTGACGCATTCCTGAAAAACAACAGCCGCTATCAGAAGAACGAGAACAAGATCACGTTCGCGGATATTCAGGATTGTCTCGTGCTGGTTTCATCGTCATTCTCGACGGTCGCATCCTACGCGAACCAGACGAAAAAGGCAATCACAAACCGCTTCATCTATGAGGCAATGACCGAGTTCCTGAAGCATCAGCTTGAGGTCTATTTCACCGAGAATCCGGATGATGCCGCGCGCATCGCCGAGCAGGTGCTGATCAACAAGCGCAGCCGTGAAAACGCCGAGCGTACCCGTCTGAACATCAAGAAGAAGCTCTCCGGCAATCTGGATCTTTCCAACATGGTGCCGAAGTTCGTGGACTGCCGCTCGAAGGATACCGACCGCCGCGAACTCTATATCGTGGAGGGCGATTCCGCTCTCGGTTCCGTCAAGATGGCGCGTGACGCGGAGTTTCAGGCGGTTATTCCGGTGCGCGGCAAGATCCTCAACTGTCTGAAAGCGGATTATGTCCGCATTTTCAAATCGGAGATTATCACCGACCTGCTGAAGGTTCTGGGCTGCGGCGTTGAGGTCACAACCAAGGCGAACAAGGAGCTCGCGACATTCAGCCTCGAGAATCTGCGCTGGAACAAGATTGTCATCTGTACGGATGCCGATGAGGACGGTTTCCACATCCGCACGCTGATTCTGACGATGATCTACCGCCTTGCACCGACGCTCATCCGCGAGGGATATGTCTATATCGCAGAATCGCCGCTGTTTGAGATCACAACGAAGGACCGCACCTATTTCGCCTATGACGAAAAGGAGCGCGTCAAGATTCTCCAGATGATCGAGGGGCAGAAGTTCACGCTGCAGCGCTCCAAGGGTCTCGGTGAAAACGAGGCGGAAATGATGGCGCTGACCACGATGAATCCGGAAACCCGCCGCATTATCAAAATCACGCCGGAAGCCGCAGAGGCTACATTTGAGATGTTTGATATGCTGCTCGGCGATAACCTCGCTGCCCGTAAGGACTATATCGCCGAACACGGCGGCGACTACCTTGATCTCGCAGACATTTCTTAAAGATGTGTCCGCTCTGCGGACGGATTTATAATGGGCTCCGCCCAAACCCGCCAAAGGGATACTATCCCTTTGGAATCCCATTTTTGATAACAGAAGGGAAAATGAATGGCTCGAAAGAAAAAGGATTTGCCGGCGCGGCCGGCAAATCCCTCAAACGCATATATTGAAGGCGCGGGACTGATGGTCGAGGAGCGCATTACCGAGACGCTCCGCAAAAACTTCATGCCCTACGCCATGAGCGCGATCGTATCGCGCGCACTGCCGGAGATCGACGGCTTCAAACCGTCCCACCGCAAGCTGCTTTATACGATGTATAAAATGGGACTGCTCACCGGCGCAAGAACAAAATCCGCAAACGTTGTCGGTCAGACCATGCGCCTGAACCCGCACGGCGATGCCGCGATCTATGAGACAATGGTGCGTCTGGCGCGCGGCAATGAATCGCTGCTGCACCCCTATGTGGACAGCAAGGGTAACTTCGGTAAGGTGTATTCGCGCGATATGGCGTATGCTGCACCGCGTTATACCGAGGTCAAGCTCGAACCGATCGCTTCGGAGCTGTTCGCAGATATCGACAAGGAAACCGTCGATTTCATGCCGAACTATGACAACACCATGCAGGAGCCGACGCTCCTTCCGGCAAGCTTTCCCTCGGTGCTGGTCAATGCGAATGTCGGCATTGCGGTCTCGATGGCGAGCAATGTCTGCCCGTTCAATCTGGCAGAGGTCTGCGAGACAACCGTCGCGCTGCTGAAAGACCCCGCGCACGATGTGCTCTCGACCCTGAAAGGTCCGGATTTCCCGACCGGCGCATTCATGATCTATGACGAGGAGGAGCTCCGCAAGATCTATGACACCGGCAGAGGCAGCATCAAACTGCGCTCAAAGTGGAATTATGACAAATCCGCAAACTGCATCGAGGTCACGCAGATTCCGTATTCGACAACGCTCGAGGCGATCATGGAGAAGATTGTCGAGCTGGTCAAGGCGGGCAAAATCCGCGAGATTTCGTATCTGCGCGATGAAACGGATATCAACGGCTTAAAGCTGACGCTCGACTTAAAGCGCGGCACCGATCCGGACAAGCTCATGCAGAAGCTCTACCGCATGACGCCGCTGCAGGATGCCGTCTCATGCAATTTCAATATCCTGATCGCAGGCATGCCGAAGGTCATGGGCGTGCGCGAGATTCTTGAGGAGTGGATCGCGTTCCGGACAGAGTGCATCCGCCGCAGAGTGTTCTTTGATCTGCACAAAAAGCAGGACAAGCTGCATCTGCTCGAAGGTCTCGAGAAGATTCTGCTCGATATCGACAAGGCAATCAAGATCGTCCGCGAGACCGAGGAGGAGTCGGAGGTTGTCTCGAACCTCATGATCGGCTTCGGCATCGACGAGGTGCAGGCGGAGTATGTCGCGGAGATCAAGCTGCGCCACCTCAACCGCGAGTATATCTTAAAGCGCACCGAGGAGATCGAACAGCTCCGCAAGGATATCGCGGAAATGGAAGACATCCTCAAGGATGTCAAAAAGATCCGCAGAATCATGATCGAGGAGCTGAAAAAGGTCGCGCAGAAGTACGGTCAGCCGCGCAGGACGCTGTTCTATGATCTCTCGGACGAGCCGGAGGCGGAAGCTGAGGACGATACGCCGGATTATCCGGTGCATCTGTTCCTCTCGGCAGAGGGCTACTTCAAAAAGATCACGCCGCAGAGCCTGCGCATGAGCAGCGATCAGAAGCTCAAAGAGGGCGACGTCATGACGCAGCAGAAGAACGCCTCGAACCGCACCGAGCTGCTGTTCTTCACGGATCAGGCGCAGGTCTACAAGACGCGCGCATCCGCGTTTGACGATACCAAGGCAAGCGTGCTCGGCGACTTTGTTCCGGTCAAGCTCGGCTTTGATGACGGCGAGCGCGTGAAGTATATGGTCGCGACGGATGATTACAGCGGATTCCTGTTGTTCTGCTTTGCAAACGGCAAGATCGCAAAGGTTCCGCTCAGTGCCTATGCGACCAAGACAAACCGCAAAAAGCTCGCAAATGCGTACTCTGCGAAGAATCCGCTTGTCGAGATCATTTTCATCACAGAGGACTGCGACATTCTGCTGCGCTCGACAAATAACCGCGCAGTGATCTTCAACACGGCAATGCTTCTGCCGAAAACCACCCGCGATTCGATCGGCGTGCAGGTCATGACGCTGAAAGCGAAATCCTCGGCACTGGATTCGGCATCGGTTCTGACATCGGAGCAGCTGGAAAGCCTGAAAAAGTATGTGGTCAAGAACATACCGGCATCCGGCGGCATGGCAAAGGACCTTGAAATCAACGGGCAGATGACGCTTTGAGCCCGCACCGCTGCAGACCGTAAGGAGAAAACTATGATTCGCAGAGCGGAACAGCGCGATATTCCCGATATCCTCAATCTGCTTGTGCAGGTGGATATGGTGCACCACAACGGCAGACCGGATCTGTTCAAGGGTCCGGCGACAAAATATAACGCAGAGGAGCTTGCGGCGATCCTCAGGGACGAGCGCACGCCGGTCTTTGTCCTGACGGATGAGACGGATACGCATGTCCTCGGGCATGCATTCTGCGTGCTGCAGCAGCATGTCAATGACCATGTCCTGACAGATATCAAAACGCTTTATATCGACGATATCTGCGTGGATGAACATGCGCGCCGGCAGCATGTCGGGCGGCGGCTCTATGATGCCGTGGTCGGCTTTGCAAGGGAAATCGGCTGCTACAATGTGACGCTGAATGTCTGGGCATGCAATCCGGCAGCGCAGGCATTCTATGAAAGCTGCGGGATGAAGCCGCAGAAAACCGGAATGGAAACAATCCTGTAAAGGGGGATACTATGGCAGATTACAGCAGATATCAGGGCAAAAATGCGGACTGGTCGGAGGCGTATCCGGCGGCACCGCGGTATTTTGTCGATCCGGAGGGCGAACCGTTCGGCGTCCTCGCGATGAACGAGGGCATTGAGACAATCATGCCGAAGCAGCCGCATAAACGCTATCATCCGGACGGCAAAGATATCGCAAAGTGGCGGATTCTGCTCTACAGCCGCACAAAGGGCGATGTCATCGGCGATACGGATTTCTTTGAGGCAATGCGCAGGCTCGTGACCGGCGGCTATATCCTCGATGACAACGGCGAAAATGTCCTCATCAGAGCCCTCACCCTCACCGAACTCGACGCACTGATGCGGTAACAAGGTATCGCTTCGCGATGATTTGTAATTGGGCTTACAGTATTGCTGCGCAAACTGTGCCCAAACCCGCCAAAGGGATACTATCCCTTTGGAATCCCATTTTTATGAATGATTAGAATGAAGCCGCTCCATTCAACACAGATTGGAGCGGCTTTCTTAAACATGGGGTCTGGGGTCAATGACCCCAGCGGGAGTTTGAGGGCGGAGCCCAATATCAATCATCGCGGAGCGATACCGCATTACAAAAGATTGCTGCAAGGGTTGCAAAATCAGCGGGATTGTGTTATACTGAATACAAATTCTATCGGCAATCAAAGGAGGATACTCATGAGAGAAATAACAGCTGCAACGATCACCGAAACGATCCGCGACCTCTGCATCAAGGCGAACAAGGTTCTGCCGGAATCGCTGGAAAGCTGCATCCGCTGCGGCGCGGACAAGGAACAGTCGCAGGCGGGCAAGGCGGTTTTCGCCGATCTCTGCGCAAATCTTGATGCGGCGCGTGAAACGAATCTGCCGATCTGTCAGGATACGGGCATGGCGGTGATCTTTATGCAGATCGGACAGGATGTCCACATTACGGGCGGCGATCTGCGCGAGGCGGTCAATGCAGGTGTATCCGCGGGCTATCTGGACGGCTATCTGCGCTGCTCGGTTGTCAGCGATCCGCTCGAGCGCGTCAACACGAACAACAACACGCCGGCGGTGCTGCATATTGACATTGTTGCGGGCGACAGCATCCGAATTGACGTATGTCCCAAGGGCTTCGGCAGCGAGAACATGAGCGCGCTCAAAATGTTCACGCCGGCAGCCTCGCAGGATGATATCATCGGCTTTGTCACGGAGACCATCGCGAAGGCAGGCAGCAATCCCTGTCCGCCGATTGTGGTCGGTGTGGGCATCGGCGGCGATTTTGAGCAGTGTGCATATCTTGCGAAAAAGGCGCTCTGCCGCGACGTCGCGCGCCGGAACCCGAAGCCGCTCTATGCTGAACTTGAGCAGAAGATGCTCGAATCGGTCAACCGTCTCGGCATCGGACCGCAGGGCTTCGGCGGCACTGTGACCGCGCTCGCTGTCAACATCGAGCAGGCACCGACGCACATTGCCGGTCTGCCGGTTTCGGTGAATGTCGGCTGTCATGTGACACGCCACGCAAGCGCTGTTCTATGATTTGTGATATGTGATAGACAAAATGTACTTAAACAGTTAATTTTCTTCAGTTTTTCTTAGATTTGTGCAAATTTGTGATTTCAGCTTGACAGAATAAGAAAACTATGGTATAATATTACTATAAAGAGCATAGGATAAGGAGGACATCACCAATGGAAGCAGAACAAAGCCGCATCGAAACAGCCGCAAAAAATACCGAAGTGCTGATTTCGATGCTCGACCGCAGAGACCTCAAATATACGGTCATGGAGCAAACCGATGCGCGCACGCATATCAAGATCACGTTTACGGGGGAGGATATCCCGATCCCGCTGCACATCATCCTGCGCACCGACCGTCAGATCGTTTCCGTGCTTTCTCCGATGCCGTTCCGCATCAGCGAGGCGCGCATGCAGGACGCAGCCATCGCGGTGACAGCGGCAAATCACGGGCTGATTGACGGCTCCTTTGACCTGAATATGAAAACCGGAGAGATCCGGTTCCGGCTGACCAGCTGCTTTATCGGCACGGTGCTCAGCGAGGAGCTGTTTGCCTATCTGATGTTCGTCTCTGCGGAGACGATTGACCGCTACAATGACCGTTTCAGCGATCTGAACGAGGGCAGGCTCGATCTTGCGGGCTTTATCGCTGCCGATGAGGCTGACGAACGCGGATAAGCGGAGGCATTATCATGCGAAAATATCTGACGGAATATCTTGCAAAGCTTGAGGCGCAGCTTGCATCCGGCGAGGCGCTCGATTATGAGGAGCTGGAGCGCTCGCATCTGATCATGATTCAGTTCATGCAGCATGAACGCCTGATTCATTTTCTGGTGACGATTCTGTTTGCGCTCGGCTTTTTCATCTCGCTCGGGATTTATCTGCTGGGTGAGCAGATCATGATGCTGCCGCTGCTGATTCTGATCCTCGGGCTGCTGGTGCCGTATATTGCACACTATTACTTCCTTGAAAACTCTGTTCAGAAAATGTACAAACTACACGATGAGATCCACGCAAGACGGCTGAAACAATCGAAAAAAGCCGCCGACTGAACCCTAGAAAGGCTGGTAGAAAATGGAGCTTTACCGTCCGATGAATGCAGAAGAATATCAGGAACTGGAAGCGCGCAGCTTTCACGGTTTCCCGCCCCGTCCTTCCGGACAGCCGCTGTTTACCGCGCTGCTCTCGGAGGAGGGTGCGTCCCAGATTGCGCGGCACATGCGGATCGCGAAGCAGGCGGATAACACGGTGTATGTTGTCAGCTTTCTCGTTGACGATGCCTATATCCGGCAGTTTCCGGTGCAGCATGCGCACGAGCGGAACCGCCGCGCCCTGTGGATTCCGGCAGATGAGGTCGATATTTTGAACCAGCATCTGATCGGGGATATCCGTGTGCTTGCGAGCTATGAGATTGACCGCGCTGACGGCGAAGTCTTTTTCGCGTAACAGGGGAGCGCTGCGCGGTGACGGATATCGCGCTGTGTGACCGGACTGTGCCAAAGAAAACTTGTATTTGATATGACAGAAAAGCCGCTCTGATCGTCGCCGATTCGAGCGGCTTTCTTTTATGCAGCACCAGAGCAGATGCATCGCCGCACAAATTTGTTAACTTTTTTCGATAACCATTGCGTTTTCAAACGGAATGTGCTATAATGCAAGCAAAAAGCGGTCTGCGCAGGAATCAGGAGGGATTTCCAATGAACATGAAAGAAGCCATTACATCACGGCACAGCGTCCGGCAATATCTGGAACAGCCGATCGAGCCGGAAAAACGGGAACAGATTGCAGCAATGATTCAGCAGTGCAATGCGGAAAGCGGTCTGCACATTCAGGCGGTTTATGACGATTCTGCGTGCTTTCCGTCTCTGCTCGCGCACTACGGGATGTTCCGCAATGCAAAGAATTATCTTGTGCTGGCAGGCAGCACCGCAATGACCGATCTGCGCGGCGTCTGCGGATATTACGGGCAGAAGCTCGTGCTCGCCCTGCAGCAGATGGGACTGAATACCTGCTGGATCGGCGGCTCCTACAGCAAGAAAAAGACCGCTGCAGCGCTCGGGGATGATGAGGAGATTGTCTGCATCATCGCAATGGGCTACGGCGAGACGCAGGGCAAACCGCGCCGCTCCAAGCCGATTGAAAAGCTCTGCAATGTGCCGGAGGATGAGATGCCCAAGTGGTTCCGTCACGGCATGATGGCGGCGCAGCTTGCCCCAACGGCGCTGAATCAGCAGAAGTTTTTTGTCACGCTCGAGGGCGATTCGGTGACGGTCACTTCAACGAAGAAAAATGCGATGGCGGAGATCGACCGCGGCATCGTCCGATGTCAGTTTGAAGCCGCCTCGGGACATCCCTGCCGGTGAGTGCAGAATGCGGTATCGCTTCGCGATGATTGATATTGGGCTCCGCCCAAACCCGCCAAAGGGATACTATCCCTTTGGAATCCCAATTTTATGTGTGAATATAACAAAGCCGCTCCAATCTGTGTTGAATGGAGCGGCTTTTATAAATTTTTGTTCCTTGATCGGGACACTGGTCTTCATCTCTTGTGTTGAATCATTCGGACTTTAGCATTTCGGCAGCACGCCCTGCGTGCATCCATCGGAGATACCTTTCAGTATAACCATACATGAAAGATCAGGTAATTCATTATTATTATACAACATTTACGAAAATCTGTCAACAGAATTGTCAGCAATAGCAAATAATTCGGCGTTCTGACGGAGTTGCGCACAGGCTTCCGCGGCTGCCGGACGCGCTGCTGTCATGTGCGCGATACGGTGCGTATATTTCTGGAAAAGAAAGCCTGCTTGTTATATTTCAAAAAATAACGGATAAAAGAAAAGACACAGTTCAAAGAACTGTGTCTTTTGGTGGGAGAGGGTGGATTTGAACCACCGAAGCGAAACGCAACAGATTTACAGTCTGCCCCCTTTGGCCACTCGGGAAC
>CAMKLV010000081.1:0-13375 GCA_946413695.1 uncultured Ruminococcus sp. | reverse complement strand
AGTGAATTGCAAAGCAATTCACCGGCTGATGCAACTGCTTAAGTTGTTGGCATTGGTTTGGGCGGAGCCCATTCAAAATCATCGCGAAGCGATACATCTGAATGCGATACATTTAACAAAGGAGTAACCAGAACTATGAACGATGACAAGCTCATCATAGCCGGACATGAATTCAACTCGAGATTCATCCTCGGTTCCGGCAAATATTCCCTCTCGCTGATCGAAGCAGCCGTCAAATACGCCGGCGCGGAGATCATCACCTGTGCGGTACGACGCGCAAACACCAAAGAGCAGGAGAACATCCTCGACTACATCCCGAAGGGTGTGACGCTCCTGCCGAACACCTCGGGCGCGCGCAATGCCGATGAAGCCGTCCGCATTGCGAGACTTGCCCGCGAACTCGGCTGCGGCGATTTCGTCAAAATCGAAATCATGCGCGACACAAAGTATCTGCTGCCCGACAACGCCGAGACCGTCAGAGCGACGGAGATTCTCGCAAAAGAGGGCTTTATCGTCATGCCGTATATGTACCCCGACCTCAACACAGCACGTGATCTGGTCAATGCAGGCGCGGCATCAGTCATGCCGCTTGCATCCCCGATCGGCTCGAACAAGGGGCTCGCAACCAAAGATTTCATCCAGATTCTCATTGACGAGATCGACCTGCCGATCATTGTGGATGCAGGCATCGGCAGACCCTCGCAGGCATGTGAGGCAATGGAGATGGGCGCAGCGGCTGTCATGTCGAACACGGCGCTCGCGACCGCAGGCGATCTGCCCGTAATGGCAGGCGCATTCAAGCAGGCGATCGAAGCGGGCAGAGCGGCATATCTCTCCGGACTCGGCAGAGTGCTTGTCCGCGGTGCATCCCCCTCGGATACGCTGACCGGCTTTCTGCATGACTGAAAGAGGGCTGCAAAATGGAGAATATGGAGAATGAATATCTGATCGACTCGGAATCGCTCTCGCCTGAAGCGCTGAAACGCAAGCATCAGCTGGAAAATGATCCGAGCTGCCGCACTGACCACATGGCGTATATGGAGGGGCAGGAGCAGATTCAGTCTGATATCCGCGAAAAGGTGATGTCAGCGGTTGCGGACTACGATCCGGCGCAGTACACCGGCGCAGATGTCCTGCACGCACTGGAAAAGCAGTCGCTCACGGTTGCGGATCTCAAGGCACTGCTCTCCCCTGCCGCCGCGCCGTTTCTTGAGCGCATGGCGGAGCGCGCACGCATCGAGACGAGAAAGCACTTCGGCAACACGGTCTATCTGTTCACGCCGCTTTACATCGCGAATTACTGCGAAAACTACTGTGTCTACTGCGGTTTCAACTGCTACAACCACATCCGCCGCATGAAGCTGACGCCGGAGCAGATCGAGCACGAGATGCAGGTCATTGCGGAAAGCGGCATGGAGGAAATCCTGATTCTGACCGGCGAGAGCCGCAGCAAAAGCGATATCAAATACATCGGCGAAGCGTGCAAACTGGCGCGCAAATACTTCCGTATGGTCGGCATCGAGATTTATCCCGTCAACACAGAGGACTACCGCTATCTGCACGAATGCGGCGTGGATTACGTCACCGTATTTCAGGAAACCTATGACACAGATAAATACGAGACACTGCACCTCGCCGGACACAAGCGCGTCTGGCCCTACCGCTTTGAGGCGCAGGAGCGCGCACTGATGGGCGGCATGCGCGGCGTGGCATGTTCCGCGCTGCTCGGGCTCTCCGATTTCCGCAAGGATGCGCTCGCCTCGGCACTGCATGTCTACTATCTCCAGCGGAAGTACCCGCATGCAGAGGTCTCGCTTTCCTGCCCGCGTCTGCGCCCGATCATCAACAACGGCAAAATCAACCCGCATGATGTCGGCGAGCGGCAGCTCTGCCAGATTCTCTGCGCCTACCGCATCTTCCTGCCGTTTGCGGGCATCACGGTCTCCTCGCGTGAGAGCGCCGCATTCCGCAACGGCATTGTCAAGATTGCCGCGACGAAAATCTCCGCCGGTGTCTCGACCGGCATCGGCGACCACGAAAGCAAATACACCGGAAAGGAGAACAGCGACGAGGGCGATGCGCAGTTTGAGATCGCGGATAACCGCAGTCTGCAGCAGATGTACCGCGATATGAAGGCGGAAGGACTGCAGCCCGTGCTGAACGACTATCTCTATGTCTGAACTGATCTGTATCACGAACCGCGCGCTCTGCGAGGGCGATTTTCTCAGCAGAATCGAGCAGATCGCGGCGGCACATCCCGACAGAATCATCCTGCGCGAAAAGGATCTCTCCGAAGCGGATTACGCAGCACTCGCTGAGCAGGTTACGGAGATCTGCCGGCAGTACGGCGTGACCTGCACGCTGCACGGACATCCCGAGGCGGCACAGCGGCTCGGAGCACAGTCGCTGCACCTGCCCCTGCCGATGCTTCAGTCGCTCCGCAGCGATATTCTGCGGCAGTTTCGCGAAATCGGCGTCTCGTGCCACAGCCTCGAAGATGTCAGAGCGGCGGAATCGCTCGGCGCTTCGTATATCATCGCGGGGCACATCTTCGAGACGGACTGCAAAAAGGGGCTCGCGGGCAGAGGACTCGGGTTCCTGCGTGAAATCTGCGAAAACACGGCACTTCCGGTCTACGGCATCGGCGGCATTTCGGCGGAGAATCTCCCCGCAGTGACCGCAAGCGGCGCAAAGGGCGTCTGCATCATGAGCGGGCTGATGACCGCAGCGCATCCGGCGGAAACGGTCACGGCGCTGCGGCAGGCATCCATGCAGCGGATCAGCAGAAATGAGCTGCTGCTCTATGCGATCACCGACCGCGGCTGCATCGCAAGGCGCGACCTGCTGACAGCAATCGCCGATGCGTGCAGAGGCGGCGCAACGATCATTCAGCTCCGTGAAAAGAACGCATCTGCGTCAAAACTGATTGCAACAGCAAAGCAGGCAACCGCAGTCTGCCACCGGTTCGGCGTCCGGCTGATCGTCAACGATGACTGGCATGCGGCAATCGCAGCCGGTGCAGACGGTGTCCATGTCGGCATCACGGATGCACCCGTCGCGGAGATTCGCAAGGCAGCGCCCGCGGGATTCATCATCGGCGCGACGGCGAAAACCGTCGAACAGGCGCAGCTTGCAGAGCAGTCCGGCGCAGATTATCTCGGCGTCGGCGCGGTGTTCCCCTCCCCGACAAAGACCGACGCGATCCGCATCACGGCGGAACAGTTCCGCACGATTGCGGGCAGCGTGCAGATTCCTGCGGTTGCGATCGGCGGCATCAGCAAGGCAAATATCAGCACGCTGCAGGGCATCGGTGCGGCAGGCGCGGCGGTGGTCTCGGCGGTGTTCGGCGAGCCGGATATCGAACGCGCTGCGGCTGAGATGAAGCAGCTTGCAGGAGGAATCGTATCATGAAAACAGCACTCACCATTGCGGGCAGCGACTGCAGCGGCGGCGCGGGCATTCAGGCAGACCTCAAGACCATGACCGCAAACGGCGTCTACGGCATGAGCGCGATCACCGCACTGACCGCGCAGAATACAACCGGCGTCAGCGGGATTATGGAGGTCACGCCGGAATTTCTCGGCATGCAGCTCGACAGCATCTTCACGGATATCGTGCCGGATGCGGTCAAGATCGGCATGGTCGCCTCTGCGGGGCTGATCGGCATGATCGCGCAAAAGCTCACGGAATATCACGCGCAGAACATCGTGCTCGATCCGGTCATGGTCGCGACGAGCGGCGCAAGGCTCATCAATGCGGAGGCGGTCGAGGCGCTGACAGGGCAGCTCATGCCGCTTGCATACCTCGTGACGCCGAATATCCCCGAGGCAGAGGTGCTGACAGGCAGCGCGATCCGCACCCCGCAGGATATGGAGCAGGCAGCGGTACAGATCGCGGAACGCTACGGCTGCGCGGTGCTGCTCAAGGGCGGGCACAGCCTCAGCGATGCGAATGACTATCTTTATGACAAATCACAGGGCGAATGGCTCCGCGGCAGGCGCATTGACAATCCCAATACGCACGGCACGGGCTGCACGCTCTCGAGCGCAATCACGGCGAATCTCGCAAAGGGATATCCCCTTTCGGACGCCGTCCTGCGCGCAAAACGGTATCTTTCCGGCGCGCTCGCCGCAATGCTCAATCTGGGCAGCGGCAGCGGTCCGATGAATCACGCATTTGACCTGCACAGCACATTTGCAGGCGACTGAAAGGAGTTTCTATGAAGCAGTATCACACACAGATGGAGGCGGCGAAAAAGGGCATCATCACGCCGGAAATGGAAATCGTCGCGAAAAAGGAATACATGGAGCCGGAAAAAATCCGCGCGCTCGTTGCAACCGGTGAAGTCGCAATCCCGTGCAATGTCAACCACAAGGCGATCTCGCCCGAGGGCATCGGCGGCGGTCTGCGGACAAAGATCAATGTCAACCTCGGCATCTCCGGCGACGCAAAGAACTATGACATCGAGATGCAGAAGGTCGCACTTGCGCACAAATTCGGCGCAGAGGCGATCATGGACCTCAGCAACTACGGCAAGACCAACACCTTTCGGCAGAAGCTTATCGCGGAGTCTCCTGCGATGATCGGCACCGTCCCGATGTATGACGCAATCGGCTACCTCGAAAAGGATCTGCTCGAGATCACCGCAGAGGATTTCCTCAAGGTTGTGCGCGCACATGCCGAGGAGGGCGTGGACTTCATGACCATTCACGCGGGCATCAACCGCAGAGCGGTCGAGGCGTTTATGCGCGAGGGCAGAAAGATGAACATTGTCTCGCGCGGCGGCTCGCTGCTCTTTGCGTGGATGATGATGACCGGCAACGAAAACCCGTTCTTCGAGCATTATGATGAGGTGCTGGAGATTCTGCGCGAGTTTGATGTGACAATCAGCCTCGGTGATGCGCTGCGTCCGGGCTGCATTGATGACGCAACCGATGCCGGTCAGATTTCGGAGCTGATCGAGCTCGGCAACCTGACACTCCGCGCATGGGAGAAGGATGTGCAGGTCATGGTAGAGGGACCGGGACACATGGCAATGAACGAAATCGCAGCGAATATGAAGCTGCAGAAGCGTCTCTGCCACAATGCCCCGTTCTATGTCCTCGGACCGCTCGTCACGGATATTTTCCCGGGCTACGATCACATCACATCAGCGATCGGCGGCGCGATTGCAGCGGCAAGCGGCGCGGACTTCCTGTGCTATGTCACCCCTGCGGAGCATCTGCGCCTGCCGGATGTCGATGACGTCAAGGAGGGCATCATCGCCTCGAAAATCGCGGCACATGCAGCGGATATCGCAAAGGGCGTGCCGCACGCAAGAGACCTCGATAACAAGATGGCAGAGGCGCGCCACGCCGTTGACTGGGACAAAATGTTTGAGATTGCCGTGGATCGCGAAAAGGCGCAGGCGTATTTTGAGAGCACGCCGCCCGCGGATCGTCACACCTGCTCGATGTGCGGCAAGATGTGCGCCGTCCGCACAACAAACATGATCCTCGCCGGTGAAAAGGTCGAATTCTGCACAGAGAAATAAGGTATCGCTCCGCGATGATTTTGAATGAAGCTCCGCCTCAAACTCCGCCAAAGGGTCATTGACCCTTTGGAATCCCATTTTGATATATGGATAGAAGAAAGCCGCCAAATTCGCGTAAATGCGTTGATTTGGCGGCAATTATTTTGGGAGGAAGAAGGAAGGATTTTTCACTTTTCACTTTGCTATAGCTGATTTTTTGTTTTCTTGTTCTTTATCCTTTGTCCGAATGTTTAACTTCGCTGGGCGCGGGGCGCGAATGCGAGAGAGACACCCCAAGGCGAGAGAGGAAACTCGCTTCGCTCGCATTCCCCCTGTCCTCTTTGGGTTGTTCCCTCGCATTCGCGCCCCGCGCCCAGTAAAAATATCTATTTGACGAAAGGATACAGACCATCAACGCAAAAAATCACCTTTCGCACAATAGCTGCCGCCCCGCCCTGTTGACATACATGCAAAATCGTGGTAAAATATTGATGTACCAATTAAATCTTGAAGAATAGATGCGCCGGATTTTTGTCATGAGACAAGGCAGAAAGCCGCCGCCTTGCTGACGCAAGGCAAGGATTTCTAACGCAGTATCATGGCAAAAAGACAAGCAGATATCTTCAAGAGATAGTTGGGACATCAATAAATATATCAGAAAGCAAACAACCGGAAAGGCGGTGCAAACATGCCGGAGACAACCGTAACAGAAGCTGTGGGAACAGCCGCAGAAGGCGCAGGTCAGGGCGTCACAGTCCTGCTTCTGATTCTGGGCATCGTGGTCATTGCAGTCATCGCATATCTGATACAAAAATTATTCGGAACCCAGAAGAAAGAGGAAAAATGTCCGTGCTGCGAAAGCGGCGGCAAGGTGATCGGCGGCGTCCGGTACAGCGATACCGAGATGTGGGTCAAGCCCGCAAAATACTGCCCGCTTTGCGGCAAGCAACTGACAGACGATGCTGAGCCCAAAGAATAAAGATCCGCAGAATCAACGCAGATGCGAAGATTCCGCGGATCATTTTTCTGTCTGCGGTTCCGGATGCTCCGACAGCTTCATGCCGCTTTCAATCGCCTTTGCCGGACAGACCGCCTTACATCTGCCGCAGCGGATGCACTCGCCGCCCGTGATTTCTTTGCGGACATCCAGCGCCATCGGGCAGACCGGATCGCATTTGCCGCAGCCGATGCACCGCGCGTGATCGACCTGCATCTGATAGAGCGCGAACCGATTGAACAGCGCATAGACCGCCCCGAGCGGACACAGATACCGGCAGAAGCACCGGCTGATGAACACCGCCCCGAGCAGAATCGCGAGCATCACGCCGCACTTCCACGAGAACAGAAATCCGGCCGCCTGCCGCAGCGTCTCATTTTTCAGCAGCAGCAGAATGCCGCCTTCCAGCGTCCCCGCCGGACAGATATATTTGCAGAACCACGGGTCGCCGCCGCCGAGCGGTCCGGCACTGAGAACCGGTCCGAGCAGCACGAGCACGAGGAGCACCGCATATTTGAGATACCGCAGGATTCTGTCAAGCCTGCGCGGAACCCTGAGCTTCGGTGTCGGGATGCGGTGCAGCAGATCCTGTATCAGACCGAACGGGCAGAGAAAGCCGCAGAGCACCCTGCCGAGGACTGTGCCGAACAGCATCAGCGTCCCGAGGACATAGAACGAGAAGCGGCTTTTTGTGCCGGCGACCGCCTGCATCGCCCCGATGGGACAGGAGCCGAGCGCGCCGGGGCATGCGTAGCAGTTCAGGACGGGCACGCAGAGCAGCTTTGACTTTCCGGTGAAGATTTTGCCGCGCAGAAAGCCCGCCGCATAGCCGTTGCAGAACGCCGCGGCAAGCAGCTGAATCAGCAGCCGGAACCGTTCGCGGCGGCGCAGCGCCCGCTGCCTGCCGGAATCACCGTTTACGGCGGATTTCTGTGCTGCGTCTGCTTCTGCGTTCAGCCGAGCCCGATGCATTCGAGACATATTTTCACCGCCTTTTGCAGAATCACGGCACATTCACCGCGCCGGATCCCGATGCAGATGCACGCAGCCCCCGCGAGCATACAGCAGAGCCGCAGAATGCGCTTTGTTTTCAGTTTCATAATCGTCCCCTGTTCCGTGAATGATTCATACAGATTGCCGCGAGCAACACCGCAATTCTCATTTCTCATTTTCTATTTTTTCCGCGAGGTCATTGAGGTATACCCAGCGATCCATTTTCTCCGCGAGCTGCTGCGCAAGCTGCTCCTTCTGCTCCGTCAGTTCCTGCAGCTTCTGATAATCCGAGCTGTTTGCCGCAATCGCCGATTCGGTCTCCGCGATCTGCTGTTCAAGCGCCGCAATATCGTCATCAATCGTCTCGAATTCGCGCTGCTCCTTATAGGAGAATTTCAGCTTGCGCGTGCCAACGAACGTCCGGTCTGCCTTCTCCGTCTTTTTCCGGACGGCAGGCGCAGAATCGGAGAAATCCGCCTTTTCCGCGTAGTCGGAATAGTTGCCGGTATATCGCCTGCACTGCCCGCCGCGGAACTCAAAAATCTCCGTCGCAATTTTGTCCAGAAAATAGCGGTCATGCGAGACAGCAAGCACCGCGCCGCTGAACTGCGAGAGATAGTCCTCGAGGATGGTCAGCGTTGTGATATCAAGGTCATTGGTCGGCTCATCCAGCAGCAGAATATTCGGCGCCTCCATCAGAATTTTCAGCAGATACAGACGTTTCCGCTCGCCGCCGGAGAGCTTCTCGATGCGGCTCCACTGCAGCTCGGGCGTAAAGAGAAAGCGCTCGAGCATCTGCGCCGCCGAGACAGTGCCGTCCGGTGTCTGCACGATATCCGCCGTGTCGCGGATGTAGTCGATCACGCGCTCCTGCGGGTCCATTTCGCCGCACTCCTGCGAGAGATAGCCGATTTTGACCGTCTCGCCGCAGATGATCTCACCGCTGTCCGGCAGCTCGAGCCCCGCAATCATGCGCAGGAACGTGCTTTTTCCGGCGCCGTTCTGCCCGACAATGCCGATGCGCGCATCCCTCGCGATGATATAGGAAAAGTCAGTGATGAGCGCCTTGCCGTCGATCTCCTTGCTGATGCCGCTGATCTCGACAGTCTTTCTGCCGAGTCTGCTCGAAACGGACTGCATCTGCATGGCAGCCGCCTCTGTCGGGATTTCGCGGTCACGGAGCGCCTCAAAGCGCTCGATGCGGTCTTTGGATTTGGTGCCGCGTGCGCGCGCTCCCCTGCGGATCCATGCAAGCTCGCGGCGGTAGAGCGTGCGGTTTTTGCGCTCGGCGGCTTCGGCATCGGCTTCGCGCTGGGCTTTCTGTGCAAGATAGTCGCTGTAGCTGCCCTCGCAGAGCGTCAGCTTTCCGCGGTCGATCTCCGCGATTGTGCGGCAGATCTGGTCGAGGAAATAGCGGTCATGCGTGACCATGACAATCGCCCCGCGGTACCGGCGGAGCAGTGTCTCGAGCATCTGCACGGTCTCATTGTCGATGTGGTTTGTCGGCTCGTCGAGCAGCAGCACATCGCTCGGCTGAATCAGTGCCGCGGCGATGCCTGCGCGCCTGCGTTCGCCGCCGGAGAGCGTCGAGATCGGGCGGTCATAATCCGGCAGATGCATCTGCTCGAGGATGGATTTCGCCTCATACTCCTTGGATTCCTTGAGGTCTGCGGGCAGATGCGCGAGCACCTGTTCCAGCACGCTGCCGGTCTCGCCGAATTCGGGGATCTGCGGCAGATAGGAAAGCCGGATGCCGTTTGTGCGGATGATCTCGCCGGAATCCGATTCCTCGGCACCGGCTAAAATACGCAGGAGCGTGGATTTTCCCGTTCCGTTGATGCCGACGATGCCGACCTTGTCCCCCTCGTTGAGGAAGAACGAGACATTGTCCAGCACCTTGCGCTCCATGTAGGTTTTCGAGATATTCTGTGCGGATAGTAAAATCACTTGCCTGATTCTCCTTTGTTCTTTCTGCGTTTTTTCGGTTTCGGCTGCAGCGCATAATTTGCGCCGCATGCACCGAGCCAAACGCCCCAGCCTGTCACGGCAGCAAACAGGATCAGCCGCCGCTGGAATCGTGCCGGAGATTCCGAAAGCGGAATCCGGTATTCGCCGCCGGATGTGCGATAGGTCCAGACCGTCACGGTGTCGCCCTCTTTGAGGGGCGTTTCAAATTCAGCTTTTCCGGTGTAGGTCACGCCGCCGATCTCATATTGCAGCTTCGCGCCCCACCAGCGTTCATGTCCGCTGCGGCGCGGCAGCTTTGCGGCATGCAGCACAATCGCCTCAGTTTGGTGCTGCATGCGCGGTGTCCTGTTTCCGAGGCAGCCGCGGATGGTGAAAACACCACCGAAAATGCCGCATGCCATGATCAGCAGCCCGCAGAGCAGTGTGATAAAGGCATAGCGCCGGAGCTGTCTGCGTTCAGCCGCGTTTCGTTTAGCGGGTTCCAATCCGAATCGCATCGTGTATTCCTTTCTGTGACGTCAGCTGTAATCATAGCGATATGCGAGCGCTTCTTGGATTGCCTGCTCCGCGTCCCTGTATCGGACGGGCAGCCCGTGCCCGCAGGCGAGCCATTCCGGATGCAGCTTTTCGATGACGCGCAGTGAATCCTGCGCTGTCTGCGGGCTGACGGCATGCGGTGTAAGCTCCGGTCTGCCGAAGATCATCGTGAACGCATCGCCGCAATAGAGCACGCCTTTGCTCAGGATGCCCGCGGAGCCGTAGGTATGCCCGGGGAGCGGCACGATCTCCGCATCGAAGCCGAGATCACGCAGCAGCGCGGTATCCTGCTCACCAAAGTAGATATCGGCGTCATAGGGCGGACTTTTGACCAGTCCGCCGCTGATGCACTGCAGGACATTGCGCAGGGCATAGCGCTTTGAAGTCGGCATGACGCGCTGCGAGAGGAAGTTGCGCCGCAGATCTTTATCGAGGCGGCTGAGGAGCAGTTTTGCGCCTGCGCGCTGGAGTTTTGCGGCGTTCCAGTCATGGTCGGGGTGAGCATGCGTGAGGAACACCCAGCGGATATTGAAGCCGGCGAGCCATTTCTGCATCGGTTTCCATGTCTGCGGCAGACCGGTGTCGATCAGCAGGTCGCCGTCTGCGCCGCGCAGAACATAGCAGGTGATATCAGATGCGGCGAAGAAGTTGATGCGTCCGGAGCGGATCATCGTGCGGGACATAGCGGGAGCCCTCCTTTGAAGCGGTTTGATCTATTGTATATTGTACCGCAGATTTCTCCATCTGTCAACTGGCGTGTCGCTACTGCCCACTGAAAAGATAAAAGTCAAAGCCGCCAAATCAGCGCATTACACCGATTTGGCGGCTTCATCCGATCCAAACAAAACAGTGCCCGGGAATCATATCCCCAATCCCCGCTAAATCCGCCGGAACCAGAGCATCACATCCGTAACAGTCAGACAGCCGTCACGGTCAAGATCAGCAGCATCCAGCATCGCAGCGTCCGGCATCGGCAGCGCGTCATCCCATTGCTCCGTCACGAACCGCAGCAGCAGCACCGCATCCGATGCCGTGTGCCTGCCGTCTCCGTTGAGATCACTGCCGACCGGCACCGTTGTGGTCACAGCGATTGCAGTTGTGGTAGTTGTAGTGGTTGTGACCGTGGTAGTTGTAGTGGTGACGGTTGTTGTGGTGGTGACAGTTGTTGTTGTCTCAGGAACAGTCTCCTGCGGCACATCCGGCAGCGCAATGCTGTGATACTGAATCGTCGGGCTGAGATTCGAGGCATTCTGCGGCACGGTGTCAATGCCGTACCGGAGCGTGCCCGCATCCGCGTACATGCCGTAGATGTACCCCTGCGCAAGTTCCTCGCTGCTCAGCGCATGGAACAGCACAGGGACGGAATCCTTCACCGTATAGATCGCGGTCGGCGTGGAGTAATAGAGCGCGCCGTTTGCGGCAACCGGCACCACAAAAGTCGAGTTCCAGACAGCGTTCTGCTTGCCCCAGACCTGCCACCGCGACTGATCGCGCGTCAGGGTGCACAATTTTGATGCCGCAGCGCGCTTGGTGCTGCTGTCATAGTCATAGCAGATGATTGCGCTCTGCTCCGGATCGAACGCCGTCCAGTACCCGTTCCAGTAGGCGATGTTGTTCCTGCCGTTCCAGAATGCATCGGTGAACGGCGAGCTGCTCTGCACATTGCAGAGGTTCGTGCCGTCGGTGAGCTCCCAGTCCGCAGCGTTATAATCGTCGATCGCAGCAAGCTCCTGCGAGGTTTTCAGGAAACAGCTGTGGTTCATGATGCCTGCGCGGTTCTGGTAGCAGTCATCCCATGTGACATCGACATGATACCATGCGCCGTCAATGCGGACATAGTTCCATGCGTGATTGAGCGTGTCGCTGCTGACAAACCGCGCCGGAACGCCGACTTTGTTCAGGAGCATCGCATAGAGCTCGGAATATCCCTGACAGACCGCCGCGCCGTTTCTGAGCAGACCGAATGCGGAATACAGCTCGCGATAGGGACGGTCGGCGTCGCCGCTGAGCCCGATGTGATCGTAATTGTACATCGTTGCGAGATAATCGTGCAGATACAGCGCTTTTTCCTCATCGGACCACTCCGGTCTGACGGCTGCGGCGATCGCGTTGATCTGCTCGATGCTGCTGCGGTAGAGCGCGTCATATTCATCCGCACCGACGGCATACTGAATCTTGATGCGCAGACCGCCGTTCCATTCGCTGTAATAATAATTACTGGCGTGGAGCACGGCGGGGGCAGCGGTGTGCATGATTTCGCGGTAGAGCCCGAGACAATCCTCGGTGCAGTCGGTATATTTTGCGGTGACGGCGCTGAGGTCGATGTTCTCGAGGTGGCTGCTGAACGCCTGCCAGATGAGTACGGCGGCGGTCTGGGTATCATCGGCGCTCAGGCTGCCGAAGCTGCCGAGATAGCTGAAATCGGGGAGCGCTTCGGCGGATGCCGCGGGTGCAAAGCCGAGGCAGAATGTTCCGAGTACGAGGGTAGAGAGCATGGCGGAAAGACCGCGGTGCATGCGTGTACTTCGGCGCATGGGAATCATCCTTTCGCGTGGTTGTGGGCGGGTATATACTGTTTGTATTATAGCATATTCCATGAAAAAAAGCAAGGGATTTTACAAAATAGCGCCGCATTTGTTAATATTTACATGCAAAGTGTTTACTATCAACAGCCATTTTGCGAAAGGCAGATTGATCGTTTTTGCTCTTTATCCTTTCGTCAAATAATTTTTTCCGGGCGCGGGGCGCGAATGCGAGGGAACAACCCAGAGGGGACAGAGGGAAGGTTCGCAAGGCTCACATTCCCCCTATCCCCTTTCGTTTTTCCCCGCACCGTTACGCCGGTGCTGCGCTCATCCCTTTCCTCATTCCTTGACCCCTTTGGGGCGTCAATGCTAACAACTTAAGGCGCACACGGCGAAGCCGAAATAAAAGTTTTGGTCGAGCTTTTTCAAAAGCTCGCAGGTTTCCAAAGGGCGGCGCCCTTTGGTCGCACTCCGCAGAGTGCGAAATGCCACTGCGCAAGGAGCTCCGCAGGGGTGAATTTCAAAAAGCATCCAGTGGATGCTTTTTGAGAGAGGGGCGCCCTGCGATAGAGGGCGCCCCTAAGTGAATTGCAAAGCAATTCACCGGCTGATGCAACTGCTTAAGTTGTTGGCATTGGTTTGGGCGTAAGCCACTCACTTGGCATTGGTTGTGTCTTAGAGCAGCGGTTTATTTGGTAATCAAACAGCGGCTTATGTCAAGCAAGTAACTCAGCCCAATCTAGTGGGTACGTTTCAGCAAGCGGCAAATATCAAGCAAGCGGCTTACGCCTCAGAGAGGAGAGGATAAGGAAAGAGGTGAGCGCAGCACCGGCGTAACGGTGC
>CAMKLV010000080.1:0-13667 GCA_946413695.1 uncultured Ruminococcus sp. | reverse complement strand
TACCATCTGCAAGGTGCTGTGGCAGCGCTCATCTGCCTTTACGCAAGTGCGCATTGCTCCGATAAGATCAAACTTCTATAAAAAGAACAGAGGTCAGAACGCTTTGTCCTGACCTCTGTTCTTTTTAATGCCGCCATGTGGAATCCTTGTCGGAAACATGGTCGCAGATGACCGCAAGTGCGATCACAATATCCTGCACGCTCTCATCCTTTATGGTTATGCGGTAGCAGTCCGACCAGTGTGCCTTGTCCTGATCGACGTGTGCAACAGTTCTGCCGCCGATCTTTATATCATAGTCAATGCCCATCAGATCACCTGCGATACGCAGCTCTGCGCCGTTTACCGTTCCGCTGACTTCCGGGTTGATGAGGCGGAATTTCTTTTTCAGTTCGGCAACTGTCTCGTCGTTTCTGATAAGGACATATTCGTCCATGATCTTCGCAATTTTCCTTTTCAGCTTCAAAACCTCTCTGCCGTCCTGCTGAATGGTGAAGCTGTGGCTGGTAATATCGCCCTCCACATGGAACACCACATTTTTCTCCTGATCGAACACATCAAATCTCGGTTTGAGAGAGAACAGCTTTTGCTCCATATACAGAGAGATCGGTTCGCCTGTTGCGGTATTGGCGGGCATCGCTTCATCTGTGATCGTGACAGATTCGCCGTTTTCCAGCTTTTTGATGACCTCCAGAAGCTCGTCTACGGCTCTGTCTGCATAGGAGTTTTCCTCGTCCTTGCTGCCCATTACCAGCTCAGACTCCATTTGCATTGCAGTATCTACGCTGCTCGTGCCATCCGTGCCGATCTTGCCCATGATGATCTTGTCCTTATGTACACGAACGAAAATGTCATAGTATGGCGTGGCATTTTTATACATGACCGACTGCGTACCGAAAATATCGCCCATTATCGGCGTACCAAAGCTGACCTTGATCGCCGACAGCTTCTCAAAAAGCTGTTCATTTGTGAAGTTCTGCACGTTCTTCACGCTGCCGAAGCCCATATTTCCGCCGCCGGAAAAATCAAAAAATCCCATAAAAACTCCTTTCAATCACTGTATCTTGTGCTGTCTGCCTTGTCGGAAACATGGTCGCATATCACCGCAAGCGCCACAGCGACTTCTTCTAATGTACTGTCAAATATCATCATCTCATAGCGGTCGCGGAAACTGGCGTTTTCCTGCTCGATACGGCAGAGTTTGTGACCTCCCACCAGAATGTCAAAGTTGTAGGACTCATAGGCGACACGGATCTCAAGACTTTTGTCATAGACATTCCCCGACAGACTGCGGAACAGCCCCTTTTTGATGTGTGCAATCTCCTGACCGTCCTTTTCTATGGTGTATTCTGCAAACAGCTTTGCGATCTTCCTGTGAAGCACAAGCACTTCCTGCTCGCCCTGACGCACCGAAAAGCGGTGCCTTGTCAAATCGCCCTCTATGGTATAGACCACATTCATACCGTCACGGTACACCTGATACTGCGGTTTGACAGCGAATAGCGACTGTTTCAGATACATCATATACGGTTTGTTTTTCTTTGGCTTTTCCATATGCGCTGCTCCTTATCATCGGGATCACACTTATTATACCATAGAAAAAGTGAAAAAACAAGCCGAAAGAATGACTATTCACGCAAATTCTATTGACTTTTCCGCTGCGATATGGTAAAACATCAAGAAAGGTTGTAGGGTTTTGTTTACCAAAAATTTAAAATCAATCTCTCAAAAGGGGGTTGACAGGGTTATGTTCGGGTGCTACGATTTAAGCAAGCAAGCGGCATAACTGCGCCCTTTCCACAATTTCATATGATAATAGAAGCGTACTCTGTGGGATAAATGCGTCCCGTGGGGTGCGCTTTTGTGCGTAAAGGAGGGGAAATACGCACAAGAACAACGGATTGAGTGCATTTATACTGTAAAGCACTATTACTCCTGCAACAATAAATCCCCTTATTATATCCATAAAAACCATGCAAAACCTGATGTCACCCTGCGGATCTATTCTCATGCGCTGAAAAAGAATAATTTGCACTGCTGCGAGGCGGTTACGAAAGTCATGCCGAAAATGCCGAAGCGTGAAGCTGACTGACAGAATACAAAAAGCTGCGATAATTCTATCTTCCTGCATCGTTCAGGAACATAAAAGTTGACCGGTTGTTGACCAATCAGCAGACCTGACCGATGAAAATGCCCGAAAATATCGCAATTTCGCGGCGAGGGTTGAAAAATCCAGCTTAATATGCTATAAGCCGGCAGTGCCGGCCTCCATTGATCTAAAGCTCTCCGGCAGCGATTCTTATATATATGCTGAAACACTCTCATCTTGCTTTTTACATGATAATATGCTATAATGTACAAAAGGCAGCTGCCCGCAAGACGCAGCAGGGAGATCGGGACATATACCAAGCGGACGCTGCTTCAGCAGTTTTGATAAGTGTGCTTCAAAACAGAATTGAGGTGTGTATGCATGGGCATGTCCGTTTATTACACGGCAAAGAGGGATCATCCGCTGAGCGATGCGGAGAAAGCAGCCGTACAGTCGATTGTTGACAAATACTGCGCGGCGTTTCCGTTTCATTATAAGCATCAGGATTTCTGCCTGTATGCGGAGCCGTTCGACGAGCCGGATACGGTGCTGGACGGCGCAACCGCCATCCCGATGGTGATGAAAGCCTTTTATGAGATCATCCTGCACTGGCTCAGCTGCCTGACCGAGCTGACCGGACTGCTTCCGGACTGCGCATGGAGCGCGCATCTGGATGATGTTGACCTGATCTGGGAGGAGGAGAACGGCTGGCGGCTCCCGACCGATGAAGAAATGAAGGAAAGGCGTTCAGCCGAATAACCGGAGAACAACAAACCCCGAAGCGATCATCTGACCGTTTCGGGGTTTGTTTTATGGCTGTAAACAGATTGTGTCTGCGCGGTTATCTGCGGGGGCGTGCTGCGGCAGGCTTCTTTCCGAGCAGCTCCTCCCATGTGGTAGGGGTGTTGGAGAGTGTGTTCCTGACGTAGTAAAGCAGCACTGTCTGTGCATCCTCAACCGAGATTGCCTTGTCACCGTTGACATCCGCTGTCTGCGCCTGCTCTGCCGTCAGACCGTTATCCTGACCGGACATGCCCTTGACATATGCATTCAGAACCATCTGGGCATCTGCAACGGTGATTTCGCCGTCTGCATTGACATCGCCGCGTGCAGCACCGGAGACAGCCGGTGCGGTTTCGGTTGCGGTGGCGACGGATGCGGCTGCGGTTGTTACCGGCGCCGTTGTGACAGAGGGTGTCTCGATTGTTCCGGTGCAGTCTGCAACCGGAACAGGCGTGAACGCCGTATTGAATGTATCGTCCGCGGAAACGGTCACTTCAACCGCATGCGAGCCTGTTTTGAGAATCTCAAACGAGAGTACGGCAAGCGTTCCGTTCTCCTTGAAATCGGTCTTTGCAAGGCCGTCAAACCAGATGATGCGGAAGGGCTGTGCGGTGAGATCGCCGCCCGGAGTCATGGTTGCGGATTTCCAGAAATCTGCATCCTTTTTGACATCTTTGAGTTTCAGCGCGGTGCTGTCAAAGGAGATATCCGCGACCAGCGAGACAAACCCGGGATTATCCGCGATGCTGATCGGGACATTGACCGTGCTGCCGACAGGACCTGCCGCCTTGCTCAGCGTCAGTCTGCCGCTGCCTTCTGCGGCTGCAGGCGCAGATGTTGTGACGGCGGCGGTACCGGCTGCCGTGGTGACCGGAGCAGTTGTCACAGATGCGGCGGTTGTTGAGACGGCAGCGGTTGTTGTCACTGCTGCGCCGGATTCTGTATCCACCTTTCCGCTGCTGACAGTAAACGAAACCGGATCAAACCGGCTGTTGAATGTGTCGCCGTCAGATATCACGGCTTCAACCGTATGCGAGCCCGCTTTGAGAATCTCGAAGGAGATCTCTGCAAGCGTGCCGTTTTCGGTGAAATCGGTCTTTGCAAGTCCGTCAAACCAGATGATGCGGAAGGGCTGCGCGGTGAGATCGCCGCCCGGTGTCATATTTGCGTCTTTCCAGAAGTCCGCGGATTTTGTCACCTTTACAAGCTTCAGTGCCGTGCTGTCATAGGAGAGATCTGTCACAAGGGAAATGATGCCCGGATTGTCTTTGACAGACAGCTGCATGCTGACGGTATCGCCGACGTTTCCGGTCACGCTTTCAAGCTGTACGATGCCTGATTTCGTATCTTCTGCGAATACGGTCGCATGGATGCTGATTACGCACAAGACAGCAGAAAGCAGGATCGAGATCAGTTTTTTCACAAAGTTTCGCCTCCAGCTTTATCAGTTGCCGGCAGGGGAGCCGGAATGCAGCTCCCTTGCCGTATGCAGATTTTGTTAACGGTATCTGTACTGTGTTTCGTAGACCTCGCTGTCGATGAACGCGATCAAGGCTGTTCCCTTGAAATTCAGAACGTATCCGGTCGCTTTTTCATCCGCGTTGATCGCGTAAGGCTCATTATACCAGCCGCCGGGTGCGAGCTTCATCGCGGATTTGATCACATCGGCAGAGAAGAATTCCTTTTCGCTGCCGCCGAGATTCACGAACGAGCGATGTCCGTATTCATAGGAGCCGCCCCAGTCATACACAACATCCGCTGCCGGTTTGGAAGGATCGGTTGCCGGAATGGAGAAGCTGCGGAAGCAGAGATTGTCATAACCGTTTCTGTCCTTGATCCAGTAGGAGACCATGTTGTAGCCCTTGAGCACCTGACGGGTCTCGATTTCGAGATTATCGCCGGCGGGCTTGACGGTTGACCAGTTCGACCATGCGTTTTCCTTCCACTGTGCATAGAGCGTGATGTCTTCGGATTTTGTAAAGACCGTGCTGCTCATGACCTGTGTGCCGGATTCGGTGAACCAGCCGGTGAAGGTATAGGCTTTTCTCGTCGGGGTGGGGAGTGTGCCGAGCGCTGTGTCGGTAAATGCCGTCATGGTGTCAGAGGCGAGCGTGCCGCCCTTCGCGTCAAGGGTGATTGTAAACTGATTGTTCTGCAGGCGCTCGAATTCGTCCTCATCAATTTTGACGGTTTTGCCGCTGATGTAGTTCACGAGCTTCTCGCCTTCAATCGTGCCGCAGACACCGATATTGCCGGTGACATTCAGTCTTGCGATATCCGTGTCACCGGTGCCGCTGAATGCTGCGCTGCGCGAGAGAATTGCGTATTCGCCGGTGGTCACGATGCCGGACTGACCGTAGGCGGTGACTGCGGTATTCTCTGCGAGCAGTGCCGCTGCAATCGACGGTGCAGTGATTCTGGTTGTGCCGATTTTCAGCGACTTCGAGGAGATGGTCAGCGGTCTGCCGGCGGTGTTGTTCATGGTGACGTTCTGAATCTCGGTGGATTCCGCATCCGAAACGATCCGGACATTGGTCAGCGTTTTGCCTGCACCTTCCAGCTTGAACAGCTTTGCGGTGTCCGGAACGGTCAGGGTCATGTTTTCGAGTGCCTCCGTGCAGTCCTTGAGATTGAGCACGATGGATGCCGCGCCGCATTCACACGCTGCTGCCGCGGTCGCTGCATTTGCCGCATTGACCGTGACAAAGCCTGCGTTTGCGAACGCGCCCTTGCCGATGCTTTCGATCGAGGAGCTGACGGTATAGTTTTCCAGCGCGGTGCAGTTCTGGAATGCAGCTGTACCGATCGACTGAATGTTCTCGGCAAAGACTGCCTCCAGCGCTGTGCAGTTCTTGAATGCGCCCGCCGGAATCGCTGTGACGGAATCGGGGAGGAACACCGCCTGAATGTCCTTGTTGCCTGCGAAGACATCCGGTGCGATGCCCGTGACTTTGATCGAGGTATAGGTCTTGTCCGCGTTGTTGTAGCTGATGTACTTCGGGATGATGACAGCGGTATCCTTGCCGGTGTAGCCGTTGACGATACCGGTTTCCTTGTCCACGGTGATGCCGTTTGTCTTGACGGTCAGGTCGCCGATATACTGGTTGACCGCAAACGGAACTGCGAACGGCAGGACACCGTTCTGGTGATCCGTAAAGGCGGTGGAAGTGTTGCTGTAGTCCCAGTAGGGATTATAGGAATTCGGATCCATCACGGAGTATGTGTTCACATAGAACTGCTGGTTTGCGAAATTGTAGCTGACAATTGCAAACACCGTTGCTGTGCCGACCATGACGCGGCGATAGTAGCCTTCCGGAACATTGTCCATCTGGAACTCAACCGTTGTGATTGTTTCTTCCTTTGTCGAGTAGGCGAATGTATTGCTGTAGGAATTGCTTGTGGACTGCGAATGCTCAGTCGCATTCGTTTGCACGGTGCCTTCGGTATTGGAAACAAGGCGTCCGTATTCGCTGGTGTGCGAGAGGGATTGGGTGATCGCATTGGAGAAGGACTGGCTGCCGCCGTTTTTCTGGCTCATTTTCTGGCTGGTATTCGTGTTCCACGAGTAGGACTGGCTCATGGTATCGTTGTGCGTCCAGCCCTGCTCAACGCCGGTGCTGATCTCGCCGGAGAGCTTCGGCGTCAGTGCGGCTTCGCCGCCAAGCGGGATATTCGCACCGATTTCGGCGCCGAGCTTCGAGCCGATGCTTACCTTGTTGGAGATGCCGTCCGAGGTGGTGAAGGTGTGATTGCCGCCCGTGCCGGAGCTGATGCAGTATTCGTTATTATCTTCAAAATACCGTTCGGCTGCCTGCCGCTGTTCCTGAGATACGGAGCTTGAGTCAATGAATCTTTTGTCGATGGTCTCGTTCCATTCCTTCGAGAGCGTCATAGAAGCGGAATTAGTTGTCGCCTCTGATACCGCCTGCACATAGCTCTTTGCGCACTCGTTGGAGATGGAATCCTGCACGGTCTTGATTTCCGTCTGTTTGACCGCAGTGCTGTTCATCCAGTTGCCGATCGGGTACAGCGGGACATTTTCGATTGTACCGATATTGTAAATAAAGCTGATGTTGGCATTGCCGTCTTCGTCATCCCATTCCGTGACGGAGACCGGACCTTCCGCCTGATAATTATTCGGGTGCGTGGAATTCCGGCGGCTTGTCCAGATCGGATGAAGCTTGATATTGCCGACCGTGCCCGGCTCAATGCTCTTGATGATCTCACAGTCTTCATTTGCCCAGCCGACAAAATAGTAGCCGTTCAGAGACATGTTCGGGAGCACGGCGCCCTTGTCAACGGTATAGGAAAGACTGGTGAGCTCCTGCTTATAATTCGGCAGACTGGTATCGCTGTCCAGTGTCACCGTGTAATCGTTGACTGACCAGTGTGCATAGAGCATGATGTCGCCGCTGTCATCTGCCTTGATCGAGGCAATTCTCGCCGCATTTGCGCCCTGACCGTCATACCAGCCCTCGAAGGTGTAGCCGGGAACCTCAAGCTCCATCAGGCGGAATGTATCACCGGTCGAATATGACTTCAGATTCGGGTTCTGGATCTCTGCTTTTGCAAGATAGGTATCGCTGCCGGCAATGCTGTACGTGATGGCGTAGTCACCTTTCTCTTTCAGCTTCGGAACGGTCTCCTGCTTTGTGAGGATTTCGCCGCAGACGCTGCAGTGTGCGCCTTCGGTCAGACCGGTTTTCTCGGCGGTCGGCGCGACGGCAGCATCAATGACAACCTTGTGCTCGCCCCTGGTGACGGTCGCTTCTTTGGTGATTTCGGTATTGCAAGCCTCATCGCTGAAATACTTGCTGCAGTCCTCGCAGAACCAGTATTCGATATTGCCGCTTTCCTGACAGGACGCTGCCTTCACCGCCTCAACATGCTTGAGGGCTGCATGCTTGCAGCTGAACGGTGCCGGCAGCAGCGTGATGTTGTAGCCGTTGGGATTGGTCACGCAGCGGTCGGCGATAAATCTTGCGAGAATGACGGAGTCGAGCACGGTGATCTGTCTGTCGGCGTTGACGTCGCAGGCAGCCTCGTTGATCTTCGCCGCGTAGCCGTTCGGATTGTATCCGCCGTCGGCAATGTACTGCGTCAGAATCACAAGATCGTTCATTGCGATCCTGCCGTCTCCTGTGGCATCGCCGGGGATATAGTCGATCACGGAGACAGACCCGCTGCTGACCGTGACAGACACCGGCTTGAGGTTGTTGTCGATCGCATCGACGCAGGAGACAACAACCGGATAGTCCCCGGGCTTTGCGCCCTCTTTGACGTCAAAGGTCAGTGTCAGCAGATTGCCGTCGCTGATTTCATCGGGCTTTACGGAAACGCCGTTCCAGACATAGTTGTTTCCGCTGTTCGGCGGCGTAAACTGGATGTTGTCGCCATTGACAGCAGTTCCGTTTTCCGCTTTTGCGACGGACATCACGGCGGTGTCATAGACGATCTGCAGTGTCAGACCGACAATGCCGGGATTGTTCTCCATCGAAAGCGTGAGCTTCGCCTGCCCGCCGGGATTGCCCCATGTCCTTGCCGCCGAGATCAGGGTGCCTGCCGTCTTTTCACTGTCAGTGCTGCCTGATGCTGCGGGGGGTGTCTCTGCGGCAAACGCAGTCAGCATTCCGGAGGGGATTCCGCCTGCCGTCATGACAACCGCAAGCAGAAATGCTGCCGTTTTGCGCATGTGCTTCAATCGTTTTCTCATTCCAAATCATCCTTTCTGATTTTTTGGTATACGATACCGTTTTGATTATACCCCCCGTGCGGGAAAACTGCAATCATGACCGCAAAATTCAAACGTTTTACCGCATAATTTAAAATGATGCATGCTGAATCCCGCTTGCCATTTGCCCGCGGATGTGGTATACTATAAATAAATTTCACAAATGATTGAAAGGGGCGAAGGAAGCCGAATGCAGCGATTTCTGATCTGCGATGACACGCCTGCGGATGCACGGGCGCTCGCTGAGATTCTGCAGGATATCTCAGACTGCGGAACCGACACGGTGCTCAGCGGTGCAGAGGCGATGCAGCTTGCGGAAAATGTGCCGTATGTGGCACTGTTTCTCGATATTGAGCTAGCAGAGGACAGCAGCGGCATCTCGTTTGCAAAGGAGTTTGAACGGGCATATCCGCAGATTCCGCTGATTTTTTTTACCGGACATATCCGCTACTGCGAGGAGATTTTCGCGGCTTCTCCGACAGCACTGCTGCTCAAGCCGCCGACACAGGAGCGTGTCCGGAATGTGCTTGAGATTCTCCGGCAGAAATCGGGCAGGCAGGGGAACCTCACACTCCCGACCGGCAAGAACACAATCCGGACAATCGCGTTTGAGCAGATTTCATACATCGAAAGCATCCGGCGGCGGCTGACTGTCTTTGATACGGAGGGGCAGGTTCTTGCGGAGAGCTACGGCAGAAAGCTCTCGGAGATTGCGCCGCAGCTTGAACATGCGTTTGTCTGCTGCCATCAGAGCATTTACGTGAATTTGCAGCAGATCACCTCAATCCGGCGCTATGCACTGATCCTGCGCAGCGGCAGGGAGCTGCCGATCAGTCAGAGCCGCTTTCAGACCGTGCGGAAGTGCTGGGGAGACTATCTGGGAGGAAGCCTATGACATTTACGAGTGAAGCGACCTATTATCTGACCCTGCTGGAGCAGATGATCATTTACACCTTTTTCTATCACCACATCAGCAAGCCGAAAAAAAGCTACTGGTTTACAGTCTGGTTCTATTTTGCATGTGTGGCGGCGGTGCATATCGCATTTCTGCCGTTCGGCACGAATGCGATGAATTCTCTGTTTCCGCATATCGTGCTGCTGCTGGCGGAAATCCCCGTGCTGTTCTGGTACGAGGACACGCTGCTGCGCAAAGCTTTGATGTTTATCGGATTCCTGACGGTGCAGTCCGTGACGGAAACGCTGGTGTCACTGTTCTTTTCCGCGCTGACGCATACAGATCTCATCACGATGGCGAACACCGATCCGAACAGCACACAGATCGCAGCCGCCCGCATTCTGATCATCGATGTCTTCATGCTGGTATTTATCATGCTGATCTGCGCGGTGCGGCGGAACCTGAAAATTCTGCGCGATATGTCGCTGATCGTCGGGTTTGTCTGCGGACATTTCGCGTTCCTCTGCGGCTATCTTTACTTTGTCAGCGAGGCGCTGACAGAGGTCGGCGTGCTGCTGCAGCTTGCGTTCCAGACGATGCTCTGTATCCTGCTGATGATCCAGTATTACAACATGCTGAACCGGCGCGAGCTGCTCCGGAGCGCGGAGGAGCTCAAAACACTCCGGCTGCAGATGGACAACAACGAGCAGTATTATAAGCTTGCGGAGAGCAAGTTCACGGAGATTTCAAAGCTGCGGCATGATATGCAGGCGCAGATTCAGACCGTTTCGCTGCTGATGCGCGATCCGGACGGGCAGGAGAACGCCGAGCGGATGATCGAGACGATTCAGCAGCGGCTCGATGATACCCGCACGCCGAACTACTGTGAGAACCGCACACTGAATGCGGTGCTGAGCATCAAGCTTGATGATGAACGCTATAAGGCAATCCCGACCGAGATTGTGCTGCGGGACTGCGGCGGTCTGCCGTTCGATGACTACGATCTCTGCAGCCTGATGTCGAATCTGTTTGATAACGCGGCGGAAAGCTGCCTGCAGGAGAAACATCCGGAGCAGACGCAGATTACACTCAAGAGCGGCATCCGGAGCGGCTGTTTCGTGATCCGCTGTGTCAATACCTGTTCCAGACCGCCTGCCGGTGAGGAGAGCACGAAAACAGAGGCAGGTCACGGCTACGGCAAGGCGATTATCCGGAGTATCTGTGAAAAATATGACGGCGAATATTCGCTGCGCTATGAGGGCGGCAAGGCGGTCGCGACCGTTGCAATCCAGCTGAATGCTGATCCGGCTGCCGCAGCAGTGAGCAGCTTGTAAGCGAACAACCGAACATGTAAATGCACACAAAAGAACACCCCGAAACGATCCTGTGACCGTTTCGGGGTTCGTTGTATACAGTATATATGCTGATTGGGCTGACTGATGTCATCCGGCACGCCGGTCTCCCTGAGTTGCTGTTCGATGATGAATAATCGGAACTCCAAACATTACATCGCTTTATCTTTCTGCGGTGATTGGCAGTACAAGCCAATGTACTCCTGATATTTTTTTACCGCGTCAAAAGCCTTCGCCCTTTTCAAACAATCGTCTGTCGAAAAAATTTTCGCTGTACAAATTCTAATGATTTGCTTTTCCAACTCATCAATGTCATCAACATCGACTACATAGCCTGTTTTCACATCAGGTATTTCGGGACTTCCGCCAGTGTTAAACGTTAGAACTGGCGTGCCACAAGCGATTGATTCCATATTAACAGTCGGATAGTTTTCCTCTCTTGTCGGGTTTACAAATAAATCTGCCGCAGAGTATATTTCTGCTAATTCCTTCTGATTATTTGTCTTATGAACCGAAATGATATTAGCAGGTAACTGCTTATCAATTTCATCATTCGTCCCGACAAGCACGATTTGAAATCTATTATCCAGCCTTTTGGAAAGATCAATGAACACATCCAGTCCTTTTCGCTTTCCCCAGCCGAAAGCAACACCAAGAAGGATGTATTTGTCCTCTAAATGATGCTTTTGACGGAAATCGCTTTCGACAGGATGAAACAAATTAAGATCTATGCCGTTGTGAATAACCTTTACCGGATATTCCTTGAGATAGGATTGCCGCACCAGACCGGCAAGCCATTCGGACGGAGTTACAATGGTCATATCTTCAACGCCGGTAAACCACTTGCGTTTTAATTTCCACATTGTGCGTGTCCGGTCTACCTTTGATGAAGGATAAACATGTATCTGAGGACAATCATGACAACCCGTTTTCCACTTATCGCACTTAGCCATGATGAAATGTGGGCATTGACCGGTAAATGTCCAGCAATCATGGAGTGTCCAAATGACTCTGATTCTATGCTTTTTAATGTAATGAAATAAAAGCGGCAAACAGATTGTCCATAAATGAAGATTGTGTAAATGGATGATATCCGGCTTAAAAGCATCTATCCTTTTAATTAAAGACAATGTGCCAAAGACTGAAAGCACATTATGAAATCCTGTAAGTCTTGAAACTGCTGCATTGAACAGGTTTTCCATTCTATAACCGTATCGCAGGCTGCCGGCATATGTCTGAGGACAGTCTTTCCGGCTGCCGTAATTACCATAAAATGAAATGTACTCTATCGTCATCTTTTCTTTTGCTGAATCTAAGATTCCCCGCATGATTGTACCCGTGCTTCCATTCGGAAGGGTATTGATTGCTGCAATTCTCATTATCACAATTCTCCTTATGATTCAATCCGTGGATATCAAAGATAAACGGCAGAAAAAAACAGTTCTCCCGAATACGCAGTCACAAAATCATCTTAGATTGTTTGCTTAAAGTTTGGAAAACTTATTGTTTCTCGGATTCATTGTTAATTAACTCGTAAATCTGTTTCGCTGAGTATTCAGGAGTATTTCTGTATAAGCAGCTTCGCAGCAAATTCTGATCAACCGGTATGCCGTTACATACCCGCGCAATAAACGCAATGATTTGTTTCACAATCTCTGGCTCGTTCTCTTTTTTCTCCGGAATACTCAGTACAGCAGGATAGCAGCTGAAATACCGCAAAGAAACATCATCTGAATCAAAATAAAAATGAATGATTGGTTTTGAAGTTCCCATATACATGAGTGTTTTAGAAGGAAGAAAATCCGTGTTTTTGTTTCCAACGCTTATTAAAATATCGGAAGAACCAATGATTGTATTTAATTCTTCCTGCGATACTTCTTTATGCAATCTTAAAAAATCTTTTTTTCGTGATAATGCTTCTAATTCATCACGCATAGAATTTCCGGTATAGATATCAAGCGTCAGCGGGACTGTTTTGCTTACTTCTTCAAGCAGTCTGAACATATAATACGGCTCCCGCATTCGGGGATAAAAGGCACCGCAATAAAGCAGCCGCAGCGGCGTATGTAATTTGTGATCAATTCCGACATCAATCGACTCAAAATTCGGAATATCGAGATAGATTGTTTTATTCTGAAACTCGGCAAAATATTGCGATGAATAATGCCGTTCATGTGATGCCATGTGAAGAATATGATCAAAAGAACGGTATATTTTTCTTTCCCATTTCATGCTCCTCAAACGCCATATCTTTTCTTTTGCATTTCTGCAAACCTTATGACGGCTGGAATTGGGATCAAGTTCATACAAAATTGTATGCATTTTCGGGAATTTCTTTTTTGCCATATATACTGCTTCTGCGTTTTCGGGAGGGTTGATTACAGCAATTACAGCATCGTATTGGTTGCTGCTGTATAATGCAACAAGGCGATGATAAAGCTTTTTTTCAGCGGATAAATTTTCAATTGGTGTGCATATCACCTTGGTGATTTTTCTGCCCCAATTCGCAATGCCGCTTCTTTTATCGTCTTCTACAACTATGTGGATATCCTTTGAATAATCAGTGACCGGGGTTAACTCCCAACTGAGGTATTCTACAGAAATACCATAGGATTTTAAATGCTCTGCAACTTTTTCAACACATAAGGCGTCTTGTTGATTATGCGTAGTTATAGATTTTAATAGAAACAATACTTTTTTCATGATGTTCACCATGCCTTGCCTAATAATCACCTGTGCATTTCGTTTATCATAAATCCACATATTGTTATTGATGTACCAATTAAATCTTGAAGAATAGATGCGCAGGATTTTTGTCAT
>CAMKLV010000079.1:0-13714 GCA_946413695.1 uncultured Ruminococcus sp. | reverse complement strand
CCGCGGATGGGGATTTATTCATCAAGCCTCATTCCGGATCTTTCCGCAGCACTTCACTTTGCACCCAATAATTTCCGCAACGAAAACAATTCATCAGCAGTCATATTTGCAGGAACACATAATACGGTTGCACTGAAATCATCTTCCGTTGAATAAATCCAAACCTTTTCCTGTGAAATGATTGCTGCATACTTCGCACCCAACAATTTCGCATAGCTCCGAACCTGTGACAGCGCCTCGTCCAGTTCTTTCTGTCGAGTGATTGAGCGTTTTGCTTCTATAATTGCAAATGCGGATTGATGACCATGATGCTTTTCAGGGAGCAATACAAAGTCCGGTATCAAGGCGTGATTATGATTTCCGATTTCGAGATAAAGCTGCTGAACATAATCCTGCTCGGAATATCCTATCTGCTTAAGCAACGGTTTAATAATATATTCTTCTACTTCCTTTTCGGTGCTGTATTCACCCTTTGCATTAACAGAAACATATTCCAGCTTTTGTGCCTTGCTTCGTCCCATTTGCAGAATACGATTATATTCTGACGGTTTCAATTCGACACCGTTGATGCCTTGCATATTTTTTCGCACGATCGGCATAGCGCCGGTAATCTTATCCGTTCGCAGCCGATCTATTGTTACAGATTTTATTTTCTGCGGACTGCTGATATATGTACAGCGGTAGTAATAGAAAAACGGATCAATGAATCCGACCGAGCAGCTTCTCCATACGGAGTCAACTGCACTGACAGGTGTTCGCAGGTACATAACGATCATGTCACCGGCTCTTGTGTCTGGATTGCATTGCCAAGGTGTTACGGTATCAGGACGATCCGAAAGAAAGAAATCCTCCTTTGATCCGCCAATAAAAAACGCACTGCGCGGTTCCGGCAATTTCTGAATCAAATAACTTGATAATCCGCCAATATACTTAGGTGCAAAGTCATATAAGAATGCACACAATTCATATGGAGTAAGGTTATTCTCTTTCCGAAAAGTCAGCAATGAAGCACAGATTTCCTCATAAAAGCAGATCCGGCCCTCATAATCTGATTTATTTGGAATTTTCGGCAGTTCAATCCCGAAAGCATCCGCAATGATTTGCAGTACATTATAATTCCATTTGAAGTAATATGGAATAAACATATCAGGGAGCGAAACTGCAAGCATGGTGGAGTAATAAGCAAGTGAGCATGTAAATCTGGAAAAGGTTTCTTTGAAATCAACAGTCTCATTCTCGCTCAGTATCAGATACAAAATACCAATCGCTTCTTCTGAAGATAATTCGTTTTTTTCGCAAAAACAGTTTCCTTCCTGAAAAAACACAAGCAGATCATGAAGCTGCTCCGATTCATCGTTCAGGATTGATTCCGCAAGCTGATACTCTTGGTGTAATTCTCTTATAAACGAGATGTAATCGGTACTGAATTCTTTTGAAAGATTATCTTCAAACAGCTGAACAATTTGTTTCCCGCCTGCCTTTAGATACAACTTCCAAATATATTGATTGAACATTGCTGTTTCGCCTCCTTTTGAATCTATTGTATATTAACAACAGTCAAAATGCAATCGGCAAAGTACACAAATCTGCGTCAGAGATTTTTCCGCAGCAGACTGTTCCGGATTTCAATGAATTTGCGAATCCTCAAATAGAAAAGCTGAATAACAAGCGGATGACCTCGTATTAATGATTCTTGCTTTTTGCCGGTCAATATGCTATAATAAAACTGCCTGCGAAATGGCTCCGCAGGCAGTCCGTTTTACTGAAATTCGTAGCTTTCGATTGTCCAGTTCATTCCGTCAAATACAAAGTGTGCAACGCCGCGCCCGTCGATCTGGTTGGCATCTTTGGTTGTTGCCGTAAAAGAGGTATCTGTCTGATCGGTGATCGTGACGCCGCTGCCGGTCTCAAAGCTCTGATAGCCGTGTGCATTGGATGTCAGAATATAGCTCAAGCCGTCCGGCTCGCTGACACGGATGCTCGCATCCAGAATACCCTTCCAGCGTGTATATTCCGCACCGGTTACCGTTTCCTCCAGCAATCTCTCAAAGGCAGCCTTGCCGAGACTGTTGATCGCAAAGCGTTCATCTGTCAAAAGTGCATAGGTCTGACCTTCAACGGTCATGGTTTCATTTGCATTGGTCGCAAGATCCACGGCACCGCCGGACAGGCTCTTCATCAGGAATGTCAGATTGTTCATCTTTTCGGCGGCAACATCCTCAAGCGTGATGCGGACAAACTGCATCCCGCCGTCCTGACCGGAGCTGATCTGATTGACCGGCTGTTTGTCGCACGCAAACGAAATCCATGCGGCATTGTCAGTATCGCAGAGCGAATACCAGTAGCTCTCGGAACCGTCCTGATGCTCCTCTGTGTCGATGCGCACCTTGCCGGAGCGCGTTCCGCCGGCTGCATACCGCATAATCGCCGTGCCGTCTTTCCGGACCGTCAGCGAATTGTTCCGTGTGCCGAAGGTTCCGGGCATTGCCCATTCGCCGACGAGATCGTCCGCGGAATAGGGACACGCTGTTTTCGCTGCATCGGTCGTCTGTGCTGCTGCGGTCTGTGCCGCCGTTGTTTGTGCGGGATCTGTCTGTGCGGCAGCGGAAGCATCGGTTTGTGCAGCGATTGCTGCCGTTTCGGTAACGGCTGCTGTAGTTTCCGAAGCTGTCGTATCAGTTGCTGCGGTTGTCGCCGTCTGCTCCGAAAGGCTCACATTGATATTCACCGGATCCGATCCGCAGGCAGTCAGGCAGAGGCTCATCAGAGCAGCGATCATAGTAATCATTTGCTTTTTCATTTTTAAATTCTCCTTTGTGATTCGTTCAACTTCTGTTGACGGTCTTATTATACTACATTCCGGATGCAATGTGTGCATAATTACAAATTTGTAATCGGTTTATTTCCGGAGTATCTGTTCAATCGGGTTTGATGCCGCATCCGCAGTCTGTTCCGGTGCAAGCGGCAGCGTAAAGGTAAACACAGTGCCCTTGCCCTCTTCGCTCTCAACGCCGATTGTGCCGCCGTGCGATTCTACGATAAATTTGCAGATAAACAGTCCGAGCCCCGTGCCGGTTTCGGAGTGCTTTCCCTTATAATAGCGCTCCCAGATGTGCGGCAGATCCTCCGGCGAAATGCCGCTGCCGGTATCTTTGACCGTAACCGTTACGGTTTCATCGTCCGCTTCTGCCTTGATGAGCACGGTTCCGTCTTTGGTATGCTTCAGCGCATTGGAGATCAGATTGACAAACACACGCTGCAATCGGGTGCTGTCCGCATCGACCGGCGGCAGGTCAATCGGGATGCGGAGAATCAGGCGGTTGTTGTTCTTATTCAACACCGCAAAATAGGTCTCGACCGTTTTGCGCACAAGGCTGTCCAGATCACAGGGGACTTTTTCCAGTACCATTCTGCCCTCCTCAATGCGCGTCGCATCCAGAATCTGCGTCACCATGAGTGCCATGCGGTTTGCCTCGGAAGAAATGCGCCGCAGCTTATTCTGAACGGTTGTCCGGTCGCCGCCGTTCATGAGGTCGAGTTCTGCATCCTGCGCATAGCCGGACATTGCGGCAAGCGGTGTTTTCAGCTCATGCGATGCATCCGAAAGGAATGTTGTTTTCATCGCATTGACCTGCACCAGCATGTCATGCTCGGAAACAACCGGCTCTGCGATTTTTTGGGAGAGCGCAGCAGAGATCAAGAGAAACACTGCAAATATGCAGAGAACCGCTGCGATCATCACAGACACATACTTCCGGAACATGCTGTCCAGACTGTCAAGCAGTGCATTCGTCTGCTCATCTGCACATGCTCTGATCGGCTCCATCCAGCTGTTGACATTCTGCATGAGCACCCCGAAGCAGAGGTTGTCGCCGGTATAATTGCAGAGGTTATCCCATGCAATCACATAGCCTGCGCCGTCTTTTGCATAGGAACCGCGCTGCTGCTCCATGCAGGCATCCAGCCACCCGAAAAAATCAGTCTGGCTGCCGTAGTATTCCGGTAATTCTGCTGCTTTCTGATCGAACACGGCGATCGCATCCTGCATGATGAGATCTGCATTGTCAGCCGTACCAAGCTCATAGCTGCACAGCGCTTCGCCGTCATACAGAAAGAACACATCGGCATTGCTGAAATAACTAAATGCCTGATACTGCAAATTTTCGCGGCGGTCTTCCGCACTCATACCGTCCTGATACAGCAAAAATGTCATTTCCCTGCCGAAATCGCGCAGATATTGCTGCTGTGAAGACAAAAACTGCTGATAATATGCATCAGAAACAAGCGAAACGGTCTGCCCGGCAAGTTCGCCGGAATACAGATTGACATTCACCGATGCCTGCTGATAGATCATATTGAAAATAGCTGTGCAGATGCCCAGCACGGCAATCAGGCACGAAATCAGGGCAATCAAAAGCGTGCGCCGCAGCGAACGGCTTTTGGATGTATGTTTTCCCATGGGGCTCACTCCTTTCACGGACTGTGAATCTTATTATACCATGTAAGCGAAGCGTTTATGGTATAATCGCCCGATATGCAGGGAGCAGATCTCTGATCTGCGGATCTGCAAAGGGCACAAAAATAAATTATAATGAATGCGTTTGCATTCATTATACCATATTTTTACCGAAAATCAAACAGGATTACGATTTTGTAATCGCGGAGGTTGCTATGGCACATATTTTGCTTGTAGAGGATGATTCCGATATCATGCGGATCAATCAGAGCTTTCTGGAAAAAGAGGGCTATAATGTACACTGTGCGGATTCCGTGCAGCAGGCAGCGTTTCTGCTGGAGGAATGCACGCCGGATCTGGTGCTGCTCGATGTGATGCTGCCGGACGGCGACGGCATGGATTTCTGCGGGATCCTGCGGCAGAAAACGCAGGCACCGGTCATCTTCCTGACTGCGCGTGACGAAAATGACGACGTGATCAAGGGGTTTCGCAGCGGCGGCGATGACTATATCACAAAGCCCTATGATCTGAATGTGCTGAAAGCGCGCATCGAGGCGCAGCTCCGCCGAAATGCCAGACCGGAAGCGCAGCATCCGCGCATAGAGCTTCCGGATCTGACGATCGACCTGTTCTCTGGAACCGCAGAACTGGACGGCAATGCATGCTCCCTGCCGCAAAGAGAATTGCAGATTCTCTACCTGCTGGCATCCCGCATCGGCTCGCGCATCAGCTACCATGAAATTTACGAAAAAATCTATGGCTGTGATGTCGAGGACAGTAAAAACACGATCCGCGTCAACATTTCGCGCCTGAAAAAGCATCTTGCGATGGATGATATGAGCACCTATGAGATCGCCTCGACCGCGGACGGTGAATACGTCCTGCGCAGAGTGATCTTCTGACGCAATTACAATTTTGTAATTCCGTGCCGGAGCATCGCATAATCTGCTATAATAAATGTATCAGAACAGCATATCCGGCGAAAAGGAGCAGATAATATGAAAATACAATGGGTAATTCCTGTAATGCTCGGCACGGCAATCTGCCTGACCGGCTGCGGCAAAAACGGCGATCTGACTGTTCAGGAGGACTCGGTTCCGATTGTGCCGATCGAAACGGCAGTCTCCGGAACAACAGGCACCAGCACGGATACAAATACCGGCTCAAAAAAAGAAACCATTACTACAGTCCGGCAAACAACAATCTCCAAAACCGAAACCGCCGTTTTGGGTACAACGCAGAACATGGCAGACGCAGCAGAAACCGCTGCACCGCAGAACATCGGCGGCCATTCCGGCAAAGCTGCTGCCACGAATATGCTTTACGGCAAATGGGAAACCGTTTCTTTTTCCAAGGATTCCGGTGCGAGCGTTTCATATGACCTCTCTGATCCGGTACACAGAAGCTATTATATCGGGCTCGATCTGAACGAGACCGGACAGCCCGCGCTGACCGTCGGCACGGAGACACATCCGGCAACGGTCTCATTGCATGACAATACGCTTTCGGTCGATACGGTCAACCGGGATAATCCGGTCAGTATGGTGTTTACGGTCAGCGCAGACCGCAAAAGCATGACCGCCGAGCTGATGAACGGCAGGATCATTGCAACGCTCAGGCGCATCAGCCATGACTTTTCAATCAAAGACTTTCTGAACGCAAAACCGGTGCAGGATGCCTCTGTACTGATCGGGGAATGGGTTTATGTGAATCCGCATTCTGTGCAGGAGTCGGTGATTGAAGTGCAGGCAGACGGCTCATTTTTTGAAACACTTGTCGAAAACAATCTGATCACAGCCGGAACCGTCAAAGCAGAAAACGGCGGATATGCCTTCTATGACAGCGGAAATCATTTGCATCGGCGGTTCACACCTGATCCGCTGACGCCGAATACCTTTCTGGATGAAACAGCAGAAGGCGGCAGGCTCATCAGCCTTGCGGAATGCGAACAGCCGAATGACTGGGGCTATTATGATCCTGTGATTTACCCTGCAACCAGCATCAGCGTTGCAGCGCTGAACGGAATATGGAAAAATGCGGACGGCAGCGGTGAATCCTTTGAGATCTATGACGGCAGAAGCATTTATCACGGCAGATTTGCGCTGACCGATGCGGACGGCAAAGAAGAACGCGGTGATGTCCGGCTGCAATACCGGTATAATCAGGACGGCGAAAAGGAATTCTGCTTTACATTCTACGGAGACAACGGAACCGTATATTATACACTGGATGCTTCCGGCTCAATTCCGTTGAATGATCTGTTCGGCGATCAGTCCGGCGAGCTGCATTTTATCAGGCAGGAATAACAACATGAAAACAGACAGTCTGAACGGCTGTCTGTTTTTTTGCTGATACGGGCAAATAAGCATGTTCCAAGGCTGAAAGGACACCTGCAATTACAAATTTGTAATTCTGCACACAAACGCTTTATCATTTGCTATAATGGCATTGTCAGCAGGAGAGCTGATGAAACCAAATGATCGAATACTGTTAAATGTAAAGGAGAATGCACCATGAAAAAGCAACTTTTCGCAATCGCAATCCTGACCGCAGCAGTCAGCCTGACCGGCTGCACCGTCAACATCAATGATGAGACCATGTCCGCGGCAAAGGATATTGCAGCTTCCGTTCTGGATGACACCGACATCAAAGTCAACGGGCAGTCCGTTGATGTTTCGTTGGATTCGGACGGAAATGTCAGCGTCAGCGCTGGACAAAAAACAGCAGCAAAGCCGGGTGCAGATCTGTTCGGCGGCTATGTAATCGGAGATACCGCAGTGAAGAGTCAGCCGGATTCCAATTCCGAAACGCTGATTACAATTCCGGATGCAACTCAGATCGGCGTGAAGGAAAGCGGCGTATCCGGTTGGTTCATGACAGTCTTTCAGGATCAGACCGGTTACATTGCAGCAAAGTCCGTCAAGGATATCCCGCCCTATGATCCGGCACTCGGCGGCGACAATGTCCTCGGCGGTTCTGTCAATGCCGATGTCAAACTGATGAGCGGCACGCACCCCTATGCAGAGGTTCTGATCGAAATCCCGAGCGACACGCAGGTCAATTATTATACCGTCCCCGATCAATCCGGCTGGTGTGCTGTGAATTATCAGAATAAAATCGGCTATATCGAGGCAAAATATATCAGCCCGATCGAAGACTATGTGCCGGCAGAGCCGGATGTCAGCGTGCTTACCGGTGAATATCGTTATCAGCTTCGGGACGAGAAACCCGGTGAATTATTCATTGATGAAGGATATGTCACGGTGAACGCAGACGGCACTTATATGTATCAGCCGAAAGACGGTTCGATTCGGAAAAACGGTGTTGTGCAGCTGGAATATGACGAGCATCCGGACGGGAGCAAATCACCGCTTTTCGTATTCCGCGACAAAGAAAGCAACGAGGTCTGGAACGGAACATATGACTGCGAACCGGACGGAAAAGGCGCGTTCTATCTCGGAAACGGCGGCATGGCAAGACTGCTTCCAAAAGATCAGCGTGAAGATGATTTCTCCGATTATATCGGAATCTGGCAGTACGACAGATGCACCATTCAGATCGGTGAACAGGGTGAAGGCTATCTCGTGACAATTCACTGGGCAGACAGCGCATCCGAGGACAATATCTGGAGCTATTCGTGCAGCGGCATGTCAGACAACACCGGTCTGGAATGCACGGGCGGCGGAACGCTGACACATATTGTCACAACAGAGGACGGAACTGAAACCCGCACCGTGGTATACAGCGACGGCACTGCATTTTTCCGTCAAAAGGGCAGCAGACTGTTCTGGTCTGACGGCAAGGAAAACAAAGGCATGGAAATGGGCTTTGAAAAGATCGGCTGATTATGACAATGCCAAACAGCCACTAAGTAACCCCATCTAAAGGCAGGATCAAATTTGATAATTATAAAAAACGGTATCCTCGATGAATCATGACGATTCGAGAAGATACCGTTTTCGTTTTATTGATGTCCCAATTCTCTCTTGAAGATATCTGCTTGTCTTTTTGCCATGATACTGCGTTAGAAATCCTTGCCTTGTCTCATGACAAAAATCCTGCGCATCTATTCTTCAAGATTTAATTGGTACATCAATATAACATTCATCTATGTATTTGCCAAGTAGTCAAGTTCTCTGAAACTGCACGAACCGCCGCCTGATATGCACAATCAGACGGCGTGACGTCCTCATGCGGACAGCGGTTTCTTCGTGCCAATAAAAAACAGATTGACAAACAGCAGAGAGTGTGATATAATCATACTGTTTCTATATGAATAATAAAAGAAGCGCGCGCTATGACGGAAAGACCGGTCAGAACCGAAATGCCGAACAGCATTGAGCTTTCGGTTGTCAATAAGTTCCGCAGGGAGATATGGACGAAATTTCTCAAGGGCATCAAGGAATACGAGCTGATTCAGGCGGGCGACAAAATCGCTGTCTGTATCTCCGGCGGCAAGGATTCGATGCTCATGGCGATGTGCATGAAGCGTCTGCAGCGGTATTCCAAAGTGCCGTTTGAGGTCGTGTTCCTCGTCATGAATCCGGGCTACAACGAGATCAATTATCAGAAGATACGCGAAAATGCAGAGCTGCTGGAAAATCCGGTGCAGGTCTTTGAAACCGGCATTTTCGATGCCGTCGCAAAGGTCGATCATCATCCCTGCTATCTCTGTGCGCGGATGCGGCGCGGACATCTCTACAAGACCGCAAAGGAACTCGGCTGCAATAAAATTGCGCTGGGGCATCATTTTGACGATGTGATCGAAACGGTCCTCATGGGCATGCTCTACGGCTCGCAGGTGCCGCATATTCTGAATCTGTCGGTCAGCGGCATCAAGGGTGAGGAGATGCGCCGGCTGCTCGATGAAAAGGCGTGTGCGTTTCCGTGAAATCCGCCTGCTCTGTGCCGAATACGCCGTCCAGAGCGGTCATGGCGATCTTGCATGACCGGAAAAATGCGCTTTCTTCATGGCGTATCAGTCTGTCGCATCTGACGACCGTGCAGGAGATCGAACAGTTCACGGATATTCTTTGTCAGACCATTTCGGAGGGATAAGATGCAAAATATAGCATGCAGAACGCAGATTGTTGATTTGGAGCATTTGCTGCGCTGTGCAGAATCCGGCGAGGAATGCAGCTTTGAACTGAACGGCAGGCGGCATATCCTCTACGGCTGGGGACAGTGCGACGGCATTTTTCTCAATATTGCGGATGAAAACGGCGAGATTCTGTGGCAGGCAGTCGGCAGGAGCCGCGCGGAATGTGCTGCAAAGCTGCGGCAGGATTTCTTTGCTGTATGCGCGGAGCGATAGCCTGAAACTATCACCCGCAATGGCTTTTTCGCATAGGACAAAACGCAGCTCCCGTGCTATAATAAAGCCATTCCACCTGCAGTGCCGGTCGGTAGAACCGACAGCCATATGTCTACAGCCGTCAGAGAACCATGCTCCTATTCAGCGCGATGGGCTGAGAAGAATCAATGCTCGGTAATGCAAATGGTTCTGAATCTGCTTTATGAGAAGCGGAACCGAAAAGAGTCTGCGTCTGATATTGTAATGGTTCTTGGACAGCTATAGAAAAACGGAGGCACGCCCTGCGTGTAGAAAAATGGATGTCGGCACTGCCGCCTGATCCGCCTGAGCTTTCATTCGGTTCAGGCGGATTTTTTATAAAGGCGGCATGTGAAAATATATCGCGTTAAATTCCTAAAGCCTATTGGCTCTGTATGAAACCTGTATGAAATATGTGCTATTGATGTTCCAATTAAATCATGAAGAATAGATGCGCAGTATCATGGCAAAAAGACAAGCAGATTTCTTTAAGAGATAGTTTGGACATCAATATATTGATGCTAACGAAACAAAGCAGTCTGACTATGAAGCACTTATGGGCAGCAACCCCAGCACCTTTGACGGCGATGATCTGCCCGTTGACAACATCTCATGGCGAGAAGCGGTGCAGTATGCCAATGCTAGGAGCAATGCAGCAGGGCTGATTCCCGCCTATACGATCTCTGTTCGCACCGTCAATCATCAAAGTACATACTGCTGAAACAGCCGCGCATTTAAGGTCGATTGTACTGCTTATCTGAAATCATGTTGAATATATTTATGCGCAGCGACGGTTTTGCGCTAAATGATTGCGGTTGTCTTGTCTAACTGCCCCAAAAATGTTATAATCATAAATAGATAGATCTCCCATGCTTTTTTGGGGGCACAATGAGAGAACGGAACGTTTCCGGATCAGGCCGGCTCAGGCAGACAGAAACACAGCCGGACTGATGCGCATGACACGGTGATTGGTGCATTATTAAAATGCGTTAATCAAAATATTTTTTTGGAGGGGCAAACTTTATGAAAATTCAAAAGGCGTTGAGTGCAGTCTGCGCATTTATGATGTCAGCTGTACTCCTTCCGCGGGTTCTGCTTGTACCGGAACCTTCGGAAGTTTCAGCGGCAGGGAGCGGACCGGTCAGTTATTACGGTCAGCTTCAGACCAGCGGAAACAAGATCATCGGTTCATCTTACAAGGAACCGGTGCAGGTCAAGGGAATGAGCTTTTTCTGGAGCAACTGGCAGGGGCAGTACTGGAACAGCGGCACCGTTGACCGTATGGTTGAGGAATTCAAGTGTGAGATCCTGCGCTGCTCGCTCGGCGTAGACGATCAGGGCTCGATCTACAACGGCGGAGACGTCGGCGCACTGCGCTCCGTCTTGGATGCAGCGATCGCAAAGGATATCTACGTAATCGTGGACTGGCATTCGCACGGCGCACATAATAATACGAATGCAGCAAAAAGCTTTTTCTCCGAGATTGCGCGTGATTACGGAAAATATGACAATGTGATCTTTGAGCTTTACAATGAACCGACAAAGGTCTCATGGTCTGCCGTAAAAGGCTATGCCGAGCAGGTGATTCCGGAGATCCGCAAGTACTCGGATAATCTGATCCTCGTCGGCACGCCGACATGGTCTCAGGATGTCGATGCAGCCGCAAATGATCCGATCAATGACAGCAATGTTGCATATGTTCTGCATTTTTATGCCGGCACGCACGGCGGCGAACTGCGCGGAAAGGGCGATGCGGCACTCAGCAAAAATGCAGCCGTCTTTGTATCCGAATGGGGAACGGTCAATGCAGACGGTGACGGCGCTGTCAATGTCGGCTCGACAGAACAGTGGCTTTCGTGGATGGATTCCAACAAGCTTTCATGGTGCAACTGGGCGATCAGCAGCAAGGCGGAGGGTTCCAGTATTTTCGGCGGAGACGGCAGCTCGCTGACAGAAGCCGGCAATTACCTCAAAAAGATCCTGAATGCACATGCTGAGAATGCGGTATGGCGAACAGTTCCGAAGAGCGGCACCGATCCCGAACCGCAGACAACAGATCCCGAGCCGCAGGGTACCGATCCGGAACCGCAGACTACAACGGGCACGCCGCAGACGCAGAATGTTGAGCGGCTTTCTCTGTCCGGCTCCGGCAATACAGTGCTGGAAGCTGAAAACTATACTTCCATGAGCGGCGTGGAGCTGGAGGACTGCGCACAGGGCGGAAAGAATGTCGGATATATTGAATCCGGAGACTGGATGAGCTATTCGATCTCTGTGCCGCAGGCGATGAAATATGAGCTGTCGCTGGATGCTGCATCCGAAAACGGCGGCGGACAGATCGCATTCTCCTGCGGCGGCAATACACTCGGTACGCTCGATATTCCGGCGACCGGCGGCTGGCAGAACTGGCAGCAGTTCAAGGTGACGCTGGAGCTGCCTGCCGGCGAATCCGATCTGAAGCTGCATGCACAGCAGGGCGGATTCAATGTTGACAAGATTACGTTCACGGCAGCAGGCGGACAGGCATCCGGCGGAGATATCAACCGGGACGGCAATGTGTCCACGGCGGATGCAGTCATGCTGTGCAAATATCTGCTCGGCACTGAGCAGCTCAACAGCGAGCAGGCAAAGCAGGCTGATCTCGATGACAATCGGATCATCAACGCCATTGACCTGACACTGCTGAAGCGGATGCTTCTCAGAAAATAAACGAATCATACAGAAAGAGGGCGTCCTACGCAGCAGGGCGTCCTCTTGATTTTACCGCTTCCGTTTCATTCATGGAGAAAATATGACTCCAGCCTTGCATTTCACGCAGGAATATGCTATGATAGAGAAAAGGAGCTGATACACATGCGAATGGATGAAATCGGATGGAACTCGATTCACGGTACCGATTTTGTAAATGAACGCGAACACGGTGCGGGAGACTGGGTGTTCCTGCTGATCAAATCGCCGTGCCGGATCTTCGTAAACGGCGAGATGCGGCAGTTCCCTGCCTATACATGGGTGCTTTATACACCGGACGCCTATCAGAACTACGGCGCGGACGGTGAGGAATATTATGATGACTGGATGCATTTTGCGCCGGATGCCGCGGAAGAAGCGCTGCTCCGCACGATGAATATCCCGCTCAATACACCGGTCGCGCTGCCGAAGGGCACGGAAATATCAAAGCTTCTGCGCGATATCTGCTTTGAGTTTTATTCTGCGCATCTGCACCGGATTGAGACAACGGATCTGTATTTCCGGATGCTGTTTTACCGGCTGCATGAACAGCTTGTCCGCGTGAAAGCTGTTCCGGATTCCGGCACGGCGAAAGAACGCCTGCAGCAGATCCGCGATTTCATTTTCCGCAAGCCGTTTGACCGGTTTACGGCGGCGCGGTTTGCCGACGAGCTGAATCTCAGCGAAGCAGATTTTCTGCAGCAATATGAAGCCGAAAACGGCAGCCGGTTTCAGGATGATCTGATCCATACCCGTCTGCGCTTTATCGCCGGACAGATGAAGGTGCATCTGGCGGAGAATCAGACCGTCGAAGAAGTCGCGCAGCTCTGCGGCTATGCAAGCGAGGAGGATTTTTCCGCCGAATTTGAGCGGTTTATCGGCAAATCACCTCAGGTCTATCTGGATGAACTGAGAGCAGAAAACGGAATATGAAAAATGCCCGTCTGTGACCAAAGCAGGCGGGCATTTCTATCCGCAGAATGAAAACAGGACAGCCGTTCAGGTCGGCGCCCGTGATTCAGGTGTTTTGGTTGCGGTACTGCATGATGTGCAAAGCGGCTGTTTCTTGATCTGTCGCCTGAGAGGTATGATTTGTCTGAATCAGCGAACAGTGTCCGAATCTTGCACTTTCAGCGAGAATATGATATAATATTGATGTCCCAACTATCTCTTGAAGATATCTGCTTGTCTTTTTGCCA
>CAMKLV010000078.1:0-14282 GCA_946413695.1 uncultured Ruminococcus sp. | reverse complement strand
CGCCTGCCCACTCATTCTGCATGATGCCGAGGAAGTTGACCATCTGGTTGCAGAGCGTTGCAAGATGCTTTGCCGGAGCGGAAGTGATCTTGCCCTCAACGCCGCCCAGACCTTCCTGAATCAGCTGCTTGAGCGACCAGCCTGCGCAGTAACCGGTCAGCATCGAAAGATCGTGGATATGCATATCGCCGGAGCGGTGTGCATTTGCGATCTCCTCATCATAGATCTCAGAGAGCCAGTAGTTCGCGGTGATGGCACCAGAGTTGCTGAGAATCAGACCGCCGACGGAATAGGTAACGGTCGAGTTCTCCTTGACGCGCCAGTCGCTGACCTTGACATACTTATCAACGGTCTCTTTGTAATCGAGCATCGTGGACTTCATGTTGCGGAGCTTCTCGCGCTGCTTGCGGTAGAGGATGTATGCCTTTGCAACATCGCTGTAGCCGCCCTCTGCCAGCACATGCTCAACGCTGTCCTGAATATCCTCAACAGCGACCATGTCATCCTTGATCTTGTTCTCAAAGTCGGCAGTCACGCGCAGTGCAAGGAAATCAATGACAGACGGATGATACTGTCTGTTCTGCGCATCAAATGCTTTCCGGATCGCTTCTGCGATTTTCGTGATCTCGAAATCGACCACTTTGCCGTCACGTTTGGTAACCTGATACATGAGTAAGCCTCCTGATAATAATATTGAGCCGAGAAATCAAATCCCGCGCAGCGCGGCATTCGGCACATCCCTGCGGACGATCTCAAGGAACTCCCGCATCTCGGAGGGTGTGCAGCCGGAAACTGAATTGTCAATCAGTCTGCCGGTATTCTGGAAATTCTGCAGATAATAGGCATTCGCGCCGCGGATCCATTTTCCGATGGCGGAAAAGTCTTCGGCAGTGTGATACTGCTTTACAACCGTGGTACGGAACTCATAAGGGATGTCCCCCTGCTGCATGAGGTAGCGGACACTCTGATGCACAGAGTCAATGCTGAGCCGCTCAGTGCCGGCGGTCACAGCATATTTCTCAGGGCTGTTCTTAATGTCCATCGCCACCATGCTGATGAGTCCTGTCTCACAGATCCGGCGGAGCTTTTCAGGCTGGGTGCCGTTCGTATCAAGCTTGATCTCGAACCCCATTTCGTGAATCGGCTGCAAAAACGAAATCAGATCGGGCTGGAGCAGCGGTTCGCCGCCGGTGACGCATACACCATCGAGCAATCCGATGCGTTTTTTCAGAAACGCGTACAGCTCGTCCGCTGTGACCGTTTCCGCAAACGCCTCCGTCACAAGTCCTGCATTGTGGCAGAACGGGCACCGGAGATTACAGCCCCATGTAAACACCGTGCAGGCAGTTTTTCCCGGAAAATCCAGCAGCGTGAGCTTCTGTAAGCCTGCGATTTTCAAGTCTACACCCCATTTTCAGATTCGTTAAAATATGCAGCATATTCACACCTTGCCCAAATCCGCAGGTAAGCTGGTGAATGCTGAAAACACAAGATATAGTGTTTGCATTTCAAATTTGCCACAATACCTCGTGTTGTTATCTATTATATATTCTTTTGCACGGTTTGTCAATAGCAATCTTGCGTTTTTAGATATCTTATAATGTTTTAACGATATTGGCGCTTGTGTAACAATTTCCATGTCGGCAGGTTTTCCGCGCATACGCGAGGAAATCTATTTGTTATATCGTTTACCCTCCGGATTCTGACCTCAATATGGATAAAAGAAACCGGATTCCTCCTCTGATTTTTTACGTGTCAATCCGCACGGCGGCACTTGACATTCTACGTATAATATGGTATAATGGTCATGTTACAAAAACAACTGTCCGTCTGAGACGGAAGGCATCATGAGGTACACATACCATGTCTGATTACGAAAAAAACTGGGTGGTCGTTGATTCCTCCGTTCTGCCCGAGGTCATTCTCAAAACACTGACTGTCAAGCGCATGCTCGCAAACCGCGAGGAAAAAAGCTCCTCCGCGGCATGTCGGGCGGTCGGGATTTCCCGCAGCGCTTTCTATAAGTACCGCGACTCCGTATTCATCTATGAGGAGCAGATGCGCGATCAGATCTTCACGGTCTATCTGCTGCTGCATGATGAGGCTGGCATCCTTTCCGGCGTGCTGCACACGCTCTCGGATGCAAACGCCAATGTCCTGACGCTCAATCAGAGCATTCCTGTGGACGGTGCGGCTGCGGTGACAGTCACCTTCCGGCTGCAGGGCGCTGCCAATGTCTCGGCGCTGTGCAGTGCACTCGGGGAACGCAAGGGCGTTGTTGAAGTGCGGCTTCTCTCCGGAAGCTGAGCGGCGGATGCCGACGCACGGCAAAATTCAAATGAAATGAGGTCAAAAGCTCCCGGTCGCGGGGGCGAGTATGCACATGAAAAAATTTGCAGTTCTGGGATTTGGTACGGTTGGCTCCGGTGTTGTGGAGCTGTTCTATCGCAATCGGAAGAAGATCGAGCAGAAGGCAGGCGAAGCATTTGAGCTTGCTCATATCCTCGATCTTCGTGATTTTCCGGATTCGCCGTATGCAGACAAATTCACGAAAAGTATGGATGCGATCCTCTCCGATCCGGAGATCACGGTCGTTGCGGAATGCATGGGCGGTGTCGAGCCCGCATTCACCTATCTGAAGCAGTGCCTTGAAAAAGGCATCAGCGTTGTCACCTCGAACAAGGAGCTGATCGCGAAAAAGGGCGCTGAGCTGCTTGCAAAGGCAAAGGCACACGCCTGCAACTGCTTCTTTGAAGCGAGCGTCGGCGGCGCAATCCCGATCATCCGCCCGCTGCACCGCTGCCTTGCCGCAAATGAGATTTCCGCAATCTACGGCATCCTCAACGGCACAACGAACTATATCCTCAATAAAATGCTCACCGACGGCATGACCTTTGAAGTTGCGCTCGAAAAGGCACAGAAGCACGGCTATGCGGAGCGTGAGCCGAGCGCAGACGTTGACGGTCACGATGCATGCCGCAAGATCTGCATTCTGGCTTCGCTGGCATTCGGCAAGCATGTCTATCCGGAAAGCGTTTACACCAAGGGCATCCGCGAGATTTCACTTGAGGATGCATCCTCTGCCGATGCACTTGACGGCGCAGTCAAGCTGATCGCATTCGTCAAAAAGCTTGATGACGGCAGAATTCTTCCGGCTGTCCTGCCGATGTTTGTCCCCCACGAGAACATGATCTCGCGCGTGGACGGCGTCTTCAACTGCGTTGAGGTCTGCGGCGATGCAATCGACCGCGCATACTTCTGTGGCAGAGGCGCCGGCAAATTCCCGACGGCAAGCGCTGTCATGGGCGATGTCATCGAGGCAATCAAGCACCACAAAACGGTGTTCTCGCAGGATTGGGAAGATGTCGGAACACAGAATTTCATCGCCGGTATCGACGAGCTGACCTGCGGCATGTTCATCCGCTTTGAAGGCAGCTATAATGAAATCGCAGTCAGTGAGTTTGCATCGAAGTATCTGGCGGAGAACGGTCACGCGGATGAGGCAGTCACCGCAGTGAACAATGCCTGCCTGATTACTGTTCCGCTCGCGAAGAACGAGCGCGATGCACTGCTGGACGCATTCAAGGCAAACGGCATGCCGGTTTCCCACTGGATGCCCGCAATGGAAGCGTAATCAAAGAACAGCGCGCATGCTCATATAGAAAATACGCCATAGTATTTGTGATGTCCGGTCAGAAGTACTATGGCATTTCTATTGACAGCACTTCATTCACAGGTAATTATCTGAATAGTAAAAGAGGATGAAAGAATGAAAAAATCAAAGAAAAAAATCGTCATCATCATTCTGTTATGTGTGCTTGCTGCGGTCATCGCAGGATGGTGGGCACTGTCTGTCAGTATATATAACGATAATTTTAACAAACGCTTTGAAAGCTACGAGCCGTATCTGCTGTATGTTGAAGATTACAAGGGATTGTCCTGTTCCGAGTATACGTTTCCGTCAGACAAGGGGCAGAAGCTTCAGGGCTATTGGTACAGCGCAGGAGAAAACCAGAAAGGTATTATTGTGATCGCGCACGGTTTCGGCGCCGGACACAATTCCTACATGGAATGTGCAAACTTCTTTGCGCAGAACGGTTATTATGTGTTTGCTTACGATGCAACCGGCAATGACAAAAGTGAAGGAGAAGGTGTAGGCGGTATCCCGCAGGGACAGATTGATCTTGACAACGCCATCACCTTTGTGGAAAACAGCGGCAACTTCCCGAAGCTGCCGATTGCCTTGTTCGGTCACAGCTGGGGCGGTTACAGCGTATGCAGTGTTCTCACATATCATCCGGAGGTCAAGGCGGTGATTGAATGTTCGGGCTGTAACCGTTCATCTGATCTGTTTGAAGCGGGCGGAAAGGAACAGGCAGGGAACGTCATCTACACAATGATGCCGTTCATTCGGATGCATGAGCGCATCCGATACGGAAAATATGCTTCCAATACAGCGATGGACGGCTTTGAAAACAGCGATGCAAAAGTCATGATCGTACACAGTGAAGATGACGGTGTTGTTCCGATCGAATACGGGTTCGACCTGTATTACGATGCATATAAGGATGACCCGCGATTTGAATTTATCCGGCTGAAGGACAAAGGACATAATTTCATTTTTGACGATCAGACATATGTAAACGAGTTCAATGCTGCGTTTGATGAATGGCTCAAAACGCTTGATTATGATTATAACGCAGAGGAAAACAACGAACGATTCAAAGCGGATAAAGCAGATTATATTCATCAGCATCTCGACAGAAACAAATGGTGCAATATGCTTGATACAGAATTGTTTTCAAGATTTTTGAGTTTCTACAATGATAATATCTGATTTCACTTACAAAATCAATCAAGAAAGCCCCTGAGTGTTTTTGACACTCAGGGGCTATTTTATGGGTATCTTCTCAGATTATGCTTCGGTTTTGTAAAGCGTGATGCTCTCAAATGTCAGGTTCAGTCCGCCGACTGCACCGACCGGAAATACGATCTCACTGTCCGGCGCATCCGCGGCAATCGTAAACTTCTCAGAAGCCGCGCCGCCTTTGCAGACGCCCTCACAGTAAACCTTCTTGTGATCGGTCATGCTGCGGATAATATACGGAATCTCCGCCTTTTCGCCGCCCTTGACGGTAAAGCTGAGTGTATAGGTACCCTTTGTCAGGTTCAGCTTGCGGACATAGCCGAGAATCTCCTCGGGCGATGTGCCGCCGCTCGAAATGTTGATATTGAGCGATTTGTTCCAGTCGCTGAAATACGGCCAGCCGTCTGCGCCGTTGGATTTGTCAAAATCGCATCCGTATTCGCCGTCCGCTGCAAAATCCAGACCGACACCGCTGTACGAAATCCCGAGCGCCTTGCAGATGTGATCCGCAGCGAGATAGGAATTCTTCTCATGCGTCACCGGAGACGGATGCCAGTCCGCGCCGATGCCGTCCTGCGTGATGTTATGCGTCGGCGACTCATAGCAGCTCGTTTTCGCATCCCCAAACTCCTTGACCGCAGCCTCGAGATACGGATACAGCTCCTGACAGCCCATGATGCCGAGTGTACAGACGATCGCAGCATCCGGATTGCACTTGCGGAGCTGCTTGAGGAACGCCAGATACTCGGTCTGATATTCCTTGCCGCGCGTTTCCAGTTCCTTGCTTGCGTAGGAATCGTCATTCGTGCCGAGGTTCACAAAGACCACATCCACCGGATGCGCTTCAAAATCCCACGGCACTGCGTAATCCGTGCTCTTTGCAACATTTTGATAGACCGGCGGCACAAGCGAATCCGTATTCTTTTTTCCGTCGCTCGAATAGCCGGAGACAATGCCGTAGCCGCTGTAGCTGACCGCGCTGTAATCCGCATTGAGAAGCTGCGCAGTCAGATATGCATAGGATTTGGAGAAATCCTCAGTCGCAGTCTCAAAACCGACATACTGCGAATCCGCACCGACACCGTAAGCGCAGGTAATCGAATCGCCGACGAACTCGATGGTCAGATCTTTCTTCGCCGTCGGCTGCACCGGTTTCGCCGCTGAGGACTTCACATCAAACTGTTTGACACCGATCGCGCCGTTGTTCGCCTCGGAAAGATGCATGACCTTGACCGTTGCGGTGCGCTTTTCTGTGCCGGAAAACAGCTTGACCACCTGCTCCGATTCACCCATGACAACATCCTTGATGAGCTCGCCGTCCACATAGACGCCGTAGCGCGGACGGTATTTCGCATCGCTCCGGACATTGCCGTCGCCCTCGATTGTGACGCTCGCCTCCACGCCCGTGACGGTACACTCAACGGCTGAGCCGCTGTGCACGAGCCATGTAACGCCGTCCTTCGTGAGCGTTCTGCCGATCAGTTTGGTCTGCTCGGTGATCGCGGTCACGGTCTGGGCTTTGACCTCGCCGGTATCCGCCTGTGCCTCTGCAAGAACCGCACGCTTCATCAGCGTCAGATCCACTGCATTGACCAGCCCGTCTCCGTTGAAGTCGTCTGCCTTTGTCATTGCGCCGTTTGTCGTCAGTGTTTTCACCAGATGCCGGACATCGCTTGCAGAAGCCGCCGAAGCATTCAGCGGCATTGCAGCCTGTACAAACAGCATCGCTGCGGCAAAAACGGCAATTCTCTTTGTTTGCATGGCAAACCCTCCCCTCGTATTATATTGTCATTATAGAACAATCATGCCCGAAAGTCAATGATATATCGTAGCATTTCACAGTGAAATCGTACAAAAATCCACATGTATCAAAAAATCCCGCACAGTTTCCTGTACGGGATTTTTTCACATTCAATTGATGCGGATTACATATCCTGTGTGGATTCCTCCGCTGCTGTCTCACCCTGAGATGTCATGGAATCATTCACGTTCGCTGCATTCTGAACAGCGTCAGAGGCAGATGCCGCCTGATACGCAAATTCAAACTTCGGAGACTTCAAACCAAGTACGCCGCGCAGGTCATTGCCCTTCACGCGAACTTGCCCGCCGATGAGCGCGCTGGCTACATAGCCGCCGTCACCGTACTCAAGTTGAATCCAATCATATGGGTTGCCTGTGAGCGTGACATGGTAAGTGTTTTCGAGTGTGGATTTGAGCACGTCGGCATGAAAGACCTTGGTGCTGTTAAAATGCGGATCGGAAGATTCGTCATGTCTGACGGGCACACTCTGCAGATAAGGAAGATCAGCATAGAAGATATCCTTGCAGGAAGCCGTTGCGCCGCCGCTGGATGCATAGAACGATGTGAGTGCCGGAGCGTTCTCATAGTACACAACGATACCGAGAACAGATCGAACAGCATCCACGATCTTTTCGGACGGATTCGCCTTGCAGATCATACCCGCACCGTATCCGTTATACAGATAGTAGGTATAAGCTGCAATTGCCTGCGCCTTGATGGCTTCGACAGAGAAAGAATCGCCCATTTCGTTATTGACAATCTGCGAGAGGATCGACACAACTGTATCAGTCTTTCCGCCGACTGTCATGGTTTCCCATTCCGAGGTACCGGTCTGAACCAGCATCGTTCCGGGATAGTAGAGACTCAGAATTTGATCGTACGTCCAGCCGTCATACATTGCATAGAAATTTGCGCCGTTCTGGCTCATTCCGACGCCGTGTCCGAATCCGGAGGAATAGAACACAACGCTGCCGGGTTCTGCGGCAATGGTTTCGCGAGCTGTGACAACAGGTTCTTCATAGGTTGTTACGACCGACGTAACAGTGGTAATATCGTTTTCGCTGTCAACTGTGACAGCAGTTGTCGTTGCAGTAGTAGTCGTTGGCGTTTCGTCCGGCTCAGATTCAACTGCCTCATACCGAACAAGCATAAGGCTGTCATCATATTCATAAAGATCAGCCTTCCGCAAATCGGCAACTTCATATGCGTCTGCACCCGACTGAAGGCTGCTGCGCGAGTCGGCAGGTCCCAAAACGGCTTGTACGTCCGTCTCGTTCTCAAAGCCTCCTGTTGTAGCGGCAAACGCAGTATTGGCAGCTCCTGAGCGCAGCATGGCGTCTCTGTCGCTCTGAATTGCACATGTACTGGTGAAACACAGAGCCATTGCAACCAGAATCGCCACGCGGTTTCTTCGCGTTCGAGCTTGCATAGTTTCTCTCCAATTTATCAATCTCACCGGGTTAGCCCGGCTTTATTTCCCCAAGATTGCTGTGGGGATTTTGTCTAATCGTTTGTGTCCTCCCTTCGCCGTCCGGTCAGTCCCAATCCGGCCTTTCAGCGCGCGCCATCCGGGAACAACGCGTTGTTCTGCGTCGCAGTTTACCTGCGTACATCTCTCTGTTAAGCTAAATATCTCATATCGCGGAGATGTGCTCCGCAGCTCCCGCCGCGGGTGAGGACGGCTGTACGCTCGCCGCTCAGATACGATATAAGACAGCATAACCGAAAGAAAACAGTCCGCTCAAAGCGGAAACAAGTACGTTTACCTCCTTGACATCCCATTTCCCTTCAGTTTGATTTCGGTGAAATCAAAACCTGAATTACGCATTCGGACCATACGGCACGAATTTCTTGGGATCGTAATTAACAGGGCGGCCTCCTTTATAGTAGGCCTTCGGGTACAGCACATTTTCATTCAATGTGGCATTCTCCGTACCCTCTTTCGGGTCTTCGCCTGCACGAACTTCTCGACACATCAGAATCAGCTTGGCATTGGCGACCAGTCCGTTGCACGTGTACAGCGACAAGAGTTGATCTCCATACTTCACATCAACATTTGTGTTGATCATTGTGCGTTTCTTTGCTTCGTTCACATAATCATAGAACGCGGCCTCATCGGCAAAGTCCAATGTATTCCAGCAGTCAAATGCAAGATCCGAGGTGTAATCCTCGCCGTCTACAACAAAGATGGCGAAAATCTTGAACACGTAATCTTTATAGAGAGAGGAATAATTGACAATCGGGTGTGCGCTGTAGAATGACGGATTGTTGATATAGTCGCGCAGACTTCCGAACATCGTTCTATTATTCATGTTGTGTCCGTAAATGAAAACATTTCCGGAGTTGTCGAATACTCGACGGTGATCGACTACCTCGTCAAAGTGGTTCCGGAAATCCATAAAGATGCAGCCAGATTTGCTCTGTTCCTGCTTGAACGTCCGGTTCAGATAGTAGTCGTTCGGGTTTTGATTCGGATCGCTTAATCTTTGCTTCTGCACCACCGGATAGCTGACCTCGGTGCCCTCAATGCTGACATAGCCGACAGCATCGGGGTTGATGGGGAGCAGCGTCTCGCCGAAATAGTTGAAATCCAACCATTCAACCATTCCGCCGACAGATTCTTCTGTATTGCTGTCCTCGTTGAAATGCCGGTTCGCCTTTGCCTCGTCAATCCGCGCCTGAATTTCCTCGTACATCTTCTTTGCCTTGTACAGGTCGATATAGTAGCTGCCGATCAGAAATGTACAGACGCCGACAACAATCAGCGCGAGCGAAAAGACAATTTTCCGGAAGGACTCAAACAGAGAGTCGCCTTTCCACGGTACAAAAAATTTTAAGGTCTCCTTAAAGGTATAGTGTTTGCGCTTTTTCTTACCGTTTCCCTTCCGCTGCCGCGGTGCCGCCTCCGAGACTGCCTCCTCCCGAGTCACCGTATGTGTCTCAGGTCTCGGCCTTCCCGTATGCCGCACAGCAGCCTTTGGCCGTTCTGCCGGAGCAGTTGTGACCGCCTCCCGCGGGACGCGATGTCCTGCGGACGCTTCTGTTCTGCCGGAAGAATATTCGACATTCGGCTGTTCATCTGCTGTAGTGTGACGTTTTGCTTCGACTTCTTCTAAAATCGCCGTAATGTCGTCCCGTTCATGATTCTGTCCTCGTTCCGTTTCCCGAAGGACATCTCTCAGCTTATCTTCGTCCGAAGTCTCCGCACGTCCCGCGGCACCCTTCAGCATCCGATGCGCACTGTATGTTCTTCTGGTCCTGTTCGGAGTGACATCCGCCCGAAGCGGGGAATCATTCCCGGGTACTGCGTTCTGCGCACCTGCAGGTTTCTGCGGTACGTCAGGGCAGCTAGGTTCTTGATAGGGATTTTGCCTGATATCCATTTGAACGCCTCCATCATTTGCTTCTGCATCCGTTTCCGGAGAGCATCGGTACGCTCGCCCTTTCGCATCTGCATCCGCACAGGTTTTGCATGTGAGAGTCTGTACATCTCCCATTCAGCAATCAATATTTCCTTTCGGAAATTCACATTTCGTGTATCTTCTCCGGATGCCGCCGGTCAAGCCAACGACAGCAAGTGCATCTGACAGGCAGAAACCGTGTCAGCAGGACGGCTGGAAGTTCCGCCGTTCCGCTCCGGAATCCCGCCGATCCGGTTCCCCGTGGAATTTATGCACTGTGATACGGCTGCTGGTACGCAGTCACCGGAAAACCGGCAGATCACAGTCCGCAAATCCGCTGATTCGCCGGACAGGACATGAAGCGAGTTTCGCTTCATCCGGTCAGAGCAGCCGCAGTTCCGGTCACAAAACACGGGATGCGCCTGACACTGATGTATCGTTCAGAGAAAAGACTTGGGGCAGCCGGGCAGATGCCGTAAGCCGCAGTAAGCCTATTCTCAATGAACATTGTACTACATCAGGTGCCGTATTGTCAAGACATCCGCACGATATTTTGTGATATGCACCAATTCAGAGCGGCATATTTTGTCGAATTTTCACATTCAGTCTAAATCATGATATCATATAATCAATGTATCTGCTTGCAAATTGTTCCACATGAAACAGTGCTCAGAGCATCTGCTCCTCGGAGATATGCTGTGCAAAGACCTTTTTCGTCGCACCTGCAATCGCTGCCTCAACCATCGGTGCGAAATCGACCTCTGCCTGTGCTGCGGCAACATCCTCAAGATGCGGACGCAGCTTCGGGTGCCGCGGCGTAAAGACCGTGCAGCAGTCCTCATAGGGCTGAATTGAGATATCAAAGGTATCAATTTTGCGCGAAATCTCGACGATCTCGGTCTTATCCATGCCGATCAGCGGACGGAGCACCGGCATCGTTGCCACGGCATCCGTACACTGGAGTGCGGCAAGTGTCTGGCTTGCGACCTGTCCGAGGCTCTCGCCCGTGATGATCGCGCCGCATTCCTCGCGCTCTGCGAGTCTGCATGCGATCTCCATCATCAGGCGGCGCATCAGGATTGTGAAGTATTCCTCAGGGCAGTTGCGCTGCAGCTGCTCCTGAATTTCCGTGAACGGCACACAGTAGAACGCCATGCTGCCGCACCACGGCGTCAGCTTTTCGCAGAGCTGTTCTACTTTCAGCAGTGCACGCTCCGAGGTATACGGCGGAGATGCAAAATGACAAGCCGTGACGCGCAGACCGCGCTTCGCCATCATATAAGCAGCAACCGGACTGTCAATGCCGCCGGAGAGCAGCAGCATCGCATTGCCCGCCGTGCCGACCGGCAGACCGCCCGCGCCCTTTTCCCGCGCTGCATGAACATACGCATTCAGATCGCGAATCTCAACAGTCACGGTCACATCCGGATGGTTGACATCCACGCGCAGATGCGGATAATGCTCAAGCAGGATTCCGCCCAGCTCTGCGCAGATCTGCGGCGACTTCATCGGGAAGGCTTTGTCTGCACGCTTTGCCTCGACCTTAAAGGTCTTTGCGGCATTCAGTGCATCCGCAAGATACGGCACCGAGCGCGCCGAAATATCCGCAAAGGATTTTTCACAGGTCAGCGCACGCGCAAGTGCCGCAATGCCGAACACCTTTTTCAGACGCGGCATCGCAGCAGCGAGCAGTTCGCCGCAGGCTTCATCCGTTTCCGCCTCCGGCACAACGTAAATCGTAGACTGTGCCTTGGAATACGAAAACTTGCCGAGCTTTTTCAGCCGGTAGCGGATGTTGCGAAGCAGCACATCCTCAAAGGAGCCTCTGTTCAGTCCCTTGAGCGCCATTTCGCCGTATTTTACCAGAATAATCTCTCTCATGTCACAAACCTCGTTTATAATATAATCAGTTCAGCAGCTCCATTATATACGGAGCCGCAATTTTATATCTGCCTGACCAATCACTATTATGATAGTATATTTGTCAGTTTCAGGTTTTTACCTGCATGCATTTGAATCGCCTTCTTCATTATTACCGCGCCTTTTGGTTTCACATTCAGGATGACCGTTTTTGAGAATCCGGAATATAAAACGCAATATACGATATATGCGAAAGCGCATGAAATATAGTTGTATCTTGATAAACCATATATTTCACTGTCTGAGAACAGTTTATCAAATAAGGGACTGAACGCAAATACCAAAATCAATAATGCGATCATCATGTTTTTTATCAATACGATTTTATGATACGCATAATCCCTGCTGTCAAACGCTTGCGGATTTGTAGCTACCGATAATAAATCTGCTGACTTATTTCTTATGAACCTGAAAACAAAGAAGCCAAGTGCGTACAGAACAAACCACTCAAATGCAGCTTGTTTATTGTTGCTGTTCAGCAAGACAATCGTAATGCTCCCAACAATGCTGTAAATAACAGATAGTATGCAAAGCGCCTTCTTCTTGCCTGCCAGTTCACTTGCATATTGTAAATTTAAAATCGTAAATACGATTGGAATACAATTACCAAATATATTAGTATTCATATATTGAAAAAATAATAGTATAATCCTGACAAAGCATCAGGAGAATTATGTTTTCTCATTCAGCAGCCGGTACATTGTGATCATATCCGGATTGCGCTGAAATCCGTTTTTCAGATAAAAGCGCTCGCTCGGATAACCGCGCGTTGTTTGCAAAACAATGCCGACACATCCCGCCGCACGCATTTCCTGCTCGATCTGCTGCATCAGTCTGCTGCCGATGCCCTTGCCCTGCATCTCCGCAGAGACGCAGAACTCATCAATCACATATTCTTTGCCGTATAAATAGGTGCAGACCCGTCCGGCGGCAACAGCAAGGATTCTGCCGTTTTCCTCATAGACAAAGCCGGCGGAGATCGGCGTGCCGGTCAGCTCGGAGATACGGGTTTCTGCAAGCTGCTGCGTCCAGTTTTCTTTCCACGGTTCTGCGGCAAATGCACTGCAAAAGACCGCAGCGCTGCCTTGCAGATCACGCGGCTCATATCGTCTGACCATATGCGCTCACCTCTTGTGCACCAGCTGCTCCTGCGCCGCTTTCAGTGCTGTACAGAGTGCGGTGATATCCGCTTCCGTATTCTCCGCGCAGAAGCTCACGCGCAGGGTGCTGTCCGCGAGATCCTGCTTGATGCCGAACTGCTGCAGCACACCGCTCTGCTTTCCCTTTGAACAAGCAGAACCGCTCGATACATAGATTTCACGATCCGAGAGAAAATGCAGCATTGTTTCCGAGCGCAGTCCCCTGACCGAGAAGCTCAGGATATACGGACTGCCCTCTGCAGGAGAATTGACTGTGATGCCCTCCAGCTCCGAAAGCTGCCGGATGCATTCGCTTCGCAGACCGGAGACATATTCTGCACGCGCAGAAATCGAACCGGAAAGCTCCTTCACCGCCGCGCCGAATCCGACAATCAGCGGCACGGATTCCGTTCCGGGACGCATTGTCCCCTCCTGCTCGCCGCCCTTCATCAGCGGGATCAGCCGGACGCCTTTCTTATGGTACAGCGCGCCGACACCCTTGCATGCGTGAACCTTGTGTCCGCTGACTGTCAGCAGATCAGCATTGAGCTTTACCGGACTGACCGGCAGCTTCATGAATCCCTGCACGGCATCACAGTGCGTGATGACCTGCGGGAACGCGCGCTTGATCTGTGCAAACGCCTGCTGCACCGGCAGAATCGCGCCGGTTTCATTGTTCACGAGCATCATGCTGACAAGGCAGGTGTCCTCATTCACCGCGGCTGCAATGTTCTCCGCATGCAGGATGCCGTCCGCATCCGGTGCCACACGAATCACCTCATAGCCTTCTGCCTCAAGCATGTCAAACGCACCACGCACCGATGCATGCTCAACGGTTGTTGTAATCACGCGGCGTTTTCTTCTGCCGTATGCATAAGCAGCGCCGCGAATCGCCAGATGATTGCTCTCCGTCGCACCGGATGTAAACATGACAGCAGCAGCCTCGCATCCGAGCGCCGCCGCAATCTGTTTGCGCGCCTGCTCCATGCAAAGCTGTGCCTCCAATCCGAACCGGTGCAGAGAGGACGGATTGCCGTATGTCTCGCGCATCATTCCGCACATCGCGTTCAGACACGCCTCCCCCGGACGGGACGTCGCGGCGGAGTCAAGATAAATCGTCATTTTTGTAAGAATCCACTCCCTCATTCTAAGTC